>DATBGO010000084.1:0-4138 GCA_036558005.1 Streptosporangiaceae bacterium | reverse complement strand
GTCGAAGGCGTCGACCACGGCCACGGTCTCGCCCGCCCCGGCCGTGGCCGACGGCAGGTCGTAGGCGTTCTGCAGGTCCGCAGGCCCGAAGCCGACCCCAGCGGGGGCCTGGCCCGGGCCGATCGCCGCCTGGGGGCGCTGGGTCACGTTGGTGCGGACCAGGGCCAGGCACGATGCCCACCCGGCCACGCTGGGGAGCGCGCAGGCCCGCCGGTAGCCGTGCCCCGCGGTGGCCGGCGGCGAGCCCAGCCCGCTGCCGGCCGCGGCCGGCCGGGCCGCGGCGGGACCGGGAAAACCAACCGCGGCCGCCGTTAACAGGGCGCTGGCGCCGAGAACGATCCAGGCGCGGCGGAACCGCAACGAGACCTGCCTCCCTGATCGGGACGTTGCGCGCGGAGTCCCAGCTCAAAGGGGTTGTCCAAAACGGCATATATCCTTGTATATAGGGCCCAGCCTACCGAGGGCCGGTGCGACCCGGCAATGGTTTCGGCCCTCCCCGGTCACGCCTGCTGAGGCTCGCCGAACCACGTGCGCAGCGCCTCGGGCAGCCCGCCGGTCAGGTCGGCCGCGTCCGGGTCGGCCGCCCAGGCGACGTACCCATCCGGCCGGATCAGCATCGCGGCCGCGGGCGCGGGCGGCGCCGCCGGCCGCGCGGTGGTGACGCTGACCCGGCCGGGCCAGCCCGAGGCCACGCCGGCCAGCGCGCCGTTCGCGGTGCGGGCACCGCCCGGGTCGCTGAGGTCGAGCAACACACCCCGCGCGGACTGAACCAGTTCGGCGACCCGCATGACGCCGCCACCGGTATCCAGCCGCAGGTCCGGCGCGAGCCGCCCGGCCAGCGGGTGCGGCCCCGCCTCTCCGGCGGGCATCTCGTACCTGACGTCGGAGCCCTCCATGATCGTGCCGACATGCCGCAACGGCTCGGCGAACTGCATCAGCTCACCGAACAGCTCGCGCAGCGCCGCTGCGTACTCGCCGCCGGCCGACAGCGCCCGCTGCGCCCTGGTCTGCAGGATCGCCCGCTGCCCGGCCAGGTGCCGCTCCGCGTGGTAGGAGTCCAGCAGGCCCTCCGGGGCCCAGCCCGCGACCTGCGCGGCGAGCTTCCAGCCCAGGTTGACCGCGTCGAGCAGGCCGGTGTTCAGCGACCCGCCGGCCCCGAAGATGTGCGCCGCGTCGCCCGCCAGCAGCACCGGGCCCGCCCGGTACCTGTCCGCCTGCCTGCTGTTGCCCACGGTCCTGGTCAGCCACTGCGGGTCGGTCATGGCCAGGTCGGCGCCGAGCACCCGGCGGGCGCTCTCCCGCAGCTCGTCGAGGCCCATCGGGGCGTCAGGGCCGTCCGGCGCTGACGATCCGTCCTCCCTGGTGAAGAAGATGAACGTGCCCGGCGCGGCGGTCTTGTCCAGCGACGTCAGCGGGGCCAGCGAGTACGCGCCGTGCGGCGTCTGGGTCGTCACCATCAGCGGTACCCGGCCGACACCGGGCACGTCAGCCTGGGCGCCGCCCCCGGTGATCCGCACCGTCGGCAACGACACCCGCCCGATCCGCGAGATCTCGGACGAGGTGACCCCGGGGAAGCCGATGCCGGCCTGCTTGCGCACCAGGCTGCGGGCGCCGTCGCAGCCCACCAGGTAGCGCGTCCGCATCTGGTAGCCGCCGTCGGGGCCGCGCACGTCCAGCGTGACCGGCCGCCCGTCCTCGGGCCGGGACAGCGCGGTCACCTCGTGCCCGCGCCGGACAATGCCGCCGAGGTCGCGCAGCCACTCGTCCAGCACCTGCTCGAGCTTCCGCTGCGGTATCGCCATGACGTCCAGCGGACTCCGGCCCAGGCGGGAGAAGTCCAGCTGCAGGGATCCGAACGCGAACTGCGGCACCGGCCCGGTGTACGTGGCCTCCGCCCGGAACCGGCCGGCCAGGCCCCGGTACTCCAGAGTCGGCACGATCTGGCCGATCAGGCCGTTGCCCTTAGGTATCTGGCTGATCTCCGGCAGCCGTTCGAGCACCACCGGGCTCGCCCCGCCCAGCCGGAGCTCGGCCGCCAGCATCAGCCCCGTGGGACCGCCGCCGACGATCACGACATCGGCATCCCCTCCTGGCGCCGTCATAGCCAACCTCCCCGCGTCTGCGGTCTCCCGCGTCACCACTGTGGCAAATTCTTGCCTTAAGAGCAAGTTTGCTTTATAGGCAAGATTGATCTAAGGTGATCGGATGGCCGGCCTGCGAGAGCGCAAGAAGCTCGCCACCCGCCAGGCGCTGAGTTCCGCCGCGCTGCGGCTGGCCATCGAGCGGGGCCTGGACAACGTCACGATCGAGGACATCACCGCCGAGGCCGACGTGGCGCTACGGACCTTCCGCAACTACTTCGCCAGCAAGCACGAGGCGGTGGCCGCGATCGGGGCGGACCGGGCCAGGCGGATCGGCCTGTCGCTGCTCGGCCGGCCGGCCGGAGAGCCGCTGTGGCAGGCGCTGACCCACGCCGTGCTCGAGCACTACGAGGGCACCGACCGGGCGTTCAGCCGGGACCACATGGCCGCGCTCCGGCAAATTCTGCAGACGCCCGCGATGCGTGGCGAGTACCTGAAGGTCAACTTCGAGATGCAGAACGCACTCGCCGCGGCGATTGCCGCGCGAACCGGAACCGACCTGGAAGCTGATATGTTCCCGCAGGTCCTGGCCGGTGCGGTCACCGCGGCTTCGCAGGTGGCGGTCCGGCGCTGGTACGCCGCCGAACCGCCGGAGCCGCTGCGGCCGATCCTGGAGCGCGCGCTTCGCCAGCTCGCCAGCGCCTGCTCGCAGCCCGCGCCGCCGGCTCGCTAGCGGCGCTGCACCAGCATGATGGCCAGCGGGACCACGACCAGCGGCAGCACGCCCAGCCAGGCCAGCGGCGAGTGATGGTCCTTGGCCACGGTGGCGATGAGGATCGCGGCCAGCACCAGGATGGCCGTGGTGAGATAGCCCTGCCAGGTCCGCGGGCCGTATCCCACGCCGAACCGCTTCGGCCCGAACCAGGGCCGCTTGCGCGGCCAGCCGGCGCTCAGCGGGTCTTGATCGTCGTTACTCATGCCGCTTCCGTTCTGCTTGCTGTCACGTGGCCGCGGGCCGGAGGAAGAGGCCGACGATCTGGCCGCCGCGGTCGAGCACGACCCGCCCGGTCCGCTCGCCCGCCTCGAAGAACAGCGGGATGTCCACCGCGGTGAACTCATCGTCGATCCGGTAGGCGAACGGCTCGCCCATGCGCTCGTAGCTGCCGACCTGGGCCACCGTGTGGGCCCAGCCGCTGCCCAGGCGGCTCGCGTCGACCTGCTCGCGGCGGCTCTCCTCGAAGGCCTCCCGTATCTCGTTCCAGCGGCCCTCGATGAGGTCGGCCAGGATGGTGACCGCGCGGTCGGTCACCCCGGGCGGCACGGCCCGGATCATCGGCTGGCCTGTGCGCGGGTCGACCGGCCGCCCGAAGCGCTGGAACGCGGCCTGCCGCGTGGTCTCCAGCACGTCACCGATCCTCCTCCAGCTGTGGCCAGCGGCCCGGGCCTGGTCGACGGCCGCCTGCAGCGCACCGTCCGCGACGGCGGACAGTTCGCGCGCCGCGGCCATCGCCGCGAGCGGCGAGCCGGCCCCCGTGAGCTCCGCCACGAGGCGGTGCGCGGCGTCCCTGACCCTGATGGCCACCGGGTCAGCCCCGCCCGGCAGGTCGTCCACTACGTAAAGACTCTCGTGACGCTCACTGGTTGTCAAGTCTTCATTTACATTCTGAGCCATTCGAGGGCGGCCGGCCTCCCGCCCGCGCCGCGCCGCGCTGCGGCAGCGGGCATCACAGTACCGTCTGCGACGCCCCTTTCCCTGCTGCGGTGGCAACTCTCGCCCGCAAGCCTGGCACGCCACCGGCTCGGCCACGTCAGCCACCCCAAGACCACCCCAGCTCTATTCCGTGCGTATATTTTCGCACGAAATTCTAAAACGTGCTAGGCCAGCGACACGGAAAAGCCGCGCGTCACCCGCAGGCGACGTGATCGCCCACCCGCCGCAGCCGCCCCTCGCGGACGAGGTCGTCCACGAGCGCGCCGTTCCAGTACCACGGCCAGGAGAACCACCGCTGCAGCTCGCGCCCGGGCGTCACCACGGCGGCGCGCACCCCGGCGACGAT
>DATBGO010000083.1:0-27970 GCA_036558005.1 Streptosporangiaceae bacterium | reverse complement strand
CCCGCGGCGATCCCGCAGACCGCGGTCACCCCGGTGGGGAAGAAGCCGAACGCCTGCCGCAGCCGGGCCGGGTCCGACAGCGCCGCGGCCGCCTGCCCGGTCATGACGGCCCGGCCAGCCGCGCGGGCCGCGCGACCTTGTTGCTGATCGAGCCCAGCCCGCTGATCCGCACCCTGACCAGGTCTCCCTCGGCCAGGAAGGCCGGCGGCTTGCGGCCCAGGCCCACGCCGTGCGGGGTGCCGGTCAGGATCACGTCACCGGGCAGCAGCGTCATGGTGCGGCTCAGGTGCGCGATCAGCTCGGCTACCGGGAAGATCATCTCGGCGGTCATCGACTTCTGCCGGATCTCGTCGTTGACCTGGCATTCGATCGCCAGTGCCTGCGGGTCGGGCACCTGGTCCGCGGTGGTGATCCAGGGGCCGACCGGGCAGAACGTGTCCATGCTCTTGGACCGGGAGAACTGCGACTCGGCCCGCTGCAGGTCCCTGGCTGACACGTCGTTCGCGACCGCGTACCCGAATACCACGCCCAGCGCCGCGGACCTGCTGACCTGGTAGGCCGGGGATCCGATGATGACGGCGAGCTCGGCCTCGTAATCTGGCTGGGCGGTCAGGCCAGGGTCGACGATCAGGTCGCCGGACGGGTCGTTGAGGCTGCTGGGGTACTTGGCGAACGCGATCGGCCGGTCCGGCCTGGTGGCCCCGGTCTCCCTGATGTGGTCCATGTAGTTCAGGCCGATGGCGATCATCTTGCCGGGGCGGACCACCGGGCAGCGCAGCGGGCCGGAACCGGGCACCGGGGTGCCCTGGCCCGCGGCCAGCCGCGCGGCCGCCTCGGCGCTGACGCTGATCAGTTCCGGGGTGTCGGCCGGGTTCAGGCCCAGCGACGCCAGCGGCACCCACGGCTCGTGCTCGCCGCGGCGGACGGCGAACCTGGCCCGGCCGCCGCCGGGCAGGCCGGCCAGCCTGGCCGGGCCGTCGCCCGCCGGGTCGTGGTCCGCTGATAGTCGCGCGTACTGGGTCATCCGCCCTCCCTGCTGGCGCTGGCGGGAATGTCAGGGGCCGGCGGGCCGGCGATGGCCGCCGCCGGGAGGAAGCCGCCATGCCGGGACAGGTCCCGGTACAGCACGCTGGCGTCGAGCTGCCGTCCGCAGCCCGGGCAGTAGTAGCGGGCCAGGATGGCGTTCTGGGTGCCGTAGTCCTGGCCGCGGACCGGCCCGGCCGCGGCGGTGCCGGTCAGCTCCGCCAGGCAGCCGCGGCGCGGGTCATCGCGCGCCCCGCCGAGCACCGCCGCGCACCGGGCGCAGCTGGCGCGGCCCGCGTCGAAGTCCAGCACCACCGCGTCCCCGATCCGCAGCGTGCCCGCGGCGGGCTGCCCGGCGATCCAGCTGGTGCGCTGCTGCCATTCCGCGCCGGGCGCGGGCAGCAGCTCGCCGGCCGGCCGGCCGGCGGCCAGCCGGCGCTGCCGCTGCGCCCGGCGGGCCTGCGCGGTGGCGGCCGCGTCGACCGCCGCCTGCCCGCCGGGGCCGGCCGCGCCGGTGAGGACCACGCCGTAGAGCTGGCGGGCGCATTCCCGGCTGACCCGCTGGTCCAGCACGTCGGCGAGCACCTGGCCAGGGTCGCGGTCCAGCGGGTCCCCGTACCCGCCGCCGCCCTGCCAGTTGTGGTACTCGGCCGAGCCGGCCGGGAACGGGCCGTGCGAGGTGTTGATCGAGGTCATCTCCGCGGTGCCGGGCAGGGAGCCGAAGTCGGCCGGGAGCCGCTGCCCGGCGGCCAGCAGGCCGGGCAGGCCGGCGCCGGCGAACCTGACGAACCGGGCGGCCGCCCCGGGCAGCCCGCCGGCCAGGCCGAACCCGTTCGGCAGCTCGGCGCCGACGCCGGAGAAGCTGGTCTCCAGCGGCCCGCCCGCGTCGTGCGGGACCACCGCCACCCCGGCGGACATGCCGCCCCGGTACCGGCCCGCGCCGCCGGAGTCGGCCAGCTGCCTGCGGAACAGGTACAGCAGCGGGTACTCGGCCTCGGTGGCCTCGATCGAGGGGATGTTGGCGGTGGTGTTGATGATGATCCCCCCGGTGTCGACCCCGTCGGCGTAGCTGCGCGCCCCGCAGCCCGCCGCGAAGTGGCTGGCCTCCGGCGCCACCGTGTACTGACCGCGGTCGTTGAGCCCCATCATGCTGACGCCGAGCGAGGTGCCGCACCACCCGGCCATCACCTCGTCGTGGTGCGCCGGGCTGGCCAGCAGCATCCGGCACAGCGCGCCGATGACCAGGTTGAGCGTGACGATGATGGCCGAGATGGTGGCCATCGACACCGGCGCGGGGAACTCGGCGGTGACCACGCTGCGCGGCGGCGCGACCAGCCGGACGCAGCGCGCGACGCCGTCGTTCCACGGCAGGTCATAGCCGAGCACGATGCACACGGCGCTCAGCACGGCCGCCCGCAGCCCGCCCCGCGCGCAGTTGGCGAACCCCGCCACCTGCCCGGCCGAGCCGGTGAAGTCGATGGTCAGCGCCTCACCGCGCTTGGTGACGGTGCAGACGATCTGCCGGACGTCGGGCTGGTGGCCGTCATGATCCAGGTACTGGACCTCGCGCCACACGCCGTCGGGCAGGCTCGCCAGCCGGCCGCGCAGCCGCCGCTCGACGTGGTCGATTCCTTCCCGCATGACCGCGGTGACCGTGTCCGCGCCGTAGGCGTCGAACAGGCCGGCCAGCCGCTGCGCGCCGGACAGGTTGGCGACCACCTGGCCGCGCAGGTCCAGCTCCGCCAGTGGCTCCCTGACCTGCGCCATGATCAGCTCGACCAGGTCCTCCCTGATGACACCGGCGTCCACCAGCCGGGTCGGCGGCAGCCGCAGGCCCTCGTCGAACACCGACTCGGCGTTCATGTTGAAGCCGCCTGGCTCGGGGCCGCCGATGTCCAGCCAGTGCCCCGACGAGCCGACCCAGGCCCGCAGCTCGCCGTCGTGGAAGACCGGCGCCACGGTGGCGACGTCGGGCTGGTGGGTGGCGCCGAGGTAGGGGTCGTTGCAGATGAACATGTCGCCGGCCCGGATTCCCGGGGCGGCTGACCGCTTGCCGATGACCGCGCCGATGATCAGCCGCAGCACGTGCGCCTGGGTGGTGATGTAGGGGCCCATGGCGACCAGCTCGCCGTCGGGCAGGGTGATGCCGGTGCTCGCGTCGTAGGCCCCGACCAGCACCGGGGAGCCGGAGGTGCGCATGTACTTGATGCCCATCTCCTCGGTGATGTCACCGAGCCGGTGCCAGATCACCTCGAAGGTGACCGGGTCGATCGCGGCCGGGCCGGCCGGCCCGGTCACCGGGACGCTCCCTGGCTGGCCGGCTGCCCGGGGCCGGCCGCGAGGGTGATGACCGTGTTGCCGTGGCCGTCGATGGCGGCCCGGGCGCCGGCCGGGACGACGACGGTGGTGCCGGGCTGCTCGATGACCGCGTGGCCGGTCACCTGGTGCCCGTGGGTCAGCCGGGTCCCGTCGTAGACCGGGGTGTCCTGCCAGCCGCCCAGCTCAGGCCAGTACACCGGGCGCCGGGCGCGCAGCGCGCTGGCGGGGTCCCCGCCCGCGCGCGGCAGCAGCGGCAGGCATGGCTTGGCGATCACCCCGGTCGTCTCCACCCCGATCCGCAGCAGCACCGGGCGCGCGTCGGGCAGCACCGCGTTCGCCCCGAACAGGGCCCGGTACCTGGCGGTGAAGGCCGCGGCCATGCTGGCCGCGGTGACCGGCGCGTCCGCGCCGCCGAGCGGGACCCGCACGTCGTGCAGCTGGCGCTCGAACCGCATGTCGGCCCACCGGGTGCTGGAGATACCGGCCGGGGTGACCGCCTGCTGGCTGACTACCTGCCGGCCGGCCCGCTCCAGCGCGGCGTAGGCGGCGCGCAGCGCGGCGTCGTCGCCGAGCAGCCCGGCCGGGACCGACCGCTGCCCGTAGTGCCGCACGTCAGACGCGGCGGCGCCGTAGGCGGAGTACGCGGTCGCGGCGTGCGGGACGATGATCGTGCCGATCCCGATCGCGCTGCCGTACCCGGCCGCGTGCAGCGGCCCGGACCCGCCGTAGGCGGCCATGGCGAAGTCCCTGGGGTCGTGCCCGCGCTCGATCGTCACCTTGTGCACCAGGTCACCCATCTGCGCGTCGACGACCTGCCGGATGCCGGCCGCGGCGGCGACCACGTCGCCGCCGAACAGCGGGTCGGCGACGGCCTGCCTGATCGCCTTCTCGGCCAGGTCCTTGTGCAGCTTGAGCGTGCCGGACAGGAAGGTGTCCGGGTCCAGGAAGCCGAGCACCAGGTCGGCGTCGGTGACCGTCGGCTCGGTGCCGCCCCAGCCGTAGCAGGCAGGCCCCGGCTCGCTGCCCGCCGACCGCGGCCCGATCCGCAGCCTGCCGCCGTCGGCCCAGGCGATGCTGCCGCCGCCCGCGCCGATGCTGACCAGGTCGATCATCGGCAGGATCAGGCTGTACTGGTTGATGATCGTCTCCCTGGCCACCTGCCACTCGCCGTTCACCAGCAGCCCGGCCTTGAACGTGGTCCCCCCGACGTCGGTGGCGATGACGTTGGGCTGGCCCACCGCCCGCGACAGCGCGCTGACCGCGACCATGCCGGCCGCGGGCCCGGACTCGATGGTGTGCACCGCCGTGGTGGCCCGCGCCGCCATCACCCCGCCGCTGGCCTGCAGGATCAGCAGCGGCACGGTCATGCCAAGGCCGGCCAGCTGGCCGCCGAGGCGCTGCAGGTACCGCTCGACCGTCGGGGCGACGAACGCGTTCACCACCGCGGTCGCGGTGCGCTCGTACTCCCCGGTCACGGCGGCGAGCCGGTGCGACAGGCTGACGTGGACCCCGGGTGCGCGCTCGGCGATCACCTCGGCGGCGAGCAGTTCGTGCGCGGGGTTCTCGTGCGCCCACAGCAGCGACACCGCGATGGCCTCGACGCCGGCCGCCAGCAGCTGGTCCACGGCCGCGGCGATGTCGGCGCGGTCCGCGGCGACCAGCACCCGGCCCCGGTGGTCGACCCGCTCGGCGATCTCGGCGATCCGGTGCCTGGGCACGATCTGCGGCGGCTTGGCGGTGGCCCGCAGGTGCCGCCGGCCGGCCAGGCCCACCCCGGCGACCCGGCCGCGGGCCCGCATGATCAGGATCTCGTCGGCGAAGCCCTGCGTGGTGATCAGCCCGGTGACGGCGCCGGTCCAGGTGAATATGACGTTGCTGGTCTGGGTCGTGCCGTGGGCGAACTTGCTGGTCTGCCGGAGCAGGCCGGGCAGGGACAGCCCGGCCTGGCCCGCCACCAGGGTGAGCCCGGCCAGGACGCCGCGGGTCAGGTCCTGCGGAGTGCTGGGCGCCTTGGCGGTGTGTACCACCCCGTCCGGCGCGACCGCGCAGACATCGGTGAAGGTGCCCCCGACGTCAACTCCCAGGATGAACGCCATGACTCCTCCGCATCGCGCACGGCGATGTAGGCGAACGTTTGCACAAGTCATAACTGGTTCGCGGCGATGTTGTCAACAGCATGAGTAGGGATACATGCACGTGATTGCACAGTTGTGATAGCTCCTGCCAGCCGTCGCCACCACCGCGGCGGTCCCGGCAAGCCCCGTCAATGATCAGCTGGTCAGCTCGCAGAACCGAATAAACACCCGTAAAGAGTCGCTAAGCTGCTAGATCTTACGGGTTGTCTGCCCTGAATTCGATCAGACCCACTCGATAAGTATGGATAACAGAAGCATAACGATAACATGCAAACCTTTTCGGGCCTGTACCCAAACCCTACCCTCAAGGTAGGTAAGTGGTCGGCTACAGAGCAGGTCACGGGCCACAAGACGCGGGCGCAACGAGGCGCCCGTCACGTTCTTCTGGGCTGCGGCGGCCGACGGCTGGCTGGGGCGATTTCCGCATGTGACAACGCTGTCATGCACTCGTTTGCACTATGAGCGCCGGCGGTCCGGCGCTCATCCACATGGAGAGCGATAGTCATGGGCAGAGCTGACAGGGACCCGAGGACGGCGCCGCTCAACCCGCTGCGCGAGCTGGCGGAGCGCCCGACCAAAGCCAAGGTGGACAGCGTCCTGGACCGCCTTGATACCCGCGGCGTCGGCCGCAGGCAATTCGTCCGGCTGGCCGCGGCCAGCGTCGCCGCGATCGGGGCCGGCGGGGCGCTGGCCGCGTGCGGCAAGTCCTCCGGCTCAGCCAGCACCTCGGCCGCCAGCGATTCGCTCAGCGGCGTTGCCGCCGTCACCGACGGCCAGGTCGCGATGCTCGCCTGGGCGCAGGGCAACGAGTACCCGGTCGAGTGGGCGCAGGGGCACATCGGCGCCTGCGATCAGCTCGGGCTGAAGAGCGTGATGCTGGACGGGCGGTTCGACGCCGGGCTGCAGATGAACCAGTTCCAGGAACTGCTGACCCAGTCCACCACCGGGATCGTGATCGGCGCCAACGACCCGGGCGCGATCCCGGTCATGGCCAAGCAGACCAACTCCCAGCAGGTGTTCTTCTCCAACGCCTGGAACCAGCCGCCCTGGTACACGCCGTGGGACTCCGGCGGGCTGTATGACAAGTTCCTGCTGCCCGACGACACGATCGCGGTGGCCAAGACCATCGACCTGCTGGCGCAGGAGATCGGCCAGAAGGGCACCATCGTCCGGGTCGCCGGGATCAAGGGCGCCACCGCGGAGAACCTGAGCTACGCCGGCACGCTGAACGCGCTGAAGAAGTACCCCAACATCAAGCTGGCCGGCCAGCTGTACGGGATCTTCCAGGCCGACGCCTCGGAGAAGGTGACCGCGACCCTGCTCAGCAGGTACCCCGACACCGTCGGCGTGCTCGCGGTGGACGACGACGGCGCGCTCGGCGTGGTCGCGGCGATCAAGGCGGCCGGCAAGGTCCCCGGCAAGGACATCTTCGTGGTCGGCGCCGACGCCACCTCCGGCGGGGTCAAGATGATCAAGGACGGGGACATGCTCGCCACCACCGGCAGCACCCCGTCCTACCCCGGCTACGTCACCGTGACCAGCTTCTATGACCGGCTGCACGGCTGGAAGCCGAACGAGGCCGAGCGCACCTTCGGCTGGCACTCCACCATCATCACCAAGGACAACGTGGACGCCTACCAGGCCCGCTACACCAACCTGCCGCCGAGCAAGCACTTCAGCGCGGTGAAGATGTCCCGGATCAAGTCCCCCAAGGACTGGGACCTGCAGTACGACGCGTACCCGATCGAGGACCTGCAGACCATCTGGCCGCTGAACCCCAAGCCAGCTGGCTACAAGTACCCGGCGCTCTACCTGAAGGCGCAGCGGGACGGCGAGTTCGACAAGATCAGGAAGCTCTACGCCGACCACTACCACATCCAGGTTCTCGACCCGTCCCCGGTGACCAGTTAGGCGGTGCAGGTGAGCCGTACCATCCGGTTCAATGCCTTTGAGATGACCACCCCGGCCCTGCACTGCCCGGGGCTGTGGCGGCATCCCGGCGACCAGTCATGGCGGTACAAGGACCTGTCCTACTGGAGCGACCTGGCCAGGCTGCTCGAGCGCGGGATCTTCGACGGCATCTTCATCGCCGACGTGCTGGGGGTCTACGACGTCTACCGCGGCACCCCGGACGCGGCGCTGGCCAGCGCCACCCAGGTGCCGGTCAACGACCCGCTGCTGATGGTCTCCGCGCTCGCCCAGGTCACCGAGCACCTGGGGTTCGGCATCACCGCGTCGACCTCGTTCGAGCATCCCTACCCGTTCGCCCGGCGGATGTCCACCCTCGACCACCTGACCCGCGGCCGGATCGGCTGGAACATCGTCACCTCCTACCTCGACTCCGGCGCCAGGAACGTCGGCCAGTCCGGCACCCTCGACCACGACCAGCGGTACGAGTACGCCGACGAGTACATGGAAGTGCTCTACAAGCTGTGGGAGGCCTCCTGGGACGACGACGCCGTGGTCAGGGACGCGGCGGCGAACATGTTCGTCGACCCGTCCCGGGTGCGCCCGATCCGGCACGAGGGGCAGTACTTCAGCGTCCCTGGCATTCACCTGTGCGAGCCGTCGCCGCAGCGCACCCCGCTGCTCTACCAGGCGGGGACGTCGGGCCGGGGCAAGAAGTTCGCGGTCGACCACGCTGAGTCGATCTTCGTCTCGGCGCCGACCACCAAGCTGGTGCGCGGTCAGGTCGCCGACGTCAGGAACCGGCTGGAGGCGGCCGGGCGGGACCGGGGCAGCATCGTGGTGTACAGCCTGTGCACCATCATCACCGGCGAGACCGGCGCCGCCGCCCAGGCCAAGTACGACGACTACCGCAGGTACGCCGACTACCGCGGGGTGCTGGCCTCCTGGTCCGGCTTCCTCGGCCACGACCTGGGCGCCTACGACCTGGATGACCCGATCGAGCACATCGACAGCAACGCGGCCAGGAGCCTGGCCACCGCGATCACCCGCGATGACCCGGACCTGCACTGGACCGTCCGCGACCTGGCCGCGTGGGGGGCGCTCGGCGGGCCCGGCCCGGTCGCGACCGGCTCCCCCGCGCAGGTCGCCGACCAGCTGCAGGAATGGGCGGCCGAAACCGACGTGGACGGGTTCAACGTCACCTTCGCGGTGCGGCCGGACTCGTTCGCCGACATCGTCGAGTACGTGGTGCCCGAACTGCAGCGCCGCGGCGTCTACCCGGCCAGCTACCAGCCGGGCACCCTGCGGGACAAGCTGTTCGGGGCCGGGCCGCGGCTGCCCGGCGACCACCGCGGCGCGAGCTACCGCCCGGCCCGCGTGGCCGGCGCCGCGACCGCCCCGTCCGCCGCCAGCTGAGGAGCAGCGATGCAGCCGGTAATCCTGGAGGCCACCTTCGACCTCGACGCCGACGAGCAGGCCGCGGTCAACATCGACCCGGACTACGCCCGCTCCTACACGCAGGTGCCGGGGCTGACCTGGAAAATCTGGATCAGGGACCCGGACTCGCGCCGCAACGGCGGCATCCACCTGTTCGCCGGCCGCGAGCTGGCCGAGGACTACCTGGGCAAGCTGCGGGCCAGGATGGCGGCCAGGCCGGACGTGACCGGCTTCACCGCCACGATCTATGACGTCAAGGTGAACGCGTCCCGGCTGACCCACGGGCCGGTCGAGACCGCGGCGGCGTCGGGCGCCGGGGGGCGGGAAGGCTGATGACGCAGGCCGCCGCCGCGCCGCGGCTGTCGCTGCGCGGGATCTCCAAGGCTTTCGGCGGCCAGCTGGCGCTGCGCGGGGTCGGCCTCGACGTCGCTGACGGCGAGGTCGTGGGCCTGATCGGGGAGAACGGCGCGGGCAAGAGCACGCTGCTCAACATCGCCTGCGGGGTGCTCAGCCCCGACAGCGGGCAGATCCTGCTGGACGGCCGGCCGGTCACCCCGCACAGCTACAAGGATGCCAACCGGCTGGGGATCTTCCGCATTTTCCAGGACCCCGCCCTGATCGACGAGCTCAGGGTCTACGAGAACGTCTTCTTCGGCTGGGAGCAGCTGTTCCGCACCAGGACGGGCATGCTGGGCCGCCCGGCCCTGATCCGGGCCTGCGCGGCGGCGCTGGCCGATGCCGGGCTGCCCGGAATCGACGTGCGGCGGCCGCTGCGCGAGCTGACCCGCGGCGAGCGGCAGCGGCTGGACATCGCCCGGGTCATCGCGCTGGCCGAGCGGCTGGAGATCGCCCGGCCGGTGGTGCTGTTCGACGAGCCGACCACCGCGCTCGACCACGAGCACGCCAACGAGTTCCTCGACCTGCTCGGCCAGCTGCTCGGCCGGGCGTCGGTGGTGTTCGTCTCGCACCGGCTGCCGGAGATCCTGCGCACCTGCTCGCGGGTGGTCGTGCTGAAGGACGGGCTGAACGCGGGCGAGCGGGCGGCCGCCTCGGCGGACGAGGACGAGCTGCACCAGCTGATGGTGGGGCGGCTGCGGACCAGCAACTACTACCGCCAGGGCGACCAGCAGGAGCGCAAGGACGCCGGGCCGGCCCGGATCCGGCTGCGCGGGGTCTGCGTGGACGGCGCGGTGGCCGGCATCAGCCTCGCGGTGTCCGCCGGGGAGATCGTCGGCCTGGCTGGCACCGACGGCTCGGGCAAGCGCGAGCTCGGCGAGGCCATCTCCGGCGCGCGGCCGGTCAGCTCCGGCCAGGTGCTGGTGGACGGCACGCCGCTGCGGCCGGGCATCGGCGCGGCGGTAGCCGAGGGCATCGCGTACGTGCCGCCCGACCGGCTGGACAGCGGGCTGATCGCCGGGGCGTCGGTCGTGTCCAACGTCCAGCTGGTGTCGCTGGCCGACCGGTTCGCCACCCGGATCGGCGGGGTCTGGCGCCGGGCCGCGGCCAGGGCGGCGGTGTCGCGGGTGTCGGGCGAGTTCGGCATCGTCTCCGCCGGGATCGACGCCGGCGTCGCCACCTTGTCGGGCGGCAACCAGCAGAAGGTGCTGCTGGCCAAGTGGCTGGTGCGGGAGCCGCGGGTGGTGGTGCTGGACAACCCCACCCAGGGCGTCGACACCGGCGCCAGGGAAGGTATCTACCGGCTGATCAGGGATCTCGCTGACCGCGGCACCGCGGTCATCCTGATCAGCGACGACCTGCCCGAGCTGATCGGGCTGTCCAACCGGATCGCGGTGGTCACGCTGGGCCGCGTGGTGGCCGAGATCCCCGCGCCAGCCCGGGCCAAGCCCGGCGAGCACGAGGTCGTGCGCTGGATGCTGCTGACCGCCGCCCCGGACTCCAATGGAGGCGTTCGATGACCACCACATCCGATCCCGTCACCGCGCCGGCCGGCCGGGCCACGGGCGGTGTGCGCGGCGCCAGCCGCGCCGAGATCCTGCGCCGGGTGCTGCCGCTGGCCGCGCTCGTCGCCATGATCATCTTCTTCGGCACGCAGGCCAGCTCGTTCCTGTCGGTGGGCAACTTCACCCTGATGACCGGGCAGGCCGGCATCCTGCTGCTGACCGCGCTCGGCGCGACCCTGGTGGTGATCGCCGGCAGCGTGGACCTGTCGGTCGGCTCCACCATCCTGCTGACCGGCGCGCTGCTGGCGATCTTCATCAACAACGACACCGGGAACCTGTTCGCGGCGGTCGGGCTGACCGTGGCGCTGGGCGTGGGCATCGGGCTGGTCAACGGCATCGTGTTCGTCTACGGCAAGGTGCCCTCGTTCATCACCACGCTCGGCACGCTGTCACTGCTGTCGGGCATCGGGCTGGCGATCCTGAACGGCGAGTCGATCACCTTCAACTCCGACAGCGTGGTCAACCTCGCGATCGGCCAGGCCATCCCGCACATCCAGAACGCGGCACTGGTCTCGGCCGGGGTGTTCGCCGTCGTCTGGTTCCTGGCCCGGCGCACCCGGTTCGGCCTGTACGTGTACGCGATCGGCGGGAACGAGCCGGTGGTCCGGCTGGCGGGCGTCAACGTCCGGCGGGTCAAGCTGTACATCATGATCTTGTCCGCGCTGACCGCCGCGATCGCCGGCCTGCTGCTGGCCGGCCAGCTCAGCTCCGGCAGCCCGTCGCTGGGCTCCAACAGCCTGCTCGACTCGATCGCGGCGATCGTGGTCGGCGGCACCGCGCTGTCGGGCGGCATCGGCGGGGTGGAGCGGACGCTGCTGGGCGTGCTGATCCTGACCGTGCTGTCCGACGGCCTGGACCAGATGGGCGTCAACACCTTCCTGCAGACCGGCATCAAGGGGGCCGTGATCATCGTCGCGGCGGTCTTCACCATGGCGTCCCGCCAGCGGCTCCTGGTCATCAAATAGCCCGCCACCGCGACCTGAGGAGGAGACCCGGTTGAGCACGATCCGCCTGTCCATGGTCCAGCCGATCACGCACTTCGGCCCGGACGCCCGCAAGCTGAACATCGAGTCGGCGGAGAAGTACGTGGCCGCCGCGGCGGCCGGCGGCGGCCAGCTCGTGGTCTTCCCCGAGAGCTACCCGGGCATGTGGTCAGCCCCGGTGACCTGGACGCCCGAGGCCGAGCTGGCCGGCCTGGCCAGGCGCTACGGGGTGTACCTGATCGGCGGCTTCGCCGAGCCGGCCGACGCCGCCGGGCACCGCTGCTACAACACCTTCGCGCTGTACGGCCCGGACGGGTCCGAGGTGGGCCGGTACCGGCGCACCACCCCGACCGGCGCGCCGTGGATCTACAAGGGCGGCCGGTACTGGGACTTCGACTGGATCAACGCGACCGAGCTGCCGGTCTTCGACACCGACCTGGGCCGGATCGCGATGGTGATGTGCAGCGAGGTGTACGCCACCGAGTGCAGCCGGGCGATGGCGCTGCAGGGCGCCGACCTGACCGTGCTGCCGGCCGGGCTGCCCGGCCCGCGGATGTCGCTCTACCAGACCTGGCGGACCCTGGTCTGGGCCCGGGCGATCGAGAACATCATGTTCACCGCGGTGTGCGGGAACATCCTGCACCCGGACGCGGACCCGGACGGGATCGCCGGCGAGGGCCTGACGATGATCTGCACGCCGGAGGAGATCCTGGTCGACACCGGTTCGGAGGGCGTGCACACCGCCGACCTCGACCTGGGCCGGCTGCGCTTCCTGCGCGAGTCGCGTGACCGGCTGCCCGGCCCGGGCGAGCGGGACGTCCCGTGGAAATGCAAGCCGGGTAACCTGCGGGACTGGCGCCGGGATGCCGTTATGCAGGCGAACCCGGTACTGCTGACCGGGGCACCCGACCGATGACGCCGCGGCCCGGCGGCGGGAACGGAAGCAGGCAATGACGATCGCGGTAGTGGCGGGCAACCCCAAGCCGGACTCCCGGACGCTGCAGGCCGCCACGCTGGTGGCGCGGCGGCTGACCGGGTCCGAGCCGGACGTGGTCATCGACGTGGTGCGGCTGGGCCCGGGGCTGCTCGGGCTCGGCGACCCGGCGGTCACCGCGGCGGTGGAGTCGGTTCGCAAGTGCGAGCTCGCGGTGGTGGCCAGCCCGACGTTCAAGGCCTCGATCACCGGCGTGCTCAAGTGCTTCCTGGACCAGGTGCCAGGCGGCGGGCTGGCCGGGGTGACCGCGTTCCCGGTGATGCTCGGGGCCGGGCCGGGGCACGCGATGGCCCCGGAGGTGATGCTCCGGCCGGTGCTGGCCGAGCTCGGCGCGTCCTGCCCGGTGCGCGGGCTCTACCTGCTGGACACCGCCTACACCGACGAGGAGTCCTGGGCGCCCTGGCTGGCGGCGGCGCGGGCGCACGTTCCCGGCGGCGGGCAGGCCCGGTCATGAGCGTGCCGTCCCGCACCCTCGGCTCCGGCGGCGCCGCGCTGAGCGTGTCCGCGGAGGGCCTGGGCTGCATGGGGATGAGCGCGGTCTACGGCCCCGAGGACGACGAGAGCTCGGTCGCCACCATCCACGCCGCGCTCGACGCCGGGGTGACCTTCCTGGACACCGCCGACATGTACGGCCCGTTCAGCAACGAGGAGCTGGTCGGCCGGGCGATCAGGGACCGGCGGGACGAGGTCGTGCTGGCCACCAAGTTCGGCTACGAGCGGCGGCCGGACGGGACGCTGGTCGGCATCAACGGGCGCCCGGACTACGTCCGCCGGGCGTGCGAGGCCAGCCTGGGCCGGCTCGGCACCGACCGTATCGACCTGTACTACCAGCACCGGGTGGACCCCGGGGTGCCGGTCGAGGACACCTGGGGGGCGATCGCGGAGCTGGCCGCCGCCGGGAAGATCAGGCACGCCGGGATCAGCGAGGCGGCGCCGGAGTCGATCCGGCGCGCGCACGCGGTCTTCCCGCTCACCGCCGTGCAGACCGAGTGGTCGCTGTGGACCAGGGAGGTCGAGGAGAACGGCGTGCTGGCCGCGGTGCGCGAGCTGGGGATCGGGTTCGTGGCGTACGCGCCGCTCGGCCGCGGCTTCCTGACCGGCCAGATCCGGGCCCTGGACGACCTCGACCCGGCCGACAACCGGCGCGGTCATCCCCGGTTCCAGGACGCCAACCTGGCCCGCAACCTGGAGCTGGTGGACCGGGTCAGGTCGCTGGCCAGCGCCAAGGGGGTGCAGCCGGGCCAGCTGGCGATCGCCTGGGTGCTCGCGCAGGGCGACGACGTGGTGCCGATCCCCGGCACCAAGCGGCTGGCCTACCTGGCGCAGAACATCGCCGCGCTGCAGGTCGCGCTCACCGCCGCCGAGCTGGCGCAGATCGCCGACGCCGCGCCGCGTGGCGCCGCGTCCGGAGCGCGCTATCCGGCCCATATGATGGACGCGCTGAACAGATGACATCAATGCGGCATGCGACAATGGGATAGTGGGCGTGCAGGAACACCAGGCGCCGGTAACAATCAAGACGATTGCCCGGGCCGCTGGCGTACATCCGTCGACCGTGTCCAGGGCCCTGGCGCCGCATAGCGCGGCCCATATCCGCGATGAAACCGTCAAGCGAATCAAGGAACTGGCCGACAGCCTCGGCTATGAGCCCAATCCGTGGGCCCGCAGCCTGCGGACCAAGCGCAGCCTCACTGTCGGCCTGGTGCTGCCCCGGCTGACCGATTTCCTGGCCCAGATGTTCGAGGGCGCCGAGGACCGCGCCAGGGAACACGGCTATCAGCCGGTGACCGCGAGCACGCGGGACAACGAAAAGGAAGAGCGGCTGGTCATTACCGCGATGCTGGAACGCAGAGTGGATGGCCTGATTATCGCGACAAGCCCGGCGAAGTCGCCATTTCTCGACGAGCTGGCGCAGCGGCAGGTGCCGTTCCAGTTGCTGAACCGGACCAGCGGCGCGCATCCCAGCGTCAGCGTCGACGACGAGATCGGCGGCTACTGGGCGACCAAGCACCTGCTGGGCCAGGGGCACCGCCGGGTCGGCTTCGTGGCGGGGCCGCGCCAGTTCAGCAGCCCGGCCATGCGGCTGCGCGGGTTCGAGCGG
Source organism: Streptosporangiaceae bacterium (assembly GCA_036558005.1). GTDB lineage: Bacteria > Actinomycetota > Actinomycetes > Streptosporangiales > Streptosporangiaceae > DATBGO01. The sequence goes on along the minus strand of DATBGO010000083.1, from coordinate 13,109 downwards.
GCGCACAAGGAGGCCGGGCTCTCGGCCGACCCGGCGCTGGTGATGGAGTCGGGCTTCGATCCCGCGTCCGGCGCGGCGGCGGCGAGCGTCCTGCTGTCGCTGCCCGACCCGCCGACGGCGCTGTTCGCGGTGAACGACTCGGTCGCCATCGGGGTCCTCGCCGCCGCCCGTGACCTGTGCCTGCGCATCCCCGAGGACCTGGCCGTGGTCGGGTTCAACGACAACGAGATATCCCAGATGCTGGCGGTGCCGCTGTCGAGCGTGGCGATCCCGCTGGAGAAGATGGGCCGGCTCGCGGTCGACCTGCTGATCGAGCAGATCCAGGGCAACCAGGGACGCAGCGAGGTGCTGCTGCCCCGGCTGGTCGCGCGGGCGTCCAGCGCGTGGCCGATCGGCGCCCCGGTCGAGGGCTAGCGGCCCCGCTAGTCCTGCTCCACCAGCGCGAACAGCCGGGCGGGCGCGCCGTCGCAGTCCGCGATCCGGTAGAACGCCGCGTAGACCTGCGCCTGCCTGCCGCGCAGCTGGGCCAGCCCGGTGGCGTGCTCGACCAGGTAGATGCCCGCGCCCAGCAGGATCCGGTGGACGACGAACTCCTCGGACGTGAAGTCCTTCCGGCGGGCGCACTCCTCCTCGAAGAAATCGAAGACCACCGCGGCCGGGCGGCGCCGTGCCAGCCAGCGCGCCGCGCTCTCGTGCAGGAACGGCGAGTTCACGTAGTAGTCGGGGAACCTGCCCCACATGGCGTCGGTCCAGCCGGTGGCCAGCACCGCCATCTCGCCCTCGGCCAGGCCGGGGTCGGCGGCGCCGAGGTCGTCCGCGGTCACCGGCGCGGACGGCTGCTTGTCCAGGCCGAAGTAAGCGGCCTTGCCGGAAAGGTCGTGCAGGCTCACGTCACTGGTTGTCTTGCCGTCGGCGTAGCAGTGCAGCGGGGTGTCAATATGGGTGCCGGTGTGCACGCTGGCGTGAATCGAGCTGACTTGCCAGAAGCCGGGACCGCGGTGAAAACGCTCGAGTTTCACCGGGACGCTGGTTGACGGCGGGCCGATCGTCTCGGTTGAGACTTCGACGCTCAGGTCCACCAGCCTATTATGCGACATATTACATATTATACTGTACATGGAATCGGCATTGCCCGGCTCTGCCGGGATTATCGACCTGCACGCGCATTACCTGGCCCCGGCGGTGGTGGCCGAAATCCAGGCCGGCGCCTTCCGCCCGCACCTGAGCACGGCCGGCCTTCCGGGCCCGGCCCGGTTCCAGTTCCCGACCACGCTGAGCCGGCCGGTTTTCGCCGCGATGACCGATATCAGCGACCGGGTCAGCGGGCTGGACCGGCGCGGCATCGGCATCCAGGTGCTGTCCACCTGGATCGACATGTTCGGCTACGACCTGCCGCGGGAGGTGGCGGTCCGGTATCACACCCGGGTCAACGAAGGGCTTGCGGCGGCGGTCGCGTCCTGCCCGGCCCGGCTGGCCTTCCTGGCCAGCGTGCCGCTGCCCTGGGGCGAGGAGGCCGCGGCGGTGCTGGCCGACGCGGTGACCAGGCTCGGCGCGGCCGGCGCGATGATCGGGACGAACATCGGCGGCGCCAACCTGGATGATCCCAGGTTCGGGCCGCTGTGGGCGGCGTGCGAGCAGCTCGGCTGCCCGGTGGAGCTGCACCCGGTCAGCGTGGCCGGGGCCAGCCGCCTGGGCAGCTATCAGCTGGACAACTTCCTGGGCAACCCGTTCGACACGACGATCGCCGCCGCGTCGCTGATCTTCGGCGGGGTGCTGGACCGGCATCCCGGCCTGACGGTGATCCTGGTGCACGGCGGCGGCTACCTGCCGTTCGCGGCCGGCCGGATGACGCACGGCCGCCGGGCGCGGCGGGTGGCGCCGCGGCTGCGCCATGACCCGGCGGACTACCTCAGCCGCTTCTACTACGACACGATCGTCTACCACCCGCGGGTGCTGGCCACGGTGGCCGAGCTGGCGGGCCGGGACCGGATCGTGCTCGGCTCGGACTATCCGTTCGACATGGAGCCGGCTGACCTCCTCGCGACGGCGTCCGCCGCGCTGGGGCCGGACGCGCCGCGGCTGCTGGCCGCCAATGCCCGCAGGCTGCTTCGCCGGGCCTGACCGGACGGCCACAATGGTGACCGGCAGCCGCCCGCGCCGGGCCGGGGCCGCGGGCCTGACAACAGGAGACGACGGATGGAACCTGGAACGCAGCACGACAGCCTCGCCGGACGGGCAGCGCTGATCTTCGGCGGGGCTGGCGCTCTGGGCAGCGGGGTGGCGGCGGCGTTCGCCGCCGCGGGCGCCTCGGTCACGGCGGTGGACCGGGTGCTGCCCGCCGGCCGACGGCAGCTGCCTGACGTCGGCTATCAGGCCGCCGACGTGCTCGACGACGAGTCGGTCGCGGCCTTGTTCGACCCGGCATCGCCGCCGTGGGCGGTCATCAACACCATCGGCGGGTTCGCCGGCCACCGGCCGTTCGCGGAGCTGGACCCGGCCGAGCTCACCGGGCAGATCGAGCTGAACCTGGTGACCGCCGCGCTGATCACCAAGCACGCGATGCGGGCGATGCAGCCGGCCGGCCAGGGCCGGGTCGTGCACACCGCCAGCCGGGCCGGGGTGGTCAGCCAGGGCTCCGGGTTCGCCTACTCGGTCAGCAAGCTCGGGGTGCTGCACCTGGTGTCGATGGCCGCGGACGAGGTGCGCGGCAGCGGGATCACGATCAACTGCGTGGTGCCCAGCATCATCGACACCCCGGCCAACCGGGCCGCGATGCCGTCCGCCGACCACGCCGCCTGGCCGAAGGTGCCTGACATCGCCCGCACCTACCTGTACCTGGCCCGGCCGGAGTCCGGCCTGATCAACGGCGCCGCGATGCCGGTCTGACCGGCGGCGAAGATGGAGGCATCGCCTGATTACCTGCTTCTGATCTGGCAGTGTCAAACGCCTATGGCGGCGCGCGCGGGTTCCGGGCCGGGCCGATCTGGAGGGAACAATCGTGACGGCTGACCCAAGGGCTGGCGTTGTCGCGCAGGCGAGCGCGCTGCTGGCGGAAGCCGGTGATCACGACATCCTGAAACTGCCCGTGCTCAGTGCCGCTGAGCTGCGAGTTCTGTGCGGCGACGGCACGGTTCCCGGCGATGAGGCGGAGACGCGCTGGTGGGCCGGGCTGACCGGGGACAAGCGCGCGGCGCTCGCCGCCGCGGTGATGGACCTGGCCTCGCACCGCGGGCTGCTGCTCGCCGGCCGGGACGGATCGCAGCCGCCTGGCCCCGCTGACGGAACGGCATCCGCGTCGCCGAGGTCACCGGAGCTGGCCGTGATCGCCGCGGCCTGGCAGCAGCCCAGCGTCGTCGCCATGGGCCTGGACGGCGAGGGCCCGGCGAAGAGCTCGCCCAGGCTGTTCGGGCTGGCTGAGGATGGCCAGCCACCCCGGTCGGTCGTGCTGGAGTACGCCACCGCGAACAGCTCCGCGCAGTTCGGCCCGATGTTCGGCCCGCTGCACACCTTCGCGCTCTTGTCGGTGCCCCGGGCGGCGCGGCTGCTGGCACAGTGGGCGACCCGGCCGCAGCCCGCCCGCCGCCTGCTGGGAAAGCGCGGCAGCGCAGCAGCGCCGCGGGTCGTCGCCATCCGCTGGCAGGGGCTTGCCGCGCCAGAGCGGGTGGTGGTCAGCCCGGGCCGGGGGGGCCATTACGAGGTGAGCAGGCAGTGCCCGGACACCGCGCCGGAACCGGCCGTCACCGTCGACGCTGACGCCCTCGCCAGCCAGCTAGCCGGGATCCTGGCCAGCGGCCCGCGGTGAGGCCGGGCGGCTAGCCGGATGCCGCGGCCCGGTAGCCGGGGTCCCACCGGGCCCTGATCCGCAGGTCACGCAAGCAGGCGTTGAACGGGAACCGGCGGACCGGGGCCGGCAGCAGCCGGTTGACCGCCGTGGTCGCGCGCATCAGGAGCCCGAACAGCCGCTGGTCCCGCCGCCGCCAGCGCAGCTGCATCTGATCACGGAACGGCTGCGGCAGGAACCCGGTGGTGACGAACTCGTTCAGCGGGCCGAGCGCCGCCCGCAGCGGCCAGGGCAGGAAGTCCAGCCGCATGACCCGCCGCAGGTAGCCGCGCACGGCCGGGTCAATCCTGATCTCCGCGACCGCCGCGGCCCAGTACCGCTCGAACGCCGCCCGGTCGGCCGGCCACATGTCCCCGGGGACCTGCAGGGTGGTGCCGAGCCGGCTCGACTCGCGGTAGATCGCGTCGGCGGTGCTGTCGTCGGCCGGGCCGTGCAGCAGGGCGTGGACGTCGCGGACGCCCTGGTAGAGGCAGGCCGCGACCCACAGCTGAAGCCGCGGGTCGAACGCGTTGTAGCGGACCGGGCTCAGCGCGGTCGAGCGCACCCTGAGGTGGCTGCGGTTGACCAGCTGCCGGAACATCTCACGGTCGGCCGGGGTGCCGGTCAGGGCCACCGACAGGTAAGTGAACGTGGTCCGCATCCGGCGCAGCGGGTGGCGCATGAGCTGCGCGCCCTCAACCCGGCTCTCCAGCACGCCGTAGCCGACCTCCGGCCGGGCCAGCTGCATGATCACGTTCGCCGTCGCCGCGAGCATGCCCGCGCCGCTGACCAGGTCCCGGACATCGAGATCTGGCCGCGTCCCGGCCCGCTGCGCTGCCATCGCCGCCCCGCTGCCCCTCTCCGCCTCGCTGAACACACCGCCGCTATCCCATGGTGCCTCCGGGGAAGGGCGAGAGTTTCCCCGGACGCGCCGAGCGCCGTCCGCCAGCTAGCGTCAGGGCAGGCCAGCCGGCCACGGGAGCAGGGGAGATACGCCCGTCGCGGCCTGCTGGCTAGCTCAGCCACTCGATCAGCGCGGTGTCCTGGCCGGGCTCGACGCTGCTCACCTTCACCGGCTGCGCGCCGCCGCCCGCCGGAACGGTGTAGATGTCGCACGCGCCCGCGCGGCAGGACTGGAACGCGATCTGGGCGCGGTCGGGCGACAGCACCGGGTCGTAGTTGACCCGCCCGGACACGTCCGGGATCGGGAAGCGCACGGTCAGCAGGCCGCCGTGGCTGACCGAGGCGACCCCGATGCCGCTGCCCTGGCCCTGGTCGAAACACAGCCACGACGTCTGAGTGATCCAGGCCCACGGCTCGCAGCCGTCCCCCGGGTCGCTGGCCTTGAACGGGTAGCGCGCCAGCGGCTTCCTGATATCGAAGTTGCCGCCGTCGATTCCCCCTGGCGGGTAGATGCCATACCCGTCGGATATGCACCGGCCGGCGGACGCGCACGGCAGGGCCTGGAGGCCGTCGTCGTTTTCCAGGTATCCGACCCATTTCGGGCCGGCCGGATCGACCGGCACGAAACTGGGCAGATAGCGATCCCCGGCCGCGTCGACGCCCAGGTCAGCCGGAGCGCTTTGGCCGCCGTAGACGTGCACCGAAGGGTGACGCACGTACGCTTTCAGGTTGCCGCCCGCGACGACCGAGACCACCTTGCCGGAATGGTCGAACCACAACTCGGCTGTCCCCGGCCGGAAGCTGGGCAGCGTGTCGTCGGGTGCCGCGCTGAAGTCTCCCGTCGCGCCCTGCTGCGCGGTGACGTCGGTCAGCGTTCCGCCGGCCGTCTCGTAGCCCACGTCCGAGCCGTTGTCGGCGCCGGGCAGGCTGACCGCGATCCGGCTGTAGCTGGCGTCGAAGGCGTTCCGCAGGTCCTGGTGCGGCCCGCGGACCTGCGCGGAGTCCGGGTCCGCGCCGCAGCCCGCGCTGGCTTGCGCCCCCTCAGTGAGCGGGAAGTCCCTGGTCAGGGTTGTCTGGCCGGTCCGCGGGTCGATGAAGGCCAGCTGATATCCGGTCGCCGGGCTGCAGGTCACCAGCACCAGCCCGTGACCGGCTGCCGAGCCGGCCGCCGCCGGGGTGATGCCGGCCGCCGGTGCCGATCCGGCTGGCGGGCTGGCGCTGGCAGATCCGGCCGGGGCCTTCGCGGTGCTGCCACCGCAGCCGGCCGCGATCATGACCACCGCGGTGGCGGCGGCCGCGCCCGTCGCGCGCCTGAAACTGGCCAAAACCGCCTCCACAACGCGTCAGCGATGACCGAATGATGTGGAGACGCACGGAGATCGGCGCCGGTTTACCCCCGGCAGTATTCATACATTCGCGCAGTGAATGCCCGGATTAAGGAGGCTAGTTCCGGATTACCGCGAGGGCGGCTGATGCGGTGATGACCGCGGGGTGCGCCCGCGCCGGCCCGGCCGGCTGCACGTGCGGTCATGTCGTATTTCTCCCCCGGTGCGAGCTTGTGCCTGGCCATGTGGGCGGCCCGGTTCCAGGTACGACGCAGCAGCGGGCCAGGCTGTGACAGCAGGCCGTCCCGCGCCGGGCGGGTGGCGAGGAAATCGGCTCCAGTCTGGTTGATCGCGCCGGGAGTGGGTAGGGCGACGCGCGTTGCCCGGACACGTAGCGAAGGAGTGGCCATGCTCACCCTCACCGACAACGCCGTCACCGCGATCCGCGGCCTGACCTCACAGCGGGAACTGCCAGCGGAAACGGGCCTGCGCATCATGACGCCGGGTGCGGGAGCGCCCTCGTTCCAGCTCGCCCTGGCCGAAGCGCCGATGGCCGGCGATCAGGTGGTGGAGGAAGGCGGGGCACGTGTCTTCCTTGAGGCCGCCGCGGCGGCGGTCCTGGACGACAAGGCGCTCGACGCGCAGGTGAACGAGCAGGGTGACGTCGCATTCAGCATCTCGGATCAGGTCGACCGGGCCTGACCCGGAGCCTGCTGCCCGCGGCCTCGCCCGGCCCGCCGCTGACCTAGTGCGCGGACCGGCCGCCCGGGACCCGTGCCGGTCTTGGCGGGCTCAGCCAGCTGGCGCCGGCGCAGACGGATCGGTCTGCCACAGGCCGAACTCGCTGCCCTGCGGGTCTTTGCAGGTCACGAACCAGCCCATGCCCGGCACCGGGGCCGGCTCGTTGGCCTCCCCGCCGAGTTCCCGCACCCGCGCGGCGCCGGCGTTGATGTCATCCACGTCGAAATAGGCGCGGGTGCTCTTCTTGCCGGGTTCCATGTTGGTGATCGCTACGCCACCCTGGTCGCTGACCCGGGCCATGTGGTACTCGAACGGGCCGGGATAGGACTCGAACTGCCAGCCGAATAGCGACCCCCAGAAATCGCGTCCCTTGGCAGTGTCGTCAGCTGGGATTTCGAAGTGCACGATCTGACCTGACATGGGCCTTCCCCTCGCATTCATTGCGGACCCGCGGACATTGTCACCTGATCGCACGCGCGCGCCGGGTCGCAGCAGCCCCGCGCTGCAGCACGTCACATCAGCCTACGTCGTGCGGCCTGAGGCAGAGCGCGCGGGCCGCCCGCCGTTCAGTCCGGCAGTTCCGCCAGGGCCTGGGCCAGGCTCAGCTCGGCGGCGCTGGCCAGGACCAGATCCGCGGCATCGAGCGATTCCGCCGCGACATGCGGGTTGGGGATCGCGATGCACCGCAGCCCGGCCGCCCTGGCTGCCGCCGCGCCGTGCGGCGAGTCCTCGACCGCGACCGCTCGCCCGGCCCCGACCCCGAGCCGGTCCAGCGCGAGCAGGTAGACCTCTGGCGACGGTTTCGGCCGCTCGACCTCGTCGCCGCAGGCGAACGCCGCGAAATAGTCCTCCATGCCGATGCCGTTCAGCAGGGTCCGCACCCAGATCCGGGGCGAGCTGCTCGCCACCGCGAGCGACAGCCCGGCCGAATGCGCGTCCTGCAGCCAGTCCTCGATCCCCGGCCGCAGGCCAAGCTGGCGGTTCAGCTCGTCCCGGTAAGCGACCCGCCGGGCATGACTCGCGGCCCGGTCATAAGCAGGACCGACGGCCGCCGCGAGCCGCCGGTACCGGTCCTCGGTGACGTCGCCGCCGTGATCAACCCAGAACGTATCAAGATCAAGTTCCAGGCCGTGCTGCTGCCACTCGTATTGCCAGCTGGCCAGCATGACGCTCTCGGTGTCCATCAGCAGCCCGTCGAAATCGAACACCACCGCCGCGAACCGCATCAGCTCATTATCCGCGCGCACGCGCGCTCACCTGCCCGGCCGGGCAGGCCAGCCCTGCGGCGAGCGGCCTCGCCCTCCCGCGTCACAGCAAGAACGTCATTAACTTCTGTCATTTAGGTAACCTAGATTTGTCCATTTCAGAATGGCTGTCAGATTTGCGAGCTTATGCCCAAATGACCCTTCCGGAAGCCATTGCGCGGTCGTAACATCGGTACAGCGGCGCGACGGCGCCGCTGGAACTGCTGGGCACGCCATACCGGAAGGAGCAACGTATGGGCGATCACCAGCGGCACCGCAGCCAGGACCCAAGCGTGGGCGAGGGTTCGACCCGGAGGCACTTCCTGCGCAGAGCGGGAATCTCCGGAGCGATCGCCGCGGCATTAGTCGGCGTCACCGACGCCGCCGGGCTCAGCCAGGCGCTAGCAAGCACCAAGCGGCCGCAGAACTGCGGCGGCGGCAACCAGTTCTGCGCCTACTCACCTCGCCAGTGCAACGGCGGCAAGGCCTGCCCGCCGGGCTACTGCTGCTATCACTGCACCGGGTGCGGCGGGAACTACTTCTCCTGCATCCCGACCGGTAGCTGCAAGTCCTTCTCGGCTTGCTGCTAGCACAGCCACACCCGCCAGAAAACAGGAACTGTTCTCCGGGTTGCTGAGGGCTCTAACCGCCCTCAGCAACCTTGCCTGCCGCTACCGGAGCCAGATCACCTGCCGGTCACGCCGTCGGCCATCTCCCTGAGGATGTCGATGTGGCCGTTGTGGCGTGCTGTCTCCTCGACCAGGTGGAACAGGATCCAGCGCAGGGTGACAGGCTCAGCCCGCCAGCTCAGCTCGCCCTTCGACGGTGTGTCGAGATCCAGCCCGGCGACCGCATCCCGGTGCCGGTCACATCGGGCCCGGTAATCGGCCAGCAGGTCGGCGAGCGGGATCTCCAGCGCCATCCGCATCTCCCGGTCGGGGTCGTTGCTGTCGGTCCACGGCCCGCGGTTCGGCCGGCCGAGCAGGATCGCCTCGATCCAGTAGAACTCCACCCGCCGCAGGTGGCTGACCAGGCCGCAGATCGTGGTCAGCGGTGAGGTCGGCAGCGGGGCCCGGCGGGCGTCGGCGTCGCTGAGCCCGGCGCACTTCGCGTGCACCGTGTCGCGGACATACTCCAGCATCGTGGTCAGCGTCGTGCGCTCGTCCCAGCTGGCCGGGACGTCGTCGGTGCGGGGCCTGGCCGGCGGCACTGGAGTTCGCTGGGCCTGGTCGTCAGGGACAGTGGTGCGGTCGGAATTCATGGGACTTCCCCTGATTGGCAGAGGCGCGACCAGGGTGCGGCTAGGTGCGCGTCGCCGGAGGCGCCTGAGGACTGGTGGACATCGCTGCGCCTCCTCTCCCATGTCAGCTGCGCGCCGCTCCCCGCGACGCCAGGGTGAGCCTAGATCAAGGGCCCGCGGACGGCAACGTCGCGGGCACCCGCCGCGTGCAGATGCCTGAGCACCGTCGCGTAGGACGACAGCAAACTGGTCTCGCAGTACGGGATGCCGTGCGCGGCGCAGAACGCGCGGACCGGCGCTTGGGCATGCCGCAGGCTGGGCCGTGGCATCGACGGGAATAGGTGGTGCTCAATCTGGTAATTCAGGCCGCCCAGGAGCAGGTCGGTTAGCCAGTTGCCGCGGATGTTCCGCGAGGTGAGAACCTGGCTGCGCAGGTAATCGGGTTTCTCGTCGCGGCCGAGGACCATCATCCCCTTGTGATTGGGGGCGAACGAAGAGCCCATGTAAAGTCCGAATACCGCCTGCTGGACGGCGATGAAAGCCAGCGCGTGCAGCGGGGCCAGCACGACGAAAACGGCGCCAAGATAGCTGCCGAAGTGCAACGCCAGCAGGGCCGCCTCGGCCAGCCGGACACTCGTCCCGCGACGGCGGGCTAGCGCCCGGACCCCGGCGACGTGCAGGTTAATTCCCTCCAGCAGCAGCATCGGGAAGAACAGCCAGGCCTGATGCCGGGCCAGCCAGGCCGCGGCGCCGCGCCTGGCGCGGGCCTGAGCCGGCGTGAAGGCCAGCACCATGCTGGCGATATCAGGGTCCCTGCCTTCCTGATTGGGGTGGGCATGGTGGCGGTTGTGCCTGGCCGTCCACCAGCCGTAGCTCAGCCCGGTGAGCAGGTTGCCGTGGATCCTTCCGATCAGGCCGGCGCCGCGCCTGGAGCCGCAGACCTGGCGATGCCCGGCGTCATGACCGACGAACGCGACCTGGGTCGCCATCACCGCCAGGAAGACGGCCACGAGCAACTGCCACCATGTCCGGCCGAGAAGAGCGAAGGCCGTCCAGCCTCCTGCCAGCAGGGCAAAATTGACACTGATCTTGGCGGTGTAATAGCCCGGCCTGCGACGGAGCAGGCCAGCATTGCGAATCGCGCGGGATAGTTCCGCGTAGTCGCTGCCAGCCGGCGTCGCGGTGCTGACAGCCTCAGTGCTCAGCCTGCCCTCCAGGCGTTGCCTCCGGTATCCATGACTGCCCGGCCCCGGCGTCAGCGCCTGCGCCGGCCGCGGTAGCCGGCTGAGAGCGCGGCGGCTGACCGGCCGCTGGCCAAGCTGGCGCTGCTGGCGGTGACGGCCTGGCTCGGCAGCCGGGCCGGGGGGATCCAGTCGGCTTGCGGGCCAGCGATCTCGGCCAGCAGCCTGGAGTCCGGGCCGACTCGCGCTCGCAGCGGGATCACGCCCGCCCGGCGCATCAGCGCGCTGACGTCGCGGGACTGCGCTGCGGTCTGCAAGGTGACGACGATCCCGCTAGCCCCGGCCCGTGCGGTACGGCCCGAACGGTGAACATAGGCCTTGTCCGCGGCGGGCGGGTCGGCATGGATGACCAGGTTGATCCCGTCGACGTGGATGCCGCGAGCTGCGATGTCGGTGGCGACGAGGACGCGGACCGCGCCGGACGAGAAAGCCGCGAGGTTGCGCTCGCGCGCGTTCTGAGCCAGGTTGCCGTGCAGCTCGGCGGCCGGTATGCCGACCGTGGTGAGCTGCCGGCGCAGCTTGCCGGCGGCGTGTTTGGTGCGGGTGAATATCAGCGAGCGGTGCCGGCCGGCCGCCAGCGACGCCACGACGCCGAGCCGGTCTGAAGCCGAGATTGTCAGCACGTGGTGCACGACCGGAATCGGTGTCGCACCCGGGTCGACAGAATGCACAGCCGGGTTGGCCAGGAAGCGCCGGACGAGGACGTCAACGTCGTGGTCGAGCGTGGCGGAGAACAGCATCCGCTGGCCGCCGGGCGGGGTGGCGGCAAGCAGGCGCCGGACAACCGGCAGGAAGCCGAGGTCAGCCATGTGGTCTGCCTCGTCGAGCACGCTGACTTCAACATCGCCCAGGTGGCAGTGGCCTTGCTCCATCAGGTCGGCCAGCCGGCCCGGGCAGGCGACGACGATGTCGGCGCGCTCGCGCAGGGCTGCTACCTGCCTGCCCTGCGGAATGCCGCCGTAAATAGTCACCACGCTCAGCCCGGCGGCGCTGGCCAGCGGCGACAGGACCGCATGTACCTGGCTGGCCAGTTCGCGGGTGGGAATCAGGACCAGGCCGCGAGGGCGGCCCGCCAGGGTAAACCCGCCGGCCAGGGCGGCGACCAGCGGTATGCAGAACGCCAGCGTCTTACCCGAGCCGGTCTGGCCCCGGCCCAGCACGTCGCGGCCTTCCAGGGAGTCAGGCAAAGTGGCGGACTGAATCGGGAAGGGTTCGGTGATACCTTCCCGCGCCAGTGCGGCGACGATCGGCGCCGGGACGCCAAGGCCGGCGAAGGTCAGCCCGGGCCGCGGTGTCGCTGGCTGGCTGCGTCGCTCGTGCCGGGTAGGGCCGGGACGCTCTAGGTGCAGGACTGTCAAGATGCCTCTTTCGGATGGGATGGCCGTAGTGATTGGCAGCCACCAGATCCGTGGAGACCAGTCCGCCTAGCGGAGCGCGTGAGTACGACCTGCGCGGCCCTCATGGCCCCGCTGCACGACGTGTCGTGTACACACCACCCTACTCCCTCACCAGCACGCCCTCACCAGCGTCGTCCTGTCCGCGGCTGCCGGCGGCCCGCGGGCGCCGGCAGCCAGGCGGCTGGAATGCCGCCGCCGACCCGGCCCGGGCTTGCGCGATGGTGTTTAATGAAACCGGTTGTAGTCGAAGTTCGTGCACGTGCCGCAGCGCCTGCGAATTCTGACAGCGGCGCCGTGGCCTGGCCAGAGCATCTACCAGCAGGCGGGTCGCAGCAGCCCGGGGTCACACATGTGTTTCCCGAAGATCGTCTGGTAGGAGTAAGCAGATGGCTCAAGGCACCGTGAAGTGGTTCAATGCCGACAAGGGGTTCGGTTTCATCGCACCTGACGACGGCGGCGCCGACGTTTTCGTGCACCACTCTGCCATCCAGGTAGATGGTTACCGCAGCCTCCAGGAGAACCAGCGAGTCGAATTCACCGCCGGCCAGGGCCCCAAGGGCCCGCAGGCCGAGCAGGTCCAGCCGATTTAATCCGGTGCTGGGCCGCGCGGCAGGAATGCGGCGCGGCCCAGCATCGTTACGGCGCACTCCTGCGGCCGCGCCGGGCAAGCGTGAGATCCGCTCTAGGGGGGAGGCGGCATGGCTACACCAGATATCTGGGTAGCCAAGGATGACGGCAGCGACATCATCCGCACCTCGGCTATTGCCGCAGTTGGCCGAGACTACAACGGCAACATCACCGCCCGGCTTTCCGGTGTTGAGCAGGCAGTCGTGACGCTCGTAGCGGAGACCGCGCACACCGGTCCCCCCACGCCCGAGGACTTTCACCTTCAGCTGATCCGGCTGATCGCCGAGCTGTCCGGCGCTTCCGAGCCCGTCATTGTCCGTCCCGGGCATGATGAACGACAGGGCTGGAAGTGGCGAGCCGGGCCGCTGTAGGCGCTCCACCGCGAGGCGCGGGCGTCCATCCAGCTGGCCCGGGTAGTGCTACGTCCTCCTGACCGGCTGGTAGACGTGGATGGCCGTCCCGTCGGGGAAGCTCCTGGCCTCGGTGAGATCCACTCGCAGCGGCCTGGCCAGGTCCTTGAACAGCGGCAGCCCGCTGCCCAGGGCGACGGGCATGATGACCAGGCGGTACT
>DATBGO010000082.1:0-2172 GCA_036558005.1 Streptosporangiaceae bacterium | reverse complement strand
CTTCCGGCCCGAGTTCCTCAACCGGCTCGACGACATCGTGCTGTTCAAGCCGCTCACCCAGGCCGAGATCGAGCGCATCGTCGACCTCATGCTGGACGACCTGCGGGCCAGGCTCGGCGAGCGGCAGATGAAGCTGGAGATAACCCCGGACGCCCGGCGCTTCATCGCCCGGCAGGGCTACGACCCGGTCTACGGGGCGCGGCCGCTGCGCCGGTTCATCGGCCGCGAGGTCGAGACCAGGATCGGGCGCGCCCTGCTCGGCGGCGACATCCGCGACGGCGCGGTCATCCGCATCGGCTACGAGGACGGCGAGCTGACGGTCAGCTACGAGAACACGGTGAAACCATGAAGCCGACCCAGGCGCTGCACGAGGCGGGCCAGAGCCTCTGGCTGGACAACATCACCCGGGCCCTGCTGGATGAGGGGATCCTGGCGCGCTATGTGGCCGAGTACTCGGTCACCGGCCTGACCTCTAACCCCACCATCTTCGACCGGGCCATCAGGGACGGCACCGCCTATGACGCCGACATCGCGGCCCGCAAGGCCAGCGGAGCAACGGACGAGCAGGTGTTCTTCGACCTGGCCCTGGCCGACCTGCGCCGGGCCGCCGACCTGCTGGCGCCCGTCCACGCCCGCACCGACGGCGTGGACGGCTGGGTATCGCTAGAGGTGTCCCCGCTGCTGGCACACGACACCCCGCGCACTGTCGATCAGGCCGAGAGCCTGCACCGTGAGGACGCCCTGGGCAATCTGTTCATCAAGATCCCGGGCACCGCCGAGGGCCTGCCGGCGATCGAGGAGTGCATCTACGCCGGAGTGCCGGTGAACGTGACCCTGCTCTTCTCGGCGGAGCAGTACCGGGCCGCGGCCGAGGCCTACCTGCGGGGGGTGCAGCGCCGGATCCGAGCCGGACTGAACCCGGCGGTGGGCTCGGTGGCCTCGCTGTTCGTGTCCCGCTGGGACGCGGCGGTAGCCGACCGGGTGCCTGACGAGCTCCGCAACCGCCTGGGCATCGCCGTGGCCAAGCAGGCCTACCGGGCCTACCGGGAGCTGCTGGTCTCTGCCCGCTGGGCGCGGCTGGCCAACGAGGGCGCCCGGGCGCAGCGGCTGCTGTGGGCCTCGACCTCGGTCAAGGACCCGCGAGCGCGTGACGTGCTGTACGTTGAGGCGCTGGCCGCCCCGTTCACCGTCGACACCATGCCGGATCAGACCCTGGAGGCGTTCGCGGGCCACGGTATGGTGGGCGAGTTCCTGCCCGCCGACGGCGGCGACGCCGACCAGGTCATCGCCGCCTTCGCCCGGGCCGGCATCGACACCGCGGCCCTGGCCCCCGAGCTGCAGCGCCAGGGCGCGGAGGCGTTCGCGGCCTCCTGGCAGGACCTGCTGGCCCGGATCGGCGCCCGGCACGAGCATCTCGCCCGGACCGCGTGACCGACATCATGGAGAATCACGCGGACCTGCTGGTCAGCTTCGGCATCACCGGCGACCTAGCCCGCCGGATGACCTTCCCCGCCCTCTACCGCCTGGAGCGCCGCGGGCTGCTCGACGGCCCGGTCATCGGGGTGGCCAGCGAGGAGATGACCACCGGGGAACTCGTCAAGCACGCCCGCGAGGCCATCGGCGAGGGCGGCCAAGACGTGAAAGACGCGGTCTTCGACCGGCTAGCCCGCCGGATGTCCTACCTGCACGGTGACGTCACCAAAGCCGCGCTCTACCGCCGCCTCGCCGCGCGGATCGGCCGCGCAAAACGGCCGCTGTACTACCTGGAGGTGCCCCCGGGCCTGTTCGGCCCCATCGTGGAGCGTCTCGGCGCGGCCAGGCTGCTGCGCGAGGGCCGGGTCGCGGTCGAGAAGCCATTCGGCCACGACCTGGCCTCGGCTCGCGAGCTGAACGCCCGGCTGCACCGGCTGCTGCGCGAGAGCCAGGTCCTGCGCGTCGATCACTTCCTCGGCAAGGAACCGGTCATCGAGCTGGAATACCTGCGGTTCGCCAACTTGGCGCTGGCCGAGCTGTGGGAGCGCACGAGCGTCTTGGCCGTGCAGATTACGATGGCCGAGGACTTCGGCGTCGAGGGCCGCGGCCGGTTCTACGATTCCGTCGGCGCGCTGCGCGACGTGGTCCAGAACCACCTGCTGCAGGTCCTGGCCCTGGTTGCCATGGACCCGCCCGCCG
>DATBGO010000081.1:0-1903 GCA_036558005.1 Streptosporangiaceae bacterium | reverse complement strand
ACTACGGCGTACATGCTCGTGAGCGCCACCGGCTCCTGGTCGCACCCGCTCGGTTTCCCGGGCGAGCAGACGCAGAACCTGCTGGTGCTGCTCACGACGATCACCCTGCTGGTCGCCGCGCTGGTAGTCAGCGTCGCCGCGGTCGTCGTCAGGTTCACCCGGTCGTCGGGTGAGGAGCGGCTGCAGCTGAAGTGGTTCGCGGCGGCTGCCTTGCTGGTAGTCGTCACGTTCATCCCCTCGTTCCTGACTACATGGGTGGCCGCGGCCATCCTCTCGAGCCTGGCGTTCCTGTGCCTGTGGGTGGCCATCGGCATCGCGGTGCTGAAGTACCGGCTGTACGAGATCGACATCGTGATCAGCAAGGCGGTGCTGTACGGCTCGCTGGCCGTGTTCATCACCGCCGTCTACGCCGGGCTGGTGGTGGGCGTGGGGACGGTGGCCGGTGGCCGGGACCGCCCGCTGGTGGCGGCGCTGGCCGCGACGGTGGTGGCGGTGGCGTTCCAGCCGGCCCGCCAGCGGGCCGGGCGGCTGGCCAACCGGGTCGTGTACGGCCGGCGGGCCACCCCGTACCAGGTGCTGTCCGACTTCGCCCGGCGGATCGGCGGCGCGTACTCCAGCGAGGACGTACTGCCACAGATGGCGCAGATCGTGGCGGCCGGGACCGGCGCCGGCCAGGTGGTGGTGTGGCTGCGGGCCGGTGACGAGCTCCGCCCCGGGGCCACCTCCGGCGGCGGTTCAGCCGCGGCGCCCGCGCCCGCCGATGCACCGGCCCCTGGCCCGCCATCGGCTGACCCGCTGCCCCTGGACCCGCTGCCCCTGGACCCGCTGCCCCTGGATCCGCTGCCGCTGGATCCGCTGCCCGTGGACGGCGACGCGATGCCGCCGGTGCCCGGCGCCGACCTGGCCGTCCCGGTGCTGCACCAGGGCGAGCTGCTGGGCGCGATCTCCATCTGGATGCCCAAAGGTGAGCCGCTGCGCCCCGCCGGTGAGCAACTGGTCGCCGACGTCGCCTCCCAGGCCGGCCTGGTGCTGTCCAACGCCGCGCTGGTCACCGACCTGCGCGCGTCGCGGCAGCGGCTGGTCACCGCGCAGGACGAGGCGCGGCGACGGCTGGAGCGCAACATCCACGACGGCGCCCAGCAGGACCTGGTCGCCCTGGCCATCAACCTCAATCTCGCCGCCACCACCGTCGACGGTAACCCGGCCCGGCAGATGCTCGGCCAGCTGCAGGCCCAGGCGACGGGCGC
Organism: Streptosporangiaceae bacterium; assembly: GCA_036558005.1. Taxonomy (GTDB): domain Bacteria; phylum Actinomycetota; class Actinomycetes; order Streptosporangiales; family Streptosporangiaceae; genus DATBGO01. The sequence goes on along the minus strand of DATBGO010000081.1, from coordinate 656 downwards.
GCTGGAGAACCTGCGCGACCTGGCCCGCGGCATCTACCCGCCGCTGCTGGCCGACCTGGGACTGGCCGCCGCGCTCGGCGCCCAGGCGGCCAAGTCGGCGCTGCCGGTCAACGTCGACGCCGGCGGGATCGGCCGGTTCAGCCAGGAGACCGAGGCCGCCGTCTACTTCTGCTGCCTGGAAGCACTGCAGAACATCACCAAATACGCCCACGCCACCAGCGCCCGCATCTGCCTGCAGGCCAGCCACGGCACCCTGCGGTTCACCGTGTCCGACGACGGGACCGGCTACGACCCCCGGCGCACCCCGATGGGGTCGGGGCTGCGGAACATGGCCGACCGGCTCGCCGCCCTCGGCGGCCGGCTCCAGATCCGCTCCGCCCCCGGTCAGGGCACCACCATCGCCGCGCAGCTGCCCGCCCCCAGCGGCGATCATTAGCCGCGGCCATCAGCGGCCGGGCCGGCCGGCCCGTCCCCGGGTGGCCCGTGCGCCCGCGCCGCCGCGTCCGGCCCGGCCCGGCCGCGCCCGTGGACGCGGGCCACGTCCAGGATCAGGTCCAGCACGGCGGCGATCATCAGCCCGATCGCCGCCCCGCCGACCACATCCAGCGGGTTGTGGGCCCCCAGGTACACCCGCGCCACCGCGTTGCAGGTGGCCA
>DATBGO010000080.1:0-46517 GCA_036558005.1 Streptosporangiaceae bacterium | reverse complement strand
CAAGGAAACGCACGAGTACCTCAAGCGCATCCGCGCCGAGATCGACGCCGCCTACCCGGACCGCGTGCTGCTCGCCGAGGCCAACCAGTGGCCCGCCGACGTGGTCCAGTACTTCGGCGACGACGAGACCGGCGGCAACGAGTGCCACATGGCCTTCCACTTCCCGCTGATGCCCCGCATCTTCATGGCCGTCCGCCGGGAGCAGCGCTACCCGATCTCGGAAATCCTGGCCCAGACGCCGAAGATCCCGGCCGGCTGCCAGTGGGGCATCTTCCTGCGCAACCACGACGAGCTCACGCTCGAGATGGTCACCGACGAAGAACGCGACTACATGTACAAGGAGTACGCCAAGGACCCCCGGATGAAGGCCAACATCGGCATCCGGCGGCGGCTGGCTCCGCTCCTCGACAACGACCGCAACCAGCTTGAGCTGTTCACCGCGCTGCTGCTGTCGCTGCCCGGCTCGCCGGTCCTGTATTACGGCGACGAGATCGGCATGGGTGACGTGATCTGGCTGGGTGACCGCGACGGGGTGCGCACCCCGATGCAGTGGACCCCCGACCGCAACGCCGGCTTCTCCGGCTGCGACCCGGCCCGGCTCTACCTGCCGCTGATCATGGACCCGATCTACGGCTACCAGGCGCTGAACGTCGAGGCGCAGGAGAAGAGCCCGGGCTCGCTGCTGCACTGGACCCGGCGGATGATCGAGATCCGCAAGCGGCACCCGGTCTTCGGCCGGGGCAGCTACGAGGAGCTCAACTCCTCCAACCCGAGCGTGCTGGCCTTCGTCCGCGAGTACCGCGAGCCCGGCCAGGCTGAGCCGAGCGCTGACCGGATCTTGTGCGTTAACAATCTCTCCAGGTTCCCGCAGCCGGTCGAGCTCGACCTGCGCCGGTTCAAGGGCGTCACGCCAGTGGAGTGCATGGGCGGGGTCACCTTCCCGCCGATCGGCGACTTCAGCTACCTGCTGACGTTGCCCGGTCACGGGTTCTACTGGTTCCAGCTGCCGCCGCCGGCCCAGCGTTAAGAGGAGGATGGTGCTGATATGCCTGATGCGGGATGACACGTGACTGACGGGGTAGAGCTGGCGTCATGACATTTGAGGACTCGCTAGCGAGCTGGCTGCCCGCCCAGCGATGGTTCTCGGGCAAGGGCGCGGCCCTGCGTGACCTCACGATCACCGCGGATACCACCCTGATGACAGGCGATCCCGAGCTCAGGCACCTGATCGTGAGCGTGACCCAGGACGGGCAGCTGGCGCGGTACCAGGTCCTGGTCGGGATCAGGCCGCGGCTGCCGGACGCGTTCCGGCACGTCTTCATCGGCCCGGCCGCCGACGGCCGGGCCGCCTACGACGCCCTGCACGACCAGGAACTGACCAGCGTGCTGCTGCGCAACATCGTGGCCGAGCGCGCGGTGGGGGCGGTCACCTTCGGCAGGGAACCTGGCGCGCTGATCGAGCCGGGGCTGAGCAGCATCGTGCTCACCGCCGAGCAGAGCAACACCAGCCTGATCTTCGGCGAGGCGGCCATCCTCAAGGTGCTGCGCAAGGTGTTCACCGGCTGCAACCCCGACCTCGAGGTGACCAGCGCGCTGGCCAGGCGCGGGTCGCCGCACGTGGCCGAGCCGCTGGGCTGGTTCGAGACCCGGCTGGACGGCGAGCCGCTGCTGCTGGCGGTGCTGTCCAGGTACCTGCCGACCGCCAGCGACGGCTGGTCGCTGGCCGGCACCAGCGTGCGCGACCTGTACGCGGCGAACCGGGGGCAGAGCGGCCAGCGGATCTCCCCGCAGCAGGCGGGCGGGGACTTCGCCGGCGAGGCGCGCCGGCTCGGCGCGGCCACCGCCGAGGTACACGCCGACCTGGCCGCCGCGTTCGGCACCGGCGAGCTGGCGCCGCAGGCGCTGCACGAGCTGACCAGGCAGATGATCCGCAGGCTCGAGCACGCCAGCGCGCAGGTGCCCGAGCTGGCCGAGTACGAGGACAAGCTGCGGGCTTACTTCACTGCCGCCGACACCGGCCACCCGCAGCCGGTCCAGCGGATCCACGGCGACTACCACCTGGGCCAGGTGCTGCGCACCCCGACCGGCTGGGTGGCGCTGGACTTCGAGGGCGAGCCCGCCGTCCCGCTGGAGCAGCGCCGCGCCCCCTGGCCGGCCATCCGGGACGTGGCCGGGATGCTCCGGTCGTTCGACTACGTCGCCCGCCATCAGCTGCTCGGCAACCCCGACAGCCAGGAACTGCGGCCGACCGCGGTGGAATGGGTAGAACGCAGCCAGGCCGCGTTCTGCGCCGGGTACGCCGGCGCCGGCGGTGCCGACCCGGACGACAACGCGCCGCTGCTGCGCGCGCTGATACTGGACAAGGCGGTCTATGAAGTCGTGTACGAGGCGCGCTACCGGCCGTCCTGGCTGCCCATCCCGCTGGACTCGATCGCGGCCGCCTTATGACCGAGCCAGTGACCGGGCCCTCGCCGATGGCTGACCAGGTGAGCCGCGACGAGATCGACGCGATCGTCAGCGGCATCCACCACGACCCGCATTCGGTGCTCGGCGCGCACCCCGGGCCGGGCGGGGTCACCGTGCGCGCGCTGCGGCCGCTGGCCGCCTCGGTCACCGCGGTGCTCCCCGACGGCCGCAGGTTCCCGCTCAGTCATCTGCATCAGGGCCTGTTCGAGGCGCGGCTGCCGGTCAGCGAGGTACCCGAGTACCAGATCGCGACCGCCTACCAGGACGCGCCGGAGACGGTCGCCGACGACCCGTACCGGCACCTGCCCGGCCTCGGCGAGGTGGACCTGCACCTGATCGCCGAGGGCCGGCACGAGCAGCTGTGGCGGGTGCTCGGCGCGCACTTCCGGCCGGCCGCCGGCGGCACCGCGTTCGCGGTGTGGGCGCCGAACGCCCGCGGCGTCCGGGTGATCGGTGACGTCAATCACTGGGACGGCCGGGCGCACCCGATGCGCTCGCTGGGCGGTTCGGGCGTGTGGGAGCTGTTCGTGCCCGGCGCCAGGCCGGGGATGCGCTACAAGTTCGACATCTGCGGCCCGGACGGCAGCTGGCACCGCAAGGCCGACCCGATGGCCGCCGCGGCCGAGCCGCCGCCGGCCACCGCCTCGGTGATCTGGGCATCGGATTACCAGTGGAACGACACCGACTGGCTGGCCGCCCGGGCCAGGTGGGACCCGCTGCACGCGCCGGTGAGCGCCTACGAGGTGCATCTCGGCTCGTGGCGGCCCGGGCTGTCCTACCGGCAGCTGGCCGAGCAGCTGGTGTCCTACGTCCGCGAGCTGGGCTTCACGCACGTGGAGTTCCTGCCGGTGGCCGAGCACCCCTACGGCGGGTCGTGGGGCTACCAGGTCACGTCCTACTACGCGCCGACCGCGCGGTTCGGCACCCCGGACGAGCTGCGCTACCTGGTGGACCAGCTGCACCGGGCCGGCATCGGGGTGATCATGGACTGGGTGCCCGCGCACTTCCCCAGGGACGGCTGGGCGCTGGCCAGGTTCGACGGCACGCCGCTGTATGAGCACCCGGACCCGCGCCGCGGCGAGCACCCGGACTGGGGCACCTACATCTTCAACTACGGCCGGCCCGAGGTCCGCAACTTCCTGGTCGCCAACGCGCTGTACTGGCTGGAGGAGTTCCACGTCGACGGCCTGCGGGTGGACGCGGTGGCCTCGATGCTGTACCTGGACTACTCCAGGGCGGCCGGCCAGTGGCTGCCCAACGCCCACGGCGGCCGGGAGAACCTGGAGGCGGTCGCGCTGCTGCGGGAGGTCAACGCCAGCTGCTACCGGCAGTCGCCGGGGATCATGATGATCGCGGAGGAATCCACCGCCTGGCCCGGCGTGACCAGGCCGGTGCACCTGGGCGGCCTCGGGTTCGGGCTGAAGTGGAACCTGGGCTGGATGCACGACACGCTGGGCTACCTGTCCCGCGACCCGCTGTTCCGCAAGTACCACCAGAACGAGCTGACGTTCTCGATGATGTACGCCTACTCGGAGAACTTCGTCCTGCCGCTGTCGCACGACGAGGTGGTGCACGGCAAGGGCTCGCTGCTGCGCAAGATGCCCGGCGACGACTGGAACCGGTTCGCTGGCCTGCGCGCGCTGCTGGCCTACATGTGGGCCCATCCGGGCAAGCAGCTGCTGTTCATGGGCTCGGAGTTCGGCCAGGAGGCGGAATGGTCCGAGCAGGCGGGACTCGACTGGGCCGCGCTGGCCGACCAGCGGCATGCTGGCGTTCAGCGGCTGGTCAGTGACCTGAACCGGCTCCAGGCGGCCACCCCCGCGCTGTGGCGGCTGGACACCTCCCCGGAGGGCTTCAGCTGGATCGACGCCAACGACGCGGCCGGCAACGTGCTGTCGTTCCTGCGCTTCGCCGACCCCGGCCCGGGGCCCGGCGTGCTCGCCTGCGTGGCCAATTTCTCCGGGTCGCCGCACTACGACTACCGGATCGGGCTGCCGGCCGCGGGCCGCTGGCGCGAGGTGATCAACACCGACGCCGGCGTGTACGGCGGCAGCGGCGTCGGCAACATGGGCACGGTCGAGGCGGTCGCCCGGCCGCTGCACGGCCGGCCCGCGTCGGCCTCACTCACCCTGCCGCCGCTGGGGGTCCTCCTGCTCTGCCCCGGGAAGTAACCCGGACCCCGGACCCCGCCGCATCGGCACCGGCATCGGTCAGCGGGATGTCACCGTGCCCGGGTATCACCGTGGTCCCCGGAGGCCCTGAAATGACATCATAATGAACTATTTTCGTTATTAACGCCAAGCTAGCGTATCTGAAGATATCGGACAAATAGGCCACGGCCGTCTGCGGGTGTCCGCGGCCTGGGATCTCCGGAGGGCAGCATGCTTGGACTGAGGGGCAGTATCCGGTCCCGTGGCTGGCAGGTGGCGATGGCGGCCGGGACCGTCATCGCCCTGGCGGGCGCGGGAACGGCCGCGGCGTCGGCCCGGCCGGGCGGGCATGCGGCGGGCGCCCGGGCCGGATTAGTCAATGCGCCGGCCAGCCCGGGGACGGCTGGCGCCGGGCCCGTCCCGGCCTCGGTCAGCCGGATAGGGTCGTGGCCGTCGGCGAGCGCGGCGGTCTGCCATTTCGTCGACATCATCGGCGCCCGGGGCTCGGGCGAGCCTGCTGGCGGCAAGTTCGGCGGCCTGGGCCCGCCGGTCCATAAGATGATCTCGGTCATCCAGGGTGACCTCAAGAAGGCTGGCTTCTCCTACTCGGCCTTCGCGCTCAATTACCCGGCGCTCTCGGTTGATGTGCTGAAGCCCTCCAGTACGGAGGTCGCGGCCTGGATCTCGGCGCCGATAGACCCGGCCGGGGCCATCGCGGCCCTGGTCGTCTATTACGATCACCAGGTCAAGAAGTACCTGGCCAGCATCAAGGCGGGCGTCACCGCCGCGGTCAGCAAGGCCAAGAGCCTGCACCATTCCTGCGGCGCGACGCTGCTGGTCATGGTCGGCTACTCGCAGGGCGCGATGGTCGTGCACCAGGCCCTGGTCAAGCTGTCCGGCGCGGTGGCCAACTGCGTCAAGGGGGCGGTGCTGCTGGCCGACGGCAACCGGGTCAAGAACACCAGGGCGATGAGATACGGCACCTCCCTGGCCAGGGGCGAGGGCATCCAGACCTGGATCAAGCAGACGGCCAAGGTCGGGCCGACGGCGCACGACGTCCCGCGCTATGCGGCGGGCAATACCGCCAGTATCTGCAACAAGAGCGACTACGTGTGCGACTTCAATTTCTTCACTGGCATTCACTGGAAGCGCGGCTTCACCGTCCACACCTCCTACGCGGTGAAGCACAACAATGGCAGCTACACCTACCAGCCCGTGCTCAGCCGGGCCGCCAGCGCGGTCGGCGGGAATGTGGTCCACGACCTGCAGGGCCACCTCGGCTCGTGCTCGTAACCGGCTGAGCCGCCAGCGGTTTTAGCGGTCCGGGCGGCGGCAGGCCCGCCGCCCGGACCGCCCGGCTGGACCGCCCGGCCGGGCCTCCCGCTCTCGCCCCGGCGGTGACGCTCAGGCGACCGCGATGATCCGGGCCTGGATCAGCTGCCCGGCCTCGATCCGCAGCAGCCCGATCGTGCCGTGCGGCTGCCGGCGCCGGTCGGTGGGCGAGCCGGGATTGAAGATGCGCACCGCATCGTCCGCCTGGTCCAGCGGGATGTGCGAGTGCCCGAACACCACCAGCCCCGCGGCCGGGAACCGGCGGCGCAGCCGCGGCAGCCGGCCTTTCGCCGGCCCGCTGTCGTGCAGCATCGCGGCCGGCAGGCCGTCCAGGTCGAGTTCCAGCTCGGGCGGGGCGCCCCAGGCCGCCACGTCGGGCCCGTCGTTGTTGCCCAGCACCGCGCGGACCGGGGCGTAGGCCGCGAGCTCGTCCAGCACCGCGGCGGTGCAGGCGTCGCCCGCGTGCAGGATCAGGTCGGCTCCCCGCAGCTGCGCGGCGACCCGCGGCGGGCAGGACCGCCACCGGCGCGGCGCGTGGGTGTCGGACAGCACGGCCACTCGCATGCCGTCATCTTCCCCCGGCCGGGCTGGGCTAGTGTCCAGCTGAGGGAGCGGTGATGGATGAGGAACTGAAGGCCCGGGCCCCCGAGCACGAGCCGGTCCCGGCGCAGGCGGCCGCTCAGGTGGCGGAGCGGGCCGCGGCCGCGGTCATGCCGGGCCGGATGCCAGCCATCTACCTGGGCCACGGCGCGCCGCCGCTGGTCGACGACCCGCTGTGGGTGACCCAGCTGGAGGCGTGGGCCAGGGCGCTGCCGCGGCCCAGCGCGGTGCTGATGATCTCCGCGCACTGGGAGTCCGCGCCGCTGACGATCGGCGCGACCGCCGACGGCGTTCCGCTGATCTACGACTTCGGCGGCTTCCCCGAGCGCTACTACCACGCCAGGTACCCGGCCCCCGGCGCGCCCGCCCTGGCCAGCCGGGTCCGCGCCCTGCTGTCAGGGCTGGAGCCGGTGACCGACCAGCCCGGCCGCGGCCTCGACCACGGCGGCTACGTTCCGCTGACGGTGATGTATCCCGACGCGAGCGTCCCGGTGCTGCAGATCTCGCTGCCCACGCTGGACCCGCACCGGCTGCTGCGCATCGGCGCGGCGCTGGCGCCGCTGCGCGACGAGGGCGTGCTGATGATCGGGAGCGGGTTCCTCACCCACGGGCTGCCGTTCCTGCGCGACTTCCGGTTCGACGCCCCGCCGCCGGGCTGGTCAGCCGAGTTCGACCAGTGGGCAGCAGAAGCTCTGGACCGCGGTGACGTGGACGCGCTGGCCGACTTCGGCCGGGCGCCGGGGGCGCGCTACGCGCACCCGTCCACCGAGCACTTCGCCCCGATCTTCGTCACCCTCGGCGCGGCCGCCGGCCCTCCCGCGCCGGTCACCACCATCACCGGCTACTGGCTCGGCCTGGCCAAACGCTCCATCCAACTCGCCTAGCCCCCCACCCCCTCCCCCCGGCCCGGCACCCGGATCCATGATCTTGGTTGTTCGTCAGCGCTATTTACTGACAAACCACCGCGATCATGGACATCATGGATCGCCCGGCCTGGCCGGCTCAGCCTGAAGCAGGCTGGAAGATCATCCTGACTTGTGTCACCTGGTAGTTCGCGCGGTCGAAAGCCGCTGCCATCGGAGTGTTGGGAACGTCCGTGGTGGCGGTGATGCGGTCGGCACCGTCAGCGGCGTGGATGCGGGTGATCTCGCCGAGCAGGTCATCGACGTACCCCCGGCCGCGCAGCTCGGGCACGACACCGAGGTACCCCACGTTGCGGTGATACGGCGTCGCTGACGGGATGGCGAAGCCGGCCAGCTCGCCGTCCGCCGTTTCCGCCAGCAGCCACCACGATCGCTCACCCGGGCATGAGCGGTAGAACGCAAGGTCGCCGCGGGCCTGGCGGTCGGCGTCCATCGCCGCGAGGTCCCGCTGCGTGCTCACGTCGAGGCTGCCGACGGCGACCCGCCGGAACACCGCCAGGAATTCCTCGTCCTCGCCGGGGCGGAAGACCAGGCGGCCCGGCGGAGCGGGCACCCCAGCCGCGGGCGTCCACTCATACCGCAGCCGTTCGATGGGGTCGGTCAGGCCGGCCGCCCTGGCCGCGTCGGCGCGCCACGCTACTGCGGCCGTGACGGCGGGATCGTCGCGCCAGCCAGGTCGCAGCATCAGGTTGAACTCGGGCGTCGCGCCGAACTCGGCGTGCCCGCGGGACAACAGCTCGGCGGCGAGCGCTACGCGACCGGGCACCTCGGGCAGCACGTGCAGGCAGTCGAGGGCGAGCGGGCGTTCGCTGTCCGAGCGCCCCCACCACAGGGCCCTTGCGACGATCCGGGAGCCGTCGTCGGCGAGCCAGGTCCATTCCGGGCGGATCCGGCCGGCCGCCGCATCCTCCCTGAACCGCCCGGCATCGACGGACCCGACCGGGTCGTCCACAGTGAACTCGACCGGACTCGCCATTTCGGCAGGCGTCGCGTGCCGGATCAGCATCATGTCTCCCTCCGCGGTGACGGGTTCGGCGATCACTCGTCCCAGCATGACGATCCGGCATTGCGGCAACGAGGCGGCGGCCCCGAACATCTTCACCCCGCCTGCCGCGCACGCGCCACCGAGATCATGGCGCCGGCCGCCTGCTGCGCGCCACCGGAGCCCGCCGGGTCGCCATCTGGCCCACGATCACGGAACCGGCCGGACCGGGTCCCAGGTGACTCGTAGCTCGGGTGGCTTGCGGAAGACCAGGCCGCGTGGCCGGGCGGGGCGGGGGTCAGCGAGCCGCAGGCCGGGCAGCTGGCTCAGCAGCGCGGTGATGGCCGCGCGGGCCTGGGCCGCGGCGAGCTGGGCGCCGATGCAGAAGTGCGGGCCGCGGGCGAAGGCCAGCTGCTGCCGGGCGTTCGGCCGTCGCAGGTCGAACCTGTCCGGGTCGGCGAAGAAGGCCGGGTCCCTGTTCGCCCCGGCCAGCGAGACCGAGACCAGCTCGCCGGCGCCGACCTCCGCCGCGCCCAGCCGCACGTCGGCGGTCGCGTACCGGTCGACGAGCGCGGCGGCCGGCTCCAGCCGCAGCGACTCGTCCACCGCGGCCGCCGCCAGCGCCGGGTCGGCGCCCGCCAGCCTGGCCTGACCGGGGTGGCTGAGCAGGTGCAGGACCGCGTTGCTGATCATTCCCTCGGTGGTCTCGATGCCGCCGAACATCAGCACGGCCGCGTTCGACACCACCTCGGCGGCGCTGAGCCCGCCGCTGGCCGCCACCTCGGCCAGCGGCGAACCGCTGGCCTGGCTGGCCATCACGCTGAGCAGCCGGTCCCGCAGCTCGCCGAACGCCGCCGCCCCGCGCTCCCCCGCACCCCCCGCACCTGGTTCTCCGGCACCCGGGTGCGGCCCGGCATCCGGTGACCCGTGCCCGGCCGGGTGCGCGGCCCGCTCCTGGCCCTGCCCGGCCAGGTCCGACACCGCGCCGACGATGGCGTCGTACCAGGACAGGATCACCGCCGGCTCGGTGCCGCCGAGGCCGAGCACCTCGGCGACCACCGCCACGGCCAGCGGCCCGGCCAGGCCGCGGCGCAGTTCGGCCTGCCCGGCGGGGGCCAGCGCGGCGACCAGCCGGCCAGCCTGCGCCTGGATGAGCTCATCCAGCTGGCCTTGCTCCTCGGCCCGGCGCAGCGCCGCCACGAACGGGTCCCGGTGCCGCCGGTGCTCCGCGCCGTCCAGCGACAGCATGCTGGGCCCGACCACCCGCGCCGTGGTGAACCTGGGGTCGTCCACGGTGAACGTCCCCGCGTCGCGCAGCACCCGCAGCGCGAGGTCGCGCCGGGTCACCAGCCAGCCGCCGTACACCGGCACCCAGGAGACCGGCTCGCGCTCGCGCAGCCGCGCCAGCACCGGATGCGGGTCCGTGTCCAGCTCAGCCCTGGTGACCGACGCCCCGGCCGGGTACCCGGCCCGGCCGCCCGCCGACGTCATAGCAGTCCCAGCAGCCAGCCTGGCCCGGCCACCGCCGCGCCCGCGCTGGTGCAGCGCCGCCGCAGCTCCCGGTCGGCGGTGACGACCAGCCGCCGGCCCGGCAACCCCCCGGCCAGCGCCGCGATCTTGTCATCGCCCGAACCGGGCGCCGCGGTCACCTCGAACCGCCCCTCCGGCTCGTCCGTCCGGTTAACGATGACCTTCGCGGCACCCTCGACGACCAGCACGAACCCGGGGTACCAGCGATCGAAGCCCGGCAGCGGCACCGAATCGGGCAGCCCGGTCAGGCCACGGCCGGCCAGCCCGCTGAGCTGATCGCGCAGCCGCGCCGCCGCCCCGGCCCGGTCCCGCCACCACCCGTCGGGCCGCGAGCCCATCACGTTCGCCGCGTCCACGATGATCGTGAACGGCTGGAGCGCCTGGCGCAGCCGCGGCCACTGGGCCGCGAAACCAGGGTGCAGCGACATCCGCTCGACGTCGCTCTCACCGACCCACGCGACCTCGTCGGTCTCCGCGCTGGCCGGGTAAGCCGGCAGCCGGTCCGGCGTGGCGCCCACCACCGTCCAGTAGGCCCAGGACACGTGGTCGTCGGACGTGATCCCGGTGATCGTGACGGCGTCCGGCTCGACGCCGCATTCCTCGGCGGCCTCGCGCAGCGCCGCTTCTTCGGCGGACTCATGGCTGTCCATCGCGCCGCCGGGAATCCCCCAGGTGCCGCCGTGGTGGCCCCACGGGCTGCGCAGCTGGAGCAGCACGCTGGCCTCGCCGTCCGTGCCGCCGGTGTAGACGAGCAGGCCGGCCGCGCCGTGCTTGCCCCAGTGCCGGTGCCCCTGACCGCACCGGACCCAGCCGTTCCCGTCGAGACTTGCCATCGACGCCGAACATAGCCGACCGGAGGCACTCAGCCACGCCAGCCGCACCGCCAAATAAGCTGAGCACATGGCGGAGCCCACGATTACCGGCCAGATAGCGAAACTGCGCCAGCGCAGGACAGCACCCCTGATCCTGGAACTGGACCTGTCCGACGGACTAGCCGAGGAGCGCCCGGCCGACCCGGTGTCGGCGATCCTGGCGCATCGCCGCCTGATCCTGGGCGACGTGCTGGACGGGCTGCGCCGGGCCCGCAGCGACCAGCGGGTCAAGGCACTGATCGCCAAGGTGGGCGGCCGCCCGATCGGGCTGGCGATGATCCAGGAGCTGCGGCACGCGATCGGGGAGTTCCGTGACGCTGGCAAGATCACGGTGGCCTGGGCGGAGAGCTTCGGCGAGTTCTCCGCCGGGAACGTGCCCTACTACCTGGCCACCGCGTTCGACCTGATCTACCTGCAGCCATCGGGCGACCTCGGGCTGACCGGGCTGGCGATGGAGCGGCGGTTCTTCCGCGGCGCGCTGGACCGGCTCGGGGTGGAGATGCAGGTGGCCAGGCGGCACGAGTACAAGTCCGCGGCCGAGCAGGCGACCGAGACCGGGTTCACCGGTCCGGCCAGGGAGGCGGCCGAGCGGATCGCCGCGTCGGTCACCGGCCAGCTGGCCAGCGCGATCGCCGAGCGCAGGCGGCTCACCCCGCAGCGGGTCCGGGAGCTGATCGACCGGGGCCCGTTCCTCGGTGCGCAGGCGCTGGAGTCGGGCCTGGTGGACGTGCTGGGCTACCGCGACGAGGTGTACGCGCGGGTCAGGAAGCAGTCCGGCCAGGATTCCGTCGTGCAGCCGCTCATCCGCTACCAGCGGACGCACGCGGTGGCCGAGCGGGCCAGGAAGCTGCCGTCCAGGCTGCCCGCCGCCAGGGAGAAGTCGGTCGCGCTGATCTACGCGACCGGCCCGATCCGGCGCGGCCGCAGCGGCCGCGGCCCGATGTCGGGCGGCGCGATGGGCTCGGACACGATCAGCGCCGCGATCCGGTCGGCGGTCAGCGACGACCAGGTACGCGCGATCGTGCTGCGGGTCAACAGCCCGGGCGGGTCCTACGTCGCCTCCGACACGATCTGGCGGGAGGTGGTCCGGGCCAGGGCCACGGGCAAGCCGGTCGTGGTGTCGATGGGCAACGTGGCCGCGTCCGGCGGGTACTACATCTCGATGGCCGCGGACGCGATCGTGGCCCAGCCGGGCACGATAACCGGCTCCATCGGCGTCCTGTCCGGCAAGCCGGTAGTCTCCGGGGCGCTGCGCCGGATCGGGGTGACCACCGACTCGGTCCTGGAAGGCGCGCACTCGGCGATGTTCAGCACCAGCCGCCCCTACACCGAGGACGAGTGGGCGCTGGTGAACAACTGGCTCGATCACATCTACGACGACTTCACCAGCAAGGTGGCGGCCGGCCGCGGGCTGCCGTCCGAGCGGGTCGGCGAGCTGGCCAGGGGACGGGTCTGGACCGGCGCCGACGCCAAGGACAACGGCCTGGTGGACGAGCTCGGCGGGCTGGACAGGGCGGCGGCGATCGCCCGCAGCCGGGCCGGCCTGCCGATGTCGGCGCCGCTGCGCGGCTTCCCCCGCAACCGCCCGATCGACCGGCTCCGCCCGGCCGCGGCCAGTGACCGCGCCGCCGCGGTGTTCGCCGACGGCTGGGGACCGGCCGGGCGGCTGGCGGCCCAGGCCGGCCTGCCGCCGTACGGACCGCTGATCCTGCCCGGCAGCTGGATGTTCGAGTGATTGAACGCCAGCCGGCGGCCAGTCCCGCTGCCCGGTTCGCCGACGCGCTGACCGCGCTGGCCGCGGGCGTGACCCTGGTGACGCTCGCTGACGGGCGCGACGACATCGGCACGACGGTGAGCGCGTTCTGCCCGCTGTCGGTCGAGCCGCCGCTGATCAGCGTCGCGCTGCAGGCCGGGTCCTACCCCGCCGAGGTGCTCGCCCGGCTGGACTGGTTCGCGGTGACGCTGCTCGCGGCCAGCCAGCGGGCGCTGGCGGGCCGGTTCGCGGCCTCCGGCCGTCCGGGGGCCCGGCTGCTGCTCGAGGGCGTGCCGCACCAGCGCGGCTCGCATTCGGGCGCGCTGATCCCCGACGGCGGCCTGGCCGCGCTGGAATGCGCCGCCACCCAGCGGATCCCCGCCGGTGATCACCTGATGGTCGTGGCCGAGGTGCTGGCCCTTCCCTACGTCGCGGAGACCGGCGACCCGCTGGTCCGCTTCCGCAGCCGCTACCGGCCGCTCAGTCCCGCCCCCGCCTGAGCCCGGCGGCGGGTCAGCACCAGCCGCCTGCACCCACCTTTGCTGGTAGGCCTGCACCTACCGTGGCCGGCTTCAGCGCGCGGGTGAGCCGGAGACGAGCTGGCCCGCCCGCCAGACCGCGGCGACCTGCGGCACGCCCGGCCGGTAGGCCAGGTAGGTGTGCGCGGGCGCGTCCAGCATGACCAGGTCGGCCCGGGCGCCGGCGCCGAGGTGGCCGATGTCGGCGCGGCGCAGCGCCCTGGCACCGCCCGCGGTGGCCGCCCAGACCGCCTGCTCGGTGGTCATCCGCATCTCCCTGACCGCGAGCGCGACGCACAGCGGCATGCTGGAGGTGAAGCAGGAGCCGGGGTTGCAGTCGGTGGCGATCGCCACCGTGGCGCCCGCGGCCAGCAGCCGCCGGGCGTCCGGGTAGGGCTGCCGGGTGGAGAACTCCACCCCGGGCAGCAGCGTCGCCACCGTGGCCGAGCCGGCCAGCGCGTCGACGTCGGCGTCGCTGAGGAAGGTGCAGTGGTCGGCGGACGCGGCGCCGGATTCGACGGCCAGCTGGACGCCTGGCCCCGCGCCGAGCTGGTTGGCGTGTACCCGGGGCTGCAGCCCGGCTGCCGCGCCCGCCGCCAGCACCGCCCGCGCCTCGTCCGGGCCGAACGCGCCCCGCTCGCAGAACACGTCGACCCACCGGGCGTGCGGCGCGCACGCCGCGAGCATCTCACCGCAGACCAGGTCGACGTAGCCAGCCGGGTCCGCCGCGAACTCGGGCGGCACCACGTGCGCGCCCAGGAACGTGACCTCTGCCGTCACCTCGGCCGCCAGCGCGACGCTGCGCCGCTCGTCGGCGGTGGTCAGCCCGTACCCGGACTTGCACTCGAAGGTGGTCGTTCCCTGGGCCAGCAGCTCCGCGGCAAGCCGGGCCAGGTTCGCCCGGAGCTGGGTGTCGCTGGCGGCCCGGGTTGCGGCGACCGTGGTCCTGATGCCGCCGGCCTGGTAGGGCTGGCCGGCCATCCGGGCGGCGAACTCGGCTCCGCGCTCGCCGGCGAACACCAGGTGCGCGTGCGAGTCGACGAAGCCGGGCAGCACCGCCCGCCCGGCCGCGTCGACCATCTCGTCGGCGGCGGGCGCCCGCGCGGCCGGCCCGGTCCACCCGACCAGGCCGTCATCGGCGACCAGCGCGGCGTCCCCGATAGCCGCGAACCCGCCCGCCCGCGGCCCGCCCCCGCCAGGCTGGCCACCCCCGGGCTCGCTGTCCGGCGGCGCGTTGGTCACGAGCTCGCCGATATTGGTGATGAGCGTGCTCATCTGCGCATGGTCCCACGCCACCCCGGCCGGGCCGCCCGCGGCGGCAGGGACGCGGGCCGCCCTACGCCTTCACGGTCAGCTGGGCTGCCACAGCTCGACCCGATTGCCCTCAGGATCGGTGACCCAGCCGAATCGGCCGACGCCCTCCATGTCCTGAGTCTCCCTGGCCACGTCCGCTCCCTTGGCGCGCAGTTGCGCGAGCATCGCATCCAGGTCGCGGACACGGAAGTTGAGCATCGTCTGCTGGGCGCGGGACCCGAAGTACTCGGTCCCGTGCTCGAAAGTCGCGAATACTGTCACCCCGGCTTCCTGACGCCACAGACCGTTCTCATCGGCGTCCAGGCCCAGGCAATCGCGGTACCACGCACCCAGCGACACCGGGTCGGCGGCCCGCATGAAGTATCCGCCAACTCCAAGCACACGTTCCATGCCGCTATCTTGCCCGGACCGCGATCGAATGCTTCACACCGTTCTCCCGGCGCGAAGCGCGATCACGGCGGCGAAGCCAGGCAGCAGGCGGCGGGGTCACCTCACGCGAGCTCGCGGCGCGTGAGCCAGCTGGGCTTGGCACCGCGGCGCATCTCGTGCGCATGCCCGACCGCGCCTTCCAGCAACTGGTGCATGAGGCCGCGGCCGACGAGCGCCAAAGCGGGGACTGCCTGCCCCCGCTTTGGCTGAGTCGCGCGGCTGAGTGGGTCAGGCCGCGTGCGCGGGTATCAGATGCCGCTCCACTGTTGCCACTCGTTGGTGCCCGGATTTATATGAGGCCCGACGTATAGGTAACGGCCGCTGAACAAGGGCCCGTTGACACTAAGATCATGATTAGTGGCAAGGAAATAGTTCTCCAGGTTGTTTCCGAGCTGGATCCACGCGGCTCGGGCTGTACCACCAGTGCCATCTGCTATGTGACAGTTTATGAGTGACACTCCGAC
Source organism: Streptosporangiaceae bacterium (assembly GCA_036558005.1). Classification (GTDB taxonomy): domain Bacteria; phylum Actinomycetota; class Actinomycetes; order Streptosporangiales; family Streptosporangiaceae; genus DATBGO01. The sequence goes on along the minus strand of DATBGO010000080.1, from coordinate 31,184 downwards.
CAGGTTAGACGAGAGGGCCAGGCAGAGATTCGGGTTCTGGACGTCTTCGAACTCGAGGCAGTTTGCGGCGGGGCAGAGGCAGAAGTTATCGTTACAGGGCGTGGGGACCTCGTACCAATGATAATCTTTCGCGCCGTCGCTAGCACGGTATAGCCAGACGGGCTGGCCGCTAACATTTTTGGAATCCTTTACGTCAGCGCAGAAGGCCCGCGCGTTGGTGAGGCAGATGGTGACGACAGGACTGGCGGAAGCAGGGCCGGCGGTGGCCAGGCTAACGCCCGCGAACACGAGGCAAGCGGCCAGCAGGCTGATAACTAGCGGGATTACCTGGATTCTTCGGAGCACCATGATCGGACCTCCATGCGACAGAGAGCGGGCAGTGGCCGGGTCTTACCAGCCGTGCGCTTTCAGGCAGAAGATAACGTCATTAGGCGATGTCGAACAGGAACGATGACTGGCACAATGACCGGCAGTATTTCAAGCGCGGTAGCCGGCTGACCCGCTACGGCTGACGGGCGTGCCGCGGCTAACCGGGCCGGGTCGCCGTCACCCGCGACCACGGTCAGGCCGGCCGCACACGCCGGCTGCTGACTGTCCCTGGGGCTAAATGATCCCGGCGGCACGCTGCTACAATCCCCTCTTGCTGGAGTCGGCGATCATGCAGTCCCCGATTCCCGGCTGAGGCAGGCACCCAGCGGCATCGCTATCCCTCCGTTGTCAGCTTCCTGTCGCGGCGAGAGGGCCTGGAATGACCTACGGTGGCGGATCGTTTGGGGCCCGGCTGCGTGCCTGCCGGCTATCGGCCGGGCTATCTCAGCAGGAACTGGCTGAACGGTCCGGGCTCAGCGTCCGTGCTATCGGCGGCCTGGAACGCGGGCGTATCCGGTGGCCTCACCAGGATTCGCTGCACCGATTGGCCGATGCCCTGCGGTTGCGCGAGGCAGCGAGGACCGAGTTTATTGCCGCCGCTGGCCGGCGGCTGGCCCCGAACCTGTCCGCCGCCGGTGCCGAGCAACCGCCCGGCGCGGCCGGTCAGCCGGCTGCCGGGCGGGTCGTCCCGCGGCAGCTGCCCGCCACGGTGGCGTACTTCACCGGCCGGACGGGCGAGCTGGCTGCGCTCGCCCGGATGCAGGACCAGGCCGAGGGCGACGCGGCGGGGACCGTGGTGATCAGCGCGATCGGCGGGACAGCCGGGGTAGGCAAGACCGCCCTGGCCATCCACTGGGCGCACCAGGTGGCGCAGCGGTATCCCGACGGGCAGCTGTATGCGAACCTGCGCGGGTTCGACCCCGGTGGCGGCCTGGCCACGCCAGCCGAGGCGCTCCGCGGGTTCCTGGATGCGCTGGGCGTGCCGCCGGATCGGGTCCCGCCTGGCCCGGACGCCCAGGCCGGGCTGTACCGCAGCCTGCTCGCTGGCAGGCAGATACTGATCGTGCTGGACAACGCCCGCGACGAGCAGCAGGTCCGCCCGCTACTGCCCGCCAGCCCGGGCTGCCTGGTCGTCGTCACCAGCCGCAGCCAGCTGGCCGGCCTGGCCGCCGGCAACGGCGCCCGCCTGATCACCCTGGACGTGCTCACCGCCGCCGAGGCCCGGCAGATGTTCAGCGCCCGGCTGGATGGTGGCCGCGCTGCCGCCGAGCCGGACGCGGTCACCGAGATCACGGATCTGTGCGCATGCCTGCCGCTGGCGCTGGCCATCGCCGCCGCACGCGCCGCTGCCCGTCCCCGCCTCCCGCTCGCCGCGCTGGCCGCCGAGCTCCGCGACACCACCGGCCGGCTCGACGCCCTCGATGCGGGCGAACCAGCTGCCAGCGTCCGGGCGGTGTTCTCCTGGTCGGTCCGCCAGCTAAGCCCCGGCGCGGCGCGGACGTTCCGCCTGCTGGGCATGCACCCTGGCCCCGACATCTCCGCCCCGGCCGCAGCCAGCATGGCCGGGGGTCCACTCGCCCAGGCCCGCCAGGACCTCGGCGAGCTGTCCCGTGCCCACCTGCTAACCGAGCACACCCCCGGCCGGTACACCTGCCACGACCTGCTCCGCGCTTACGCCGCCGACCAGGCCCGCGCTACTGACGGCGGGCCTGAGCGCGAGGCCGCAATCGGCCGGCTCCTCGACCACTACCTGCACACCGCCCACACCGCCGCCGTCCTGCTTCGCTCGTCCCGGGAGACGATCAACCTCGAACCGGCCCGGCCCGGCGTCGTGCCCGAGCAGCCCGCCGGCCACCAGCAGGCAGTGGCCTGGTTCGAGGCCGAACGCCACGTGTTGCAGGCCGCCGTCAACCTCGCTGCCGACTCGGGGCTGGACGTCCACGCCTGGCAGATCGCCTGGGCAATGGCAGATGTCCTCGACGGGCGCGCGTACGGGAACCAGACCGCCATCGTCCAGCACATCGCGGTCGTGGCCGCCGCACGCCTCGGTGACCGGGCCGGGCAAGCCGAATCCCGCCGCCTCCTGGCCAGGACTCACGCCAGGCTCGGCGAATACGACGGAGCCAGCGCCCACCTGGCGGCATGCCTGCAGCTCTACCAGGAACTCGGCGACCGCGCCGGGGAGGCTCGCGCCCACCAGTCCCTCGCCTGGGTAAACGAGCGCCAGGGCCGCATTGTCGCCGCGCTCGGCCACGCCGAGCAGGCCCTTAGCCTGTACCAGGCCCTCGGCCACCAGGCGGGACAGGCCAGGTCCCTTAACAATATCGGCTACTGCCACGCCCAGCTCGACAACTACCAGCAGGCTCAGTCATCCTGCCAGCAAGCCCTCAACCTGTGGCGCGAGGTCGACGACCGTAATGGCGAGGCCGCCACCTGGGACAGCCTCGGCTACGCCGAGCACCACCTCGGCCACCACGCCGAGGCCACTTCCTGCTATCAGCACGCGCTTCGCATCCAGCGGGAATTCGGCAACCGCGACTGCGAAGCCGGAACGCTCACCCGCCTTGGCGACACTTATCAGGCGGCCGGCGAGCTGCAGGGCGCCCGAGATGCCTGGCAGCAGGCCCTGGGCATCCTCGACAACCTGCACCACCCCGACGCCGGCCAGGTGCGCGCCAAGCTGAGGGAACTCGACCCGCAGAGCTGACCGACAACTGACCGCCGCACCGGCCAGGACTGCTGGCCGCCAGCTCGGGCACCAGGATCATCCCGCCTGGCCGGCTGATCCGGCGGCGAGCAGCCGGCCGAGCTGCCCGCTGTCTCGCAGCGCGGCCAGATCAGGATCGCGGCGGGCGTTGACATGCAGGCCCGGGTTGAAGCCGATGGCCTCGGTCAGCGTCTGCAGGGCTTCTGCACTGGCGCCAATCCGGGCTTGCGCGCAGGCCAGGCTGTAGGCAGCCATGCTCAGCGCCATGTCTGGCAGGCCCAGATACCTGGCGGTTGCGAGAGCGTGGGCGTGCAGGGCGACGGCGCGGCCGGCCCGCCCGCGGGCAATGTGGTAGTCGCCGATGTGCCCGGTGGGGTGCCAGAATCCGCGGACCACCACCTGCAGCCAGAGCTGGCGGCCGCGCAGCCACGGGTGCCCGGAGGAGTCGCTGAGGTCCTCGTCGCAGACCGCGTTCAGCCCATCGATCAGCTGCCTGACCGATTGCCTGCTCTGCCTGGTGACTTCGGCACCGGTCTGGGCGTTATAGGACTTGTAGACCTGCGGTGACCGGTGGTCGATCTCTGCGAAGACCGGCGGCGTGCCGCCGGCCCGCACCGCGTCCAGCCGGGTCACCTGCTGCTGCCGGAACTCGGCGTTGTGGGCGACCAGCGGCACCGCGGCCCACCGGTCCGGGCCGCTCCCCGTCGGGCGCGCTGACCAGCAGCATCTCCTCCTCGGCCGCTGCCAGCATGATCAGGCCAGTGACCGCGGCGCGCAGCGCGATGCCGCTCATCACGACGGCTCCCCTGTTGCGGGCTTGCGGGCAGTGAACATCAGCACCTCGCCCGCGATGACGGTGACGGTGCTGAACCCGAGCGTGCGCAGCCAGGTCAGCAGCACCGCCGGGTCCAGCGGGTTGTAGGTGTCGCCGGCGTGGAAATGGTGCAGGCTGACGCTGGCCAGGCTGTCCGATCCGGCCAGCGTCCCGCCAGGCCGCAGCACCCGCTGCGCCTCGGCCAGGATCTGGTGCTGGGCGGCCGCGGTGGGCACATGATGCAGCATGGTGAAGGACGCGACCGCGTCGAACGCCGCATCCGGGTAGGGCATCCGGGTGGCGTCCCCGGTATCAATGGTGAGGTTGCTGGCGGGGCAGCGCTCGGCCAGCCTGACGGCCGCGGCCTGATCGGCCTCCAGGACGGTCAGCTGGGCGACCCGCTCGGCCAGCCAGCCGGTGGCCGCCCCGGGGCCCGGGCCGATCTCCAGCACATCCTTCCCGAGATCGATTCCGGCGGTCACCGTCGGCAGGATCTCGGTCTGCAGGTAGCCGGCCCATTCCGGGCTGGCGCACAGGTTCTCGTGGTCGGCGTTCATAAGGCCGACGCTACGAGCCGGCCACGCTGACGCCAATGGCGTAGGGTGACAAGACATGTCGCAGAACGGACAACCCGCAGACCCGTGGCAGCATGTCACCGGCTCGGTGATCGCTGCCACCTTCCCGATGCCGCCCGGGGTGGTTTTCAACTGGCATGTTCACGATGATCATCAGCTCGCCTGGGCGGCCAGCGGAGTGCTCACCGTGCGCACCGAGGCGGCGGACTGGGTGCTGCCGCCCACCAGGGCCCTGTGGATTCCGGCCGGGCTGAGACACGAGACGCTGACCGCGGGGACGGCCACCATGCGGTCGCTGTACATCCGGCCGGACCGCTCCCCCGCCAGCTGGGCCGATCCGGTCCCGGTCGCGGTGACCCCGATGCTCGCCGAGCTCATCGGCTACCTGGACAGCGACACCCTCGACGCCGGGCAGCGCGCTCGCGCGGAGGCGCTGCTCGCTGACCTGCTCCGGCCGGTGCCGATGACCACCATCGAGGTCCGGATGCCCGATGACGAGCGCGCCGCACAGGTCGCGGCGCGGCTGCTCGCCGACCCCGCGGACAGCCGGACACTAGCCGAGTGGGGCGCCCAGGTGAGCACCAGCGAACGGACTCTCGCCCGGGCCTTCCGCACCGGCACCGGGATGACCTTCGGCCCGTGGCGGCGCCTGGTCCGGCTGCAGGCCGCGCTGCCCCGGCTTGCCTCCGGGCAGGCCGTCGGTACCGTCGCCCGGCATGTCGGCTACCAGACGGCCAGCGCCTTCGTCGCCGCCTTCCGCAAGGAAACCGGCCTCACCCCCGCCGCCTACTTCCAGACCAAGCGCCAGGTAGACCCCGCTGCCGTCGCACCGGGTTCGGGGGTATCGAAGGAGGTGAGGCAGCAGTGGTAAGGGCAGGCACCAACCTGTGGCACCGTCATCCGGCGGTCCGCGCTCACCGGCGCACGTCCGGCGAGAAAGCAGCCGACTGGCTCAAGCACTGGTTCGGCACCTGGACAGCGCTGGGCCTGGTCGCCACGTGGATCGCCGTGTGGATCGCGCTGCAACGCACATCCATCCGGTGGGACCTGTACCCGTTCATCCTCCTCAACCTCTGCCTGTCCTGCCTCGCCGCGGTCCAGGGCATAATCCTGCAGATCAGCGCCAATCGCAGCGACAAGATCAGCGCCGCCATCGCGCTGCACACCCAGGCCAACACCGAGACGCTCCGCCATCAGCACGAGCAGCTCCTGGCCCTGCAAAAGCAACAGGTAGACATGCTCAAGTCCCTCAACGTCATCCAAGTCGCCATCGATGGCATCCAGGCCCGCATGACCCCCGGCCCCGATGGCTGACAGCTGCTGCCCGCTCAGGACTCCGCGGCCGCCTGGGCCAGCAGCCGCGCGAGCCCGGCCGGTGCGCTGATCATGGGCCAGTGACCGGAATCGATGTCGGCAAACGAGACATTGCTGCTTTTCGCCAGCTCGGGCACCGCGCCCTGGCCGATCCATTCCCTGGCCTGGGCCGGGGTGAACTCCGGGCAGATCACCACCACTGGGACGTCATAGCGGCGCTCGTCGGCCAGCCTGACCGGGCCGCGCGTGACCCCTTCTGGCACCGGGATCGCAGCCGACGCGAGGGCCTGCTTGGCCGCGTCGTCCAGATCGGCGGAGTCGGGTCCCTCGAATTCGCCCCAGCCAGGGAAGGGCACCGCGCCATCCTGGACGGGAAGGCCGCTGAAGTACGGCTGGCCGTCTGGACTGGGGAAGCCGCCGATGAGGACGACCTTGCTGATCTTGGCCGGGCGGGCGTCGGCGGCGAGCCACGCCAGGGTGCACGCCGCGGAATGCCCCACCACCATGGGCCTCCCGGCGGCCGCGTCAACGGCCGCGAGCACGGCGGCCGCCTGATCCGCGAGCGTCGCCGACGTATTGCCATCGCCCTGACCCGGCAGGGCGACCGGCACGGCGCGATGGCCGTGCGCCCGGAGCTGGGCGGCGACGTTGTCCCAGACCGGCGCGCCGAGCCACAGCCCGGCGATCAGCAGGATGTCCATCTCAGTTCTCCTTCGCCACTGCGATGCAGCGCTTCCGGCGCGGCCAGCCGGGGGTTGCCCGGCCCAGACGACGCTAGGGGCAGTTCCGGACGATCGGCTTCCTGATTAAACTGCTGTGGTGAAAGCCGGCCTGAGCCCCACCGCGCGGGCACTGCGAGCCCTTGAGCTGCTGCAGGCCCAGCCCGGCATCACCGCCGCCCAGCTCGCGGCGGGGCTGGATGTGACCGAACGGGCCGCGCGCCGCTACGTCGCGATCCTGCGCGAGGCCGACATCCCCGTGGAGTCCGCCCGGGGACCCTACGGCGGCTACCGGCTCGGCCGCGGCATCCGGCTGCCGCCGCTGGTCTTCACCGCCACCGAGGCGCTTGGCCTGGTCATGGCCGTCCTCGACGGCAGCCATGCCGCCGCGGACGCCGCCGACCCGGTCGGCTCCGCCCTGGGCAAGATCATCCGGGCGCTGCCCGAGAACGTCGGCCGGCCGGCCGCCACCATGCGCCGGCACGCCCGGGCCGCGCCCGACCGCGGGGCCGCGCGCCCCGGCACCGGGACCGCGGGCGCGCTCGTTGCCGCCGTCGAAGCCCAGCGCCGGGTGAGCATCGGCTACCGCAGCCAGGCAGGCAGGCAATGGGAAGAGGACGTCGACCCCTGGGCCGTCGTCGTCCGCCATGGCCGCTGGTACCTGCTTTGCCACTCCCAGCGCGCCGGTTCGGTCCGCGCCTACCGCATCGACCGGATTCACTCAGTCGCCGAAGGCGGCGGGCAGTTCCGCGCACCCGCCGGCCTGGACTACGCAGACCTGCTGGAACAGCACCTGGGCGTCGGCTGGGAATTCGAGGCCAAGGTCGTTTTCGACGCCCCGGCTGATGAAGTCGCCCGGTATGTCCGGCCGCCGATGGGCCGCCTGGAGCCCGCCGGCGACGGTCAGCGATGCGTCCTGACCGGCACCACCAGCAACCCGGCGATGTATGCCGGCGAGTGGCTCGCCGTGATCCCCGTCCAGTACCACGTCGAAGGCGGACCCGAACTCCGCGCCGCCGTCGCGGATCTCACGCAGCGGCTGGCCGCCGCCCTGGGCGCACTCCGGCCAGCGGCCCTTTGACGCGCGATGTCCTCCGTGCGGAAAACCGGGCTACCAGGTGATAGGGACTTCGTTGATTCCGTAGAGCATCGCGTCGCTCTTGAACGGCAGCTCCTCGAAAGGCACCGCCAGCCGGATGGTCGGCACCCTGCTGAACAGCGTCGTGTAGGCGATGTCCAGTTCGAGCCGGCCCAGGTGCTGCCCTAGGCACTGGTGCGCGCCGTAACCGAAGGCGAAGTGCCGGCGGGCGTCGCGGTTGATGTTGAGCTCCTCGGGCGCCGCGAACACGCCCGGGTCCCAGTTGGCCGCCGCGTTGGGGATGACCATGCCCTCACCCTCACGGATGGTGTATTCGCCGATGCTGATGTCGGCGGTGGCGACCCGGCTGGTGACCGGATCCGAGATGCTGAAGAACCGGAGCAGTTCCTCCACCGTGGTCCGGGCCAGGCTGGGATCGCTGCGGAACTGGGCCAGTTGCTCGGGATGCCGCAGCAAGGCCACGACCCCGAGGGAGATCATGTTGGCCGTGCTCTCGTGCCCGGCGACCAGCAACTGCATGGCCAGCCCGGTCATCTGGTCGTGGTCGTACTCATCGGCGTCGCGGTACCGCTGGATCATCCGCGAGATCAAGTCGTCTTCCGGCGCGTTCTCCCGCTTCGTCACCAGTGCGTCGAGGAACTTCCGCAGCTGACCCAGCGCTCCGATGCGCTGGGCCCCGTCGCTTCTGCGATCGGCCATCGTGTGGGCCTGCCCCTGGAAGAACGCCCTGTCCTCGTAGGGAATGCCGAGCAGTTCGCAGACCACCAGGGACGGCACCGGATAGGACACCGCCTGCACCAGGTCCGCGGGCGGCCCCAGCTCGAGCATCGCGGTTACCGCGTCGTCGGTGATCTGCTGTAGCCGCGGACGCAGCTCCCTGACCCGCCGCAACGTGAACTCGCCGGTCAGCCTGCGGCGATGCCCCGAGTGCTCAGCCCCGTCCATCCACGACATGAATCCCGTGGTCTGCTTGGCCAGGGTGTGCAGGCCGGGCACCAGCTCGGGGAAACCCGGGTTGAGGCGGTTCGAGCTGGACCGCTCGTCGAGGAGCAGAGTACGAGCGAAGGCGTGGGAGGTGACCAGCCAGGCCCGCTTGCCGTCCGGCATCATGACCGGGCTCATCGGCGCCTTTTCCCTGAGCCGCGCGTAGGGCTCGGGCGGCTCGAACGGGCACGTCCGGCTCATCGGAAATCTGGGCATCTCCTCGATGCCAGTATCCTCGGACAACATTTCAGTCTTCTCCTGGATCACGCGGGCCTTGGGCCGGGAAGGAACGAGGCCCTTATTTATCGCGGTGCAGTTCGATCTCGGCGATGAGCGGGTACTGGTCGGCCAGCTTATTGATCCGGTACTTACGGTTTCCGGTCATTCCCTTGTATCGTCCGCCCGTTCCCTCGACGGGGTAACTGATCCAGTTCTGGGAGAGTACATCGTTGCGGTCGATGAATCCCGCGGCAGCGAAGGATCCGTCCTTCAACTGGATCTGCTCGCTGCAGTACTCGATCAGGTGGCCGTCAGAAGGACGCCGGTAAAGGATGATCATGGTGCCGATGGACGTGCCGATGAGTTCTTCATCCGTGTTGAAGACGTCGCACCAGTAGGTGGTCATGAAACCAGGCCCCCACTTCTCCGGCGACTCCGTTGAGTTCGTGTGTGCCTGGGTCACCTTCTCGATCTCTTTGAAAAAGATGTGCTCCTCCGTCGATGCCTCATTTTCCGCGGCCACGGAGTCTGGTACGTAATTCCAGTTAACCTGCTGAGTCATGATGACCTTCCTGAGCTGGCGATCGTAACTTCCTCGACTACAATGACGGACGGAGCTAAAGCAGGCCTTGAACGTGAGTTATCGCTCGCCGCGAGGATTCAGGCGGTGGGGGCGAGCGCGCATGCCACAACACTGTTTTCCGGGGGAAGCGGCGTGATCGACAGGACCTGGAGACCTGCCTCTGCGGCCTCTCGGCGGATATCGGATTCGCCGCGCTCGCGGGTGTTCTCCTCGCCGAAGACCAGCTTGATGAGAGGGCGCAGCGGCGCGGCCACGTCGTGCTCGATCAACGCGTCGACGACCAGCAGCATGGGTAGCTGGCTGTCGGCGTTCCGGGCTGCCGGGCCGGCCCTCATCGCGTCGCGTATGCTGCTCAGGATGCGCACGGCGGTGGCGGAACTCCAATCGTGCAGCACGTTCTTGAGGATATAGATATCGCCGCCGCTAGGGCATTCGCGAGATATATCCGCAGGCTGGTACGACAGGCGCTTGATAAGGTCTTCATTCCCGGAACCGCGCAGCTCGGCTTCGGCCCGCTCGCAGGTGACCGCGCGATCGACGCAGATTCCGTTCAGCTGATGGTGCGCGGACAGGATTCCCTTGAGCAGCTCACCATTGCCGCCACCGACGTCAATCACCGTACGCGCGTTTTCGAAGGGATAATTCTCAGCCAGGGTCGCCGCGACCGGGCCAGCCCGTTCCTGCATCGCCCGGTCGAATATCTCGGCGTCCGCAGGGTCTCGCTCCAGATGCTCATACAGCGAGACGCCGAAAACAAAGGGCAGCGCCGGCTTTCCCGTCTTAACCGCCTCAAGAAGGCCGCCGCAGGCCTGGAAGTACAGCCCGCCGAGGAGCATGCACAAGTGCCTGACCGACTCCGGGTGATCGGTCTTGAGCCGCTCGGAAAGTGACGAGTTGGTAAAGCTGCCGTCCTCGTCCCGGGCGAAGACACCGACCATTGTAAGGGCCTTCATCAGCGGCAGGACGGCGTCCTCGTGCATGCCCGTGGCCTTGGCCAGCTCGGGCTCCGTGGCCGGGCCGTCCGCCAGGGTATCCGCGATAGCGAAATGCGCGGCCACTGCGAGTGCTCGTGAAATCCACGCACCCATAGCAAGAAGCTCCAGTGACTGTTCCATCAGCTACCCTTCCCTCTGGCGGAACGGGAAATTCATCTGAGCTGGCCAGTTATTTCTCCGTCGATGCTGTCAGGCTCACCTAAAGCACACCTTGGCCACCGGCTACCACTATGGACGTGGGCAGCATTAGCCGGCCGGGCAGGGGCCGGCGGCGGCCCCATCCCGGCCTCGAAGCGCGTATCCGCTGGTCAGCGGGGGCGAATCAACCTCCTGCCGGAAGCCAGGTCAGCGTGTTAATGATCTGCGCGCCCTTAACTGACCGGCCTTGCGGCTAGGGGAAGCTGACCACGTCGCTGGGCGTGGTGTTGGTCGGCGTGGTTGCTCCGGTGTTGTTGATGACGTGGGTGATCAGGCCGACGTCACCCAGGGAAACCGTGAGCAGGTCGTGCCACGCCACCCCTGCCGTGGTGGGTGACTGGAACGCATTGGCCGAGGTGACGGCCGGATTGACGTTGAAGAAGCAGTAGCTGCCCAGGCCCCACCCCCCGAACGAGGTGACGTTGCTGGCCACGGCGATCGCGGGATAGCCGTTGGAGGCGCCATTCATCCAGGCCGCCTGGTTCGGCGGATCGTAGGGCATCTCGTTCTGGAAGAAGATGATCTTTCCGTTCTGGCCGTTCCAGGCCACCTCGGTCTTCTGGTAATGCTCGACGAACAGGCCGAGTGCCTCGACGTTGTTGCCGTTGACGGTCATGCCGTTATCGGCGGTATTGGTGGTCCAGCCGACGGTCCCGGAGTTGCCGTGGTCGGCGCGCCAGGCCCAGATGTCGTCGACGATGGTGTCATTGGCGTTGACGACCAGGCTGGAGGTGGCCTTCCCGGCGATGTCGCCGCCGATCCGGAAGAACACGTCCTGCACGGAGATCGGGTTAGTCGCGTGGCTCGCTGTCGAGCCGGCGGAGCCGACCGTCAGCAAGGCGGCTGAGTTAACTGTGCCCGCGTCGAACAGCAGGCCCTGGAGCCGGACGCCGTCCACGTCAGCGACCTGCATGGTGTTCACGCCGTTCTGCGGGATCAGCGTCGGGAACCCGAGGCCGAGGATCGTGGTGTTGGCGTGGGTGACATTGAGGGTCTGATTGATGTTGTAGACGCCCGGAGTGAACAGCAGATTGCAGCCCTCGGACAGGGCGGCGTTGATGGTGGCCGCGCTCATCGACGGGTCGGCGACGAAGAACTGGCTCATCGGCACGGAGGTGCCCGGCGTCGGGCTGTTGGCCCAGCTGGGACCGGATGCACTGGTCCGCAGGGACGGCTCGAAGACGTGGTAGTTACCGCTCGCGTCGATGAACAGGTAGGGCACGTCGCGGGACACCGGGGTGGTGGCCAGCGTGGTCATCGGCGGGCTCGGGAAGCTCTGCGCCGGGGCGCCGTTCACGCCCGAGAACACCATGTTCCAGACCGAGCCAGACCAGCTGCCGAAGTTGCTGTCCCTGGAGTACCACTGCTGCTGCGACACCGTGGAGACCTGGCCGGTGACTTTACTGTCGGCGATGTAGCCGCCGCTGGCGAAGCCGTTGCTAGCCGGCGCGAGGTTCAGGCCGCCGTGAATGTCCATCCGGCGGAACGGCCCGGCCTGGGCCACGGCCCAGCGATCAGTCCCGGCGGACGGGTTGATGGCCATGTTCTCTGCCGACCGCCAGAAGTTCTGCGTGGCGTTGCCCGTTCCGTCGAACGCGTCGACGGTGACGTCGCCGTTGATGGTGACGTCGTCGGGGTTCTGGCCGAGTCCCTGGATCGAGGTGTAGTAGCCGATGTTGGCATCGGCGCTGTAGGTTCCCGGCTTGAACAGCAGGGCGAAGCGCTGGGTGCCGAACTGGTTGAGCTTCTGGGTGTTGAAGACCGAGTCCAGCGTGGACTGGATGGTGGCGCTGGACATGCTGGGGCTGAAGATGTCGACATTCGGGCCGAAGTTCGGCGTGTTGGATTGTGCCGGGCATGCGCCCCCGGTGGCGGCGTTCACAGTCCAGCTGAACGCGGCGGTCCCGGCCGCGCCCGTGGCGTCCTTGGCGGTCACGACGACGCTGGACGAGCCTGCCGTCGTGGGCGTGCCGGTGATCGGCCGGAGGAGCTGATGGACAGCCCGGCGGGGAGGCCGGTGGCGGTGAAGGTCAGCGTCTGGCCTGCGGCGGAGTCCGTGGCGCTGATCTGCTTGCTCACGGCCGTGCCGATCGTGGCGGTCTGGGCGCCGGGATTGGTGACCGTGACGGTATTGGTCCCGGTGCCGCCGGTGGTGGTGAATACCCCGAACTCCCACAGCGAGTAGCCGAACTGGGTGCCCCGCGCCGTTCCGTTCATTCTCACGAAACGGCCGGTCCCCGAGACGTTGAGGGTCTGGACGCCGCCGCTTCCGGTGGAGGTGGAGAAGATTGTCGTCCAGGTCGTGCCGTCGGGCGAGGTCTGGATCTGGAACGCCTTCGCGAAGGCGGCTTCCCAGTTCAGCGACACCTGGCAGATCGTCTGGCTGGACCCGAGATCCACCTGGACCCACTGCGGGTCGGAGAACGCACTCGACCAGCGGGTGCCGGTGTTGCCGTCGAAGGCGTTGGCGGCGGGGAAGCTGGCGTTCTCGGTCGAGGACGCGGTGGCCGGATGGTTGAGCGCGGCGTTGGTCGTGCTGCAGCTGCCGCCGCCGCCGGCTGTCCCGAAGACCTGGAACTCGAACAGCGAGTACCCGAACTGCGTCGCGCGCGCTGTTCCGAGCATGCGCACGAACCGGCCGGTGCCCGTCACGTTGAGGGTCTGCGTGCCGCCGGTGCCGGTGGTGGTCGAGAAGATCGTCGTCCAGGTCGTGCCGTCGGGCGAGGTCTGGATCTGGAACGCGGTCGCGTACGCGGTCTCCCACTGCAAGACGACCTGGCTGATCGAGGCGGTGGCACCCAGATCGACTTGCAGCCATTGCGGATCTGAGAAGGCACTCGACCAGCGCGTGCCGGTGTTGCCGTCCACGGCGTTCGACGCCGGGAACGAGGCGCTCTCGGTCGAGGATGCGGTCGCTGGGTGGCCCTGTGACAGCAGCGTCGCGGCTGCGTGAGCCCGCCCGGCTGGCCCTGCTACCAGGGCCAGCGCGGTGACTAGTGCCAGCACGAGGCCGGCGATCGATGTCCGTTTGACCGCGCGCCAGCGGCGCGGGCCCAGCACGACAGAGCCCATTGCCAACCCCTTGCCGAGAAGCGACCACTCCAGCGGGTCTTGTTACACGACTTAATTCATGACGTAATTCAATCACGATGGAACGGGCCGTCAAGGGAACGAAACGTTAATGAGCAGTGGCATGCGGGGCGATGTAGCGTGGCCTTCGTGGCGGTGAATGCGGAGCAGGCCGAGGACTGGAACGGAGCCAGCGGGCGGGAGTTCGTCGAGCAGCGTGAGCGGATTGAGCGGGTGCTGGGCCGGCTGAGGGCGCGGTTGCTGGCCGCCGCGGCGATCCAGGACGGGGAGCGCGTTCTCGACGTCGGGTGCGGTTGCGGTGACACGACCACCCTGGCGGCGCGCGCCGCCGGTAGCGGGCATGCTCTGGGCGCGGACTTTTCCCGGATCCAGGTGGCCGAGGCGCGCCGGCTCGCCGCTGCCGCGGGCGTCGCCAATGCCAGGTTCGAGGTCGCCGACGTGCAGGTGCACCCGTTCGAGGCCGGGGTCTTCGACGTGGTGCTGAGCAGCTTCGGCGTCATGTTCTTCGATGACCCGGCGGCGGCCTTCGGCAACCTGCGCAAGGCGCTGCGGCGCGGCGGCAGGCTGGCGTTCGTCTGCTGGCGCACCCGCGATGAGAACCCCGTCTTTACCACCGGATTCGACGAGGCCGCGGCGGTACTCGGCCTGCGCGAGATGCCTGGGCCGGGTGCTGCCTTCTCCCTCGCCAGTACCGGCCGGATGGGCGCGTTGCTGAGCGGTGCGGGGTTCGGCGGCATCGAGTTCGTCAAGGCGGACGAGCCGATGCTCATCGGCCGCGACGTCGACGAGGTGCTCGAGTACGAGCGCACCTCCCCGGAGGCCACCGAGATCCTGACCGGGCTCAGCCCAGCACAAGCCGGCGAGCTGACCAGAGTGGTCCGGGACCGCCTGATGGCGTACGCATCACCAGCTGGCGTGACCATGCCCGGCGCGGCCTGGCTCGTCACGGCGCAGGCTGTATGAACCGGCCCTTTCGCTGAGCCGACTCCATCGCCTCGGTTCACGCGAGCGGTGCTACACCGATCAGCCACCCGGTTCTGTGTCGCTCGGGTCAGCTGCTGTCCGGCCGGCCCTGCGCGCTGAGTTCCTGGGCGTGGTTGTTCTGGCGGCGCGTGTGCAGGAGTGCCGATCCCAGCTCGGTCCGGTGGTAGCGGACTTCGTGGCCGTGCCGGGCGGCGCTGACCAGGCCTGCGTCGCGGAGCGCGAGCAGGTGAGCTGAGACGCCGGCTGGGCTGAGCTCCGTCACCGCGGCCAGCGCAGTCGTCGAGATGGGCTGGTCCAGGGCGGTGAGGACCCGGGCGCGGGTGCGGCCGAGCAGCCGGCTGAGCGCGCGGGGCGGCGCTGCGGGCGGCTGCCAGAGCCCGGCGATGCCGGCGGCGGGGTAGATGATCGTCGGCAGCCACGGTTCCTCGACGGTCGAGGCGACGTGCGGCCACAGGTAGGCGCTTGGCATGAGCAGCAATCCGCGGCCGCCGGCCTGGACGGTGCGGTCGCTGTGGTCGGCGAGGGACAGCCCCGGCGTGGTCCAGCGGAGTTTGGGGTGGAGCTCATCGAGAACGCGGCGCAGGCCGTGCCGCGTCAGCGCCCGGGAGCGTTCTTCGACGTCATGGTCGAGCAGCGCGCGGATTCGGGCCCAGTAGGGCGCTACCAGGCTGGCCCAGGCATCGCGGAGCCGGGCGGCGAGCAGGTCTCGCGCGCGCTGCGGGTCAGCGAGCAGACAGCTGAGCAGCCGGCGGTCCGGCTCGTTGTCCACGGTTTCGCGGCACCGCTCAAGCTCGCGTGCCACATGCGCCGGGTCAGTCGCGCGGATCTGCGCCAGTTCGGCGGCCAAACCTGGCCGGGAGGTCCGCGGCGGCGGGGTCAGGAAGTCCGGCACGTAACCGCAGCGCGGCAGCGCGGCCATCAGCGGCGCCAGGTCGAGCCGGGCCGCGCGGGCCCGGACAGCCACCACCCAGGGCTGGTGGTAGGCACGGCCGCGTTCATCGGCGAGCGCTTGCACCGCGGCTTGCGTCTCCCAGGCCGGCGAGACAGCAAAGCGGACCGTCAGCAGGTCATCGGGAGTCCGCAGCGCAAACAGGGTCATCAGGACTCAACATACGCCCAGGCGCGAATCAATTGCAGCCGGTGCCGGGGTCAGCGCTTACTGGATGTCATGCCAGGTGCAAGCGAGCAGACGCGACGGGTGAAGATCGTCAACGCCAACTGGCGGGCGGGACCCGACGGCGACCACGGCTGGTTCGAGATCATGATCGTGACCGAGGATGACCAGCGGCATGTCGCCACCCCCAGCCCGGCAGCGATGACCGCCCTGATCGCCTTGACCCAGGCGGATACCGTCCTGCTCTGGGATCCAGCCGACCGCACGCTGATCGCCGCCAACCTCATCGGCAAGATGCCCTGGACCGAGAAAGCCCAGCCCAGCGCGCCAGCCCGCTGACGCCTGCCCGGACCCGGCCCGCATCAGCGCCGTGAGCGCAGAACTGCGGCGGCAGAAGAGTGTGCCAGTTCGCGCACGTGGCCGGCCGCGCCGGAGGAGCTGGCGGCTGCTGTGGTCAGCTCAGCAGCCCGCGTTTGTAGGCGGCGGCGACGGCGGATGCGCGGTCGCGGACGCCGAGCTTGGTGTAGATGTGCAGCAGGTGGGTCTTGATCGTGGTCTCGCTGACCAGCAGCTGGCGGGCGGCCGCCTGGTTGGTGGCGCCATCGGCGACCAGCCGCAGCACCTGGACTTCGCGCGGGCTGAGCGCGTCGGGGCCGCGGTCACCGGCCAGGTCGATCAGCGCGCCGGCCACTGACGGAGCGAGCACGGGCTTTCCGGCGTGCGCGGCACGCACGGCGCGGATCAGCTCGTCCCGGGGCGCGTCCTTGAGCAGGTATCCGGTGGCCCCGGCCTTAATGGCGGGCAGCACGTCCCGGTCGGTGTCGTAGGTGGTCAGGATGAGCACCCGGGCCGGATGGCCCAGCTCCCGCAGCCGGGTGATGGCCTCGACGCCGCCCATGGTGGGCATCCGCAGGTCCATCAGGATGACGTCGGCCTCGACCCGCCGGGCCAGCCGGACGGCCTCGGCTCCGTCG
The DNA here is from genome assembly GCA_036558005.1 of Streptosporangiaceae bacterium. Classification (GTDB taxonomy): domain Bacteria; phylum Actinomycetota; class Actinomycetes; order Streptosporangiales; family Streptosporangiaceae; genus DATBGO01. Next base: position 14,446 of record DATBGO010000080.1, on the reverse strand, counting down.
CCGGCCTCGCCGACGACCTCGAAGCCGGGGTCGCCGCTGAACACGCCGCGCAGCCCGTCCCGCATGATCGGGTGGTCATCGACGATCAGCAGCCGGATGGCAGTCATCGGCTGGCTCCTTCCTCGGACCCGGCCAGCGGCACCGACGCGTTGAGGATGGTCCCGGAGCCCGGGGACGACTCGACGGTCAGCGTCCCGCCGACCCGGCTCAGCCGCTGCCGCATGCCGACCAGGCCATACCCGTCGGTCGCGGCCCCGGTGTCGAAGCCGGTTCCGTCGTCGGCCACGTCGAGCAGCACCGTATCGCCGAGGTAGGTCAGGGTGATCTGCACCTTGGCCGCCTGCGCGTGCTTGGCCACGTTGGACAGCGCCTCCTGAGCGGCCCGGAACACGGCCGCCTCGGTGTCCGGGCCGGCCCGCACCACGGTGCCGGTCGTCTGCAGATCGGCGGCGATCGTCGACCCCTCTGACCAGGTGCGCGCCAGGGTGCCGATCGCCTCGGGCAGGCTGGCCTCCTCAAGCTGCTCGGGGCGAAGCGCGCGCACCGAGCGCCGGGCCTCGGTGAGGTTGGCGCGGGCCAGGGCCCGGGCCTGGGTGACGTGGCGGGGCCAGGTGTCCGCACGGTGCCGGGTGTGCTCGGCCGCCTCGAGCTGGGCGATGATCCCGGTGAGGCCCTGGGCCAGGGTGTCGTGGATCTCCCCGGCCAGGCGCTGCCGCTCCTCGACGATGCCCGCCTCCCGGGCCTGCGTCACGAGCTGGGCGTGTAGTTCGGCATTCTCGGCCATCGAGGTTTCCAGCCGGCGGTTCGCCTCGGCCAGGTCGCTGATCATCTGGCCGCGCTCTCGATTCTGCTCCAGCACCCGGCTGGTGATGCTGGCCGAGTTATAGGTCAGCGCCACCAGCACTCCGGCCACTACCAGGTAGGTAAGCGTCTGCCCGGTGTTCCCCGACGGGTAGCCGCCGGCCATCGCCGCGGACACCACCAGCGCGGTGGCCACGAAGCCGGCGGTCCGCCACCGGCTGTCCAGCCCGTACGCGAACAGGAACCCGATATAGGCGAATATCCCATAGGGGAGGCTGACCCAGACCAGGTACCCGGCCAGCGCGGTGTGTACCGCGAACACCGTGAGCCGCCACCCGGCGGAGGCGTCCGGGCGGACCCGCGCCGTCACGACAGCCCACCAGAGCGCCGTCGCGGCCACCGCGGGGAGGCCGAGCTCGAACCGCGCCCACGTGTGCTGCCTGTCGGTTACGAAAAGGGCGACCACCGTGGACACCAGCAGCAATGGCATCGGCATCAGCAGCCGCATCCGGTTCATGCGCGCCAGCCACGGGTCCTCGACGACGCCCTCACGCATGTTCCCCATCCTGTCACCCGCACCGATCAGGCCGAATTGCCGCATTGCGGGCCGGTACAGCGATACTGACCATGCCGCGTCCCAACGGGCCTGCGCCGCCAGCGCTCCTGCGGCTGGCGGCGCATCCGGCGGTCACTTGGCGGCGAACAGCGACCGCAGCTGGCTGCGGTTCACCAGCACTGCGACGCCGATCATGAACAGGCCGGCGAGTCCCTGCTCGGCCTTCATCCACAGCGGGAAGCTGCCCGGCAGCGCGATGATGACGGCGATGGCCACCACGATGACAGGCGAGCTGATCCGGAGCCGCCGGTAGGCACCGCGCGAGCCGCGAGCCGCGCGGGCGGCGAGGCCGAAGACCACCAGGGCGCTGGCGGCGACGAGGATGCCGTGCGTCCAGACGGCGGAGGTCACTTCGGCGGACTGGTGGCGCATCAGCACGATCGCCACCACGGCGAGGGCGCTGATGCCGAGGTAGCCGCCTGTGAGCAGCTTGATCCTGCGGAAGGCCGCCGCGGTGCCCGGGTGGCCGAGAGCCGCGTTCGAGGTGGACATGCTCTGAGTGGTGGTCACGGTGACCGTCTCCTTTGCTAGCTGGCTCGCCGGGGGGGGGATTTCCCTTCTCAGCGGCTACGTCAAGCATTCGCCAGCAGGGGTTCGGGACACATCGATCGGCCGGGCGCGGTTGACCGCCGCATCGGGCCATCGCCGCATCCACCGATCGGAGGATGCCGGGGGGCACTCGGTTGGTCAGGATCGGCGGCGGTTGAGCCGCCAGAAGCAGTACCAGGCCAGGACCAGGGCGAGGGCCAGGTACATCCCCGTCTCGGACCACTGCAGGGGCCAGTAGTGGCTGGCGGGCTGGTAGCTTTCGGCGACCCGGATCCCGTGGCTGGCCACGCAGTTGTTCAGCGCGGTTGAGCCTGGGCCCACCGTGGTTCCCCGGTGTGAGCCCAGTGCGCCCGATATCGCCGGCTGGCAGGCCGCGGGAATGGTTCTGACCGGCTGCCCGGCGGCGCTGACGCCTTCGCTGGAGATGATCCAGGCGCCGGGCTGGCCGGGGACGGAGCCAGCGGTGAGCATCAGCTTGGGGTTGGCACTGAGACTGACGTCCGCTCCCGCGGCCGCGATCGTGGCGGTCGTGTGGCTGGTCGGGAAGAGGTTCTGGCGGATCCATAGCGGGGTGGTGATCTGGACGGCGGCGAAGATGGCCAGGGTGATGGCCATGGCGGGAATCGTGCGCCGCAGGAGCAGGCCGGCGGTGACGCCGAGGGCGAATCCGAACGCGGCATAGCCGAGCGGGGTGATGCCGTGGGTGGGGAAGACGAACGCGCCGAACCGGGTCTCGCTGAAGATCGAGGAGCCGCCGCCGAGCCCGACGGCCTTGCCGATGGGGGCCGCCCACCAGGCCTGGATCAGGCTGAACGCCTCGGTCACGGCCATGGCTGCCGCCCCGGTCAGCGTGAGCTTGACCGTCAGCCACCGGGTCCGGGTGATGCTCTGGTTCCAGGCCAGCCGGAAGGTCCCGGCTTCCAGTTCGCGGGCGATCAGCGGGGCGCCCCAGAAGCAGCCGATGATCGCGGGCGCGATGAGGATGGCCAGGATGCTGAGGAAGTACAGGATCGCGTAACCACTGCCTGGCACCACGGCGAAACCTCCCCCGGAGGCCAGGTTCGAAAGGAACGTGCTGGCCAGCCCCGCGCAGGTGCCGCCGTGGCAGGTGGTGAGCCCGCTGCTGTTGTAGGTGCTGGACAGGTGCGATCCGGTGGTCGCCAGCACGATCGCGAACGCGGCCAGCGCCGCGGCCGCGGTGATGGCCTGGGCGCGGAACTGGCGCCAGGTCAGCCAGATCATTGCTGCACCTCCAGGTGGCGATGGTTGTTACGGGGAGCGGGTCTGGCGGCCTGCCTCATGTAGGCGAGCACAAGGTCCTCCAGGCCGACCCCGGACACCGCCCATGCCGGGTCCAGGACCGGGCCGCTGGTGCGTACCAGCAGCGTGGTCTGTACGTCGGTGTGGCTGGCGGAGACGACCTGGAGCTGGTCGGGCAGCGTGGCCGGGTCGCGGCGGGGACCGGACAGCAGGTGATGGGTGGCCAGCAGCTCGTCAACCGGCCCGGCGACCTGCACCCGCGAGCCGGCCAGCACGATCACGTAGTCGCAGGCGCGTTCCAGGTCGCTGATCAGGTGTGACGAGAGCACGACGCTGACCTGCTGCTCGGCGACGGTTTCCATCAGATCCTGGAGGAACTCGCGGCGGGCCAGCGGATCGAGGCTGGCTACCGGCTCGTCCAGGATCAGCAGCTCCGGCCGCTTCGCGACGGCCAGGGTCAGCGCGAGCTGGGCACGCTGCCCGCCGGACAGCGTCCCGGCCTTCTGCTTCGGGTCCAGGCCCAGCCGCCCGGTCCGGCCGCGCGCCAGGTCCGCGTCCCAGCCCGGGTTCAGGTGCCCGCCCAGCCTCAGGTGATCGGCGACCGGCAGCTCGGTATACAGCGGCGCGTCCTGGGCCAGGTACCCGACCCGGGCCAGCTGCGCCGGGCCGGCCGCGGGCCGGTTCCCGAGCACCTCGATCGTGCCCGCACTCGGCGCCAGCATCCCGGTGGCCAGGTTGATCAGCGTCGTCTTCCCGGCCCCGTTCGGGCCCACCAGGCCCACGACGCGCCCGGCCGGGACCGACAGCGTGCACCCGGCCAGCGCCCACCGGTTGCGGTACCGCTTGCCGAGCCCTTCGGTTTCGATGACAGCGGTCACGCTATGTCCTCCTCACCCGCGGAGCGAAACGTGCTGGCGAACAGGGCCTCGATGGACTCGTCGTCCAGCCCGGCCCGGCGGGCCTTGGCCAGCCAGCGCTGCAGCTCCCGGCGCAGCGGCCCGTGAGCGGCCAGTGAGCCGCCGTCCAGCGTCCCGGTCACGAACGTCCCGATCCCCGGCCGGGCCGCCGCCAGCCCCTGGTATTCCAGCTCCCGGTAGGCCTTGAGCACCGTGTTCGGGTTGATCGCCAGCCCGGCGGCCACGTCCTTGACCTTGGGCAGCTGGTCGCCCTCGTGCAGCAGGCCCAGCCGCAGGGCGTGCCGGACCTGGTGGATCAGCTGCAGGTACGGCACGACGCCGGACCGGCCGTCCAGGTGGAACTCGATCACCATGCCTCCATTTATCTAGGCGCCTAGCACTATAGCCGCACGGCTAGATAGCCTGTCAAGGGATCACAGGACGGCCGGCTGCTTGCCATCGCGGCTCGCGGCCGCCGGGTTGCGCACCGTGCACGACGTCGACCGGTACCTGAGGCTGCTCGATGACTACGCGGCGGTAGTCGAGCAGATGGCCCAGACCATGGCCGGCCAGCGCAGCCGTGGCATCCGGCTGCCGGGCTGGGCGGCACCGGCCGCCGGCCTACCTGCGCGTGAACGGACTCCTGGCCGAAACCGAGATCAGCACCGAACTGCTCCGGTACTCAACCGACGATCCTGGCCAGGCGCTGGGCTACCACCTCGGCCACTGGTTCCTGCGCAACCTGCGCGGCACCCAGAACCCCCGCGAATTCCACGAGACAGTCCTAGCCCGGGGACCACTTCCACTGGCCATCCTGGCCACCCAGCCCTGACCAGGACGCCTCCGGGCAGCTGCCCGTGCTCACCCCGGCTCCGGAGGCGCAGGGCCAGAGCCGGTGGCACCGTCGGGCCACGCGCAGATGCACACGCGGTTGCCGGCCCGGTCGGCGAGCGTCCATCCCTCGGGGGCATTCCAGTGGCGGACGACGCGGCCTCCGGCGGCGAGCGCAGCCGTCAGGCGGGCCTGGACGTGCTCGCGGGCAACAGACACGTCGAGGTGCATGGCGTGCCGCAGCGGCTTGGCCTCGTCGAGATCTTGCATCCAGACCGTCGACCCATGGCCAAGCGGGTCGACGGCGTTGTCGTCGGCCAGTTCGGCGTACCCGAGGACAGCCCGCCAGAAGCCGCCATCGACGGCCTGCGGGTGTGCCGCGATGGCGAGCCCCACCTCCTGCGCGCGGCTGCGATCCGCGACGGCTCCATGCCCTCGCGCGACCGCCGAGACGGCTCGCGCAAGCTCGGCGTGCAGCGGCTCCAGCCGCCAGATGCCACGCGTCAGCCGCACGGTGAGCTGGTCATCAGCGATGGTGATGAGCACACCCGCGCCTTCGATGCCAGGCACCTGCGCCACCGCGTCAGCAAGCCGTGCCGCGTCACCGAGTGACGACACCCCGAACACCGCCGTCGCCCCGCCGTGCAGCACCACCCAGTCGCCAAGGTCCTTGGCGGCGAGAAAGTCCCGCCAGCCCTGTTCGCTCATGTCCGCCTCCGGTACAGAAGGTAGCGACGTCAACCCCTGAGCACCACCGGTGACTGAGCGCTCATGCAGACCCGGGTCGGCTCGGTGAGAGCCGCGCTGCCCGGGTCATGGCGTGGCGTATACGGCGGTGACCGAGAGGCTGAGCTGCTGGGTGCCCGGCGAGATCGGCACGGGCGAAGCGCCTGAGGCCGCCGCCTTGCTCGCGTCGAAGGGCAGGGGCTGCGCGGGAGCCTGGTCGGTGATGCTCACAACCGGTCCGAGCGGCTGGCCGAGTGCGCGGGCGTACTGGGTCGCCTTGACCTTGGCGTCGGCAACCGCTGCTGCCCTGGCGCGTGCCAGCAGGCCGCTTGTGTCGGTGAGGTTCAGCGAGATGCCGTCGACGGTGGCGACGTTGCCGCCGGCCCGCACCGCGGCATCGATCTCGGCGCCAGCTACTCGCAGACGGCGCAAGGTGGCGTTGAGCGACTCGCTGACCCCGTATCCGTCGGGAATCTGCGAGTTGGCCCGGTAGTTGGGCTGGATGGACAGGCCAGAGGTCTGGATGTCGGCCGCGGCAACGCCGCGGGCCCTCAGCGCCCCGGTGACCCGGCGAACTGCCTGATTGGCTTGCTGGAGCGCGGACCCGACCGAGGGGGCGCTGACCTGGACACCCATCGACAGGGTCAGCTGATCAGGCATGCCGGTGACGGTGCCAGTCCCGGTGACGGTGATCCTGGCCGATCCCGGTGACGACGTGAGGACAGCGCTGGTACCGGTGCCAGAGGAGCGCTGGCTGACCGGCGTAGGGGCCGCGTTGCCCGCGGTGCTGCCGAGCGCGAACGCGCCGATCAGGGCGGCGGCAGCAGTGCCGCCCGCGGCCAGCGCGCGATAGGCGGGCGTGAATGTGATCTTCATGACGCGACTCCCGGTCGGTGGCGGTTGCGTGCTGATGTGACGCACCGCCGGGCCGTGCGGTTCCGCTCGCGATACGCGCCCGGTCCGGGGATTCGGGCACTGACAACACCGGCCCGCTGAGCCGGCGGCGGCGCGCAGGGCCGCCGTGCCGCAGGCGCGGCGAGGGGCCTGGCGCCGGGCCAGGCCCCTCGCTTGCGTTGCTCCCGGCTTTACTCGTAGGCCTCGCTGACCGCGGTGCGGGGAAGCACCAGGGACAGCACGGCGCAAGCCGCGAAGGCCCCGATGGCCAGCGGAACCGCATGGGTGAACGCGCCGGTGAACCCGGCCGGGCCGAGCCGGCCGAAGAACACCGACCCCACCACGGCCACGCCGATCGCGCCGCCGAGCTGCTGGGCGGTGTTGAACACCCCGGACGCCCCGCCGGCCAGCTTGCCGGGGACGGCGGCGAGCACCACGTTGATCAGCGGCACGACCAGGAAGCCCAGCCCGGCGCCGCCGACGACGAGCCCGGGCACCAGCTGCCATGGGTCCACCCCCGCGCCCGAGTGGTGCGCCGCGATCAGGACCCCGTACATCCCGGCGGCCAGCAGCAGGCCGCCGATCACCAGGATAGTGCGGCCGAGCTTCGCGGCCAGTTGGATCGACAGCCCGGCGGTGAGGAACGCGCCGACGCTGAACGCGACCGTGGTCACCCCGGCCCGGACCGGCGAGTAGTGCTGGCCTGACTGCAGCCACAGCGCCAGGATCAGCGAGAAACCCTGCAGGCCCGCCGCGAACGCGAGCTGGACCAGCAGCCCGGCGGTGAACGCCGGGGCGCGCAGCAGGCCGGCCGGCACCAGCGGGGCGACGCCGCCGCGCTGCCGGCGCCGGCCGGTCGCGATCACGCCCGCTACCGCGGCCAGGCCGGCCGCCATGCAGCCGAACGTCCAGGCCGGCCAGCCGAGCGACTGGCCTTCGAGCAGCGGGTAGACGATCGCCACCAGGCCGGCCGCGGTCAGCGTCATCCCGGCGATATCGGGCCGCTGCGGCGTGGCCGAGCGGGTCTCTGGCACCAGCGCGATCGTCGCCGCCAGCGCGGCGGCCGCGATCGGCACGTTCACCAGGAAGATCGCCCGCCACCCCCAGCCGAAGATGTCCGCGCTGGTGAGCACGCCGCCAAGGAGCAGCCCGCCGGCCGTGGCGATGCCGCCCATCGCGCCGTAGATGCCGAACGCGGCACCGCGTTCCTTGCCGGTGAAGACCTCCCGGAGCGTCGCCAGCACCTGCGGGAGCATGACCGCCGCCGCGCCGCCCGCGACCACCCTGGCCGCGATCAGCTCACCGGGGTCGCGGGCCAGGCCGCAGGCCAGGCTGGCCAGGCCGAAGGTGAGCACCCCGGCCAGGAACATCCGCTTGCGGCCGATCACGTCGCCGATCCGGCCCGCGGTGATCAGCACCGCCGCGAACGCGAGCAGGTAAGCCGACACCACCCATTCGATCGACGTGCCGCTGGCGTGCAGGTCCCGCCGGATCGTCGGGAGCGCGACGTTGACGATCGTGGCGTCGATGAGATCCATCAGCGCCGCGGCCATCATCACGGTTGCGGCGGCCCACCGGCGCGGGTGAGCGGCCTGACTGGCAGTTGGCTGAGCACGAGTCCTAGTAGTCATGCGTCTAGTTGTAACATGACTAGTAAGATGTTGTCTAATAATTATGACTAGTAAGGTTTTAGCTATGGCTGCCTCACCGCGGCGCTCGCCGCTCGCGCTCGCCGTGCTCGCCACGCTCCTCGAAGCGCCGATGCACCCCTACCGGATGCAGCAGCTGATCAAGGAGCGCGGCAAGGAGGAAGTGATCAACGTCCGGCAGCGGGCGAGCATCTACCAGACGATCGACCGGCTGCTGCGCGACGGGCTGGTCGCGGTCCGCGAGACCGAGCGGGACGAGAACTGGCCCGAGCGGACGGTCTACGAGCTGACCCCGGCAGGCCGCCAGCTGATCACCGGGTGGGTCAGGGAGATGCTGTCCGCCCCGGCCAGGGACTACCCCGAGTTCCCCGCCGCGCTGGCGTACATGATGCTGCTAGAGCCTGCCGACGCGGCCGCGCAGCTGCGGGCCAGGGCGGACACGCTGGCCGCCGAGCTGGACCGGGTCGGGGCCGGCCTGGCCGCCGCGCGGTACCTGCCGCGGATCGTCCTGATCGAGGACGAGTACCGGATCGCACTGCTGCGGGCCGAACTGAGCTGGCTGACCGCCGTCATCGCCGAACTGCGCGAGGGCACCCTCAGCTGGGACGAGGCCCAGCTGCGCGAGGTCGCCGCCAGGTACTCCCCCGCCACCGGCAGCTAGCGCAGACTCCGGCACTCCCTGCCGTTAGCCCGGGCCATCGCGGGTAGGCGCATGCAGAGCACGGCCCAGATCACCGATGCGCGGTGAGCGCAGTGAGGAGATCATCGTGATCCTGGTAACCGGGGCGACAGGGAAAGTCGGCCGGCAGCTCGTGCGGCAGCTGAGCGAGCGGGGCGCGGCGGTGCGCGCGGTCAGCCGTGATCCCGCCTCGGCCGGGCTGCCGGCTGGTGTCGAAGTGGTGCGGGGCGACATGGCCGATCCGGCGTCGCTGAAACCGCACATGGCCGGGGTGGACGCGGTGTTCCTGGTGTGGCCGTTCACCTCGCCCGGGCTCGCCGCCGACGTGGGCGCGGAGGTTGTGCGGGTGCTGGCCCGGCAGTCCGCCCCCTTCGTCTACCTGTCGGCCCAGGCGGCGGAGAGAAGGCCGGTTTCGTTCTGGGCGGTGATCGAGCAGCTGATCGAGGACTCCGGCGCGGCCTGGACGTTCCTGCGGCCGACCGGTTTCGCGGCCAACACGCTGATGTGGGCGGACCAGATCCGCGATCACGGCGTGGTCCGGTGGCCCTACGGCGCGGCGGCCCGGTCGCTGATCCACGAGCACGACATCGCCGCGGTCGCGGGCCGGGCGCTGACCGGGGACGGGCACGCCCGCCAGCGGTACCTGCTGACCGGGCCGGAGGTCCTCACCCAGGCCGACCAGGTCGCCGTCATCGGCGAGGTAACCGGCCGCGCCGTGCGCTGGGAGGAGCTGGAACCAGAAGAGGCCCGCCGGCAGCTGCTCGCCGCCTGGGGCGACCCGGGCTTCGTGGACTCCGCGCTGCGCACCTGGGCCGGGCTGGTCACCGAGCCGGAGCCGGTGACCAGCACGGTCGAGGAGATCACCGGCGTCCGGGCCCGCACCTTCCGGCAGTGGGCAGCCGACCACGTCAGCGACTTCCGGCCGGCCGCCGCGGCCGGGGCCGGGGCAAAGCGCTGACGGCCGGCCGCGGCACCCGGCGACCGTCAGGCCCGGGCGGCCAGCGGCCGGGTGGTCAGCTGGTGACCGCCTGGATGGCGGCGGCGAGCCGGGCCGGGACGTCGTCCACCAGCAGGTGGCGGCCATCCCGCACGATGTCGCGGCCGCCGGCCACCACCGAGCGGACGTCCGCCGCGGTGGCGGCGAAGATGACCGACTCCAGCGCGGTCGCCTGGGTCAGGCCGGCCAGCCGGGGGGAGTCCAGGCCGAGCGTGACCAGGTCGGCGAGCGCTCCGGCGGCGAGCTCGCCGGCCTCGGGCCAGCCGAGGCTGGCGTGCCCGTCCAGGGTGGCCGCCCTGGCCAGCGCGTCCGCGCTGAAGTGCCCGCGCTGGCCGGAGGCGAGCCGCTCCCCCAGCTCGACCCGCCTGGCCTCCTCCAGCAGGTCGATGACCGCGTGGCTGTCGCTGCCGAGGGTCAGCGGGCTGCCGGCCGCGGCCAGCGCGGCGGCCGGGCCGATCCCGTCGGCCAGGTCCGCCTCGGTGGTCGGGCACAGGCAGCTGTGGGCGCGGCTGCCGCCGATCAGCTCCAGGTCCCGCCCGGCCAGGTGGGTGGCGTGCACCACGGTGGCGCGCGGGCTCAGCGCGCCCGCGTCGTAGAGCACCTCGGCCGGGGTGCGCCGGTAGGCGGCCAGGCACGCCTCGTTCTCGGCGGGCTGCTCGGACAGGTGGGCGTGCAGCGGCGCGCCGAGCCGGTGCGACCAGGCGACCACCGGGTGCATCTGGTCCGGCGGCACCGCGCGCACCGAGTGGATCGCCGCCCCGGCCCTGGCGGCCGGGCTCAGCACCCCCCTGGCGTCGGCGCCGAGCGCGCCGGCCCTGGCCGCCCAGGCCCCGGCGTCCCCGTCGCCGAACCGCAGCTGCGGCCCGGCCAGCGGCTGCGCGGTCCCGCCGGCGGTCAGCCCGCCCGACAGGTAGCAGGTGTCCAGCAGGGTGATCCGGATCCCGGCCCGGCTGGCGGCGGCCAGCAGCGCGCGGCCCATCTCGTTCGGGTCGGCGTACCTGGTCCCGCCAGGCCCGTGGTGCAGGTAGTGGAACTCGCCGACGCAGGTGACGCCCGCCAGCGCCATCTCGGCGTAGACCGCGGTGGCCAGCGCCAGGTAGCTGGCCGGGTCCAGCCGCGCGGCGACCTCGTACATCCGCTGCCGCCAGGTCCAGAACGTGCCCGCGCCCGCCTGGGTGATGCCGCGCAGTGCCCGGTGGAACGCGTGCGAGTGCGCGTTGGCCAGCCCGGGCAGGGTCAGGCCGGGCAGCCGGGTCACCTCCGGCGGCAGCCCGGCGGCGCTGACCCCGGGCGTCACCGCGCTGAACCGGTCGCCTTCGGCCTCGATCAGCACGCCGGCCTGGACGCCGGCGGCCGGCAGCCAGGCCAGCTCGGCGTGCCAGCGCCGCCGTGGCCGGCCGGCCGCCGCCGCGGGCGGGCCGCCGCCGGCGGCGGGCCCGGTCATCAGCTGGCCAGTTCTTCCAGCACCGCGGCGAGCGCGCCGACCCCGGCCTCGCAGTCCGCCAGGTCGGCGTGCTCGCCGGGCGCGTGCGACACGCCGGTCGGGTTGCGGACGAACAGCATCGCGGCCGGAACGCAGGCGGCCAGCACCCCGGCGTCGTGGCCGGCCCCGGTGGGCAGCGCCGGCGCGGTGATGCCGCGGGCGGCGAGCGCCCCGGCCAGCCGCTCGCGCAGCGCCGGGTCGAAGCTCACCGGCGGCGTGACCGACTCCGCGCTGACGTTCAGGGTGACCTGCTGGCCTGCCGCCGCGGCCCGGGCCGCCTCGGTCACCTGCGCGGTGACGGCGGCCAGCGCGGCCTGGTCGGGTGCCCTGGCGTCCAGCCAGCAGCGCACCGTGGACGAGATCGCGTTCGCGGCGCCGGGCTCGGCGGTCACCTTCCCGATCGTGGCGAGCGCGCCGTGCCCGGCGGCGGCCTGCCGGGCCGCCAGCACCGCCGCGGCGAACGCCAGCATCGGGTCGCGCCGGTCGGCGAGCCGGGTGGTCCCGGCGTGGTCGGCCCGGCCGGTGAACTCCAGCCGCCACCGGCCGTGCGGCCAGATGCCCTCGGCCAGCCCGACCGCGGCGCCCAGCCCGGCCAGCGCGCGGCCCTGCTCGATGTGCAACTCGACATATGTAGAGATAGCGGCGAGCCGGTCCGGGTCGGGGCCGATCGCCGCCGGGTCGAGCCCGGCCGCGGTCATCGCCTGCGCCAGCGTGGTCCCGGCGCCGTCGGTCAGCGCGCGCGCCGCGGCCGGGCTGATCGCGCCGGCCAGCAGCCGGCTGCCCAGGCAGGCAACCCCGAACCTGGCGCCCTCCTCCTCGCAGAACGCGGCCACCGCGACCGGCCGCCGCAGCGCCACCCCGCGCTCGGCGAGAAGATCCAGCGCGGCGAACGCGGATACCACGCCGAGCGGTCCGTCGAAGGCGCCGCCGTCTGGCACCGAATCGAGATGGCTGCCGGTCACGACCGCGCCGCCGGCCGGGTCCGGGCAGTCCCGCCACGCCCACAGATTGCCGTTGCGGTCACCGTCAGCGCGCATGTCGCGTTCGGCCGCGGTTTTCCTGAACCACTCACGACAGGCCGCGTCGGCGTGCGTGAAGGAGTAGCGCCGGTACCCGCCTCCCGGCTCGTGGCGGCCCGCCGGCAGCAGCGACTCCCACAGCCGCGCGAAGCTCACCGCCGGGGCCCCTCCATGATCGTGGCAGATAGTGGGGGTCCGCTGGCCCAAAAGTAGCCACGATCATGGTGGGCGGGGGTCGTCAGCTGGGGGGTGGCCAGCTGGGCGGGGGTGGCCGGGGCCGTCATGGGCCCGGGTAGCTCATCGGGAGCTGGACGCCGCGCTGCGCGGCGACCTCGCTGGCCAGCGGGTAGCCGGCGTCGGCGTGCCGGAAGATGCCCATGCCCGGGTCGTTGGTGAGCACCCGCTCCAGTTTCCGGGCGGCCAGCTCGGTGCCGTCGGCGACGCAGACCTGCCCGGCGTGGATCGACCGGCCGATGCCCACGCCGCCGCCGTGGTGGATGCTCACCCAGGACGCGCCGGACGCGGTGTTGACCATGGCGTTCAGCAGCGGCCAGTCGGCGATCGCGTCGGACCCGTCGGCCATCGACTCGGTCTCACGGTAGGGCGAGGCGACCGACCCGCAGTCCAGGTGGTCCCGGCCGAGCACGATCGGCGCCCGCACCTCGCCGCGCTCGACCAGCTCGTTGAACCGCAGCCCGGCCAGGTGCCGCTCGCCGTAGCCCAGCCAGCAGATCCGCGCGGGCAGCCCCTGGAAGTGCACCTTCTGCCTGGCCATCCGGATCCACCTGGCCAGCGGCTCGTTGCCGGGGAACAGGTCCAGGATGGCGGCGTCGGTCGCGGCGATGTCGGCCGGGTCGCCCGACAGCGCCGCCCACCGGAACGGCCCCTTGCCCTCGCAGAACAGCGGCCTGATGTAGGCGGGCACGAACCCGGGGAAGTCGAAGGCCCGCTGGTAGCCGGCCAGTTCCGCCTCGCCGCGGATCGAGTTGCCGTAGTCGAACACCTCAGCGCCCCGGTCGGCGAACCCGACCATCGCCTCGACGTGCGCGGCCATCGACTCGCGGGCCCGGCGGGTGAAGCCGTCCGGGTCCTCCGCGCGCAGCGCCGCCATGTCCTCGAACGCCACCCCGCGCGGCAGGTAGGTGAGCGGGTCGTGGGCGGAGGTCTGGTCGGTGACCACGTCGGCCGGCGCGTTCATCGCCAGCAGCCGCGGCAGCACGTCGGCGGCGTTGCCGAGCAGCCCGATCGACAGCGGCCTGGCCGCGTCCCTGGCCGCCACGGCCTGCCGGATCGCGTCGTCGATGCCGGCGGCCCGGGTGTCGAGGTAGCCGTGCTCGATCCGCCGGGAGATCCGGGACGGGTCGCAGTCCACGCAGATCGCGACGCCGTCGTTCATCGTCACCGCGAGCGGCTGCGCGCCGCCCATCCCGCCCAGCCCGGAGGTGAGGGTGATCGTCCCGGCCAGCGAGCCGCCGAACCGCTTGGCCGCGACCGCGGCGAACGTCTCGTAGGTGCCCTGCAGGATGCCCTGCGTCCCGATGTAGATCCAGGAGCCCGCGGTCATCTGCCCGTACATGGTCAGCCCGGCCGCCTCCAGCCGCCGGAACTCCTCCCAGGTGGCCCACTGCGGCACCAGGTTGGAGTTGGCGATCAGCACCCGGGGCGCCCACTCGTGGGTGCGCAGCACCCCGACCGGCTTGCCGGACTGCACCAGCAGCGTCTCGTCCCCGGCCAGGCCCTGCAGGCTGCGCACGATCGCGTCGTAGGCGTCCCAGCTGCGCGCCGCCCGGCCCGACCCGCCGTAGACGATCAGCTGGTCGGGATGCTCGGCCACCTCAGGGTCGAGGTTGTTCATCAGCATCCGCATGGCCGCTTCCTGCGGCCAGCCCTGGCAGGTCAGCTGGGTGCCGCGGGGGGCGCGGACCGGGCGCGGACCGGCGGGTGCCGGTCCTGCGGTGTGCGTGGCAGCCATCGCCGCTCCTGTTCGGTGTCGCCCTACCGGTCGCAGCCTACAGAAACGGCGGCGGGGGGGGGGGGGGGGGGGCG
>DATBGO010000079.1:0-2538 GCA_036558005.1 Streptosporangiaceae bacterium | reverse complement strand
GGCGCGCGGCGCACCGCCACGGCCTACGGCCGCTACCTGGCCGCCATCAACGCCAGCGACGTGTTCGTGAACGTGCCGGGACAGCTGCCCGGGATGGCGGCCACGCGACCGTATGAGCTGATCTCGTCGCTGCCCGGCGTGGTCGCGCACGCCGCCTACATCGGCCTGAGCGGCGTGCCGCTGGCGCACGGCAAGCCTGTCAACTCCTTCCTGGTCAACGGCCTGAACGGGAGCCTCGACGGCGAGTACTTCAGCCAGGACCGGGCGACCGTGCTGGCGGGCCGGCTGCCGCCGCCGGAATCGACCGGCACGGTGGTGCTCACGCCCGCCGTCGCGAAGGCGTTCGGGACCGGTGTCGGGGGCACGGTCAGCTACAGTTTCCAGCCGGTGGGCCCCGAGCAGCAGCCGGCTGGCCAGCCGTTCACCCGGTCCTTCCGGGTGGCGGCGATCGTGGAGATCCCGCCCGCCCTGGTCGACGAGTCCGACCAGGAGCAGGGGAGCCTCTTCCCGCCGGGGGCGACCCGGCAGCTGCTGCCCGAGTACTACTACTCGTGGATCGGGCTGCGCCTGGCCGGGGGCACGGCCGGGACCGGTGACCTGCAGAAGCACCTGGCCACCCTGGCCACGGACCTGCAGCGGCAGGAAAAGCAGGCGCTGCACCGCAACGTGCCGCCACCCTTGTTCACCGTCAACCGCACCGACGTCATCCGTAACCGGGTGCAGCAGGCGATCCGGCCGGAGGCGGTCGCGCTGAGCGTGTTCGGTGCGGTCGCGGCGCTGGCCATGCTGGTGCTGGTCGGGCAGGGCCTGGCCCAGATGATCAGCCGGTCCGCGCCGGATACCGCCGTGCTACGGGCCCTGGGCGCCACCCGGGCCCAGGCCGCGCTGGCCGCGGCCTGGCCCGGGCTGATCGCGGTCGCCGGCGGCCTGGCGCTGGCCGTGGCCGGCGCGGTCATGGTGTCGCCGCTGGCCCCGGTGGGACCGGTGCGCCGGTACGACCCGGATCGCGGGATCAGCGCCGACGGGCTCGTCCTCGGCGCCGGCGCGGCGATACTGGGCCTGGCGCTGCTCGGCCTGCTCGCCGTGCTGGCGGTCCGGTCGGCCCGGCCGCGCGACAGCGAGGCCGGCGTGGGCTCGTCCGCCGCGGCCCGGGCCGCGGCGGCCGCCGGGCTTTCCGCCGCCGCCGTCGTCGGCACCCGCAACGCGTTCGAGCCGGGATCCGGCGGGCGGGCCGTCCCGGTCCGCTCGGCGCTGCTCGGTTCCATCGCGGCCGTCACCGCGGTGGTGACCGCGGTGGTTTTCAGCGCCAGCCTCGGCGGCCTGACCGCGCACCCGGCCCGGTACGGCTGGAACTGGGACCTGGTGATCCAGGCCGAGGCCGGCTACGGGGCCTTCGCCCCGGGGAAGATGAGCCACCTGCTACACGGCCAGCGGACGGTGGCCGGCTGGTCGGAGTTCGCGTTCGCGCAGCTGCCGATCGACGGCAAGGTCGTCCCGGCGCTCGGCCTGCGGCGCGACCTCGGGTCGGTGCGGCCGCCCACCACCAGCGGCCGCGCGCTGTCGGGCCCCGACCAGATGGAGCTGGGCACGGTGACCCTGCGCGAGCTGGGCAAGAAGGTCGGCGACCGGGTCCGGATCGGTATCGCGCCGTACATCCGGACGGCGGTGATCACCGGAACCGTGACGCTGCCCTCGTTCGGGGTGGGCGCGACCGACCATCCCGGGCTCGGGCGCGGCGCCATGGTCCCCCAGGCCACGTTGCAGGCGGCCATGGGACAGGCCCCCGGGGAGCGGGCGGCCGAGAGCGAGTCGCTCCCCGTCCTCCCCTCGGCGGTGGCGATCGACCTGGCCTCCGGCACCACTGCGGCGCAGCGGGCCGCCCTGGTCAGCCGGATCGTCTCGGCCAACCCGGACGGGACCCCGGGCGGCAGCTACGAGCTTCAGCACGCGCGGGCCGCGGCGATCGTCAACACCCAGCAGATGGGCGGCCAGCCGCTCGCGCTGGCCGTGGGCCTGGCCGTGGCGGCGGTGCTGTCGCTGGCCCTGACCCTGCTGAGCCTGGTCCGGCGCCGACGCCGCGAACTCGCCCTGCTCAAGGCGCTGGGCATGACGCGCCACCAGGTCAGGGGGGTCATCGCCTGGCAGACCACCCTCACGCTGCTGATCGCCGTCGGGATCGGCGGGCCGCTGGGCATCGCCTGCGGACGGCTGGCCTGGCACGCCTTCGCCGGGTCGCTCGGGATCGTGCCGATCGTCGAGGTCCCGGTGGCCGCGCTCGCCGTCGGCCTGACCGCGCTGGTGCTGGCCGGCAACCTGCTGGCGGCACTGCCCGCGGCCGTGGCGGCACGGACCCGGCCCGCGGTCAGCCTGCGAACCGAGTAGCTAGCCCCAGACCTCCCGGGCGGTCTCCACGATCAGCCGCAGCTTGGCCACCTGCTCGTCGTAGGTCAGCGCGTTGCCCTCCACGGTGGAGGAGAACCCGCACTGGCCGGACAGGCAGATCTGCTCCAGCGGCACGAACTTGGCCGCCTCCTCGAT
>DATBGO010000078.1:0-2264 GCA_036558005.1 Streptosporangiaceae bacterium | reverse complement strand
CAGCCGCCCGTCTTCGGGTCGCAGCGCGCCGGCGTCCACCGCCATCTTGAGGTAGGGCAGCAGCCTGCGGCGGGCGTACCAGTGCGGCCATCCGGTCTCGCCCGGCATGTTGTCCAGCGGCAGGCTGGCGATGAACCCCCGCCACGGGGCGCCGAAGTCCGCGGCCCCGGCGGCATGCAGACGAGCGAGTCCGGCGCCGAACCCGAACGCGGCCGACGGCGTGGGGTGCCCGGGCGGGATCATCGAGATGACGAGCGCGGTCTCGGTGACGGCCAGCACCTCGGGCACCGGGACGGCGTCCGCCTCGCCCAGCCAGCGCAGGCCGTTCGCCTCGGCCGCGAACGCGGCGCCCATCTCCGCCGGGATCGCCTCCTGCTCCCCGGAGGGGTTCGGGCCCGCCGCCGCAGGCGGCCAGGCCAGCAGGGTTGTCCCCCCCGGATCCGGCAGAGCGGCCACCTTGGCGAACGCGCGCTGCCCGCCGCGCAGGGCGATGATCAGGTGCTGGTAGCCGTGCTGGGACCCGACGACGCGCGCCTCGCGCACGGCCAGGCCGGTCTGCCGCGAGATCCGGCGTGCGGCGGACAAGCTCACCCGGCGGTCTCGAGCAGCCGGGCCAGCCGGGCGGCGATGACCGGCGCGGCCGCGCCGAGCAGGTCGAGCACGTGGCCGAACTCGTCCCGGCCGCCGCCCCAGGGATCGGGGATGTCGCTGCCCGCGCCGAGCCCGCCCGCCTCGCCGAACAGCCGGATCCGGTCGGTGTCCCCACCCCGGGCCATCCGCCGCAGGTCCGCCAGGTTGCGGGAGTCCATGGCGAGGATCAGGTCATACCGGGCCAGCCAGGACGGCTGGAACTGGCGGGCCCGGTGCGTCTTCGGGCCAGCGCCGTCATAGCCCCGGCTGGCCAGCGCGGACCGGGCCCCCCGATCCATCGCGTCACCGACGTGCCAGTCCCCGGTCCCCGCGCTGTCCACCACGACCGCGCCGGCCAGGCCGGCCGCGCGCAGTTCGGCGCGCAGGACGGTCTCGGCCATCGGCGACCGGCAGATGTTGCCCAGGCAGACCAGGCAGACCCGGTACAGAGCGCCGGGTTCGCGCGGGGACGGCAGCTCAGCCGCTGATGGAAGGGCCATGACACCAGGATGCGGTACGCCGCGGCCTACTCGGCGGCCGGGTGACCGCGCCCGGCCATGGCGGGCTCCGGCGCGGGCACCGCGGCCGGGGCCCGGTCAGGTCCGAAGCGGGCATCCAGCCGGCGGCCCAGCCGCCGGCCCAGGCCCTGCGCCGGGCGCTCCACGGCCAGGTACGTCACCGAGCAGACCGCGATGATCACGGTCAGCAAGCCCGCGGCGATCAGCACCTGGACACCGAAGGTGTGCTGGCGGGACGGGTGCAGGTGGTGGTAGACCTCGATGACCAGCGGGTGCAGCAGGTAGAGGGAGTAGCTGATCAGGCCCAGCCAGGTCAGCACCTTCGGCCACCTGACGTGGCGGAACGCCAGCCCGGCCGCGAAGGTCAGGCCGGCCAGGCTGAATGCGGAGATCCAGCGGCGGGACCAGAGCAGTTCGGCGTGCGCCGAGATGCCCCAGGCCCGGCTGTGCCACAGGCCAGCGGCGATGGCGAGCCCGAATACGGTCACGCCGATCGCGATGGCGCGGCGCCACGGGTACTGGCCTTGTTCGGCCCGGTAGAACATGGTCCCGGTGAACATCAGGGCGAGGATCGACAGGGCCTCCCAGGGCCAGATCCAGCCGCCGTTGAAGGCGAGCAGCGTGATCCCCACCACCGCGGCGAGCGCCGCGCCGAGCAGCCGCGACAGGCCGCGCGACGCGACCGCGAAGGCTAGCCCGGCGATCACGGCCAGGTCCGCCACCAGCACGATCAGCCTCGGCGTGGCCACGTTGCGGGTGAAAAAGGCCTGCGGCAGCAGCCCGCCGATGGCGACCGCGGCGACCGCGAAGCCCAGCGCGTACCGGCTGCTGCGCTTGTGCGCCCGGGCGATGAACAAGGCGGTGAGCAGCAGGTAGAACACCATCTCGTAGGACAGCGACCACACCACGTTGGGCAGGTTCTTGCCGTCCAGCACATTCGACATCATCAGCAGCTGGGACAGGACCGAGGTCGCCGGGTCCGCGTTCTCGCCGCGTATCGACCCGAAGTGCGCGAACCAGAGCGCCACCGCGATGCCGACGGCCAGCAGGACCAGGTCCGCCACCAGCGCGATCAGGCGCGGGGTGGCCACGTTGTGGACGAAGAAGGCCTGCGGC
>DATBGO010000077.1:0-72037 GCA_036558005.1 Streptosporangiaceae bacterium | reverse complement strand
CGGGCATCGCCTCGCTCCGCGAGCACCACGCCTACCTGGAGGGCCTCGGCGGCGACTTCAACCCGGACGAATTCCTGCGCAACATGGCGGGGTTCACCGGCCTCGGCGCCGGCGTCGAGTACGCGGTGAGCTTCCGCCGCTACCCCATGGGCTAGCGGGTAGACGAAACCCCGCCGCGCCAGCCCGCCAGCCGGTCGCGGCAAGGGGCCTAAGGCTCTGGCCGGTCGCCGGCCGCGCAGGCTGGCGTTCCGCCGGGCAGCCGGTGCCGGTTGGCGGCGACCAGCCGGTACCCGGCGGCGGCCAGCCAGCTCAGCGGCGGGACCCGGATCAGCGCGCCGGGCACCGCCCACCAGCCGCCGGCGCAGGCCAGCAGCCGCGCGACCGCCTGGGCACCGCCCCAGACCTGGCCCCGGCCATCGGCCCAGAGCACCTCGTTGGCGGCCCGCTCCCTGCTCACCCCGAGCGCGCCCAGGTCAGCCTGCTGATAGGGCCGGGCCCGCAACCCCGGGTAGACCCTGCGCCCGGCAAACCGCACCGCCGCCTGGCAGAACCCGCAGTCCCCGTCAAAGATCAGCACCGGGCCCATTAGCCGGCCAGCAGGTGGGCGTTGACGGCCCGGGCCGCGGCGGACAGTTCGGGGATCTCGATCACGCTGACCCCGGCCTCGCGCAGCCAGGCCGCGCCGCCGCCGGGGACGAACAACGGCGGCTCCAGCCAGGCCAGCACCACCCGCCCGATCCCGGCGGCCGCGATCAGCTCCGCGCACGGGCGCGGCCGGGACGCCCGCCGCAGGCACGGCTCCAGCGAACTGTACAGCGTGGCCCCGGCCAGCCACGCGCCCAGGCTGGTCACCCTGCCCCGGCCCGCCGAGGTCACCTTGGCCATCGCGATCTCCTCCGCGTGGTCGGCCGGGTCGCACTCCCTGGAGTAACCCGTCGCGATGAGCCGGCCCGCGTCGCTGACCAGCATCGCCCCCACCGAGAACGCGGTCTGCGACGGCGGGCACAGCCGGGACAGCTCGATCGCCTCGCGCAGCCAGCGCCAGTCGGCGGCGGTCGCACCCGGCCCGTCCTGGCCACGGCCGCAGCCCGCCTGAGCTGGGCGCGAGACAGGATTCTCTGCTATGACGGCACCCCGCTGCTCTGTGGCCGGCCTGCGTAGCTACTCAACAGTATCCTCGGCCGCCGGGCGGTGATTTACTGGCACCGGCGGGCAGTGTCCGCCGCGGCATTGATGACGCTGCACAGGACGGCGGTGCGAAGCGATGGTAGCGACCTGGAGCCAGGACGAGACGACGTCCTCGGTGACTTTTGACTCGCTCAACCCGGCGACATCCGAGGTCATCGCCACCTTCCCGGTCTGCGGCGAAGAGGCGGTCGGCCAGGCTGTCGAGCGGGCCAGGCGGGCCGCGATCTGGTGGGGCAACCTGTCGTGGAAAGACCGGCAAACCCGGCTGCTGGCCTGGAAATCACACATCGTCCGGTATATCGGGCGGCTGGCCGAGCTGGTGCACACCGAGACCGGCAAGCCGCTGGCCGACGCCCAGCTGGAGATCCTGCTCGCGGTCGTGCACATCGACTGGGCGGCCCGGCACGCCAAGCGGGTGCTCGGGCCGCGCCGGGTACGGGCCGGCCTGGTCGCGATCAACCAGGCCGCCACGCTCGAATACCAGCCGCTCGGCGTGGTCGGGGTGATCGGCCCGTGGAACTACCCGGTGTTCACCCCGATCGGCTCCATCGCCTACGCGCTCGCCGCAGGCAACGCGGTGGTGTTCAAGCCGAGTGAGTTCACCCCGGCGGTCGGCGGCTGGCTGGTCAGCTCGTTCGCCGAGGTGGTGCCGGACCAGCCGGTGCTGCAACTGATCACCGGCGACGGGCAGGCCGGCGAGTTCCTGGCCCGCAGCGCGGTGAACAAGATCGCCTTCACCGGCTCGGCGACGACGGCCAGGAAGGTGATGGCCGCCTGCGCGCAGAACCTCACCCCGATCGTCGCCGAGTGCGGCGGCAAGGACGCGTTCGTCGTCGGCCCGGACGCCGACCTAGACGCCGCCGCCGACGCCGCCGCCTGGGGCGCGCTGTCCAACGGCGGGCAGACCTGCGTCGGGGTGGAGCGGGTCTACGTGGCCGAGGACGTGTATCACACGTTCCTGGAGAAGCTGACCGACCGGGTGGCCAGTCTCCGGCCCGGCGATGACCGCGAGGCCGACTACGGCCCGATGACCATGCCCAGCCAGGTCGACGTGGTGGAGAAGCACATCTCTGACGCGCTGGCCAGGGGCGGCCGCACGGTCGTCGGCGGGATGTCGAGCATCCGCAAGCCGTTCATCGGCCCGGTGGTCCTGACGGACGTGCCCGAGAAGAGCAAGGCGGTGACCGACGAGACCTTCGGACCCACGGTCACCGTCACCCAGGTGGCCAGCCTGGAGGAGGGCGTCCGGATGGCGAACCAGAGCCGCTACGGGCTCGGCGGCACCATCTACTCCGGCAACAAGCGGGCCGCGATGGCCGCCGCCAGGGCGCTGCAGAGCGGGATGACCGCGATCAACTCGGTGATCGCGTTCGCGAGCGTGCCCGCGCTGCCGTTCGGCGGCTCCGGCGACTCCGGGTTCGGCCGGATCCACGGCGCGGACGGGCTGCGCGAGTTCGCCAAGTCGAAGGCGATCACCAGGCAGCGGATGAAGCCGATGGCGAACCTGACCAGCTTCTCCCGTACCGATCAGGACATGAAGAAGATCCTGAGCATGGCGACCATGCTGCACGGCAAGCGCTACAAGTAGCGGCCGGCCGGGCTGGCTTACGAGGCGGCGGTCCCGGCCAGGGCCGCCTCGGTCGGCTCGACCGCGGCCAGCGGCGCCCGGCCGGAGATGAGATCGGCTGCCCGCTCGGCGATCGCGATCGTGGGCGCGTTTGTGTTGCCCCTGGTCACCGTTGGCATGACCGAGGCATCCACCACCCGCAGCCCGTTAACGCCCCGTACTCGCAACTCGGGGTCGACGACGCTGGTCAGCTTGCTCGCCGCGAGCTTGGAGTCGCCGCCCATCGCGCAGCTGCCGACCGGGTGGTAGATGGTGGACAGGTTGTGCCGGATGAAGTCACGGATCTCCGGCTCGGTCTGCACGCTGTCGCCTGGCGCGTACTCCGACCGGCAGATCTTGGACATCGGCCGGGCGGCGGCGAACTCCCTGGCCGTCTGGATGGCCCAGACCAGCGGCTGGATGTCGGAGCTGTCGGCCAGGTAGGCCGGGTCGATGGCGGGCTTGTGCCTCGGGTCGGCGCTGCGCAGCCGGATCTTGCCCCGGCTGCCCACCGACACCAGCGCGATCAGCAGCGAGAACGCCCGCAGACCCGGGTCGGCGAGGCCGCCGTCGAGGTATGGCGCCGGGACCGCGTGCCACTGGATGTCCGGTGCCGACAGGGCCGGGTCAGACCGGCTGAAGCCGCCCGACTCGGCGATATTGGTCGTCATCGGGCCCGAGTGCATGAACTGCCAGCGCATCAGGTTCTTCGGGCCGGCCATCTCCCACAGGCCGCGGGTCTTCGGGGTGAGCCAGATCGGCGTCACGACCGGGTGATCGGACAGGTTGGCACCCACCCCGGGGCTGTCGGCCTGCACCGCGACGCCATGCTCGCGCAGGTGGTCAGCCGGGCCGACCCCGGACAGCATCAGCAGGTGCGGGCTGCCGATCGCGCCCGCGGCCAGGATCACCTCGCTGTCGGCCCGCGCGGTCTCGGCGGCGCCGCGCCGCAGGAACTGCACCCCGGCCGCCCGGCCGCCCTCGATCAGGATGCCGGTCACCAGGGCGTCGGTCAGCACGGTGAGGTTCGGCCGGTCCATGGCCGGGTGCAGGTACGCGTCGGCGGTCGACCAGCGCCGCCCGCCCCGCTGGGTCACCTGGTAGAACCCCACGCCGTCCTGCCGGGGGCCGTTGAAGTCCTCGTTGGCCTCCACCCCGCACTGCTTGGCTGACTCGACGAAGGCCGTCGTGAGCGCGGACCGGTACTTGCCGTCCTGCACCGACAGCGGGCCGCCCGCGCCGTGGAACGCGGACGCGCCGCGGGAGTTGTCCTCGGCGCGCAGGAAATAAGGCAGCAGGTCGGTGTAGCCCCACCCTTCGCAGCCGTAGTCGTCGCGCCAGGTGTCGTAGTCGTACCGGCTGCCGCGGATGTAGATCATCGCGTTGATCGAGGACGAGCCGCCCAGGGTCCGGCCGCGCGGCCAGTAGATGGCCCGGCCCGCCGCGCGCTCCTGCGCCGTGGTCTGGTAGTTCCAGTCGTAGGTGCTCTTGTACAGCAGGTTGCAGGCCGCCGGGATGTGTATCTCGTCAGCGTCGTCGGGCGGTCCCGCTTCCAGGAGCAGCACCCGGGACTCCGGATTCTCGCTCAGGCGCGCGGCGAGGACGCATCCCGCGCTGCCCGCGCCGACGATCACATAGTCGTACACGGTAACCTCCCGAACGCAGTTCGGACATTTTACCGCCCAGTAGCCTGCCACCGCACGCAAGAGCGCGCTCCCGGCCTTAGCGGCCGGGAGCGCGCTTCCCCACAGCGAGCCGTCTAGCGCCCCGGCGGGCCCCCGAGAACCGCCGGTCGCAGTAGAAGAGACGGCCCGCAGGTCATGCGACCTGCCCCGGGGCCCGGTTTCGGCCCCCGCCGGATCATCACTGTCAGTGACCTAAATCACCATGAGCACCAGCCTCATGGATCACTGCCCAGCGATCACCCTTCGTACTCATACGATGCCACATCGTGGCGATGATGTGAATACCCCAGGTCAGGGCTTCAAATCCCAATAGCTCTTAAACTTTGTGATGCTCGCCGCCAGCCCGGCTTGAGCCCGGGCCCGGGCCGGGATCTCGGCCCTGGCCTTCGATAATCCCGTGCCCGCAACAACGCAGAGTATTCACCGATCGCGGCGCGATAGCGTAGACCGCATGCCAGCTGACCAGCAGGAAACCCCCGTCGTGCTGTCCCGCATCTACACCAGGACCGGCGATGACGGCAGCACGGCGCTGGGCGACGGCAGCCGCACCGCCAAGACCGACCCGCGGCTCGCCGCCTATGCCGGCGTGGACGAGGCCAACGCCGCGATCGGGGTCGCCGTCACCATGGGCGGCCTGCCCGGGGCGATCACCAGCCTGCTCATCCGGGTCCAGAACGAGCTCTTCGACGTCGGCGCCGACCTGTGCAACCCGGTTTCGGACAACCCGCCGTACCCGCCGCTGCGGGTCACCCCGGAGTACATCACCGACCTGGAACGCCAGTGCGACGCCCACAACGAGGGCCTGCCCACGCTGCGCAGCTTCGTGCTGCCCGGCGGGAGCCCGGGCTCGGCCCTGCTGCACACCGCCAGGACGGTGGTCCGGCGGGCCGAGCGGACCGCCTGGGCGGCGATGGAGGCGCATGGCCAGACGATGAACCCGCTGACCGTGCGCTACCTCAACCGGCTTTCCGACCTGCTGTTCATCCTGGCCCGCCGGGCAAACGAGCCCGACGGCGACCTGCTGTGGAAACCCGGCGGCGAACGCTAGCCCAGGCCGGGCATGGCGCCGGGCGGGGTGGCTTCCAGCCAGGCCAGGAAGCCGGTCAGGGCGTCGCGGCTCATCGCCAGCTCGACCAGGGGGAGTTCGGCGCCGGCGTAGCACTCGACCACGACCGTGCCGGGCCCCAGGCTCACCGCTTCGGCGGGGCCGGCCCGGCGCCGGGAGACCACGCTGAGCACGTGCCGGTCGAACACCTCGTCGGGCCGCAGCCGGACCCCGAACGCCCGGTACCAGTCCAGCTGATCAGGCAGGTAGGCGGCGAGCCCGAGCCGCCAGTTGCGGTCGGGGCCGCGGCGCAGCCCGCACTCGACCGTGCCGCCGCCTCGCGCTATCAGGATCCTGCGGACCGCGATCCCGGCCGCACCGATCACTCCGGCCACGAGGACGGCAACGAGGACCCAGACAACGCTGATCGCCAGTCCTTCTGCCACCCCCGGCTCTCCGCGCTGGCCTGATCAGCCCTGTTCGCCGGTGGCTTGCAAGCGCGCCCTCGCGTACCGGACCTCGGCCGGTTCGACGCCCGACCTGGGCGTGCCCGACGATTCGGCGTCCTGCAACGCCGCCTGCAAGGCGGCTCTCGCGGCGTCCTTGTCCACCTGCTCGCCGAGTTCGGCCTGCCGGGCCAGGATCGACACCCGGTCATCGGCGATCGCCAGGAACCCGCCGCCGACGGCGGCGAGCACCCAGTTGCCGGGCGCGGGCTGGCTGTCCTCGGGCAGGATCCGCACCATGCTGCCCTCGGCCAGGACGCCCAGGACCGGCGAGTGACCGGTCAGCACGCCGATGTCGCCGTCCAGCGTCTTGGCCACGACCCGGTCGGCCTGGCCGGCCCAGACCTGTCCCTCGGGGACGACCAGCTCTACGTAGAGGGTCACTGCCGCTCCAGGTCCTTGGCCTTCTTTTCGACGTCCTCGATCCCGCCGCACATGAAGAACGCCTGCTCGGGGACATGGTCGTACTTGCCCTCGGCGATCGCCTTGAACGAGGCCACCGTGTCCGCCAGCGGGACGAACTCGCCCTCCTGGCCGGTGAACTGCTTGGCTACGAACATCGGGTGGGACAGGAACCGCTCGATCCGCCGCGCCCGCTGCACGGTGACCTTGTCCTCCTCGGACAGCTCGTCGACGCCCAGGATCGCGATGATGTCCTGCAGCTCCTTGTACCGCTGCAGGATCCGCTGCACCTCCCTGGCCACGTCGTAGTGCTCCTGCCCGACGTAGGCGGCGTCCAGGATGCGGGAGGTCGAGTCGAGCGGGTCCACCGCCGGGAAGATCCCCTTCTGGGTGATCTCCCTGGACAGCACCGTGGTGGCGTCGAGGTGCGCGAACGTGGTATGCGGCGCCGGGTCGGTGATGTCGTCAGCCGGGACGTAGATGGCCTGCATCGAGGTGATCGAGTGGCCCCGGGTGGAGGTGATCCGCTCCTGCAGCTGGCCCATCTCGTCGGCCAGGGTGGGCTGGTAGCCCACCGCCGACGGCATCCGGCCCAGCAGGGTCGAGACCTCGCTGCCCGCCTGGGTGAACCGGAAGATGTTGTCGATGAACAGCAGCACGTCCTGGCCCTGCACGTCACGGAAGTACTCGGCCATGGTCAGCGCGGCCAGGCCGACCCGCAGCCGGGTGCCCGGCGGCTCGTCCATCTGGCCGAAGACCAGGGCGGTGTCCTTGATCACGCCGGACTCGGTCATCTCGATGAACAGGTCGTTGCCCTCACGGGTCCGCTCGCCCACGCCGGCGAACACCGACACGCCGCCGAAGTTCTTGGCGACCCGGGTGATCATCTCCTGGATCAGCACGGTCTTGCCCACGCCCGCGCCGCCGAACAGGCCGACCTTGCCGCCCTTGACGTAGGGGGTGAGCAGGTCGAGTACCTTGATCCCGGTCTCCAGGATCTCGGTCCGCGGCTCCAGCTGGTCGAACTGGGGCGGGTCCCGGTGGATCCCCCAGCGCTCGTTCACCTTCAGCGACGCGCTCTTCACGTCCAGCGTCTCGCCCAGCACGTTGAACACGTGCCCCTTGGTGACGTCGCCGACCGGCACCGAGATCGGCCCGCTGGTGTCGGTCACCGCCGCGCCGCGGACCAGGCCGTCGGTCGGCTGCATGGAGATCGTGCGGACCACGTTGTCGCCGATGTCCTGCGCGACCTCCAGGGTCAGCGTCCTGGTCTCCTCGCCCAGGGTGACCTCGACGTGCAGCGCGTTGTAGATGTCAGGGATCTCCCCGGCGCCGAACTCGACGTCGACGACCGGGCCGATGACCCGTACGACCCGGCCGGTCCCGGCCGCGCCCTGCGCCGCTGGCGTTTCTGCGGTTGCAGTCATAAGAAGCTCACTTACTCCCTGAGATCGTCTCAGCCAGCGCGTTGGCGCCCCCGACGATCTCGCTGATTTCCTGGGTGATCTCGGCTTGCCGCGCCTTGTTCGCGTCGCGGGTGAGCTGGTCGAGTAGGTCGTTGGCGTTGTCGGTGGCTGACTTCATCGCCCGCCGCCGCGCGGCGATCTCGGCGGCCGCCGCCTCCAGCAGCGAGGCGAAGATCCTGCTCTCCACGTACCAGGGCAGCAGCGCGTTGAGCACCGCCTCCGGGGACGGCTCGAACTCATACACCGGGATCGGCCCTGGCGGCGCCTGGGTGGTCTCCTCGATCTCCAGCGGCAGCAGCCTGCGCACGCTCGGCCGCTGGGTGAGCATGGAGACGAACTCGGTGTGCACGACGTGGATCTCGTCCACGCCGCCTTCCTCGGCCGGCTTGCTGAACGCCTCCAGCAAGGTGGCGGTGATCTCGCTGGCGTTGCGCTGCGCCGGAGTGTCGGAGAAGCCGCTCCATTCCCCGGCGATCTCCAGGCCGCGGAACCGGTGCCAGCCGATTCCCTTCCGCCCGGCCACGTAGGTCACCGGCTCGACGCCCGCCTCCCGCAGCAGCGCGCGCAGTCCCTGCGCCTCCCGCAGCACGTTGGCGTTGTAGCCGCCGCAGAACCCGCGGTCACTGGTCAGGATCAGCACCGCGGCCCTGGACCGCTGCTGCGGCTCGCTGGTCAGCGGGTGGTCGATGTGCCCGGACCTGCTGACCACCGCCTCGACGGCACGGGTGATCTCCCGCGCGTACGGCGCGGCCGCCTGCGCCCGCTGCTGCGCCTTGATGATCCGCGACGCGGCGATCAGCTCCTGGGCACGCGTGATCTTGGCGGTGGACTGGACTGACTTGATCCGCCGCCGGACCGCTCGAAGCTGTGCTCCCATTCCTGCCTTCCCGCCGGCTCAGGACCTGGCGGCCGGCGCCGGGGCGTACTTACGGATCTTCTCCGGGCTGATGTCGGCCTCGTCCATCGGCTCGGCCGGCTCCTCGTCCTGCACCAGCATGTCGCCGCCGCTGGTCTCGAAGGTCTTGCGGAACTCCTCGATCGCGTCCTTCAGCGCGGTGGCCGTGTCCCCGGACAGGTCGCCGCTCTCCCTGATCGCGTCGTAGATCCCGGCGTGTGAGCGCTCCAGGAAGTCGAGGAACCCGTCCTCGAACCGGCCGATGTCCTCGATCGGCACGTCGTCCAGGTGCCCGGCGGTGGCCGCCCAGACCGCGATCACCTGGCGCTCTACCGGCAGCGGGCTGAACTGCGGCTGCTTGAGCATCTCGACCAGCCGCGAGCCGCGGTCCAGCTGGGCCCGCGACACCGCGTCCAGGTCGGAGGCGAACGAGGCGAACGCCTCCAGGTCGCGGAACTGCGACAGCGCCAGCTTGAGCCCGCCAGCGACCGACTTCATCGCCTTGATCTGCGCGTCGCCGCCGACCCTGGACACCGACTGGCCGACGTTGATGGCGGGCCGCACGCCGGAGTTGAACAGGTCGGTCTCCAGGAAGATCTGGCCGTCGGTGATCGAGATGACGTTGGTCGGGATGTAGGCGGAGATGTCGTTGGCCTTCGTCTCGACGATCGGCAGCCCGGTCAGCGAGCCGCCGCCGATCTGGTCCGACAGCTTCGCGCACCGCTCCAGCAGCCGCGAGTGCAGGTAGAACACGTCACCCGGGTAGGCCTCGCGGCCCGGCGGCCTGCGCAGCAGCAGCGAGATCGCCCGGTACGCCTCGGCCTGCTTGGACAGGTCGTCGAAGATGATCAGCACGTGCTGGCCGGCGTACATCCAGTGCTGGCCGATCGCCGACCCGGTGAACGG
The DNA here is from genome assembly GCA_036558005.1 of Streptosporangiaceae bacterium. Taxonomy (GTDB): domain Bacteria; phylum Actinomycetota; class Actinomycetes; order Streptosporangiales; family Streptosporangiaceae; genus DATBGO01. Next base: position 62,338 of record DATBGO010000077.1, on the reverse strand, counting down.
GGCCAGGTACTTGAAGCCGGCCGGGTCCGAGGCGGGCGCGGCCACGATCGTGGTGTAATCCAGCGCGCCCGCGTCCTCCAGCGCCTGGCGGACCTGCGCGATCGTCGAGCCCTTCTGGCCGACGGCCACGTACACGCACTTGACCTGGCGCTGCGGGTCACCCGAATCCCAGTTGGCCTTCTGGTTGATGATCGTGTCGATCGCGATCGCGGTCTTGCCGGTCTGCCGGTCACCGATGATCAGCTCACGCTGGCCCCGGCCGATCGGGGTGATCGCGTCGATCGCCTTGATCCCGGTCTGCAGCGGCGTGTTGACCTTCTGCCGCTGCACGACCGACGGCGCCTGCAGCTCCAGCGGCCGCAGCTCGGTGTCCTCGATCGGGCCCTTGCCGTCCAGCGGGCTGCCCAGCGGGTCGACCACCCGGCCCAGGAAGCCGTCGCCGACCGGCACCGACAGCACCTCGCCGGTCCGGCGCACCTGCTGGCCTTCGTCGATCTTGGCGAAGTCACCGAGGATGACCACGCCGATCTCGCGCTCCTCCAGGTTCTGCGCCAGGCCCCTGGTGCCGTCCTCGAACTCGAGCAGCTCGTTGGCCATGGCCGACGGCAGGCCCTCGACCCGGGCGATGCCGTCACCGCACTCGGCCACGGTGCCGACCTCGTCGGCCGCGACCGCTCCCGGCTCGTAGGACTCGACGAAGTGGGCCAGCGCGTCCCTGATCTCGTCGGGCTGGATTGTCAGCTCCGCCATCTTCCTGCCGTCTCTCTCGTCTTGTTCTGCTGTCTGGTCAGTCTGCCCGGGTCCTGGCCCGGCCCGGCGCCCGCGAAGCTCACGCGGCCAGCTTCCGGCGCAGGCCGGCCAGCCGGGCCGCCAGGCTGCCGTCGATGAGCTCGTCCCCGGTCTTGATCGAAATGCCCCCGACGACCTGCGGGTCCAGCACCACGTTCAGGTGCACATCGTGACCGTAAGCCGAGGCCAGCGCCGCCACCAGCCTGCCGCGCTGCTCGTCGGTCAGCCCGGCGGCCACGTGTACCTCGGCCACCAGGCGGGCCCGCCGCTGCGCTGCCAGCCGCGCGTATTCCGCGAGGCTTGCGTCCAGGCTACGTCCCCTTGGGTGCATCGCGGCCTGGGTGATCAGCCGCAGCGTCGCGGCGGTCACCTTCCCGGCCAGCAGCTCCTCCAGCAGCGTGCGCTTGCGGTCCGCGGCGGCGAACGGGTTCGACAGCGCGGTGCGCAGCTGCGGGCTGGCGTTGACGATCCGGCCGAACCGGAACAGCTCGTCCTCCAGGTCGTCGAGCTGGCCGCTGCTCTCCGCGCTCTCCACCACCGCCAGCACGGCGAGCTGCTCGGCCGCGTCGGACAGGTCGCCGGGCACCGACCAGCGCGCGCCGACCGTCGAGGCCAGCAGGCCCAGCGTCGCGTCGCTGACCTTGCCGGCCAGCAGCTGGCGCGCCAGCGCGGTCTTCGGCGCCGCGTCCCTGGCCGGGTCGGACAGCGACCTGAGCAGGGCGGGCTGGCGGTCCAGCAGCGTGGTCACCGCGAACAGCTCGTCGCCGAGCCGGCCCGCGTCCGGGCCGCCGGCCAGCACCGTGGCCAGCTTGTCCTTGGCCGCGGCGAGCGAGGCCCTGCTTGCCCCCCTCATCGCCCGGCCTTAACCCCGCTGGCCGGGCCGGACTGCGATTCCAGCTCGTCCAGGAACCGGTCCACGGTGCGCCGCTGCCGCGCCTCGTCCTGCAGCGATTCGCCGACGATCCGGCTGGCCAGCTCGACCGCCAGCGCGCCGACCTCGGTGCGCAGCGAGATCATCGCCTGTTCCCTGGCCGACTGGATCTGCGCCTGGGCGGCGCTGACCAGCCGCTGGTACTCGGCCTCGCCTTCCTCACGGCGGCGCGCCTTGATCTGCGCGCCCTCCTCGTTGGCCTGCTCGCGCAGCCGGGACGCCTCGTGCCTGGCCTCGGCGAGCTGCGCCCGGTACCGTTCGAGCTCGCGCTGCGCCTCCTCCTGGGTCTGGCGCGCGCGCTCGAGCCCGCCCTCGATGGCGTCGGTGCGCTCGGCCAGCGTCTTGGTGATCCGCGGCAGCAGCACCTTAGCCAGCAGGGCGAACACGATGAGGAACGCGACCGCGCCGATGATCAGCTCGGTCACGTCGGGCACCAGCGGGTTCTGCTGGTCGGCCTGCGCCAGGTACAACATGTCGGGCTACCTCTCCGGCCGCTGGCTCATTTGATGAAGAACGGGACCGCGATGCCGATCAGCGCGAGCGCCTCAGTCAGCGCGAATCCGATCCACATGTACGTGGTGATCTGGCTCGTTGCCTCGGGCTGGCGTGCCATTCCCTCAATAGCATGGCCGAAAACCAGGCCGATGCCGATGCCGGGCCCGATCGCGGCGAGGCCGTAGACGAGCGCGCCCAGGTTCTGAATGTGCAGCGTGTTCGTGTTCGCCGCCAGGAGGTGAAGCATGTATCGGTTCCTTGCCTTCCGGTCGGCGGCTGCTGCCGCCGGGGACTTGGTTACGTCGGTGCGGGTTCAGTTCGGCTCAGTGCGAGGACTCCATCGCGTCTGCGAAGTAGAAAGCGGTCAGCGTGGTGAAGATGAACGCCTGCAGCGCCTGGATCAGCACCTCCAGGGCGGTCAGCACGATCGTCAGCAGGAACGAGGTGGCCGAGAACAGCAGCCCGACCGACGCGCTGAACAGGTACCACGACGCCAGCGCGAACACCAGCAGCAGCAGATGGCCGGCCAGCATGTTGGCGAACAGCCGGATAGTCAGGGTGAACGGCCGCACGATGATGTTCGACAGCAGCTCGATCGGGCTCAGCAGCGGCAGGATCCACCACGGCGCGCCCTCGGGCACGGCCATGTTCTTGAAGTAGCCGATCGGGCCCTGGTGCCGGATCCCGAGCGTCAGGTAGGTCACCCAGACCATCAGCGTCAGGCCCAGCGGGAACGCTATCTTCGACGTCGCGGGGAACTGCGCCAGCGGGATGATCCCCATGATGTTCATGACCCAGACGAAGAAGAACAGCGAGACCAGGAACGGCAGGTACCGGTCGCCCTTCTTGCCGAGCTGCGGCCGCAGGATCTGGTCCCGGACGAACAGCACGCCGAGCTCGCCGAGATTCTGCGCGCCGCGCGGGACCAGCTTCGGCCTCGCGAACGCGAACGCGAAGAAGGTCACCACGATCGCCGCGCAGATCAGCGCCAGCAGCATCGGCTTGGTGAAGTGGAACCCGCCGATGGAGAAGATCGGCTTGAAGAAGAAGGCGTCGATCGACGGCGCGGGGTAGCCGCAGCCGCTGAAGATGTGGCAGCCGCCGCTGGCTGCCGTGATCGCCTGGCTGTTACTCACCGTGTGGTTCCTCCGGCTTGGTCACCGCTGTCGTTGCGCCCGGCCGGCCGGGCACGCCGCAGCGGCCGGGCGGGCCGGCCTGGCCGTGCCCGGGCGCGGTCAGTGCCGTGCGAACCGGAAGATGATCAGTGCCATCGCCAGCCCGAGGCCGACCAGCATCCCGACCGGGAACAGCACCGTGATCCCGGTCCAGCGCCCGATCAGCCAGCCGGCCGCACCGTAGAAAACCATCCCGCCGATCAGGTAGCTGGTGACCGCCCACCCGGCGCTGGCCCGCGGCGGCGTGCCCGGTGACCGGCGGTCCCTGGCCGGCGGCCTGCCCGCGTCCCCGCTCATGACCGCGCGGCCTGGCGCTCCCGGCCGCAGCCTGGCAGGTGGGCCGCGGTATGCCGTCCAGATTCAGGGTGCGCCCCACGGGTCACCGTTCCCGGTCCGGCTGGACGTACAGCATCTTCCGCCGCATGGACCACAGCACCTGCGCCCCGGTGTAGGCGAGGATGCAAACCAGCGCGGTCAGGCCGAAGACCCTGGAGTTGAACGCGGTCGAGTCCTGGAACTGTCCGACGAGGATCAGCAGGACGATGATCTTTACGAAGTACGTGCCGAGCGCGGTCACCATCATGACCTGCGGGCTCACCCGGGAGGCCCGGGTGACCGCGAACACGCTGATGCCGAAGAATGCCGCGACGATGCCGGCCCCCAGGCCCGCCCCGATCAGCCCCTTGGCACCCGACAGGGTGGCGCCGAGCCCGATCATTATCACGCCGGCAGCGGCTGCCACCGCCGCCGACCGGCGGACGATCCAGGCATAGTCTGCCAACATCTACTCGGCTCCGGGGAAACTCGACGGGACCAGGTCGTCCTGCAGGGGCGATCGGCCGCCCTGGACATCGTCCAGGCCACACCGAACTGCTGCCCCGCAACGGAAGCAGGCCAGCTTCGTCAGGTCAAGGAAACGTATCACGAACCTCCTTCTCATCTGCGAGTGGGTGCTCGTGAAAGATATCACAAGCTCTCCCGGCTATGCGATCAGGCCACTACCTAACGTAGCGAATCGCCCGTTACCGTAATCAACGGGGACGAGACGGGACACTCGGCGTAACCGGCCGCTCCGGGCTGCCCGCACCGCGGCCGTCACCGGCCGCCTGGCGCTCCCCCGCGGCCCTGGCGGCACCCGGCGGCCGGCGCTCCCCGGCCGGGACGCCCGCCGGCGAGCCGGCCCGCCTGGCGGCGCCGTGCCTGGTCCCGCGCCGCCGCCACCAGCGCAGCCGCGGCATCGATATCAGCAGCAGCGCCAGCACCGCCGCGACGGTGGCGATCGCGAACACGAACAGCTGGGTCTTGGCGATCGACAGCCAGACCACGGTGCCGGAGAACAGCGCCGCCCACAGGTACATGATCAGCACGCTGAGCCGGTGCGGGTGGCCGATGTCCAGCAGCCGGTGGTGCAGGTGCCCGCGGTCGGGCGCGAACGGCGACTGGCCGGCCCTGGTCCGCCGGATGACCGCGAGCAGCAGGTCCGCGTACGGGATCACCAGGATCGCCGCGGGCAGCAGCAGCGGCAGCACCTCGGGGAACCGGTTGACCGTGGCGCCGCGGTAGTTGACCAGGCTGACGTAGTTCAGCGAGGCGATGCTGGAGATCGGCGTGTAGGCGAGCAGCAGCCCGAGCAGCATCGCCCCGGTGTCACCCATGAAGATCTTGGCCGGGTAGAAGTTGTGCGGCAGGAAGCCGATGCACGCCCCAGCCAGCACCGCGGCGGCCAGCGCGGGCGCGGCCTGCTCGGTCAGGCCGACCACTTTCGCGAGGGTGTAATAGTAGGAGAAGAACGATATCGCCGCGATGCACACGATCCCCGCGGCCAGGCCATCCAGCCCGTCGATGAAATTCACCGCGTTGATGGTGGCCACCACCACCAGGATGGTCAGCGCCGTCGCCTCGTCCGGGGTCAGGATGAGCACGCCGCCGCCCGGCTCGGGCAGCCAGCCGAGCTGCGCGCCGCTCCACACCAGGATGCCGCCGGCCGCCACCTGGCCGGCCAGCTTGCTGACCGGGTTGAGCCCCCACCGGTCGTCGACGAAGCCGACCACCACGATCAGGCCGCCGGCCAGCAGCAGCCCGACCGCCATCCGGCTGCCCAGGAAGACGTTCTTGAGCGGGTCGACCTCGCTGGCCACCAGCAGCCCCGCGGCCAGCCCGCCGTACATGGCCAGCCCGCCGAGCAGCGGGACCGGCGCCACGTGCACGTCCCGGTTGCGCGGCGCGTGCAGCGCGCCCGCCCGCACCGCCACCCGCCGCACCATCGGCACGAGCAGGTAGGTCACCGCAGCCGAGACGAGAAGCGCCAGGCCGTATTCACGCACCGCGCTTCACCGCGTCCGGGCCGGATGTGCAGGCATTAGGGAAACTCTAGAACACTCGCGGCAGCCGCGGGCGCGCCCCGCTGGCCGCTCATTCGTCCGCGGTGATCAGCAGCGAGACCTCGCGCAGCCGGCCGACCGACACCACCCCGGCGCGCAGCAGCCGGGGCGTCGGCCCGGTCAGGTCGACGATGGTGGACGGCACGTCCGCGGCGCACTCCCCGCCGTCCAGGTAGACCGACACCGAATCGCCCAGCTGCTCCTCCGCCTGGCCGGCCGTGGTGGCCGGCGGCGAGCCGCTCCGGTTGGCGCTGCTGACCGCCAGCGGGCCGGTCTCCTTGAGCAGTTCCAGCGCGAGCGGGTGCATCGGCATCCGCACCGCGACGGTCCCCAGGGTGTCGCCCAGGTCCCAGTTCAGCGTCCGGCGGGCCCGGCAGACCAGGGTCAGCCCGCCCGGCCAGAATTCCTCGATCATGTCGTGTCCGTAGATCCCGAAGTCCTCGACCAGGGCATTGGCCGCCCGCACCGTGCCGACCAGGACCGGCGGCGGCATGTCCCTGCCCCGGCCCTTGGCCGCGAGCAGCGCGGTCACCGCGGCCGGGTGGAAGGCGTCGGCGGCCAGCCCGTACACCGTGTCGGTCGGCAGCACCGCCAGCTCGCCGGTGCGCAGCGCGGTCGCGGCGGCGGCCAGGCCGTCAGCCCGCTGGGTGGGATCCAAGCAGTCGTACCGGGCGCTCATGGCCGCTCATCCTGCCATAGCGGTGACGAACCGGTCGCGGCCGGCGAGGTCGCAGTGGTTGCGGGTCTGCCGCCAGCCGTTTTCCTCCGCGAAGATCCAGTAGACCGAGGCGCCCTGCGGCGCGCCGTGCTCGACCGCCACCAGGCCGCCCGGCCGCAGCAGCCGGGCGGCGGCCCGCTCGATGACCCGGACCGCGTCCAGCCCGTCCGGGCCGCCGCCCCACAGCGCGGTCGCCGGGTCGTACTCGCCGACCTCGGGTGGCACCCAGGAGCCCGCGGGGATGTAGGGCGGGTTGCTGATCACCAGGTCGGCCGCCCCGTCCAGCTCGGCCAGCGCGGCGGCGAAGTCCGTTTCGTGCAGGCTGACCCGGCCGGCCACGTGCGGCGCGGCAGCGCCGCACCGGGAGATGTTGCGTTCGGCCCAGATGCGGGCAAGCGGGTCGGCCTCGACCGCGTGCACCCGGGCCCGCGGCACCTCCTGCGCGATCGCGAGGGCGATGGCGCCTGAGCCGGTCCCGAGGTCGGCCACCAGCGGCTCGGCGATGTCCATCTGCTCCAGCTGCTCGATCGCCCAGCCGGTCATCACCTCGGTTTCCTGGCGCGGCACGAACACGCCGGGGCCCACTTCCAGCTCCAGGTACCGGAAGTAGGCCAGCCCGGTGATGTGCTGCAGCGGCTCGCGCGAGGCGCGCCGGGCGATGTCGTCCCAGTACCGCGGGTCGAACCTGGCGTCGGGCACGGTGTGCAGCGCGCCTCGGGGCACCCCGTGCACGTGCGCGGCGATCAGCTCGGCGTCGGCCCGCGGCGACTCCACCCCGGCCTCGGCGAGCCGGGCCGCCGCCACCGCGATCTCGTCGAGCAGCAGGCTCATCGCCTCAGGCGACATCGGCGGCGGCGAGTTTCTCCGCCCGGTCGGCCTCCACCAGCGCCATGATGACCGCGCCCAGGTCCCCGTCGATGACCTGGTCGAGGTTGTAGGCCTTGTAGCCGACCCGGTGGTCGGAGATCCGGTTTTCCGGGAAGTTGTAGGTGCGGACCCGCTGCGACCGGTCCACGGTCCTGACCTGGCTGCGCCGCTCGGCGGCCGCCTGCGCGGCGGCTTCCTCCTCGGCCTGGGCGAGCAGCCTGGCCCGCAGGATCCGCATCGCCTGCTCGCGGTTCTGCAGCTGGCTCTTCTCGTTCTGGCAGGACACCACGATGCCGGTGGGCAGGTGGGTGATCCGCACCGCCGAGTCGGTGGTGTTGACGCTCTGGCCGCCGGGACCGGACGAGCGGAACACGTCCACCCGCAGGTCACCCGGATCGATCGTGACCTCGACCGGGTCCGCTTCTGGCATCACCAGCACCCCGGCGGCGGAGGTGTGGATCCGGCCCTGCGACTCGGTCACCGGCACCCGCTGGACCCGGTGCACGCCGCCTTCGTACTTCAGCCGTGACCAGGCGCCGTCGCCGGGCTCCAGGCCGCGGCCGCGCGACTTGACCGCGACGGTGGCGTCCTTGTAGCCGCCGAGCCCGGTCATGGTCGAGTCGAGGACCTCGGTCTTCCAGCCCTGCCGCTCGGCGAACCTCAGGTACATCCGCAGCAGGTCGCCGGCGAACAGCGCGGACTCCTCGCCGCCCTCGCCCGCCTTGACCTCCAGGATGACGTCCCGGCCGTCGTTGGCGTCCCTGGGCACGAGTAGTTCCCGCAGCTGCTGCTCGATTTTCTCCCCGCGACCGGCCAGCTGCTCGGCCTCGGCGCCGAACGAGGCGTCCTCGGCCGCCAGTTCCCGTGCGGTGGCCTCGTCCGCGCGGACCTGCTGCCAGTCCTGGTAGGCCCGGACGACCGGGCCGAGCTCGCCGTAGCGGCGGCCCAGTGCCCTCGCGCGCTCGGGGTCAGCGTGGATGGCCGGGTCGGCGAGATCGTGCTCCAGGGCGGCGTGCTCCTTGGCCAGCTCATCGAGCCGATCAAACACCGTGTTCCTCTCCGCGATCATCGCCGGCTGCCCGGCCGTGCCCGGCTCGCGGCCATGGCGTTACGCCGCTGCGGCCGCAAGCCGGATCCCTGCGTCAGGTCAGGACCAGCCCCTGCGGGGCTGTCCCCCGCGGGGCTGTCCCCCGCGGGGCTACTTGCCTGCCTGCTGCTTCTTGCCGAACCGGCGCTCGAACCTGGCCACCCGGCCGCCGGTGTCGAGGATCTTCTGCTTGCCGGTGTAGAAGGGGTGGCAGTTGGAGCAGATATCGGCGTGGATCTCGCCGTTCTTCGCCGTGCTACGGGTGGTGAAGGTGGCACCGCAGGTGCAGGTCACCGTCGTCAGCACGTAGTCGGGGTGAATGTTGGCCTTCATGTGTCGTGACTCCTGGTCTCGGGCGGTCGCCGGGTCGCCGCGCCGCGGCTGTGCGCGACGGGCGTGAACCGGTACCGCATATCGTCGGCATACCAGTGTGCCAGAACCTGGAACGGCGCCCAGCGCCCTGGAATTCCCGCCGGCTGGCTAGCTGCCGACGGTGGTCTTCTGCACGTGCAGCAGGAACTCGGTGTTGCTCTTGGTCTCGCGCATCCGCTCCATCAGCACCTCGAGCGCCTGCTGCGGCTCCAGCGCGTGCAGTACCCGGCGCAGCTGCCAGACGATCTTCAGCTCCTCCGGGGTCATAAGCAGCTCTTCCTTCCTGGTGCCCGACGCGTCCACGTCGATCGCCGGGAAGATGCGCTTGTCGGCGAGCTCGCGGCGCAGCCGCAGCTCCATGTTGCCGGTGCCCTTGAACTCCTCGAAGATGACCTCGTCGGCCCGCGAGCCGGTCTCGATCAGCGCGGTGGCCAGTATCGTCAGCGAGCCGCCGTGCTCGATGTTGCGGGCCGCGCCGAAGAACCGCTTCGGCGGGTACAGCGCGGTGGAGTCCACGCCGCCGGACATGATCCGCCCGCTGGCCGGCGCGGCCAGGTTGTAGGCGCGGCCGAGCCGGGTGATCGAGTCGAGCAGCACGACCACGTCGTGGCCCATCTCGACCAGCCGCTTGGCCCGCTCGATGGCCAGCTCGGCGACGGTGGTGTGGTCCTCGGCGGGCCGGTCGAAGGTCGAGTGGATGACCTCGCCCTTGACCGAGCGCTGCATGTCGGTGACTTCCTCAGGCCGCTCGTCTACCAGGACGACCATGAGGTGGCACTCGGGATTGTTCTTGGTGATCGCGTTGGCGATCGCCTGCAGGATCATCGTCTTGCCCGCCTTCGGCGGGGACACGATCAGGCCGCGCTGGCCCTTGCCGATGGGGCTGACCATGTCGATGATCCGGGTGGTCATGATCCCGGGGTCGGTCTCCAGCCGGAGCCTGTTCTGCGGGTAGAGCGGGACCAGCTTGGCGAACTCGGGCCGGGTCTTCGCCTCCTCCGGGTCCAGGCCGTTGATCTTGTCCAGCCGGACCAGCGCGTTGAACTTCTCCCTGCGCTCGCCTTCCTTAGGCTGGCGGACCGCGCCCTCGACCACGTCGCCCTTGCGCAGCCCGTACCGGCGCACCTGCGACAGCGACACGTACACGTCGTTGGAGCCGGGCAGGTAGCCGGTGGTCCGGACGAATCCGTAGTTGTCCAGCACGTCCAGGATGCCCGCGATCGGGATGAGCACGTCGTCTTCGCTGATCACCGGCTCGGAGTCGCCGCCGCGCTCACGCCGCCTGTTGCCGGAGTTGCGGCCGCGGAACCGGTCCCTGCTCCGGCGGCTGCCCGAGTTCTCCCGGTCGTCGTCGCGGTTGTCCCGGTTGCCCTGCTGGCCGCCGTCGCGGTTGTCCCGGTTGTCCCGGTTGTCCCGGCCGGAGTCGCGGGCGTCGCGGTTGTCCCGGCCGCCGCCGTCGCGCTGGTCCCGGCCGCCACCGTCGCGGTTGTCCCGGCCCCCGTCCCGGCCGTCACGGCCGTCGCGGTGCTCGGAACCGTCGCTCGCGGCCCGCTGGTCGTCGCGCCGCCCTGAGCCGCGCCGCCGCCTGCTGTCGCGCTGGCCGTCGCCGCCCTGCGGGGAGTCATCGCGCTGGCCGGGCTCGCCGCCCTGGCCGGCCTGCCTGCCCTCGTGCGTCACGGTATCGCTCACGGCCGCCGTGGCCGCGCTGGCCGGGCCGCCGCCAGCCGGCCCGCCGCCGGCCGCGGTACCGGCTCCCGCCGATACCCCGCCAGAGCCCCCTGAGCTGCCGAAACCTCCGGCTGCCCCGGCGCCAAGGCCACCTGCTCCGCCCTGGAACGCTCCTGCGCCGATCCCGCCCGCGTGTCCGTCACTGCCCAGGCCGGGCTGCGTCGATGTCTCTGGATTCATACCGTCCTGCTCCAAGGAGTGGGTCGTGCCGGCTCCCGCAGGCACGCCTCGCTGGACTGGGTTCACCTTCGCCTGGCCGCCGGCCCGGCTGTCACTGCCGCGACGGGCACGGCCCGCGCCCCCCGCGGCGGGCCCGCCAGTTCCTGATCCGTCCGCTGCCGATCCGTCCGCTGCCGTCCCGCCTGGGCCGGCCTCGTGGCCGCCCTGGCGCCGCTCCTGGATCGCCTCGATCAGCTGGCCCTTGCGCATCCGGCCGATGCCCACGATGCCCATCGACTGGGCGAGCCGCTGAAGTTCGGGAAGCAGCATGGCCGACAGCCCGCTGCCGCCCCGGCGGCCGGCCCCGGCCGCGGCGCCCTCATTAGCGCTGTCCTGTGCGTCCGGCCAGGAGCGTACCGCGCCGGCCGGGCCCGGGGAAGTCCCGGCACCACCGGTGGCGTCGCCAGCCGGAAACAGGGCGGGAGTTTCCTCAGGCGAGCCGGAGGAGCCAGGGAAAACGTCGGTGGTATTGCTCACGAGGGGTCCTTCCCAGGGCGCGGCCACCAGCCGGATGGGCAGCCGGTGCGATCCGCTGTGACGGCCCGGCTCATCTGCCAGGTCTGTGCTTGTGCTTGTGCCATCCCCGTGCTTTCTCGCATGCGGCCAGTGCCGGCACGCGCAATCCTTCATCCGCGGCCAAGGTCAACGAGGGAGGCTCACGGAAAGCCCAGACGATGGGGCGAGCTCGCCGTGACCGCCGTGCAACGGCTCCGGGACAGCCGGTCTCAGAGGCTGCCCGGCAGCGCTCATGGCTAGGGCCGGCCATGAGCCATCCGGTCCCACACTGTGCCGCAACACCCTGTCCACTCCTGGCAGGTGTGGAGGTATGGCGGAAGGTGGCTGTCTGTGGAAGCCGCAGGCTGCCGCTGGTTGCGGCGCGGGCCAGACGGCGACAGGCGAGCACCGCTCCCCGTAGCGGGGCGTCTGGTGCAGCACCCAGCTTAACACCAAGAGAGCCCACGGCATTCCTTCAGGCTGTCCGTATTAGTTAGGAGAAGCCGACAGGGCATGCAACGAGCAACCGGGGCTCCGGTAACACTCGCTACTCGATTGCCGCCAGCTACGCTTCGCCCAGCCGCGACACGCTGACCTGCACCGGGAGAGGCAGACTGGAGGCTTCGTCGCCTTGGCTGTCGACATCCAGGGGGCTTACAAGCCATGCGGTACCCGCTTCGGAGGCGATTGAACCGCCCCCGTCACGAATCGCCGGCATCTTCGCCCGTTTTGATGCGGTTAACCCGCGAACTTACTTCAGTCGAACAATTCTCACAAGAACTCCCGCCCCAGGCAAGACCGGACATCAATACACCCTCACCCCATCAGCCCCACCAACCTCACTCTCGCCTGCTCTGCTACCCCCGCACTAGCGCCAGCAATCTCGCTCCCCGTCACCCAGACCACTCCGCGCTGCCAGCTGATCACCGCCATCAGCAACGCCCAACTCCCGTCACCCAGACCACTCGGCCCCGAGCTCAGACTCGCTCCGGGGCCGGCACTCCCAGCATCCGCAGCCCGGCCCCGAGCGCGGCGGCGGCCGCCGCCGCCAGCCACAGCCGGGCCCGGATCCCGGCCGGATCCCGCGGTGCCCGCTCCCCCATGAACGGCAGTGCCGGGCAGCGTTCCCGGCACTCCAGCCACGCCCCCGCCAGCCCTTCCAGGTACCGCGCGACCTCATCCGGCTGGCGCCGCCGCGCGGCACCGGCGACCCGTTCGGGCAGCCAGGAGATCTCCGCCAGCAGTTCCTGCTCCGCCAGATGTCCGAGCGCTCCCCCGCCCGCGCGCCCGGATGCGTCCTCCCTCGCACGCCCGAGCGCCTCCTCCCTCGCACGCCCGGGCAGCCCGCCCCCGGCCTCGTCAGGATCCCCTAGCCCGTACCCGAGCTGGGCACCCCACCGCAGCGTGCTGACCGCGTCCGCATGTCCAAGCCGCACCGCGTAGAACGGGTTCCCCGGCACCTGCCGCGCCCACGCCACCGGGTCAATCCCGCCGGCCCCGCCCTCCCGCCGCCGCAGCAGCGCGTACCGCACCGCCTCCTCCCCCGCGATCCCCACCGCCTCGCCGACCGCAACCTTCCCGACTGCAACGTCACCAGCCCCAGCAGCCACACCCGCATCCCGGCCGCGCGCCTGTTTAGCGGCTATGTCACTCTGCCGCTGCTCTAGTGCCGGCAGAGTGACATAGCCGCTAAAAACCCCCGCCCCCCCGACCGCCCCAGGCTGCCGCGCCCTCCCCGCACCCTGATCAGCCTCCTTTGGGCACTCCTCACTTTGCTCACTAGCCCCAGCTCCCCCAGCAATCTCCCCCGCACCAGGCGCTGGCGCGGTTTCCTCGCCGTCGCCCCCCCGGTCAGCCGCCGATTCAGCGGCACTGGCCCGGAGCTGTCGCTCTATCAGCAGCGCTGGGCCATCGCTGCCGATGCCCCCCGCCCCTGCCTCCCGTTCAGCACCGCACCCAGGCCAGCCAGCCCCGCCCAGCCCGCCTCCGCGCTCGTTCCCTGCACCCCCTGCTCCCCGCTCAACACTCTCGCCCCACGCGCCACCCTCACCCTGGGCACGCTGCTCCCGCCCGGCGCCTTGCTCGTCGTCGAAAGCCCCCGCCGCCCCGGCGCGCTGCCCTGCGCCAGCGCCTTCGGCTGGTCCCGGCGCATGCTCGCTCTCAAGGTCGGCCCCAGCAGCGACGGCGAGACGGGCAGCCGCCGCGCTGGTCACCAGCCGCCACGCAGCCTCCCAGCTGGGCGCGTCCGCCAGGCCCGCGCCCAGCAGCGCCCCGCCCGGCGGCGCCGCGCGGTATGGCTCGCCCCCCTGCGGCTCGCCCGGCTGCGGCCCGCCAGATTGCTGCTCGCCCGGCTGCGGCCCGCCAGATTGCTGCCCGCTCGATTGCTGCCCGCCCAGCTGCGATCCGCCCGGCTGCGATCCGCCCGACTGCGATCCGCCCGACTGCGATCCGCCAGACTGCGGCCCGCCCGACTGCTGCCCGCCCAGTCGCGGTCCGCCCAGCTGCTGCCCGCCCGGCTGCTGCCCGCCCGGCTGCTGCCCGCCCGGTTGCGGCGCGGCCGGTTGCGGCGCGGCCGGTTGCGGCCCGCGCGGCACCGTGCCGCGGACGTGAACGCCGCGAAGCGCGGTGCTGCGGGCGCAGGCGTCGCCGGCCCGGGCGACCCGGACGGCGAGCCGGGCCAGCGCCTCCGGGGTGACCGTCACGGTGAGATAGCCGCCGCCGGTGACCGACGCCGAGCTGATCCAGCTGACCCCGGCCAGCCGGCCGGCCAGCAAGCCCGCGACATCAGCGGCGGGCAGGCCGGTCGCCGCGCCGAGCAGGAACGGCAGCGTGGTCGCGTAGCTCCCCGGCGCGCCGCCAGCCTCGCGCGGCGCGGGCCGCCAGGTGCCCGCCGCGTCGGCCCGGTCCAGGGCGGCCGCGGGCAGGTCCCCGCCGGCGACGGCGGCGCTGATCGCGGCGGCAAGCCGCGCGCCGATATCCCCAGGGATCATAAGGCCCAGGTTACGAGCCGCACCGCGGCCGACCCCGTCAGTCGTAAGCGCTGCTGGGCGCTCCGACCAGCTCGCGCACCACCCGGATCATCTCGACCGGGTCGAACGGCTTGGTCAGGTACGCGTCCACCCCGACCTGACGGCCCTTGGACCAGTCGTCTTCCTGCGCCCGGGCGGTGATCATCACAACTTTGATGCCAGCGGTCGCCGGGTTGCCGCGAAGCTGAGTGGCGGTGACCCAGCCGTCCAGCCGCGGCATCATCACGTCCAGCGTGATCACGTCGGGGGCAGCTTCGAGCACCTTCTCCAAGCAGTCCTTGCCGTCCACGGCAGTAACGACGTCGAACCCCTCCAGCGTGAGGTTCACGGCGATAAGTTGCCTGATGACCTCGTCGTCATCGACAACCAGCACCCGGCCAAGTCCCTGCGTCACCCGCGCGAGGCTACCCTCTCTACCTGGCGCGTGCCCGCTGATCTGCAACGTGTCGGGAGATCCCGCCGCGGCTGGTACCCTAAGCTCCGATCTTCAAAGCCCGTGCCTGCCGGCACTTGCGTGCAGGCCCCCATAGCTCAGGGGATAGAGCAACGGCCTCCGGAGCCGTGTGCGCAGGTTCGAATCCTGCTGGGGGCGCTCTCCGATACCCGGCCCGAACATCCGCTGACCAGCAGGTTCGGGCCTTTTTCATGATCAGCTCAGAGCTAGCCCGTAGGCAGCCGTAGGCCGCTGAAAGCGGCTCTGGAGAGCTGTTCCCGGAATATACGCGGAATGAAACGGGGGCCATCAGCCCACCTAGCCGACCGGGTAAGCGTCCTCAAGCTCGTGCAGGTCACCGGACATGGCCACATCTAGCGCCAGCACCGGACGGCCAGTGGCATCACGAGCGCTCACGTACAGGGCGAGTACCGGGGCCGACCGCGAGATGCCCAGGAGCTTCGCCTCATGCACGTCAGCGCGGCGGGCAGTGACCTGCTCGAATACGTGGTCAACGCGGATACCCGCGACCCGGTCCAGCAGGGAACGGACACCGCCCCGCACCGGTTCCGGGCCGCCCAGGCCGGTCCTCTCGGCCAGGCCGGGTGCAAGCCACCAGGTGAGGATCTCCGATGCCTCGCCGTTGTCCTGGCGGACCAGGCGCCTGCGGCTGACCAGTTCGGAGCCTGGCTCCACGCCGAGCAGCGCCGCCACCCGTGCGGGTGCCGCGGCCTTGCCGACCGAGATCAGCTCACCCGGCTCGCGGGACTCGTCCCGGTCAAGCTCGGCCCTCCCGCGCCGCTGCGGGCCCGCCGCGGCCAGTGCCGGGCGACCGCGCACGAAGCTGCCCTTGCCCTGTTGGGTGTCAATCCACCCCTCCTGGCGCAGCACGCGCAGGGCGCGGACCACCGTGGGCCGCGCCGTTCCGAACTCGGCGGAGAGCTGGTGCTCGCTGGGCAGCAGCGATCCTGGCGGGTACTCCCCCGATTCGATCCGCTCCTGCAAGGCCGTGATGATCAGCGCGTATTTGGGCGGGGTGTACTCGAAGCCCATGACAGTGCCTCACACTTGCTTAGTCCACCTGCACAATTGCTTGTCTACCCAGGTAGACTACTGCCCGGCCACCCAGGATGTCATGTGCCCCGGCAGAATGCCGCACGGTGAGGCGGTTACCCAGCGTGCCTGCCAGCTGATCTCGAACCAGAGGACACGCCCCATGGTGTCCCCCGCACAGCCCCACGCGTCCGCTAAGTCATCAACGAGCCGCAGGCCGCGCCCGCTCGTCAGAACGCCAGGATCCCCGCCTTCACAAGGTATCCGCGGAGCTGCCGGGCCACCTCGTTCTGCCACCGCTATCCGCAGGGTTCGGCCGCGGACCGAGACGGTCAGGTCGAACCAGCCGCCGTCCCCGGACTCCGCGTACCTGACCGCGTTCGTGGCGATCTCGCTGACCATCAGCAGAACGTCAGGCAACCCGGGCCAGTCCGCGCCCAGGACGCCGCAGACGAACTTGCGCGCCTGCCCGACTGCCGCCGCTTCGCCGGGGAACCAGTCCGTCACCAGGATCCCCCGCGCTTCAGGTTTCCCGGGACGGCTGGTCATCGCCGCCCGGCCACCCGGCCAGCGGGGCGCAACTCGGCGCCTTCAGCGTGCAGCCGGCGGTGCACGACGCCGTATGACCTGCCGAGCGAAGCGGCGATCTGGCGGACTGTTTCTCCGCCCTCGTAACGGCGGACCAGTTCAGCCCCGGAGATGCCGAGATCGGCACGGTTTCCGCTGGCCTGGCGTGGCCGGGGTGCCCGGTCGCGTGGCGGCGTCTTGCGGGCTTGGCGCTGCCGCAGACGGATCGTCCTGTAGGTGATCGAGTGCCGGTCGGTGTCCTTGATCCGCCTGTCCTGCCCCCAGGGCCGGGAGGGAGCCTCGCCTTCGTGCCAGAGCGCGAGGAACTCCCGGCGGGCCTGGCTGATACAGGCCGTGAAGGTCTTGCGGGACTTGCCAAGCGACTCAGCCGCCAGCCCGTAATCCCCGAATGCGGCCAGCGCGGCGAGCGCCTCACGGTAGACCGGGCGCAGCCGTGGCCATATCTGGGCGAGCGCGACCCGCTCGGTCACGTTCTCCTCCGGGCCGCACACGGCCCGGGCCACGTACCACCAGTACCGCTCGAACCCGGCAGTGGTCCCGGCGTACCGGTCGTGGGTGTCCAGCCCGTAGAACCGGTGCGTCTTACCCACCTGGTCAGAGATCGCCTTCCACCCGGCGCGGATCACATCGCGCACGGGGGGCGGCTGGTCGCTGGCGTAGATGTGCTCGATGATGGCGTGCCAGGCGATCTCCAGCCGCTCATCGAAGTCAGCGGCCTGGTGCCAGAGCTGCCGCCGGACTGCGAACACGCTCAGCGCGGCGACCTGCGACAAGGTGTACCCGTGGCGCAGCTCGGCACCAGGGACGTTCGCGGGCAGCGGGCTCAGCCGCGCCGCTGGCATCAGGCCACGACCTGTTCCCCGGCGCTAGGCAGCTGGCGGATGCCGGTCATGAGCCGGGCCAGTCGATGCGGACCCAAATGGCCCGGCCGAACTGATCGCCGTCGACGCCCCAGGTGGTCGCGAGCGCCTGGACGATGTCAAGCCCGTGGTGTCCGTCGCCGCCGGGCACCGGACCGCGCCAGGGGCCGCCTTTGTCCTGGACCTCGACTCGCGCGTGGCTGCCAGGACAGGTCTCGGCACGCACGGTGAAGGTGGCCCCGCGCAGGCCCGACCGGCTGTGCAGAGCAGCGTTAGCGGCCAGCTCGGAGGCGCAAAGAATGAGATCATCAGCCAGGGGGCAGGCACCCAGCCAGACGCGCAGGTCGGCTCTGACGGCGCGGGCCTGGTCGGCGCGGCCAGGATAGGTGACCGCGCACAAGTGGGCGCCTTCGGGAATCGGCGTGCGCACAGATCACCCGATCCCTGGAATGCGGGCTGTGCCGGTACCGCCACACGCCGGGCAGTCGCGCCGAGCCGTCGCAGCCGATCCGCGCAGCAGCGTTCCGATGATCACTGCGCGGCGAGACCGGACAAGCTTCCACCCGCGGCCGCCGCAGGATTTGCACTCTTTCGACAGGGGGCCTGATTCCGCCATGACGGCAACATTCGGCCACGCCGCCGCGTTATCCCATCTCACGCCGGTATTACCGGCGCTGCGCCCGGGTTATCGGCGCGGTATACCTAGTACCCTGTGGTTTCGGACTTCCCTGGGCGCAGCCCCTGCCAGGTAAGGAAGCGACATGCGCGACGGCGCGTTCGGCCCGGTGACCATACCGGCAGCCTTCTGGACCAGCCCTGATGTCATTGGCGCCTTAACTCGCCGTGACATCGGCGAGCTGTTCGGGCTGATCAAGCAGCGGACCGGGCTGAGCCAAAACCGGATCGGCATCGCGACAGGATTAGCGCAAGGCCGCGTCAGCGACATCTCCAACGGCAAATACCACGTCAAAACGATCAAGGTTCTGGCCAGGATCGCGGACGGCCTGGACATGCCCCGCCCGGCCCGCGCCGCTCTCGGCCTGGCCACCAGTCCCGGCACGACACCCGCCCGGCCCGCGCGAGACACCGCTGACGCTTCGCAGGCCCCGGCACCCGGCACGCAGTACCCGGCAACCGCTGAGCAGGCGATCGACGCCGCCAGCTACCTGTGGCAGGCCGACACAGCCCGGTCACAGCACATCCTGGCCGCACAGCTGGAACCCGCCGCCTGGAACGCTGCCGCGCTCACCTGGCTGCTCGGCCAGCCCGACGACATCCTGCCCGGCGAAACCAGCCAGGGCCGGGCAGTCGGCCACACCGACGTCATGCGGGTACGCGCATCCTCAGCACTGTTCGCCGAGCTGGACAACCGGTTCGGTGGCGCCCACGCCCGCCGGTCCCTGCTCCACTTCCTGAGCCGGGACGCAGCCGCGCTGCTGTCCGGCCACTACACCGATGCCACTGGCCGCGAGCTGTTCGCCGCCGTCTCCGAGGCTTGCCTGCTGGCCGCCTGGACGTCCTATGACTGCGGTCTGCACGGCCTGGCTCAGCGCTACTTCATCCAGGCCCTGCGCCTAGCCCAGTCGGCGGCAGACCGGCACCTGGCGTGCAGCGTCATGTCCGCCATGAGCCACCAGGCCAACTACCTCGGCCACCTCACCGAAGCCGTCAACCTCGCCCGCGCCGCCCGCGAAGGACTGCGCGACCAGGCCACGCCCGCGCTGACAGCCCAGTTCCTGGCCATGGAAGCACGAGGCCTGGCCAGCTCCGGGGATACCAGGGGATGCCACGCCGCCCTCGCCGCCGCCGAGCGCGCCTTCGAGATCCCCGAGCCCGGACGAGACCCGGAGTTCATCAGCTACTTCAACGAAGCCGAGCTAGCCGCCGAGTTCGCGCATTGCCACCGCGACCTCGGCAATGCACGCCGGGCCGCTCACCACGCGGCCCTCGCCGCGCCCTCCGATGGCCAGTACGCCCGCAGCGACTTCATCGTCTCCATAGTCCTAGCGGACGCGCTCGCCGACCAGGACCAGCCCGAGCAGGCATGTCACGCCGCGCTCACAGCACTGGATACCGGCCAGACCGTGACCTCGGCCAGGTGCGTCGCCTACGTCCGCGACTTCCGGCGGCGACTGCACCGCTTCGGTGATCTTGCCGTGGTCCGCGACTTCACCGAGCATGCGGCCGGCCATGCCTTGTGGATCAAGGCAGCCTGACTGCCACGCTCAGAACGGCGCCCAGTCCCGCCGCCCGTCACCACAGCGCAGGTCATCGATCCGCTTAGCGACTTCCGCGGCTACCTCCGGCTTCTCCCCGGTGTTCTGCGCCAGCCAGGTCACCATGATCAGCTCACGAATGGCTCGCAGCACCCGATAGCCCGGCCAGGTCATGACATCGAACCCGTAGACCGCCGCGAACTCCGCATACTCCCGGGCTGTATGCCAGCCGAACCGCTCGTAATACATCGCGGTCAGTACCAGATCCCATTCACGCGGACCCGCCGCCAAGCCGTCCAGGTCAATCAGCACCGCCACGCCATCGGCCTGCCGCCGGATAATGTTCCCGATATTCGCATCCCCGTGCACCAGGCCCGCAGGCAGCGCGAACTCCAGCCGCGCATACGCCTCGCGCAGCTCTGCCAGCCGGTCCCGCAGGAACACCCGGTCCCGCCCGGCCAGCTCCGCGGCATCAATCCGTGCCTCCGCTCGCGCGAAAGGCCGCAGCTCAGGCAGCATCAGCGACGACGGCACCTCCAGGTGATGCAGCCACCGCAGGAGCCCGGCCAGCTCCGCCACCGTCCCGTACTCCGTGCGCTCCGACAACAGCTCCCAGAACGTCACCGGCCGCCCATCCGCCACCACTGGCTGATCAGCTGGCCCCGCCAGCCGCACAACCGGGAACCCCACCGACTCCAGCCAGCGCGCGACAACGACCTCTGTCTCAACAGCAGGCAGGTAGTCAGTCGTCCGGGCGATCCTGGCCACCAGCGGAACCGAGCCCAGCCGGTAAATCGCGTTCTCCCCCAGGCGCAGCAGCACCGCACCCCCGGCATCCAGCCCCACCGCCGAGCACGCAACCGCCAGCGTCCGCAACGTGCTCTCGGCCGAGAACGCAGCATGAACGCCAGGCGAGCCCGCCGACTCGCCGTCCCCAGCCGCCATGCAGCCGACGCTACAGCACAAGTGCAGAGCATGATCAGCCGAGCAGTCAAGCAATCAAATCTGCTCGGCTAGCTCACCCGTGGCCGCAACAGCCCATCACTTGCCAGTGCCCTCATACAACAGCGCCCATAGCCGTTGTCGCATCCCACAACTCTCCCCCCGCGATGAGTCGCGGGACCGTGCCCACCGGCACCCACTCGACACGGTCAACCGGCTCCGAGCTGACCGGATCTCCCACCTGACGACCGTCCCGGCCCACGAAGACGGTCCGCTCACCATCCGCGACATCCGGCATGGCCTGCACCGTGGTCAGGGGCTCAATCCGCCCGGCCCGGTAACCCGTCTGCTCCTCCAGTTCGCGCAGCGCCGCCTCGTCTGGCTGCTCGTCCTCATCGACTGCCCCGCCCGGCAGCTCCCATCCCCAGCGATCCGTTATGAACCGGTGCCGCCATACCAGTAAGGCCCGCTCCCGCTCGTCCAGGAGAAGAACAGCCACCATTCGCGGCCACCGCACGACAGGCCGCCAGACCCGCTCCCGCGACGGCAGCCCGACGTCTACCTGCCCGACCCAGACTTCCGGGCTCTCCCAGATGACCCGCTCACCGAAAGTCCGCCACTTGCCCGGCTCGTCGCCCGCTGCCCCAGTCACCAGCACGACGGTAGTGCAACCAGGACATAGACCGCATAGAGACCGACCGCTCGATTGCCGCTCGATGCTCTGCCGAATTGAGCCGTATTGGATCAAGGCGGCACCGCTTCGCGGCGCCACTGGCCCGGCGCCGCGCCGGGCTTGGCCTTGCCAGGCCCGCCCGGCGCACGCCGGACCTGCAGCCGCAGCAGGGGCACCAACCCGGCCAGCTCATCCAGCAGCGCATCACAGGCGTCATCGGCGCATAGGGCCGACTCGTGCCAGGCACTAACGGACCGGTCAGGTCTGGACGGACCCGGGAGCCTCATCCGCTTCCGATTGTGTAGCCCTCCAGGACGGGCCGGTCAAGGGCGCTCCCTCCGGTCGCGTCGCCAAGGCGATGGCGCAAGCGCCACCCTCGACAGTCCCGCCCTTCCAGGCGGTTTCCGGCAGCTATCGGATGAGGCACCCCTACGCCTCGGCCAGGTAGCCGGAAGGAGCCACCATGCTTGCCCAACACGAACGCCCTACGACGCCCATACAGGCCACGAGTGCACCGGTCAGCACATCAACCAGCGGCCCCGCCCCGCAGGCCGGACACTGTCAAGGACGCGTTGACACCAAACATCCACGGCGGCAAGTCGAGAATGACGAGTACGCCGCATTCGTCCGCCGCATCCTGCGCGCCTACGCGCGTCGTATCGGGGAGGGCGACGTGGATGCACTCATCCTTATGACCGGGCTCGCCGGTGAGATTGACACCGCCGTAGCCGAGGCTGTTAGGGGCCTGCGCGCCTGTGGCTACTCTTGGGCCGAGATCAGCTCCCGGCTCGGCATCACCCGCCAAGCCGCACAGCAACGCTGGGGAACCATGCTGAACCTATCCGTGCGATCAGGTAAGTAACAGGACTCGTCGCCCCCTCTTCGGCATGTGCTTCTGCTGACTGCAACCAGTACAGCCACAACGGAATCGCAAGACGATCTTCGCCAGCTCCGGTGCTCAGCGTCCCGCCAGGCGGCAGCATGATCATGAAACGTCTAGGCTGCTCTTGAGCATCTGTGCTGACGGTTCCACTCATCCCATGAGGATACTGCCGCGCCGATTCAGGGTCCTCGGACCAGCCGGGACGAAGAGATGACGCTGCAGAATACTCCTGCATCAGGCAATTACGGCGGCACATACGAGTGGCACCACCGGTCTGACGTCAGCGCTGGGCTAGGTCTCGGAAGGCCGCCAGACGCATGTCGGGCCACATCCGCTCAGTAATCACCGGTTGCGTCGACCGATTCAGTCCGTCGCGTCCTGCGCGTAGTCTAGGACACCCTCACTAATGCGCCTGTCGGTTTTCTTGAAGAAGCGATTGTTTGGTAGCTCAACCTTGTCAACTACTGTGGCATACGCACCTCGAAGTTGCTTCAAAGCTGCCAAACACTCATCCTGGGATTGCGTGGAGACGAGAGTGTCACGCCACATCCGAGCTTCATGCCTGATTTTAGTAAATGCATTACCGCATTCGCGGAATGTAGAGGCCCGATGCCCGGCTCCCAGATACGAAGAAGTCGCGCTAACAATAGCGGATACCGCGCCCGCCACTCCCCAGAGTCGGCTCAGGCCGAGAATAACCAGCAATGATGCAGTCGCCGCCAGTAGTGCAGGGATAAATACTATTGCCCTACCCCAAATTTCGCTCGATTTGGAAGCCTCGTAATACATTTGTGCAGAGTAGCTGGAATCCAGATAGAGCTTGTTGAACTCTTCTTTGTAAAGTTCGGGGTAGTTTATTTGCGATGCTACCACTTGACCTCCAAGCTAGGGCAAGGAATGTTCGTAGGGCCAAGTAGAAGGTACCTGGCAGCTATGCCCACCCTTGAATTGCTGTGAGACAGAGATCGTAGGAGGCTTGAGGGGCACTCGCCTGACTCAAAGTATGCAATAAGAAGTGCCCGCCGGACCTCTTCGCTCCCCTCCCTTTCGAATAGCTCTCGCAACCTGGACCCGTCTCCCCGGTCGCAAAATTTCCCCAAGTAGCGAGCTGCAAAGTCTCGAACGATTCCCTTGTTCGTGTCCTCTAGGATTTCCCAACATGCGTCGACAGCCTTCTGTGCATATACAGATTTCAGGACTAGATAATTCATAATTTGTCGTTCGACGGAAGGGTAAAACTCGAAGGACCTGTCGGCCAGCATGGAAGTCAACTCGGTATCAATTTCGGGTCGCCGCGAACTAAAAACTGATAGATAAAGGATTGCGTCGCGGGCAACATTGGGAAACCTGTCAATCTGGCTGAGCAGCCACGTCACGGCGTAGTCGTCGGAAATACGTTTGAGCTGATTGAGCGCAAATCGGAGATCGCGTAGACTTATTGGCGAGTTACCTACGGTCACATCAAAGTAGGCGTGCAGTTCGTCCTGAGCAAGCGGTGAGGCAATGTCGATGTTATAGCGGACAGCATCCTTGCTCGTATCTTCGAACTCGGCCGCTACCTTGTCGGCTGGAATGATTTCTGTCTTGCTCGCCGCCAAACATAGATGCCTGCTTCTAAATGCATGATTAATTTGAAGCAACGTTTTGCGCAATTCGAGCCAAGTTGGCCCGAAGACCATGATGTCATCCGAGTATCGAAGGTGTGTCAAATTATTGCGTTGAATGATCTTGTCGATCGGAAGAAGATAGACATTGGAAAGGATGCCAGACGAGTCTGGTCCTTGAGGAAGCCCCCAAGCGTGGGCAGAACTGTTAAACTCATTGAGGAAAAGCTCTAGCAGATTTAGCGCCCACTCTGCGAGTCCCATGACTCTCAGGTCGCTCATCAACATATCAATATCGACGTATTCATAAAAAGAGGTAATGTCGGTTCGCAAGAGTAGTAGTTCATTATTCCTCTTGCTAAACCGACGGCCTCTCCGTTGCATTCTGATCCACCGAGATTTTGGACTATATAGCGCTTGTTTGTACGTTGACCAACGATAACTATATACATTACCGGGTATCGCTAAATCAATCGTCGGGGTCATGCTTAGCACACAAGCGTCATATATCAAACGATCTTCAACGCCCAGCCGCACAATCGGGCGAACATTAAGGGCATCCTTGGGGAGGTCAACGATATCTACTGGAGCGAGCGAATAGGTATTGCTAGCTAGTCTTGCAATAATCTTATGCCTGAATTGTGACCACTCAGACGCAACGTCTTCAAGTCTGATGATATCGGGGAGATCTCGGTCGCCACTCACTTTCCGAAGCTGCTTCCACGCGATATCCAGGAATGCAGCTAGCGACCCTTGATCATCTGCGTTCAAGTTGGTGGCCCCCAGTGGTTCCGCCCGGTGGATCTTGGAGCGCTACGAGGAGCCGCCTCCCATGGATTCCACGATCGAGCACGTTCTAAGTAACCGTCTGCCACTGAGAGCCAAGATTGCCCAAGTTGTCCAGGCTGATTACAGCGCTGACCGATCGGTTGATCACACGGTGTCACCTTCAGGACTCCGTCTTCTCGCGGCTCGATGGCCTTGGCCGAGTCCGCCGAGTCGAGGCCAAGCGCGCTGACGCGGGTCGCTTCGTGAGCCGGACACGAAGGGCAGCGCTGGTGCCAGTCGCCGTCAAGCATGACCTCGATCGTGACATCCGGCATAACTGGCAACGCCGTCGGCTCAGGGCATTAGGCAGCTCATGCTGGGCGGCGGTCTCTGAGTTTGTCGACTTTCGCCTGGCGAGCCTCTGCCGCTGCCCGCGGGTTGAGCACGCGGTAAAGGTCGTTGAAACGCTCTCGAAGATCGGACCGCTTGAAGTCCAGCACCTTCACATCGGGGATAGCGCCGCCCTGGTAGTTGTAGACGACGACAACATCGCCGTTGGTCGTGACGTAGTAAGCAGGCTTCAGCCAATAGGCATAGCTCTTAGCCTGTCCTGTACCAGCATCCGGTGGCTGGTCAGAGCCCTTGGCCTCGACCAGGACCAGTGGCACGCCGTCAGCCAGGGTGTGATGCTCATTGGCAAAGTAGACCAGATCAGCCTCAACCCGGCGTCGGGTCACCCCTTCCCACATGTCGAACCTGAATCCCGCGGCCTCATGCTCGTAGCTATAGCCGACGCCATGCAGTAGAGGACTGGCAAAGTGCATCTCCACCTCACGCTCAGAGTCGAGCCGGACCGACATCAGATGGTCGAACCACTCATCGCTGGGCCGAGGGTCGGGGCTGGAGTCATCTGGTACCGGCATCACCGGCAAGCTGAGCACGATCCAGTCGTGGAGTCCCGCTTCGCTGATTGCGGGCTGTGCACGGATGCCCTCGTTGTTCAGCAGGCTAGTAACGAGATCCTTGCGTTGAGCCGTCCAGGCCTGGAAGCCAAATAAGGCACGCAAGCTGTGGCAGCGCACACGGCGTGAGCCCTTCGGGCTTACCTCGATCGAGCGTCGGATGCTAGCGACCACATCGACGGGGTTCTTTGCCTTTGCCATGATCATCCCTCCCATTCACTGCCGACAAAATGCACCACTATCGGGATCAACAGGTCCATACCCGAACGATCCTTGCTTGTCGCGATAGCTCCACAACCAAGACGTCGGCCTGAGACCCACGGTTGACACCAACCACGGTCGGTCATTGATATAACTGCACGGACGCTGGGACCACACGTCTGCCCCCGACCGGAAATCCGCATGTCGGCACACCGACCGCTCACACCATGACTGGACTAGCAAACGATGAAGACTGACACCAAGATCCGGAATATTCACGGAACGACCGCGCGCATGGCCACTCCTTGCCAGGTCCTTCGACCAGGTCAGCGCGGTATTCTCCTCAAAGACAGCAGCGCCCTCCGGAGCCGTGTGCGCAGGTTCGAATCCTGCTGGGGGCGCTCTCCTGATCAGGCCAAGTGGCCGCCACTGACCAGCCCAAATCTCCCGGCTACGCGGAACTCGTGTGCAGCGAAGTGGGCCAGATGTGGCCCGCAGTCGCATGCTGGAGCCGCTAATTCTGGGGGCCCCAAGTAGCGCCGTACCGCGGACACCGCGGCGGCGCCGAAGACCCGCACCAGCAGGCCATAGAGGCCCAGTGGCGCGTATTCGACAGGCGGTAAGCCTATGAGGTACGCACGACGGCGATACCAGCGAGAGTCGGTACGATCACATCCGCGCCGTAGAGCGCGGGTGTCGCGAACCGGTTGGCGACACCGACGTTGACCTGGCTGAGGCTCTTGCCGGTGGCAGGATCGAGCGCGTGCAGCACGCCGGCGTTGGTGTCGAGGGCCCAGATGCGCCCGCCGCCGATAACCGGCGACCCGGTGATCGAACCGGACGTGTGCCACAACACGTGCAGCTGACCGGTGTTGTCGACACGGACCCCGCGGACGCCGTCGGTGCAGGGCAGGTAGGCGACGTTCCCGTCGACCGCCGCCCCGCCGTAGGACGGGCAGATGTTCTGGACGTCCACCTGGCCGCCGATGCCGCCCAGGTCACCTTGCTTCAGGACGTACACCGGGCCGGATTTGCCGCCGAGCACCGCCCACTTGGTGCCGATCAGGGTCACCCCCTGCGAACCGAGGCCGACATCACCCCGATTGTTCGCCGCCCAGTCCGTCGGTGCGAACGAGTCGACCAGCTTCGCGTTCGCGTTCAGTTCGAGCACGGAATTCGTGTGGTCGTAGGCGTCACCCGGGAACGCGGCGCCATTCGCAGACACGACCAGCAGGTGTCCGGCGGCGGTCACGGTGGGACCAGCCGGGTTCCAGATGCCGCCGCCTCGCTTGGTCGGCGGGCTATAGAAGACGACGTCCTTGCCGCCGTCGAGGGGCACGCCCACGACCCGGCCCTTATAGTTGCCGCAGTCACCGGCCTGCGCGCCGTAGGACACCCAGACCCGGTTGTCCGCGATCGCCAGCGCGCCGCGCTGCTGCATGTCCCGGGCGCTCACCCCGGGCAGATCGACCCCTTTACTCCACACCACCCGGCCAGACGTGGCGTCCAGCGCATACAGTTCGTGGCGCACCGACCCGCCGTGTTCGGCCACGAGAAAGACATGGTTCGTCGCGGCGTCGTAGACCGGCGTACCGGTGATGCCGAGCGGATCGATGTCGCCGCACTGCCGCTGCTCCGCGGGCGAGGGCGAGCCAAGACCGCGTTTCCACACCAGCCGGTACGACTGATCAAACGCGTACACGGTGTCCTGCTCGGTCGCGACGATCGTCAGCCCGCGAGCTACGACGGGGGAGGCGTAGACCGCGCCGTCCAGCTTGAGCGACTGGATGCGCTTCAGTGTCCTGCTCGCCGCTGGCATCGTCGCCGACACGCCCGCCCGGCTCATCGTCCCATGGTAGGTCGGCCAGCCCGCCGCGCCAGCCGCCGCGCCCGAGGACGCAGGCGCTGTAGCGGACGACACCGGGCCCGGCGCCGTCGCGGCCGGTGATGCCGGGCCGGATCCAGCGCACGCGGACAGGACCAGGATCAAGATCGCCGCTGCGGCCAGCACCCTATGCCGTGAACGCATATCGGTCAGTGTGCCACCGCATCGCCGTCCGCCGCGCCGGCCGTCGGCTAGTCGGCGATAACGCGGGACCAGGCCTGGCTGCCTGCCAGCTTGCCACGCGCCGACACGACATGTGGTACCAGGAATTCCCGGTTCCGCCCGGACAGCTCCGCGGCGTCAATCCGTGCTCCCGTCCGCACGAAAGGCCGCGGCTGGAATCGTGCGGATCAGCACGCGGCCGCTGGCGGAGAACGCTCAGGCTGGTTGCCTGGCTTGTTGTGCCGGTGTTTTGGCGGTGCGCCTGGCGAGCAGGCCCGTCAGGAGCATGACCAGCACGGCGATGCCCGCACCGCACAGCGTCCACAGCACCCGGTAGCCCACGGCACCGAAGTTGGAGGGCTGCGGGAGGTCCACCAGGATCAGCACTCCTGCGGCGATGGCCGCGCAGTAGATCGCGTAGTTCCAGAAGCGGGTCGCCGCCGCATGCATGAACAAGACGAGCGCCACGACGTCGAGCACGTGCTCGATCGCGACGAGTGTCGGTCCGTGTTCACTGGCGGGTATCAGCAGCAGCAGCGCGGCGGCCCCGGCGCCGATCAGCGCGCCCGTCAGGCGCTGCGCGGCGACGAGGGTGGTCTGCTCCGGGCTGGGCTTCATGGCGACGATGGCCGCGATCGGCATCCAGTAGCCGTGCGACAGGTCCAGCCCGAAAGCGAGCGCGACGGCGCCGGAGATGGCCGCAGCGCGGATCAGAGCGAACATGACCAGCGGCCGGGTCAGCTCCCGCCGCGAGGTGCCACCGGGAATCTCCGCGACCGGCTCGGGCCGGTCCTCGCGACCGCGGATCAGCCACCAGATGAACGTGACGGCGATCCATAGCGCCGACCCTCCCGCCCAGGCGCTCACCTGCGCCCAGGTGTAGCTGGTGATATGGGCGTGGTGATGAAGGCTGAAGGCGAGCCCTAGGGCGACGATGAACCAGATGTTGAGCAGCAGGGCCGCGACGAACTTGTGCACCCCGAGGACGGCCGCCAGGCCAGCCACCAGCGTGACCGCGAACGCCGCCAGCACGAGCCAGCCCCAGGCGCCTGCGCCGATGCCAAACCCCAGCGCGGTCAGCCCCGCGCCGATCAGCCCGAAGACGCCGATGCGCGACGCGCGGTACCCGAACCCGCCGCCCGGATCGGCCACCCCGGCGAACAGCAGGCCGAACACCGCGCTGAGAAGGTACTCCTCGTGCCCGATAGCCAAGAACACGACCAGCGGCACCAGCGCGACGTCAAGGAACATCACCGCCCGCGGCCAGTTCAGCCCCGCGGGGTTCTGCGCGAACACCTTCGACAGCCAGCTCATGATCATCCCGCTGTGAACGGGCTGTCCTTCTCCTCCGCCTGCACCGGTCATGCTCACCTTCGCCCGCAATAGTCGCCGCGCTTGCCCCGTCGCGCACCGCGTGCCGCGGTCATACCCGGCCAGCCGGCCGGTGTCACGGCCCTGACGCAACCCCCGAGGAACGCCCAGCCGAAGGCGCGCGGGATCCCTATGCCCTGAGGCTGGACATGGCCGGGGGCGCCCGCCGATCTTCGGAGCCGGTGCTAGGTCAGAGTGACTGATGGCCCGGCGGTGTGGCGTCCTGGCCGGGGACCACGGGCCTCGCGCGCAGCCGGGGGTGGCTCACGAAGCGGCCGACCAGCTCAGCCGGGCCTCCGAGGCACGTCCAGTCGTCGTCCCACAGCGTCGACACCAGCCAGGAGCGGTCGGCGGGGAACATCAGGCTGGGCAGGGCGCCCTTCCAGAATGACCCGAGCTCGTGCCGCCGCCAGGTAGCGGCCTGCTCTGGCCCGGCCTCGACGAGCAGGTACCGCCAGCCCGCGTACAAGGTCACCATCGGCGCGCCGGGGAAGACGATGTCATCAGAGCCAGTGTCGAGATATCCCAGCCACCACAACTGGCCCGCGGTCTGCTCCGTCAGCAGCCCGAGCACGGCCTGGTCGTGTGCGTCCTGGCCGTCGCCCCCCTCCGGCAACACGACCGTGGCGTAGGACTCGAAGACCGGCGGGATAGCAGAGGTGATGCTCCGGCTGATGGTCGTGCCGTCGGTGATCCACGCGACGTCGGCGTCCGTGCCGATCCGCCACGTGCTGCCGTCCCTAGCCACTGCGACCATGCCAGCAGCCTAGGCGGCAGCAGTCCTGAACGCGCTAATGAGCACTACCGTGCATCCTGGCCCGCAGGCGTTCGGTGTAGGGATGCGGGGTCTGCTCGAAGACCTCAAGGGCCTCCCGCCACAGCTCGCGGGCGGCCTGCCGGTCACCAGCCGCCTCGTGGGTGTCGCCCAGGTTGGCCAGTACCTCGGCGCGGTACCAGACCGCGCCCAGCTCGGCGTAGATGTCGGCTGCCTGCTGGTAGCAGCTGACCGCTGCCCCCTGCTGGCCGAGCAGGTGGCGCACGTAGCCAATGCTGTCCCAGGTGGCCGCGGTGGTCACCCGGTCATCGATCTCCTGAGCGAGAGCCAGGGCCTGCTGGCAGTAGGCGAGGCCTTGTTCGGAGTTGCCCAGCCGGGCTTCGAACCAGCCGACGGTGTTGAGCGAGGCGGCCAGGCCCGCCTGCTGCTGGCCAGGAAGCTCGAACAGCTCGCAGGCCCGGCGGGCGTGGCTGACTGCTCGTTCGCTGTCGTCCATGAGGTGCAGCAGGCAAGCGAGGTTCAGATGGGCGCGGGCCTGGCCATCGACGTTCCCTAGTTCAGTGAACCGGTCAAGACAACGCCGCAAGTGGGCGTGGGCGTCGCCGTGTCTCCCCAGCCTCGCGTAGGCGCCGCCGAGACCGCGCAGGGCATAGGCCTCGGCCTCCCGGTGGCCGGCCCGCTGCGCGGCCGCCAGCGCGACGACACTGGATGCGGCCAGGTCCTCCCAGCGGGCGGACTGGGCGAGCACGCCGATCAGCGCCGCCGGAAGCTGGCACGCATGAAGGTCGAAGCCGAGGTCAGCAGCCAGCCCGATCACCGCCATCAGCACCAGGTGCTCGGTCTCGAACCAGTCCGCGGCCGCACGATGGCCGGCGAAGTGCCCGAGCGTTACCCCTGCGATGCTCCTGGCCGGGGTCATCCGGGGCTGGTCCGGCTCGAGCAGCGTCGCGGCAGCCAGCGCGGTGTGCAGGTAGTGGTCGAGCATCCGGTGGATCGCCGCGCGCCTGCTGGCCTGAGAGCCGGCTGACTTCGCCCGCTCCGCCGCGTACTCGCGGAGCAGATCATGCAGGGCGAACCGGCCGGGCACGTGCTCGTCGAGGAGCCCCGCGCTGACAAGTTCACGCAGCCCGCGGCAGGCAGCGGGTAACGGGAGCCCGGCGAGGCTGGCCGCGGCCTGAGCCGACAGGCCAGGACCTGGATGCAGCCCGGCCAGCCGGAAGAGCCGGGCCGCCGGAGCGGACAGGCTGAGATAGGACCAGGAGAACACCGACCGGACGTCAGTGGCCGAGTCTCCGGTGGTCAGCGCGTCCAGGCGGCTCCTGGCGTCGCGCAGCTCGGCGGCCAGCATGCTGAGCGGCAGGTGCTGCTGCGCGATCGCCCGGGCGGCCACGATCACCAGGGCGGCGGGCAACCCGGCGCACAACGCTATCAACTCGGCGAGCGCATCAGGCTCCGCGATCGTGCGGTGCCTGCCCAGACGTCCGGTCAGCAGCTGCGCAGCGTCGGCATCGCTGAGCACGTCGAGGCTGAGCTGGCAGGCGCCTTCGGCCGCGACCAGGCCGGCCAGCCAGGTACGGCTGGTCACCACCGCCATGCAGCCATCCGAGCCCGGCAGCAGCGGCCGCACCTGTGCCGGATCGCGGGCATTGTCGAGCACCACGAGCATCCGCTTGCCGGCCAGCAGGCTGCGGTACAGCCCAGCCTGGGCATCGGTGGCCGCGGGGATCATCTCCGCTGGCACCGAGAGCGCCGTGAGGAATCCGCGGATGGCGTCGGCGGCGGCAACCGGCGCGCCCGACGGGTCGAATCCCCGCAGGTTCACATACAGCTGGCCATCGGGGAAGCGCCGTGCGACGTGATGTGCCCAGTGCACGGCCAGCGCGGTCTTCCCCACCCCGGCGACCCCGGTGATCGTCATGATCCGCACGCGCTCGCCCGCGCCGCCCTCGTCCAGCGCTTTCGTCAGCGCGGCGAGCTCGGCGGCCCGCCCGGCGAAGCTCGGCACCGTGGCGGGCAGCTGCCGGGGCGCGAGCGGCGCGGCGCGGGTACTGCCGGGGCGCTGATGCCCGGAAGCGGGCAGGCGGCCCTGCTTTAACGGCAGGTTCTGGCGGAGCACTCGCTGCTGCGCGTCGGCGAGCTCGGCACCTGGCCGGACGCCGAGCTGGTCGTCGAGGCGCCGGCGCAGCTCATCGAACAGGGCGAGCGCCGCTGCCTGCTGTCCGCTGCCTGCCAGGGCCAGCATCAGCGCCGCGTGGGCCCGCTCGTTCAGCGGCTCCGCCGCGGCGAGCTCGCGCAGCCGAGGCAGGACCCGTTCATGCCGCCCGGCCGCCGTGGCTGCTTCGGCGTACCTGACGACGAGGTCGGATCGACGCTGGCGCAGGCCCACCACGACCGGGTGCGCCTGCAGGATCTCAAGATCGGCGAGCGGTTCGGCCCGCCAGGTGTCCAGTGCGCGGGCGTAGGCCTCGCACGCCAGGCCGAGCTCTCCCGCCGCGTGGGCTCGCGTCGCGCGGTTCGCGTGCGCCTCGAACACCATCAGGTCGAGCTGGCCGCCAGCCGCCGCCAGTTCGTAGCCGGTACCGGCCGAGGTTGAGAGCCAGCCAGGATCGAGCAGGCGGCGCAGCCTGGCCACGTAGACCTGGACCAGGTGCACGGCGGTCGCTGGCACGTCGTCGCCCCACAGCGCGTCGATGATCGTCTTCCTGTGCACGGGAACGTTCGGCGTGAGCGCCAGCAGCCCGAGCACCGCCCGCTGCCTGGCCGGGCCGAGGCTGATCTGCTCCCCGCCGCGCCAGGCGGTCACCGGCCCGAGTACCGCGAGCCTGAGACCGTGGACCGTGCTCGTATCGGCCCGCCCGGCCGCCGCGTTCCTGGCGGCACGGGCGAACTCGACCGCGCGCTCCTGGTCCAGGATGAGCGCGCCGGCCAGCCGCCGGACGGATTCGGCGTGCAACCGCGAGGTGCGCAGCTGCTCAAGATCGCGCACCACTCCGATGCTCACCTGAGCCATTTCGGCCAGCCGCCGCTGGCTCAGCCCCGCCGCCAGGCGATACTCCCTGAGCAATGCCGCGGCCCGCGCGTTGTCGCCCTGTGTCATCGCTGCCTCGCTGAATCGCTGACCTTTCCCCGGCCGCACGGCCGCCGATCTTTACCTCGTGACCCCGTGGTCGCATTTTCGCACCGGTTCGCGGTTCCTGTAGCCGGTCCTGGCTGTAGTGCCGGCGGCTGGCATGAGCGCCGCTGGCGGCCAATCCGGCGGTCGTTTATACCGGCCCGGTCTACAGGAATCGGCGTGACCAGGAATTGATCGTCCTGATCTCATGCGCTGAGATGCTGGCCGGACGGGCAATAGCCGAGGAGGCCCATTGTTTATGAAGCGCGTCCCGATCATCGCTACCGCCGCCGTCGTGGCGGCTTTCATCCCGGCGGCCGCCGGATCAGCCGCCGTGGCCGCGAGCCACCCGTCGCCCGCGGCCAAGGCCTATCACGGCACCCGCGGCTCGGCCCGCCGGCTGGCGCACGCGACTACCATGACGAGGTTCCGCGCGGTCAGGGAGGGGCTGACCGCCAGGCAACTCCGGCATGTGGCGGCCGTGCACTCCCCGTCCGGAACTGATTCAGCTGCCGGGGTAGTCCGTGCGCCGGCCCGCGGGGTCAGCGCGACCGACCGGCTGCGTCCGGCTGGCCATCACGTGTCGGTCATTCACAACTTCAACGGGCTGAGCAATAGCGATGTGCTCAAGGTCTTCGGCCCGCTTGAGCCGGTGACTCCGCCTGACCAGGGCCTGTGCGTGGGCCATGACGCCACTTTGCCGGGTGACCCTGAGGCGGTGTTCGAGCCGATCAACATAGAGATCAGGGAGACCACTGCGGACGGCACGCTGCTGCGGCCTGACGTCGGCGGTCCCACCTTCTACCAGGACCCGTTCACTGAGGGGGACGTGCGGTGCCTGTATGACCCGGCGACGCAGACGTTCTTCTTCACCGAGATCGGATTCCCCGTCGCGACCGGGCCGGCCGCTGATTTCAACAACTCCACGGTGGACGTGGTAGTGATGAACGCCCATGGCGTCGCCGCCTATCAGTTCGACACCTCACTTGGCGGGCCAGCCAAAGGCGACTGCTTCGGCGACCAGCCGAAGACGGGCTTCGACAACAACGCGCTGATCGTCTCCACCGACGAGTTCTGCGACCCGAACGAGGACGACTTCGAGGGCTCGCTCGTCCTGGCGATCTCCAAGCCCCAGCTCGTCCGGGAGGCCGCCACGGTCAACGACGCCGCGCTCGGCCCGCTCTCGCTGGCTGGCGCCCCGGTGCTCGGCCTTGACCCGGCTATCGACACCGGCTCGGGCAGGGACTACCTGGTCGACTCCGTGTCCTTCCTGGCCGACGGCTTCACGCCCAACCCGGTCGGCGACACGCTTGGCGTGTGGACGCTGCGCAATACCAGGTCGGTGACGACCGGCGCCGGCGCTCCGGTGATGACCGGCACGGTCGCGCCGAGCCAGGATTACGCCTTCCCGGTGCCCGCGACCAGCACGGGCGACGGATCGTCGTTCTCCGACCCGCCGTTCACGATCACCTCCGAGCCGGCCCTGCAGCCTGACGACAGCCGGATCAGCGGGCCGGTGAGCGTCACCCACGGCCGTCACGGCATCAGGCTGTGGACCGCGCTCGACGCCGCGGTCACCCCGCCCGGTGCCTCGGCACCGCAAGACGCCGCGGCCTGGTTCGAGATCGACCCAGCCGGGCCGAGAGTCGTCAGGCAGGGCTATGTCACCGCCGCCGCTGGCGACAGCCTGCTCTATCCGGCGCTCGCGGTCGGCCGGCCCGGCCCCGCGGCGATGACGTTCACGATCACCAGCAGCACCATCGATCCGGCGGCGGCCTTCAGCACGCTCGGCTCGCAGACGATCACCACGGTGGCGGCTGGAAGCGCGCCGCACCAGAGCTTCACCGACTCGCCGCCGTTCAGCAACGCACGGTGGGGTGACTACTCGTTCGCCGTTCCTGACCTGGAGAACGGCGGCGTGTGGCTGGCCACCGAGTACATCCCGCCGCCCGCGTTCCAGGCCGAGGTCGACAACTGGGGCACGGAGGTGTTCGAGGTCACCGGCCGTTAGCTCGATGAGCGGAAAGCTGGCACGGCGCCGGCCAGGCATCACCTGGCCGGCGCCCCCTAGGCGGCCGGCCGCCTAGGGGGGCTCGCGTCCCGCGCCGGTTCCGGCTCAGCCCGGGAAAGCGGGAACGCGAAATCACAGGCCGGCCCGTTGCCCGAAGGCGCACCTGGCGAAAAGTAGAAAACCTGGCGCAGGCTTCCGCTGGGCTGCCTGCGGTGCTCCGCGGCCCAGTTCTCGAGCGACTGGATGACGGTCATGATCTCGGTCGGGCTGACGAGCGCGGAGGGCAGGTGGGCGAACGCCATTTCGTGCGCCGGCTCGGTGCGCAGCGTCAGGTCAGGGAACTTCGCCGCGACCGCGGCGGCATCGGCGTCCGCGACGGGCCGGCACCATTCGACCGGACCGTCGCTGTCGTCGTTGACCTGGCCGTAGTAGATGACGAACAGCGCCCCGGACGCCCCCGCGATCCGGGGCACCGATCCGTCCCTGAACCGGGCGATGAAGCTCCTCCCCACCGGCACGGCCTGGTCGGGGGTGACGTGCTGGTGGAGGCAGAGCAGGCGGCGCGCGGGGATATCCCTGGTGGCTACTTCGTACATGGCAGATCTCTCTCCGCTGAAGTGCGCGACGAGGGATCCGGCCAGCGCCCGGCGGGCGGCGTGCTCGGCTTCGGCGGCGGCCCAGTAACGGGCCAGGCGCTCGGCCACGGCGTGCGGATCCAGGCCCGTGATCGCCTTGATGTCCGTCAGCGGCATTCCGATCTGCCGCATCGAGGCGACCAGCTGTGCCTGCCGCAGCTGCGCGGGCGCGTACCAGCGGTAGCCGGAGGCGGGATCGACCTGCTCGGGCATCAGCAGCCCGAGCTCGTCATACAGCCGCAGCGCCTTGGCCGAAAGCCGGGACAGCCGGGCGAACTCGCCGATACTCATCAGGCTCACGATGGCTCCCTCGTCCCGGGGGGCTGCCCGGTCGCCCCCACTGTGCGGCTTCCCCCAGCGTGAAGGTCAAGCGCACCCGGGGCAGGCACCGGGCACCGCCCGGGAACCGCTGGCTGAGCCGGGCCGCCGCATGGTGCGGCCGGCCCGGGTGGTGGATGAGCGGGTCGAGTGCGCTGGTGGTCATGGCGGGCTGTGCCTTGGGTTCACAGGCCGCCGAGCAGGTCGCGCAGCGCCTGGGTGTAGGTGCGTAGCGCCGCCCGGCCCTGGCTGGTCAGGGCCACCGTGGTTTTCTGCGCGGACCCGTTCCTGGTCTTCTCGCTGCTGAGGTAGCCGGCTTCTTCGAGCTTGCGAAGCGCGATGATCAGGTTGCCGGGCGTCAGCTCGAGCATGTCCTGCAGCCGGGTGAAGGTCAGGGTGTCGCCGTCGGGCAGTGCCGCCAGCGTCGCGACGATCTTCAGCCGGGTGGGGACGTGGATCAGCGGGTCAAGTCCGTCGTCGTTCATGGCGTACCCGTCAGCCGCGCTGCCGCCAGGCGACGGCGGCGGCGTGGCCCAGGAGGGTGACGCACAGGCCCACGGCGCCGACGGCCCACGCCCCGGCCGGGCCCGCGAACGCGCCCACGATGCCGATGACGACGACCGCGAGGCCGGTGCCGAACCCGACCCGGTCCGCCCGTGCCGCCGTGATGGCCATCCAGGCCAGGCCGGGGATGACCAGCACCGAGGTCGCGTACGTGACGAAGTTCACCCCGGCGGCACCCAGCCCCACGATGGCCACGATCGCTACCGCGAAGGACACCATCAGCACCATGATCTCGCCTTGACTAAACCGGGATCGCCCGGTTACCCCGGCGGTCGCGCGCATGCGGACGGCGACCGTTGCGGCGAAGTTGACGACAATGAACGCGATCAGGACGGGGATGTCCGCGACGGTCGGGCCCCGGTAGGGGTGCTGCCCGCGGACCGAGAGCCAGGTCGCGCCGAGAGCGGCCAGGACCATGACCGCCCTGGTCGCCAGCAGCCACGGCGGCGACGGCTGAAAGTTGCGGCGGGCCTGCTGACTGGCCTGGTCCAGCAGGGCGGCGGCCTGCTCGGGGCCGAAGGCGCCGCCGTTGCCGGCCGTGGCGTCAGGTGTGTGGTTCACGGTGTCTCCCCTCATCGACTCTATGCCATAAAGTAGACTCTGCTTTATGACGTAAAGTCAAGGGCCTGAGCCCATCGACTTTATGGCATAGAGTCATGTGGCGGCCGGCCGGGCCGGAGCCAGCTCGCCCGCGCGCGCCCGTCGTCAGGCTGGCTGGGACGGGTCCCAGACCGGGTCGGTCGTGCCCGCGCTGACGCTCTCCTCGTAGAGCTTGACCTTGAAGGTGATCAGCTCAAGGGACTCGGTCAGCGCGGCGATCTGACCGGTCACCCTCTGCTGGTGCGCACGCAGGATGGCGAGCCGCTCCCGCTCGTTGCCGGGTCCGAGCCGGACCAGTTCGGTGTAGCGGCGGATCGCGTTCAGGGGCATGCCGGAGGAGCGGAGCCTGACGCACAGCTCCAGCCATTCCAGGTCCTCCTCGCGGTACCTGCGGCGGCCGTCGGCGGTGCGCGCCACCGGGCTGGCGAGCAGGCCCTCGCGCTCGTAGAACCGCAGCGCGTGCACGCTCAGCCCGGTGCGCTGGGCGGCCGCCCCGATGCCCAGGAGCGGCTGCGCCGCGGCGGGTGCTGGATCCGTCATATGCCTCAGGCTAATCGCTTGACCTAGAGCCAGGTCTAGGTCGTAACCTCCGGCGGCATGACGATGAACTACCGGATCCTGGGCGGCACCGGCATCGAAGTCAGCGCCTACTGCCTGGGGACGATGATGTTCGGCCAGGCCGGGAACCCCGACCACGACGACTGCACCCAGATCATCCACGCCGCGCTCGACCACGGGATCAACTTCGTCGACACCGCCGACATGTACTCAGGCGGCGAGTGCGAGCAGATCGTCGGGAACGCGCTCAAAGGCCGGCGCGACGACGTCGTGCTGGCCACCAAGGTGCATTTCCAGATGGGCGAGGGCCGCAACCACAGCGGCAGTTCGCGCCGCTGGATCATCAGCGAGGTCGAGCAGAGCCTGCGGCGGCTGCGGACCGACTGGATCGACCTCTACCAGGTGCACCGCCCCGACCCGGCAACCGACATCGAGGAGACCCTGTCCGCGCTCACCGGCCTGGTGCACGCCGGGAAGATCCGCGCGTTCGGCTGCTCGTCCTTCCCTGCGGCCGACATCGTCGAGGCCCATCACGTCGCCGAGCGCCGCGGGCTGCTGCGGCTGCGGTCCGAGCAGCCGCCGTACTCGCTGCTGGCCCGGGGCGTCGAAGCGTCGGTGCTGCCAGCCTGCCAGCGGCTTGGCATGGGGGTGCTCACCTGGTCACCGCTCGCCTGGGGTTTCCTGTCCGGGCGCTACCGCCAGGGCCAGGACGTGGACCTGTCGGCCGGCCGCCCGGCGCTGGCCCCGCAGCGCTTCGACCCGGCCCTGCCCGGCAACGCCGCCAAGTACGCGGCAGTGGAGCGGTTCGCCGGACTGGCGGCGGACATCGGCTGCTCGCTGCCGCAGCTGGCGGTCGCGTTCCCGGTGACGCATCCGGCGGTGACGTCGGTCATCATCGGGCCGCGGACCATGCCGCAGCTGGACAGCCTGCTGGCGGGCGCCACCCTGAGGCTCGATGACCAGGCGCTGGACCGGATCGACGAGATCGTGCCGCCGGGCACCGACACCTACCAGGCGGACGGGGCCTGGCAGCCGCCCGCGCTCACCGACGCCGCGCTCCGCCGCCGCCCGGTCGCCGGCCGCGCCGCGGCCTAGCGCGGGCGGCGGCCGGAACGGGGCCCGGCGGGAGCGCCACCACGGATGTATCCTGATCCCATAGCCATTGCTGAGTTAACGGGGATGATGGCAATGATTGTCCTGGCCTGGTTCGGTGGAATAATCATCCTGGCCGTTGCCGGGGCCGCCATTTACGACTTCCGGGCCAACCGGCGGGGCCTCCGCACCGGCCCGACCGGGGTGGTCAGGAAACAGCTCGGCGTCAACGGCAGCGCCCCTTACGGGCAGCACGGGATGGATGTCTTGAGCGAGGACACGCAGCGTCAGCAGACGCTGGGCGGCGGCTGACGCAGGCACATGCAGGCGCCGGTCTATGACCAGATCGGGTCGGGCTACCGGCGCGGCCGGCAGCCCGACCCGCGGATCGCCCGGCACATCTGGGCCGCGCTCGGCAGCGCCGCCCCCGTCCTGAACATCGGCGCGGGCAGCGGCTCGTACGAACCGCGGGACCGGCCCGTGGTCGCGGTCGAGCCATCAGCGGTGATGATCGGCCAGCGGCCCGACCGCGCCGCGCCCGCGGTGCGGGGGATCGCGGAGTACATGCCCTTCCCCGATGACACGTTCGGCGCCGCGATGGGCGTGCTGACCGTGCATCACTGGAGCGACCGGGCCCGCGGGCTGGCTGAGCTGCGGCGCGTCACGGCCGGCCCGATCGTGCTGTTCACCCGCGACCCGCAGGCGGTCCCTTGGTGGTGGCTGCATCACTACTTCCCGGCCACCGCCCGGCTGGAAGCCAGCAGGGAGACCCGGGTCAGCGAGCTCGACGAGCTGCTCGGCTGCCAGCTGGACGTGATCCCGGTGCCGGTCCCGGCCGACTGCACCGACGGCTTCAACGCGGCGTACTGGCGGCGGCCCGCCGCCTATTTGGACCCGGCGGTCTGGCGGCCCATGTCGGCCATCTCGCTCATCCCCGAGGCAGACCGGGCCGAGGGCATGCGGCGGCTGGCCGCCGACCTGGACAGCGGCGAGTGGCACCGGCACTGGGGCTACCTGCTCACCCTCGGCGAACTGGACCTCGGCTACCGGGTCCTGGTCAGCCGCGGCTGACCTTGCCCCCGGATTGACCAGGCTGGCGCGCCGCGCCGAGACCAAGGCCCGCCCATTCCGCGCCGCTACGCCGCCATTAGCGCGATTGGCCGGACGGCTGCCGTCCGTCCCGGCGGGCCTCCCATTTCGCGCGTAGCCGCCGATCCCGCCCGCAGCCGCCCCCCGTCAGCGTGACCTACCCGGTGGCGGGCGGCGCTGGCCAGCCGGCGGGCTGACCTGGCAGGATGCTGACGCGGGGAGGACAGATGGGGATCATCGACAAGATCGGCACCGGTGAGTACCAGATCCCGGACCGGCTCGATCCGGCCCGGACCGACCTGCGCGCGGAGTTCATGGCCGACCCGCTCGGCCGGCACAGCCTGGAGCTGCAGCTGCTGCTGGGCCTTATGCGGGGCGCGCGGCGGCTGCCGCGGTGGCTGCTGATCGCCACCGGGCCGGCCGGACCCTGGGTGCTGGCGGTCGCGGGCGCGCGGCGGGGCGAGCCGCCGCAGGTGCTGGACGGCCCGGTGTTCACCAGCCGGGCCGAGGCCGAGCGGCATGTGTTCGACCTGCGCTGGCAGGCGCTGGCGGCGCAGGACGCCGGTCATGACTGAGCCCGCCCAGGCCACCGGGCTGCGGCTGGCCAAGCGGATCATCGGGTACTGCGACCCGCTGTCGGCGGCCCCGGGCGAGCAGGTCAGCTTCTACGTCAGCTGCGCGCCGGGGATCGGGCAGTACCAGGCCGAACTGGTCCGGCTCCGGGCCGGCCCGCCCGGCTGGGAGGCGACCGGGCCGGTCTGCGAGCCGGCCGGCTGCGCGGGCAGCTACCCGGGCCGGGCCCAGCAGGCCCGGCCGGGCTCGTACGCGGTCATCCCGGGCGCGGACGGGCTGCTGGCCGGGGACGTCACGATCGCGGTGCTGGTCCAGCCGACCTATCAGGCCGGCGCCTGCCAGGTGCTGCTGTCGGTGGCCGACCCGTGGGCCGGGGACGGCCAGGGCCTCGCACTGATCCTCGATGAGCAACTGCGCCCGGCGCTGGTCACCGGCCCCGGGCCGGCCGCCCGGCTCACCTGCCCGGTGCCGCTCGCGCTGGGCACCTGGACGGTGCTGGCCGCGACGCTGCGCGAGAACGCCCCGGCCCGGCTGTCGGCCGGCGGGCTGCAGCGAGCCTCCGCCCAGCCGCCGGGCGCCGGACAGCCGCCGGGACCGGGCCGGCCTCCGGCCACGGAGCAGCCGCCGGGCGCCGGCTGGGCCAGCGTGGCTGGCGCGGCGCCCGGGCTCGGGCCGGCCGCCGGGACGGACCTGGTCCTGGCGGCGGTCCGGTCACCGGCTGGCCGGACCCGGCTGCACTTCACCGGGCGGCTGGAGTTCCCGGTCGTGCTGGACGGCGCGGTCAGCCCGGACCAGGCAGGCGCGCTGCTGGCGGCCGGGCCGGGCGCCCTCGCCCCCGGGCAGGCCAGGGCGGCGTGGGACTTCGCCGCCGGGATCGGCGGCTGGACGATCACCGGCCTGGGCCCGCGGGCCCGCCCCGGCACGCTGCACAACCTGCCGATGCGGGCAGTCCGCGGCGCCAGCTGGACCGGCGAGCACACCGACTGGAAGCAGGCCCCCGGCCAGTACGCGGCGATCCACTTCCTCGCCGACGCGCTGGAGGACTGCCAGTGGGACGCGGACTTCACCTGGACCATCCCGGCGGGCACCCGCAGCGGCTACTACGCGGCCCGGATCACGGCCGGCCAGCACCGCGACTTCATCCCGGTGTTCGTCCGGCCGGCCGGGCC
Organism: Streptosporangiaceae bacterium; assembly: GCA_036558005.1. Classification (GTDB taxonomy): domain Bacteria; phylum Actinomycetota; class Actinomycetes; order Streptosporangiales; family Streptosporangiaceae; genus DATBGO01. The sequence continues at coordinate 20,955 of DATBGO010000077.1, read as the reverse complement.
GCCGGCCCCGGTGCTGCTGATCGCGCCGACCGCGACCTACGCCGCCTACGGCAACTCCCGGTTCTGGTGGGAACGGCCGGTCCAGGAAATGGTGCAGGACGCGCTGATCGATCTCGGCGCCGAGGAGCAGTACCTGATCACCGCGCCCGAACTCGGCGCCTCCAGCTACGACAACCACCTCGACGGGACCGACGTGTGCTACGTGTCCCGGCGCCGGCCCAACCTCAACATGCGCCCGGGCCACGTGCGCCGCGAGGGCTACACCAGCGACCTGGACCTGGTCGCCTGGCTGGACCAGCAGGGCGTGAGCTACGACGTGGTCACCGACGAGGACCTGCACGCCGCCGGGGCGGGGCTGCTGGCCCCCTACCGGGTGGTGCTCACCGGGACGCATCCTGAGTACATGTCGGCCATCGAGTTCGACGCGATCTCGGACTGGACCGCCGGCGGCGGGCGGCTGATGTACCTGGGCGGCAACGGGTTCGCGATGAACGTCACGTTCAGCCCGGAGCGCCCGTGGATCATGGAGAACCGGCGGGTCGAGCTGTGGGAGCGGGGCGAGGAGGTCCAGCGCAGCGAGGCGTTCCACGCGGCCGACGGGATGCGCGGCGGCCACCTGTCGGCGTCCGGCCGCCAGGCCGCGGCCGTGACCGGGGTCGAGTCAGCCACGATGGGCTTCGACCATTCCTACCCCTACCGGCTCGGCCCGGCCGCCCGGCGGCCGGAGGCCGCGTTCGTCTTCGCCGGGGTGAGCGGCGAGGTGATCGGCGACTTCGGCGCGATCGGCGGCGGCGTGGTCGGCCAGGAGTGGGACAACGCCGCCGGGCACGACCTCGGGCCCGGGCACCTGATCCTGGGCTCGTCGCACGATCACACGTTCGTCCCGCCGATGATCGGCGCCATCAGGCCCGACTACCATGCCGACCTGGTCCTGTACTTCCGCGGCGCGGGGGCGGCGTTCTCGGTCAGCTCGATGGCCTGGTGCGCCGCGCTCAGCCACGACGGTTACGCCAACGAGGTGGCCCGGATCACCGGCAACGTGCTGCGCCGGTTCCTCGACCCGGCCCCGCTGCGCCCGGTGCCGCCGGACGGCCGCAGCTGACTGAGCACGGAGGGAGCACGTATGGGTGACCAGGACACGCCTGACCGGAAGGCCCCCAGGGGACAGGTAGACGGGCTGGCGGTGCCGCGGTTCGCCGGCCCGGCGACGTTCGCGCGGCTGCCGGCGCTGGACGAGGTCAGCGAGGCGGATATCGCTATCGTGGGCGTGCCGTTCGACGCCGGGGTTTCCTACCGGCCCGGCGCCCGGTTCGGCCCGGCCCATATCCGCCAGTCGTCCAAGCTGCTGCGGCCCTACAACCCGGCCCAGGGCGTCGAGCCGTTCGCCGCCCAGCAGGTGGCCGACGCCGGGGACATCGCCTGCAACCCGTTCGACATCGAGGAGGCGATGAGCGCGATCACCGCGGGGGCGCTCAGCCTGCTGGAACGGGCCGGGCGGCTGGTCACCCTCGGCGGCGACCACACCATCGCGCTCGGCATGCTGCGCGCGGTCAGCCAGCGGCACGGCCCGGTCGCGGTGATCCACTTCGACGCGCACCTGGACACCTGGGACACCTACTTCGGCGCGCCGTACACGCACGGCACCCAGTTCCGGCGGGCCTCCGAGGAGGGGCTGATCGACCGGGGCGCCAGCGTGCACGTCGGGATCCGCGGCCCGCTGTACGCCGAACTCGACCTGACCGCCGACCGTGACCTGGGGTTCGAGATCATCCCGTCGACCGCGCTGGACAGCGCCGGGGTCGCGGGGGTGGCCGGGCAGATAGCCGAGCGGACCGCGGGCAGGCCGGCCTACCTGTCGGTCGACATCGACGTGCTCGACCCGGCGTTCGCGCCCGGCACCGGCACCCCGGAGGCGGGCGGCCTCAGCTCCCGCGAACTGCTCGCGCTGCTGCGCACGATGAGCGACCTCAACATCGTCGGGGTGGACGTGGTCGAGGTGTCCCCGCCCTACGATCACGCGGAGGTCACCGGGATCGCCGCCGCGCACGTCGTCTACGAGGTGCTCAGCGCCCTGGCACCGGGCAAGCCCGGCAGAGCCGTCCGGGCCTGACCGCCGTCCCTGACGTACTACACGTAGTACAATCGCGATATGGAGGCGACCACCCGCGAACTCAACCAGCAGACGGCGCAGGTGCTTGCCCGGGTAGCGGCAGGCGAGACCATCACCGTCACTAAGAACGGCGTGCCGGTAGCCGTGCTGCGCCCGTACGCGCAGGCGGACCCGGCAGCGTACCCGTTCCGCACCGAGCCCATGGGCGCCGACGACAGTGCCCCGTCCTTCAGCGGCGATCCCGGCTTCGCTGAGCGGGCCGATGAACTGCTGGCGGGCTTCGGCGAAGATGGCTGACCCGCTGCCCGTAGTCATCGCCGACACCTCAGCCTTGATCGCGCTGTTCAACGAGACCGACCGGCAGCACGCCGCGGCCCGGGCTGGCCTCGCCAGGGCCGGCCATCTGGTCGTCTCCCCCTGCGTCCTCACCGAACTGGACTATCTCATCGCCACCCGGCAGGGACCGGCCACAGCGGCGGCCATCCTCCGGTATGTGGCCAGCCGGGTCGCGGCCGGGCGGTGGGAGGTGCCCGCGATCGGCCCGTTGCTGCTCGCCGCGCACGCGGTCCTCGGCGACTACCCGGCCGTCGGGCTGGCTGATGCCATGAATGTCGTGCTGGCCAGGGAGTTCCGCACCGACGTGATCGCCACCCTCGATGGCAGGCACTTCCGGATGATCCGCCCGCTCACCCCGCACCAGGCCTTCCGGCTGCTTCCCGCCGACGTCCCGTAGCCTCCCGGGGCTACTTGTTCTTCCGCCAGGTCCAGCCGGCCGTCCCGGCGACCAGGACGAGGCCGGCCAGCAGGATGGTGACCTGGAGGCCGCCGGGCATCTGCACGAACGGCACCGGCAGCGTCGCCACCCCGATGCCGAGGCTGACGATGCCCGCGTGCAGCGCCCACGACCGGGCCAGCACCCCGGCGAAGCACCAGCGCATGAAGGTGATCAGCCGGATCTCCGCGACCTGGCCGCCGATCCCGGTCGGCAGCAGCGTGCCGGCCGACATGGTCCGCTTGAACATGGCCGCGTAGACGGTCACCAGGAAAAGCGCCAGCCCCAGGAACAGCGCGGGGATGATCGCCACCCCGGTGAGCACCCGGCCCTCCCCTGACTTCGCCGCGTAGACCAGCGCCAGCAGGCCGGTGTAGATCGTGGTGACCGCGGTGATCGACGCGGTGACGACGTTGACCCGGGTCAGCGCCCGGTCGAGGGAACTCTGGGTGACCGCGACGTAGGCATCCTGAACGGACTTGAGCGAGGCGACTTCGGCGGCCCGGTCGGCGTCCGCCCTGGCGGCGTCCCGGGCCGTCCTGGCGTCTGCCCTGCTGGCCTCCAGCGCGATTCTGGCGGCGTCACTGGCGGCCTGCTGCTTCCATTCCTCCAGCCACGCGTCCAGCTGCTGGGTGTAGCGGAGCTTCTCGTAATCGGCCGCGCTCGCTGGCACCTTCTCGGGCAGCCCGGGAGCGTCCTTCGGACCGTTGAGGCTGGTCACAGCATGTCCGCGACCGCATCAGGTACCTGCGGGACCTGCCCGGCGACCGGAACCAGGTCACCGGGCTCGCCCGACAGCTGCATCCCGGTCAGGGTGTGCCAGCTCTGGCCGGCCTGGTGCACCCAGCCCCAGGCCGGGTCATTCCGCAGCCCGGCTGATGATTTCGCCACCTCAATGGCGCATTCGGTACACCACATTGATGCCCCCCAGTTATTTCCCGGCCCATTGCGGCCAATTTCCGCTGACCTGAGCCTGGTGGCCGGCCGCTGTATCGTCAAGTCCCGCAGCAGCCATCATCTGGTAAGGACCGCGGGGCCGGGGCCGGGGCCGGGGACGGAACGGGGCGGGCACGAGCGGGCGGGGTCAGGGCGGGGCGATCAGCGGGCGGTAACGGTCGCGCAGCATCTGGTCGCCGCGCTCGCGCAGGGCCGCGTCGCGGACGGGCGGCGGCAGCACCCAGGCGCCCGCCGCCGCCCGGCTCTGTTCCTGGACCCAGCGCACCCGGGGCCGGCGCCGGGCCGCGAAGGCGGGCAGCGCCTGCTCGACCGTGTCCGCGGCGCGCAGCTCGGCCGCCAGCACGAGCGCGTCCTCCAGCGCCATGCTGCCGCCCTCGCCCAGGTGCGGCGTGCTGGCGTGGGCGGCGTCGCCGATCAGCACGACCCGGCCGGTGTGCCACCGGTCCAGCTCGACCCACTCGATCGGCCCGGAGTGCAGCTGCCCGTCGTGCTCCAGCGCGGCCAGGAAGGCCGGCACCGGCCCGCCGAAGCCGCCGAACCGGTCCCGCAGCCGGGCCAGCCGCCCGGCCGCCGGGTCGTCGAAGCGCTCCCCGCTGACCGCCGCGAACCCGTAGGTGCGGCTCCCGCCCACCGGGACCAGGCCGGCGAAGCTGCCCTCCCCCACCAGGATGGTCACCCCGGTCACCCCGTCCGGCCTGGTGCCGGCCACCGCCCGCCAGGCGACCAGGCCGGCGTATCGCGGCGGCGCCTGGCTGATGAGCTGCGCGCGCACGGTCGAGTAGATGCCGTCGGCGCCGACCACCAGGTCGTAGCGGCCCGATGAGCCGTCGCTGAAGGTGACCGACACCCGCTCGCCGTCCTCGGTCAGGGCGGTAACGCCAGTCCCCAGCCGGGCGGGCAGGCCGGCGGCACCGGTCAGCAGCGCGTCCTGCAGGGCGACCCGCTCGATCCCCACCGACGGGCCCGCATCCGCCCACAGCTCGTCCAGGTCGGTCGCACACAACGGCCGGTCCCGCTCGTCGCGGAACTCCCACCGCCGCAGCCGCGCCGCCGCCGCGCAGACCTGCTCCCCCACGCCGAGCTCGCCCAGCACCCGCACCCCGTTGGCGTACAGCGCGATCCCGGCCCCGGCCGCGGGCCAGCCGGGCGCGCGCTCGGCTAGTTCAGGGGCGTAGCCCTGGCGGCGCAGCGCGATCGCCGCCGACAGCCCGGCTATCCCGCCCCCGACGACCAGGATGCGATCCGCCTTTGCCATGCCTTTACCTTACGCGCCGTATGCCGGCCGCACCCTACATATGTCGGATTGAGGGAAAGCCGTTCAGTGCGCGTGGCAAATGTGTACATAGACGGACGTATTGACAACACTTCCGGGACACCGGAGCATGAGGTACCACACTCGCCAATGGAGGGAGCTACTCAATGAGATTCCGGGCAGGGCTGCTGGCCGCCGGCTTGTTAATGGCCGTCGCCACCACCACGGCAATGGCCGGGCCGGCGCTGGCCGCCCCCACCGCGCCCACCGCGGTCAACCCGCACTGGTATGAGTACCGCGGGATCCACAAGACCAGCAGGGGCATCTTCAGCGGCGACTGGGTCCGCTGCGAGTTCGTCAGCAAGGCCAATTACACGCAGACGGCCAGCTGCTCCAAGGGCAAGAGCGTGTCAACGACGATCAGCGTGACCTTCGGCTACACCAAGGCGGAGATCTCGGCGTCGGTCGGCTTCAGCGTCAGCTATACCTCCACCGTCACCGCGGGCAACTCGGTCACCATCAAGCCCGGCGGCAGCGGCTGGTTCGACGTCGGCTTCCGCTATCACGGGTATTCCATCACCATGCAGAAACGCATCTGCTACCGGGTTGGCGGCTGCTCCGCCTGGGGTAACTCGCACAAGATCATCGTGCAGCAGCACCTGGGACCGACGTTCCACTACTTCGGCACCGGGGCCAAGTAGCGGCCGGCCGGAGCCCAGTCCGCGCGGGCAGCGCGGCCGTTCAGCGCGATCACGGCCACGCTGCCCGCTGGCTATTTCCCCTCCTCGTTCCAGCCGGTGGCGTGCGCCGCCCACAGCCGGCTGTCGATCGCCATCACCTTGAACAGCCACCGCCCGCCGGTGTTGGCGTAGGTGATGTCGTACACCGAGCCGAGCCAGTACGGCGCCGGCCCCTGCGCCTCGGCCAGCGAGGCCGGCTCCAGCAGGTACCAGGAGCCGCGCGCGCTCTGGCCGTCCGCGGCCACGGTGATGTCGGGCGCGATCATCAGGTGGAACGCCCACTTGAAGTAGTCGCCGGCCGCGGCGAAGTGAGCCCGCAGCGCCTCCCGGCCCTGCACCCTGGCCAGCCCGGCCGCGGTACCGTCCCACACGCCGTCCTCGGTGAACAGCTCGATCATCTTGGCGGGGTTGTAGTGGTCGTCGCAGACCGCGGCGTACCGCGCCTGCAGCTGCCTGATCGCCTCGGCATGCTCCAGCCGGGCCACCCGCTGCTCGAGTGAGAGTGTCGTATCAGCCATGGATTCCCGTCTCTGCGCTGGCGGGCGGCCGCAGCCGCCAGCCGCGCGGCCTGTGGTGCGGACGTCAGGTGAAGTAGAGGTTCTGGAAGAGCACCGAGTCGGGACTCTCGTAGTTCATCCCGCGCAGGTTCGCCGCCGCGGCGACGTGGAAGCCCACGTTGGTGATCCAGATGTAGGGCGCCTGGTCCATGATCAGCGGCATGATCGCCTTGTTCGCGGTCAGCCGCTGCGCCGGGTTGAAGATCTGCGCGCCCTTGGTGATCAGCTGGTCGATGTGCGCCGAGGCGAACCCGACGTAGTTGCAGCACTGCCGCTGCTCGTTCGCGCTCAGGTAGAACAGGCCGAGCCCGTAGTTGAGGTCGGGCTGGATCGGCCCGTCGGCCCGCTGCACCAGCTGGAACTGCTTCTTGGTGTACCGCTCGGCCACCACCGCGGTCGGCTGCCGGTCGAAGGTCAGGGTGACCCCGGCCTGCTTCAGGTTCTGCTGGTACAAGATCGCTGACTGCTCGACGTCGGCGTCGGCCAGGTCATACAGCAGCGACAGGGTCAGGCCGCTGCCCTGGCCGGCCGCCTGCAGCAGTGACTTGGCCTTGTTCAGGTCGGTCTGGTAAGGCGTGACGTTGCCGTACCCGGGCACCAGCGAGGGCACCGGCGCGGTGCACCGGGACTGCAGGCCGAAGTAGACGTCGCGGACGACCTTGTCGTAGGGATAGGCGTAGGACAGCGCCTGCCGGACCTTGACGTTGTCCAGCGGCGAGTGCGCCTCGTTGATCGAGATGAAGTTGAACGTGGTGTCCGGCGAGTTGTACACGGTCACCGCGGAGTTGCCGTTGAGGCTGTTGAGCTGGCGCGGCGACAGGTCCTGGGCCAGGTCCACCGCGCCGGTCGAGACCAGCGCCAGCCGGTTGGACGCCTCGGGCACTTCCTTGTAGATGATCGTGGTGATCGGCGCCGGGCCGCCGAAGTACTCGTCGTGCCTGGTCAAGGTCATGCCGGTGCCCGAGGCGATGCTGACCAGCTTGTAGGGCCCGAAGCCGGCCGAGTGGGTCTTGACCCAGTTCTCCGACCAGGGATCGCCGCCGGTGGCGTGCTTCTTCATCTCGGTGCCGTCGAAGAGGTTGAAGAACACGTTGGTGTTGGCCGCGGCCATCAGCGGGTTCGGGCCGGTCGCCGAGGTCCACCTGATCGTGTACTTGTCCATGATCTTCATGTCTTTGAGTGCCAGGATCCCGGCGGTGTGCAGCAGGAACGTGCCGACCTGGCCGATGCCCAGCGAGCGGGCCCTGGTGTAGTAGAAGTCCTTGGCCCCCAGCTCGTTCCCGGCGTGGCTCATCACGCCCTTCTTGAACCGCAGCGTCAGGGTGGTGCCGTCCTTGGAGAACTCCCAGTCCTGCGCGAACCGGCCCACCAGGTTGCGGAAGTCGGACGTCACCATGTTCGGCGTGCCGGTCACCGGGACCTTCTGCCAGCTGAGCGGGGTGTTGTAGACGTTGTTGTAGGACTGGAAGGACACCGGGTCCAGGTAGAGGTCCCAGTCGATCGAGGCCGGCGTCTCCGACGCGGCGATGGTCAGCGTGTCCTTGGTGGAGGTGTGCTTCCCGCCGAAGCTGGCCGCCGCGGACGGCCCCGGCGCCGCCGCGCCGCCGCCCGACGAGCTGCACGCGGCCAGCCCGGGGATGGCCAGCACCCCGGCGCCGAGCAGCGCACCGCGCAGCACCGCCCGCCGGTCCGGCTCAGCCAGCCCCAGCTGGCCCGCCAGCGACCCCACCGCCGGGCATCCGGGCTCGTGGCCCTCGATTTGCAATCGTCGTCTTGACATAACGCGATAATCCTTTCGGTCGCATGGCGACAAGGCAGCCTGCGGAAACTAGTGCGAATCCGCGGTATTTTCGGCGCGGGCCGCCTCGAATGCGGCCACGTCCTCCGCGTGGTGACATGCTGATCTGCGACCTCCTTCAAATTCACGCAGCTCCGGGTGGGCAACCGTGCAATGCTCGTCGGCGAGCGGGCAGCGGCCGGCCAGGTAGCAGCCCCTGGGCAGGTTGATCGGGCTCGGGATCTCCCCTACCAGGGGGAACCGCGGCACGACCAGGTCCGGGTCGGGATAGAGCACCGAGGAGAGCAGGGCCCGGCTGTAGGGGTGCATCTGCCGCCCGAAAATAACCTCGGTGCTGCCCATCTCGGCGATTTCGCCGAGATACATGATGGCGACCCGGTGGGACACTTCCTCGATCGTGGAAAGGTCGTGGGAAATGAAAACATAGGCGACCCCGGTCTGCTCCTGGATATCGCGCAGCGTATTCAGCACGCCGGCCCGCACCATCGGGTCCAGGTTCGAGATCGGCTCGTCCAGCACGACCAGGTCCGGCCGGGTGGCCAGCGCCCTGGCGATGCCGACCCGCTGCTGCTGCCCGGCCGACATCTGGTGCGGGTACATCGGCAGGTTGCGCTCTTCCAGCTCGACCATCTCGATCAGCTCGCGGACCCGGGCCTGCTGGGCCCTGGCGTCCAGCTGCCCGAGGCTCACCAGCGGGCCGCGGATGGCGTCCATGACGGTCAGCCGCGGGTTCAGCGAGTCGGCCGGGTCCTGGAACACCATCTGCGCGCAGGCCCGCAGCGGCCGGAACGCCCGGGCGCGCAGCCCGGTGATGTCGGTGCCCTTGAACACGATGCTGCCCCCGGTCGCGTCGAGCAGCTTGACCAGCAGCCGCCCGACCGTGGTCTTGCCCGAGCCGCTCTCCCCGACCAGGCCGAGCGTCTCCCCCGGCTCGACGTCGAAGGACACCCCGTTGACCGCGTGCACCGCCCCGCCGCCGCGGATCGGGAACTCCTTGCGCAGCGCCCGCACCTCAAGCAGGGCCATCGGGCAGCCCTCCCGACGCGGCGGCGACGTGGCAGCGCACGAGCCGGCCCGGCGACACCTGGGTCAGCGGCGGCATCGACTGACGGCAGACGTCGGTGGCCAGCTTGCAGCCGCGGACGAAGATGCACTGGCCGGTGCCGGGGGGGCCAGCCGGGGACAGGCTGGCCGCCTCGGGACGGCTACCGGGGGCCTTGCGTTCATACTGGCTCTTCCGGTCCCGCCGGTAGTCGGCCGCGGCCAGGATGCTGGTGCTGTAGGGGTGCAGCGGCGCGGCGAAGAACGACCGCACGTCGCTGCGCTCGACCAGCCAGCCCGCGAACATCACCCCGACGCTGTCGCAGTGGTGGGCGACGATCGACAGGTCCCTGGTCACCATCAGCGTGCCGGTGCCGTAGCTGGCCTCCAGCGAGCTGAGCAGCTCGAGCACCTGAGCCTGGATGGTGACGTCCAGGCCGCTGGTCGGCTCGTCGGCCAGCAGCAGCCGCGGCCCGTTGATCAGCGCGAGCGCGATCGCGACCCGTTGCGCCATCCCGCCGCTGAGCTCGAACGGGTAGCTGCGCAGCCGGGCCTGCGGGTCGGGGATGCCGACCTGGCGCAGCATGTCGCGGGCCCGGTCCAGCGCCTCGTTGCGCGGGATCCTGCGGTGCGCCTGGATCGCGGCGACCAGCGTCTCGCCGACCCGGCGGACCGGGTCGAGGCTGGAGCGCGGGTTGGACGGGATGAACGACAGCTGCGCGCCGCGCAGCTTGCGCACGTCGTCGGCGGGCAGGCTGAGCAGGTCCTGGCCGCGGTAGCGGACCTGGCCCCCGGCCACCCGCATGCCCCGGGGCAGCAGGTTCAGCACCGCGAGGATCAGGCTCGACTTGCCCGAGCCGGTCTCGCCGACGACGCCGACGGTCTCGTTCTGGCCGACCTCCAGGTCCACGTCGCTGACCAGGGTGCCCGACTGCCGGTACCCCGACAGCTCGACCGACAGCCCGCTGATCCGCAGCAGCGGGCCGCCGGGCCGGGACGGGGCGGCCGCGGCGGCCGGGCCCGTGGTCACCGCCATTGCGCCGGGTCCAGGACGTGCTCCAGGGTCTCGCCCAGCAGCGCGAAGCCGAGCACCGCCACCGCGATCGCGAGCCCGGGGAACAGCGAGGGCCACCACTGCCCGGTGATGATGTTCGGCGAGCCCTGGCTCACCATCAGCCCCCACTCCGGCGTCGGCGGCACCACCCCGGCGCCGACGAAGCTGAGCCCGGCGGTCAGCAGGATCGCCCAGCCGAAGTTCACCGAGACCTGTGCGAACGCGGGCGTCAGGCAGTTGGGCAGCAGGTGCCCGGACACCGTGCGCAGGTCACCCGCGCCGCCGCACCTGGCCGCGTCGATGTAGGTGCGGGACCGGACCGACAGCGCCCTGGCCCGCACCAGCCGCAGGTAGACCGGGATGTTGAGGAACGCGATCGCGGCCACCACGTTCCTGGCCGAGTTGCCGAGCACCGCGACCAGCGCGAGCGCCAGCACGAACACCGGGAACGCCTGGACGATGTCGGCCACCCGCATCACGGTCTCGGCGAACCACCCGCCCGGGCCGGGCCGCCCGGAAAGGAAGCCCACGATCACGCCGAGCACCGAGCCGATCGCGAACGAGATCGCGGTGCCCGACATCGCGATCAGCAGGTCGATCCGGGGCGCGTAGAGGACCCGGGACAGGATGTCGGTCCCGTTGGTGTCGGTGCCGAACCAGTGGCTGGCGCTGGGCGGCAGCAGTCCCTGCCCGGCGTTGGGCGCGGTCGCAGAGAACGGCACGATCAGCGGGGCCAGCGGGATCAGCAGGACGAGCAGCACCGAGATGACGACGCCGGCCAGCGCGGTCGGGTGCCGCCAGAGGTAATGGCGCAGGTAGCGAACGGTGGTCACCGATTCACCCCTAGTACTGGATTCTCGGGTCGAGCGCGAGGTAGAGCAGGTCGACGATGAAGTACACGGCGAGCGTGAACACCGCGCTGACCAGCACGAAGCCCTGCAAGGCCGCGTAGTCGGAGTTCACCAGCGACTGGACCGCGTACTGGCCGAAGCCGCCCCAGGAGAAGACGGTCTCGATCAGCACCGAGCCGCCGATCAGGTAGCTGGACAGGAACCCGGCCAGGGTCACCACCGGCGGCAGCGAGTTCTTCAGCGCGGTGCGGGTGATGGCCCGGCGCGGCAGCCCGAGCGCGGCCGCGTTCCTGATGTAGTCGGAGTTCAGCGTCTCGATCATGGTGGCCCTGGTCATCTTCATGAACGGGGCGACCGCCGCGACGCTGAAGGTGAGGATCGGCAGTACCAGGTGCGCCAGCGCGGACTGCAGCGCGGCCCAGTTGCCGGTGAGCAGGCTGTCCAGCACGTAGGAGTTGGTGATGGAGGCGGGCGCGGCGGTGGTGATGCCCAGCCGCCCCAGCGGCGGCGGCGCCCAGCGCAGCTTGAAGTAGAAGAAGAAGATCAGGATCAGGCCGAGCCACCACTCGGGCAGCGAGCCGGCCAGCCTGGCGTAGATCGACAGCACCCGCTCGGCCGCCGACCCCTCGTGGAAGGCCGCGTACACGCCCAGCGAGATGCCCACCGCCAGGCCGATGGCCAGGGTCGGGATGATCAGTTCCAGGGTGGCGGGCAGCCGGTGCGCCGCGTCGTAGAGGACCGGCTTGCCGGTGCGGAACGACTGGCCCAGGTTGCCGTGCAGCAGGCCGTCCAGGTACAGCCAGAACTGCACCAGCAGCGGCCGGTTCAGCCCCAGGCTGCGCCGGATCTGGGCGATCGTCGCCTTGGTCGCGGTCGGCCCGGCCAGCAGGTAGGCCGGGTCGCCGGGCAGCAGCCTGATCAGGATGAAGGTGACGAACGTGATGCCGAGCAGCTGCGGGACCAGCAGCAGGACCCGCAGCCCGATGTAGCGGGCCAGCCGGTGCTGGCGCCCCAGCGAGCGCAGCCGGCCCATCCCCCGCAATCCCCCTGGCGGCCGGGCCGGCGGGACGCCCACCCCGGGAATGGAATTGGTGACTGCCAAGGACTACCCCCCAGACCGGTATGCCGCGGGCGGTTACCGCGCAGCCGCGGCGTGACGACGTTGCTCAGTGGTGGTGCGAATGGCCGCCCTCACCGGGGGAGATCATCTTCATGTAGAGGTTGTGCCACCGGCGGCAGACGTGCAGCTCGGTCATGGTCCAGTCCATCGGGTCGGCGGCGTAGTCGGCCTGGTAGTCGCCGTCCATGTTCAGGCCGGGGATGGCCGGGATCCAGTCCTCGCTGAGCAGCTCGTCCGGGTCGCCGTACTTGGCGGCGACGGCCCGGATCTCCGGCGCGTCCAGGGCGCACAGGTGCCCCTCGTCGATGATCAGCTCCTGCGAGCCGTCGGCCATGGTCGCGGTGACGGTCGGGAAGTACAGGTGCACGTGGAAGTGCCCGGCTTCCAGGTTCTGCCGGATGGCCTCGCGCTCGGGCTCGCTGGACACGATGGTGCCGAAGCCGATGTGCACGACCCCGCTGCGCATCCGCTCGTAGAGGCCGCAGCACCAGCCCTGCATGTAGTTCTCGCGCGGCCGGTGGATCTTGGGGTTGGTCCCGATCGAGGCTTCCCACCAGTGCAGCAGGCCCTTGCCGGGGTGCCCGGGGAACTGGTCGCCGCGGGTGCGCTCCTGGACCGCGCGCAGCTTGTCGCCGTACTCGCCGCCGCCGGTGATCTCCTGCACCAGGCTGCGCGACACCGTCATCCGGATCGGGTCGTGCGGCCCGATGTGGTTCATCGTGCCGGCGATCACGCCCTCGCCGTCCTCGAGTTCCGGGCCGAGGAAGACCCACGGCTTGCCCCAGATGTGCCCGCCGAGCGGGCGCTTGGCGTAGGCCTGGTTCTGCGGGAACCACTCCGCGATCAGCCGCGGGTTGAAGAACCGCCGGCCGGCGTCGTAGTACTCGTCGTGGTTGGTGTAGCGCAGCCGGGTGCCCTCGGGGTCGGTGATGTCGATGCGCCGGGCCGCGGTGACCTTGTCCCAGGTCCACTGGTCCAGCGCTTCCAGCAGCTCGATCGGCATCAGGTGGGCCGGGTTGGCGCACATCTCCGGGGTGATGAACGGCAGCCGCTGCACCCGGATCTTGGCGTCGCCGAGGATCGGCCCGCCGAAGCCCCAGAGGATCTTGTCGTACTCGGCGGTGCGCTCGATCTGCGCCCACCGGTCCATCAGCTCGGCCAGTTCCCTGGTGAAGGAGATGAAGAACTCGACCTCGTTGTGCCCGGCGAAGGTCGGGACCGGGCCGCGGTCCTTGGTCTCGAAGACGTAGTCGCAGCCCTTCTCCTTGAGGATCTCCTCGATCGCGGCCAGGCACAGCGGGTCATGCCAGTTGTCGACCTGGACCAGGACGCGCTCCCCCGGCTGCAGGTCCCAGGCCGGGTGCAGGCCCTGGCTGTAGGGCCGCTCGGCCACGTTGCGCAGGTAGGGCAGCAGGTCGTCGGGGCTGGACACCTTGATGAACGGCGGGCAGCGCGGCGGGCGGCGGCGGGCCAGCGGCGGCGGGTTCCCGCGAGCCGATTCCGCGGTGACATCAATGGTCATTCCTGGCTCCTCACTATCGGCGCGCCCCACGCAGCCAGCAAGGACGCGGCGGGTTCAGTCGACGGCGTCCGCCGTGACCACCTGAATGCCTTTCCCGGCCATTTCCGCGATCGCGCTGGCGGTGCCGTCGGGCGGCTCGGCCGGATCGGCGCACAGGTCCTGCAGCACGCGCACCGTGAAGCCCTCGTCGACGGCGCTGATCGCGGTGGCCTTGACGCAGCCCCTGGTCGCGATGCCGACCACGTCGAGTTCCTCGATGCCGCGGCCGCGCAGCCAGTCGGCCAGGCTGGTGCCGGACTCGGTGGCGCCCTCGAACCCGGAGTAGGAAGCGGTGTACTCGCCCTTCTTGAACACCTCGTCCAGCACCTCGGTGATCGCCACCGCGCTGCTGAGATGGGGGTGGAACTCCGCTCCGGGCGAGCCCGCGTGGCAGTGGGCCGGCCAGCTGTCGACGAAGTCCGGCGGGTCGCCGAAGTGGTCACCGGGCTCGATGTGCCAGTCCTTGGTGGCCACGATGGCCGCGTACCGGCCGGCCTTGGCGGCCACGTGCTTGCTCACCCGGCCGGCCACCTCGGCGCCGCCCGCGACCGCGAGCGAGCCCTCCTCGCAAAAGTCGTTCTGCACGTCGACGATGACCAGCGCTCGGTGTCCGGTTCCCTGTCCCATTCCCCGCCTCCCAACCGGCTGGCGGCAGGGCAGCCAGGCAAGCACCAATAGCCCGCCGGCACCCCCCGCTGAGGGCATCGCCGCAGCACAACGAAGCAATTGATGAGTTGATACATGGTATATAGTCGGTTTGTCAAGCAATCGCGGCTTGTATCAGGCATCACCAAGACCGGTCTCAGAGCGGGTTTGCGGACAAGGTGCAACATGCGTTACGGATGTGCCTTTCCGGCGTGTCATCATGTGCCAGGCCCCCAGATCGTGAGGTGACGCGCCGTGCCCGGTCAGCCCGAGGTAGTCGTCGACCATCCGCATCCCGGCGTCCGCCGGATCCGGCTGAACCGGCCCGGCCGCCGCAACGCGCTGACCCCGGCGATGACCGCGATGCTGGCCGACGCGCTGGCCGCCCCGGGGCAGCGGGTGATCGTCCTGGGCAGCACCGACCCGGCGGTGCTGTCGGCCGGCGCTGACCTGACCCTGGCCGACCAGGACCGGGCCGCGCTCAGCGACCAGCTCTACGCGCTGTACGAGCTGATGCTGGAGCTGCCGGTGCCGATCATCGCGGCCTGGGACGGGCCGGCCGTGGGCGGCGGCGCCCAGCTGACGCTGGCCGCCGACCTGCGGATCGTCGGCCCGGCGGCGCGGCTGCGCTTCGTCGGCCTCGGCCACGGCCTGGCGCTGGGCGGCTGGGCGCTGCCCGGCCTGGTCGGCCGCGGCCGGGCCCTGGACTGGACCCTGACCATGCGCTGGGTCAGCGCGGCGGAAGCCTGGCAGGCCGGCCTGGTGAGCGAGCCGGCCAGTGAGCCCGAGGCGGCGGCGCTGGCGGCCGCGGCCGCGATCTGCGCGCTGGACCCGGCCGCGGCCGGGCGGCTCAAGCAGGCGGTCAACGACGGCGGGCTGGTGGCGCGGCTGCGCCGCGAGCGGCGCGGGAACGCGACCTGGACCGGGTCGGTATCCGGGCCCGCGGATGGCTAGCCCGCCGCACGGCCGCCCGCGACGCGCCGCCCCGGCCCCGGACAGCCCGGCTCAGGACAGCCCGGCTCAGGACAGCCCGGAGCTGGACAGCCCGGAGCTGGACAGCCCGGGGCCGGACGGCTGGACACTCGACAGCTGGTCGCGGCACCTGGGCAGGCGGGCCGACCCGGCCGCATTGGCGGCCCGGCTGACCGCGGGCTCGCTGCCGGAGGCGGTCAGCGCGGCCGCGGCCGCCGCGCCGCGCCGCCTCGCGCTGCGCATCGACGACGAGGACGTCACCCACGGCGAGCTGGACGACGCGGCCGGGCGGGGCGCGGCCTGGCTGCACGGCCAGGGCGTGCGGCCAGGGCACCGGGTGCTGCTCGCCGGGGCCGGCTCGGCCGACTTCGTCCGCGCCTACCTCGCGGCGCTGCGGGCCGGCGCCACGGTCGTCCCGGCCAGCCCGATGCTGACCGCGGCCGAGCTGGCCGCGCTGTGCGAGCAGGCCCAGGTGACGATGGCGTTCGCGGATCATTCCTCGGCCGGCCTGCTCGCCGGCGCCGCCAGCGGGCTGCCGGTGACCAGGATCGGCCCGCACCCCGGCGGCGGGACAGGCCGGCCGTGCGGGCCGGCCCTGCGGGAGGTGCTATCTGGCCAGGACCCGGTCCCGGCCGGGCCGGCCGACCCGGACGCGCCCGCGATCCTGGCCTACACCTCGGGCACCACCGGGCTGCCCAAGGGCGTCCCGCTCACCCACGCCAACCTGCTGTCCTCCATCAGGGCGGCCATGCTGGCCTGGCGGTGGAACGGCTCGGACGTGCTGGTCCACGCGCTCCCGCTGACCCATCAGCACGGCCTGGGCGGGGTGCACGCCACCCTGCTGGCCGGCTCCAGGGCGGTGCTGTGCTCCCGGTTCGAGCCCGCGCGGCTGGCCCGGCTGGCCGGGCAGGCCCGGGCCACGATCCTGTTCGCGGTGCCGGCCATGTACCAGCGGCTGACCGGGCTCCCGCGGGCCGGCCTGGCGCCGCTGCGCGGGCTGCGGCTGGCGGTCAGCGGCTCCGCTCCGCTGGACCCCGCGCTGGCCAGGCGGGCGGGGGCCGCGCTCGGCCAGCTCCCGCTGGAGCGCTACGGCACCACCGAGAGCGGGCTGGGCGTGTCCGCGCTCTACGACGGCCCCCGGGTGGCCGGCTCGGTCGGGCGGCCGCTGCCCGGGGTGCGGCTGCGGATCGCGGACCCGGACGGCCGGCCGCTGCCGCCGGGCGAGCCGGGCGAGATCCTGCTGGCGGGCCCGCAGGTCTTCGGCGGCTACCTCGGCCCGGCCGGGCAGGCCGGGCAGGCGTTCCACCCCGGCGGCTGGTTCCGCACCGGCGACCTGGGCCGGATCGAGCCGGCCAGCGGCGGTGTCGAGATCACCGGGCGGATCAAGGAACTGATCATCTCCGGCGGCTTCAACGTCACGCCGCGCGAGGTCGAGCTGGTGCTGGAGCAGCACCCCGCGGTCAGCGAGGCGGCGGTGGCCGGGCTGCCGTCGGCGCGGTGGGGCGAGGAGGTCGCCGCGTGGGTGGTGCCCGTGCCGGGCGCCGCGGCCGACCCGGCCGGCCTCATCGCGCACGCCCGGGCCCGGCTGGCCGTCTACAAGTGCCCGAAACAGGTGTTCCTGGTGGACTCGCTGCCCCGCAACAGCCTCGGCAAGGTCCTGCGCCGCACCCTGCGCCCGCCGCCGGTTCCGGGATAGAACGGCTGCTCGCGGGCACCCGCCCCTTGTCTGCCGGTTCGTCCGTGCTTACACTCCGATGACATATGATCTATCATCCGGGGAGGCACGCGCATGGATCTGCGCCTTGCGGGACAGACTGCGTTCATCACCGGCGGTAGCAAGGGAATCGGCAGGCAGTGCGCGTACCAGCTGGCCAGGGAGGGCTGCTCGGTGGCGATCACCGCCCGCGACGCCGGCCACCTGGAGGACGCGGCGAAGGCGATCGCGGCGGAGACCGGCCAGCGGGTCCTGGCGCTGCCCGGTGACATGAGCAAGCCCGAGGACGTGCAGCGCACCACCCGGCAGGCGATCGCCGAGTTCGGGCACATCGACATCCTGATCCCGTGCGCGGGCAGCTCGCCGGGCGGGCTGCTTGAGGACCTGACCGAGGAGCAGTGGTACTCCAGCCTGTCGCTGAAGTTCATGGGCTACGTGCGGACGGTCCGCGCGGTGATCGGGCACATGCGCGAGCGCGGCAGCGGCTCGATTGTCCTGGTCGTCGGCAATGACGGGCTGAAGCCCAGCTACTGGGAGCTGACCGCGGGGATCGCCAACGCCGCGGACATCAACTTCGTCTCCTCCATCGCCGAGCAGTACGGCAGGCACGGCATCAGGATCAACACGGTGAACCCCGGGCCGGTCAACACCGACCGCTGGGATGGCCTGGAGAAGGCGCTGGCCAGGGACAAGAAGATCACCCAGGACCGGGCGCACGAGCTGGCGGTCGCGTCCATCCCGCTGGGCCGGATCTGCGAACCGGAGGAGGTCGCCTCGGTGGTGACGTTCCTCGCCTCGCCGGCCGCGAGCTTCGTGAACGGCGCGCACATCCCGATCGACGGCGGCCAGCGCAAGGCGATCATGGACACCTGACCGCCCCGCCGCCCGCCGCGTCAGCTGTCCCGGTGTCACCTGCCGTGACGAATGACATGTGGTATACCAAATGTCATCAGCGGTTACCCGAGCCTGAGGAGCACGGTGAAACCGGCGCCTTTCACCTACCACCGCGCGCGCGATGTCGGCGAGACGCTCGCGCTGCTGGCCGAACTGGGTGACGAGGCGAAGATCCTGGCCGGCGGGCAGAGCCTGGTCGCGATGATGAACTTCCGGCTCGCCCGGCCCGCCGCGCTGATCGACATCACCCGGATCCCCGGCCTGAGCTACCTGCGGGCCGGGCCGGACGGGCTGCGGGTCGGGGCGCTGACCCCGCACCGGGCCGTCGAGACCACCAGGGACCCGGCGGTGCTGGCCGGCTTCGGGGTGCTGGCGCGGTCGGCCCGCTGGATCGGGCACTACCCGATCCGGGTCCGGGGCACCTTCGGCGGCAGCATCGCGCACGCCGACCCGGCGGCCGAGTGGTGCCTGCTGGCGGTGCTGCTGGAGGCGGGCATCGTGCTGCGCGGCCCGGCGGGCCAGCGGATCGTGCCGGCCAGCGAGTTCTTCCTCGGCCTGTACGAGACCGCGGCGGACCCGGGCGAGATGATCACCGAGATCTGGTTTCCCCGGCCGGCCCCGCGCGCGGCGCTGACCGAGTTCGCGCAGCGGCAGGGCGACTTCGCGATCGTCGCCGCGGCGGTGTCGCTGCGGGTCACCGGCGGCGCCTGCGACGAGGTCCGGATCGCGCTCGGCGGGGTCGGGTCGCGGCCGCTGCTGCTGGACACCGCCGCGCTGGCCGGGCAGCCCGCCACGGCTGCGACCTGGCAGGAGGCCGGCCAGCTGGCCGCCGCCGCGATCGACCCGCCCGCGGACGGGCACGGCAGCGGCGGCTACCGCAAGAAGCTGGCCGCCACCCTGGTGACGCGCGCCCTGGCCGAGGCGGGCGGGTGACCGCCCTGCGGGGCGCGCGCGCGGCGCCCGAGGCGGCCCTGCACCGGTCCGGGCGGTGGGTCGGGGCAGCGCTGCCGCGCAAGGAGGACCGCCGGATGCTGCTCGGCCGCGGCCGGTTCACCGGTGATTTCGCCCGGCCGGGCATGCTGCACGCGGCGTTCGCGCGCAGCCCGTTCGCGGCCGCGGCCGTCGGCCGGATCGACGCCAGCGCCGCGCTGGCGCTGCCCGGCGTCGCCGCCGTGCTCACCGCCGCCGACCTGGGCCACCCGTACCTGCAGGCGGTGCTGGAACGCGACGAGTTCGTGCCGACCCCGATGCCGATGCTGGCCGGCCCGCAGGCGCGGTTCGCCGGGGAGCCGGTCGCGGTGGTGCTGGCCGAGGACCCCTACCTGGCCGAGGACGGCGCCGAGCTGCTCGACATCGACTGGGCGCCGGTCCCGGCGATCACCGGCATCGCCGAGGCGACCGCGCCCGGTGCCCGGCGGGTGCACCAGGAGCTGGGCGGCAACTGCATGCTGGACCTGGCGATGTTCGACGACGAGCGGCTGCCGGGGATCTTCGCCGCCGCGCCGGTCACCGTCACCGCTGAGTTCAGCAGCGCGCGGGTGACCGCGCTGCCGCTGGAAGGCCGCGCCTGCGTGGCCGAGTGGGACGACCGCGACGACCAGCTGGTCGCCCGGGTGTCGACCCAGGTGCCGCACCAGGTCCGGTCCGGCATCGCGCAGGCGCTGGGCATCGCCGAGAGCCGGGTGCGGGTGATCGCCCCCGACGTCGGCGGCGGGTTCGGGCTCAAGTGCGTGGTCGGCCGGGAGGAAGTGGTGGTCGCGGCCGCGGCGCTGCGGCTGCGGCGGCCGGTGGCCTGGGTCGAGGACCGCACCGAGAACCTGACCGCCTCGTTCCACGGTCACCAGCAGCGGTACCAGGTGCGGGCCGCGTTCGGCCCGGACGGCACGATCCTCGGGCTGGCCGCCGACATCGACTGCGACGTGGGCGCCTACTCGGCGTTCGCGTTCACCAGCGCGGTGGAGCCGCTGATGGCGGCCGGCGAGCTGCCCGGGATCTACAAGGTCCCCGCCTACCGGGCCCGGGGCCGGGCGATCGCGACCAACAAGGCGCCGACCGCGCCCTACCGCGGCGTGTCCCGCCCGCAGATCGTCCTGGTGATGGAACGGATAATGGAAAAGGCGGCCAGGACGCTCAGCCTGGACCCGCTCGCGGTGCGCCGCCGGAACATGATCGCTCCCGGCGACTTCCCCTACACCGGGGTGAACGGCATCACCTACGACGAGGGCAGCTACGCCGAGTCCCTGGACCTGGCCGAGCAGCGGGTGACCGAGGGCGGCTGGCCGGCCGAGCGGGACCGGCTGCGGGCTGCCGGGCTGCGGGCCGGCATCGGCTATTCCTGCTTCTCCGAGCGCACCGCCTACGGCACCCCGGCGATGTCGCAGCGCCGGATGCGGATGACGCCCGGGTACGACACCGCGCACGTCCGGATGGACCCCTCCGGCGAGGTCGTCGTCACCACCGGGACCTGCGGTCACGGGCAGGGCCACGAGACCACGTTCGCCCAGATCGTGGCCGACCAGCTCGGCGTCCACCCCGGCCAGGTGCGGCTGCGCCAGGGCGACACCGACCTGGCCTCCTACGGCTGGGGCACGTTCGGCAGCCGGTCGGTCGTGATCGGCGGCGGGGCCGCGGGCCGGGCCGCGGGGCAGCTGGCCGGCCAGCTCCGGCAGGCCGCCGCGCACCTGCTGGAAGCCAGCGCCGCCGACATCGAGCTGGCCGGCGGCGCCGCCAGGGTGCGCGGCGACGAGAGCGCCTCGGTCGAGATCAGCGAGCTGGCCAGGCTGGCCTACTTCCAGTCGCACCGGCTGCCCGCGGAGCTGCGCTACGGGCTGGAGGCGCGCGCGTCGTTCGACCCGCCGGGCACGTTCTCCAACGCCTGCCACGCCGCCCTGGTCGAGATCGACCCGGGCACCGGCGC
>DATBGO010000076.1:0-3469 GCA_036558005.1 Streptosporangiaceae bacterium | reverse complement strand
GCAGGCCGAGTGCCGCCGGCAGGTGTTGTAGTCCTCGATCCAGGCCGCGACCTTGGCCCGGGCCGCGGCCTTGGTGGCGAAGTGCTCGACCGCGCGGAGCTCGAACTCCAGGGTCGAGTGCCAGGATTCGATGACCGCGTTATCCCACGTCGTCAACTACGCCTGATCACGTTGCTGCGCAGCGACTCGTGCGGGTGACCCATCCCTTCCATCCGTGGTCGGGCCGGGATTTCGTGTTCGTGGCGGTCCGCCAGACTTGGGCCGAGGACCGGGTGTTCTTCCTCGACGAGGAAGGCAGGCAGCACTCGCTTCCGGTGGGCTGGACGGACGCGGCTGGGCCAGATCTGTTCGTGACGGTGGCCGCGGGCCGGTGCCCGTTCCGGGTGGCGGACCTGCTGGCTCTGGCGCGGCTGGCGGGAGGGCTGCTCGGCTGCGGGCCGGTGACTGGAGTGTAAGGCAGATTTCGCCGCTACTGTTAAGCGGATTATGCCGAATAGGATCTCGTCTCCTGACCTGATGGCGGCTTGGTGCCAAGGTATGTGCAGGCAGAACCGTGTGTTGGCGGGAAAGTAGTGATCGTGGCGGCATAATTCTGATTACATAGGTGTGATTCCGGGAGGTGGCATGGCACGACGCCGGGAAGATCCGAAGGAGGCGGCCCTGCGGGCAGCGCGCACCTTGAACCCGCGGCCGGAGGCGGTGGCTGACGAGGCGTTCACCAGCGGCCCGGAGTTCTTCGACGCCCGGGACCTGGTCCAGGTCAAGTACGAGATGGTGCGCCGGGTGCGGGCCGACGGCCAGCCGGTGACGAAGGCGGCGGCGGCGTTCGGGTTCTCCCGGCCGTCGTACTACCAAGCCGCGGCCGCGGTGGAGGCTGCCGGGCTGGCCGGGCTGGTCCCGGCCCGGCCCGGCCCGCGGCGGGCGCACAAGCTCACCGGGGAGGTCGTCGCCTTCGCCCGCCAGCTGCGCGAGAATGACCCGTCGCTGCGCAGCGCGGAGGTTGCCGAGGCGATCACGGAACGGTTCGGGATCGCCGTGCACCCGCGCTCGGTGGAACGGGCGCTGGCGCGCGCCGCCGCCCCGAAAAGCGCCGGAGAACACGGAGAACAGCGGTGAGCACGCCGACCGGGGTGACGTCGCCCGGTATGAGCAGCTGCGCCGGCAGGTACTGGCCGGTGATCCCGGCGGCTGGCGGCTGGGCCTGGGCGTGCTGCAGCACCGCGGGATCGCGGCCTGGCTGGACGCCTGGCAGGGCCTGCCCACTCCGGCCGCGTGGCTACCCGATCCGCCGGCCCGCCCGGCGCCTGGCAGCGGCGAGCAGCTGGTCGCGGCGCTGGCCACGATGGCGCTGTCCTGCCTGGCCGCCAGCCGGTGAGCAGCGGTGAGCGCCGACGGCGCGGTGAAGGTGACGGCCAGCCACCTGGCCCGCAACGCCTACCTGTATGTCCGCCAGTCCACGCTCAAGCAGGTGCTCAACAACACAGAGTCCACCGCCCGCCAGTACGCGCTGCGGCAGCGCGCCACGGCGCTGGGCTGGCCGGCCGCCCAGGTCATCACCATCGACACCGACCAGGGCCACTCCGGCGCGTCCGCCGCCGACCGGGAGGGGTTCCAGCATCTGGTGGCCGAGGTCGGCATGGGCCGGGCCGGGATCGTGCTCGGGCTGGAGGTGTCCCGGCTGGCCCGCAACAACGCCGACTGGCACCGGCTGCTGGAGATCTGCGCGCTGTCCTCGACGCTGATCTGCGACGAGGACGGGCTCTATGACCCCGGCGAGTTCAACGACCGGCTGCTGCTCGGCCTGAAAGGCACCATGAGCGAGGCCGAGCTGCATTTCATCCGGGCCCGGCTGCGCGGCGGGCAGCTATCAGCAGCCCGCCGCGGCGAGCTGCGGATGGGCCTGCCGGTCGGCCTGGTCTATGACAGCGCCGGGCATGTCGTGCTCGACCCCGACGCCGGGGTGCAGCAGGCGCTCCGCCACCTGTTCGCCGTCTTCGCCCGCACCGGTTCGGCCCGCGCCGTGGTCGCCGCCTTCGCCGATGAGCACCTGCTGTTCCCGGTCCGGATCCGCACCGGCCCCCGCAAGGGCGAGCTGGCGTGGATGCCGCTGACCCACTGGCGGGTGCTGCGCACCCTGCACAACCCGCGCTATGCCGGCGCGTTCTGCTACGGCCGCCGCCGCGAAGCCCTCGCGGCCAACGGCAAAAAGACCTTCCAGGCGCTGCCGCGCGAGCAGTGGACGGCGCTGATCCCCGGCGCCCACCCCGGATACATCACCTGGGACCAGTACGAGGCCAACCAGCAGCTCCTGCTGGGCAACGCCGCCGCCCGCGGCACCGACCGCGCTGCCGGCCCGGCCCGCGAGGGCACCGCGCTGCTGCAGGGCCTGGCGGTCTGCGGCCGCTGCGGGCGGCGGATGACCGTCCGCTACCACACCCGCGGCGGCACCGAGATCCCCGACTACCAGTGCGTGCGGGATTGCATCGACAACGCGGCGTCCCGCTGCCAGACCATCTCCGGCGCCGTCGTCGACGCCGCCATCGGCCAGCTGCTGCTCGATACCCTCACCCCGCTCACCCTCGAGGTCGCCCTCACCGTCCAGGCCGAGATCGAGGCCCGCGCCGCCGAAGCCGACGCCCTGCGGCGCAGCCACGTCGAGCGCGCTCGCCACCGCGCCGACCTGGCTCGCCGCCGCTACCTGGCCGTCGATCCCGGCAACCGGCTGGTCGCCACCAGCCTGGAAGCCGACTGGAACGAGGCCCTGCGCACTCTGCAAGCCGCCCAGGACAACTACGACAACGCCGGCTCCGGCGCCGCCGCGCTCACCGGGCACGACAAGGCCCGCATCCGGGCGCTGGCGGCCGACTTCCCGGCCCTGTGGTCCGACCCGGCCACCCCGCAGCGCGAGCGCAAGCGCATGGCCCGGCTGCTCATCGACGACGTCACCATGACCAAGACCGACCGCATCCACCTGCACGTCCGGTTCCGCGGCGGCCAGGTCACCAGCCTGTCCGTCCCGATCCCGCCGCCGGCCTGGAAGACCTGGCAGACCGATCCCGCGATAATCGCCGCGCTCGACCGGCTGCTTAACGACCACACCGACGCCGAGGCCGCCGCCGCGCTCAATGCCGTCGGCCATCGCTCCGGCAAAGGCAAGCCGTTCACCGGCCGGATCGTGCTGGAACTACGCCGCAGCCAGCACCTGCCCAGCCACGCCGACCGGCTTCGCGCCCGCGGGCTGCTCACCCTCCCCGAGATCGCTGACCGTCTCGGCGTCCACGTCTCCACGATCAAGGCCTGGCGCCGCGCGGGCCTGCTCACCGCCCATAAGGCCAACGACAAGAACATCCCACTGTTCGACCCGCCCGACCCCGCCGACCCCCGGCTGGTCAAACGCCAAGGCAGCAAGCTCACCAGACGAGTTCACACCGCAACAACACCAGGAGGTGCAGTATGAAGCCCACGTCTT
>DATBGO010000075.1:0-1890 GCA_036558005.1 Streptosporangiaceae bacterium | reverse complement strand
CGATCGGTGAGCCAGGGGCCGCGGGATGAGCCAGTCATCCGGACTCCGGACCGGCGGCTGCGGGTGTTCGTGAGTTCCACGTTGGGTGAGCTGGCCGAGGAGCGGCGGGCCGTCGCGCGCGCGATCTCGGCGCTGCGGCTGACCCCGGTAATGTTTGAGCTCGGAGCCCGGCCGTACCCGCCGCGGGAGGTGTACCAGCAGTACCTGGCGCAAAGCGACGTGTTCATCGGGCTGTACTGGCAGCGGTACGGGCAGCCCGCCCCGAGCATGCAGGTCTCCGGCCTGGAGGAGGAGTTCGAGCTGTCCGGTGCGCTGCCCCGGCTGCTGTACGTCAAGGCGCCGGCGGCCGACCGCGACCCGCGCCTGGGCGATCTGCTGGCCCGCATCCAGGAGGAGGCCTCGGCGTCTTACCGGCATTTCCGCACCCCCGCCGAGTTGGGCCGGCTGGTACGTGATGACCTGGCGGTGCTGCTGAGTGAGCGGTTCGCCGCCGCTACCGGCCACGCCGCGGCCGCGGTGCCATCGCCGGCCGGTGCCCGCGGCCCCCGCCGGCTGCCGGTGAGCACGACGTCGCTGCTGGGCCGGGAGCAGGCCATCGACGAGGTGGCCGGGCTGCTCGAGCAGCCCGGGGTGCGGCTGGTGACGCTGACTGGGCCGGGCGGGGTCGGCAAGACCCGGCTGGCGGTGGCTGTGGGCGAGCGGCTGCGGGGCCGGTTCGGCGCGGGCACCGCCTTCGTGCCGCTGGATTCGGTCACCGACTCGGGGCAGGTCCTGGCCGCCATCGGCCGGGCCGCGGGCGCCGACCTGGCCGGCGTCGGCGCGCCGCTGGAGGCGCTGGCCGAGACGTTCGGCGACGGCGCGTGGCTGCTGGTCCTGGACAACCTGGAGCAGGTGATCCAGGCCGCCCCGGACCTGGGCGAGCTGCTGGCCCGCTGCCCGGGGGTGGCGATCTTGGCCACCAGCCGCACGGTACTGGGGTTGCGCGCCGAGCGGGAGTACCCGGTGCCGCCGCTGGCGTTGCCGGCAGTTCCGGGCACCGCTTCGGTCGCGGAGGTGGCGGCCTCGCCGGCGGTGGCGCTGTTCGTGGACCGGGCCCGCGCGGTGCGGCCAGGATTTGCCCTCACCGAGGGCAACGCGGCGGCGGTGGCGGAGATCTGCCGTCGGCTGGAGGGGGTTCCGCTGGCCATCGAGCTGGCCGCCGCCCGCACCCGGCTGCTGGACCCGCCCGCGCTGCTGGACCGGCTGGCGGCCTCGCTGGACGCGCTCGGCACCGGCGCGGTGGATCTCCCCGAGCGGCAGCGGACCCTGCGCGCCACCGTGGAGTGGAGCGTCGGCCTCTTGGAAGACGACGAGCGGTTGCTGCTGGAGGTCACGGCGGTGTTCACCGACGGCTGGACCATCCCGGCCGCCGCCCAGGTGGCGGGCCTGGATGAGGACCGGGCGGTGGAGCTGTGTGAGGCGCTGGCCCGCCACAGCCTGGTCGCTATCGACAGCACCGAGCTCGGGCCCCGGTCGCGGATGCTGGCGACCGTCCGCGCGTTCGTGGCCGAGCGGCTGGCGGCCCGGCCCGACGCCGCCGAGGTCGGGCGCAGGCACGCTGGCTTCTACCGGGCGCTGGCCGAGCAGGCGGACCGGCCGCTGCGCCGCTCCGGGCGGAGCGAGTGGCTGGAGCGGCTGCAGGCCGAGGCGGGCAACTTGGCCGCCGCGGTGCGTTGGTACCTGGCGCATGACCGCGGGCCGCTGCCGCACCTGTTCCGGGTCCTGTATCTGTTCTGGTCGCAGCGGGACCTCGGGCGCGAGGCCTGGTCCTGGGTGGAGCAGTTGCTGCCCGGCTTTGGCACGCTGGACCCGCAGGCCCGGGCCGAGCTGGCCTGGGCGGCGGCGGTGCTC
>DATBGO010000074.1:0-1719 GCA_036558005.1 Streptosporangiaceae bacterium | reverse complement strand
GCCGTCCTTGACCGCGGACAGCCGGATCGCGGCCGGGTCCCAGGAGCCGCCGTCCTCGGTGAAGGCCAGCGTCGCGACGGTCTGGCCGGAGGCGATGTCGGGCAGCAGCCCGCGGCGGGCCCCCTCGTCCGGGCTGGCCAGCAGGGCCGTGGCGGCCAGCACGGCGCTGGCCAGGTACGGCCCGCCGTACAGCGCGGCACCGAACTCCTCCAGCACGACCGCCTGCTCGGCGAAGCTGAAGCCGGCCCCGCCGTAACTTTCCGGGATGGCCAGGCCCTGCAGGCCGAGCTGGGCGCCCGCCTGCTCCCAGACGGCCCAGTCGGTCTCGCCGCTGTCCATCAGCGCGCGCACCCGGGTCAGCGGCGCCCGGTCCGCCAGGAAGCGCCTGACCGAGGCCCGAAGCTCCTCCTGCTCCGCACTCACACCCAGGATCATTGCTGTTCCCTCGCTTCCGTGATCACGAGGACGTCGAGCGCCTCGACCTGGTCACCGTTCACCCATAGCGGGTTGACCTCCAGCGCGCGCAGCGTCCCGTCCAGCGCGAGCGCAGCCTCGCCGAGAGCGGCGATCGCCCCGGCCACCGCGTCCAGGCTGGCGGGTGCCGTACCGCGCGCCCCCTGCAGCAGCGGCAGCCCGCGCAGCTCGCCGAGCATCCGCCTGACCTCGGCGGCGTCCACCGGGAGCAGGCGCAGGCTGGTGTCGTTCAGCACCTCGACCCAGATCCCGCCCAGACCCACCGCCAGCACCGGGCCGAACGCGGGGTCGACGGTGACGCCGGCCAGCAGCTCGGTGCCGCCGGTGCGCATCGGCGTCACCAGCACGCCGTCCACGCTGGCCCCCGGCACGGCCTCGCCGGCCGCGCGCACCTTCTCGTACCCGGCCCGCACCTCCGCCTCAGAGCCGAGCCCGAGGACGACCCCGCCGATGTCGGACTTGTGGGTGATCTGCGCCGAGCAGATCTTCAGCGCCACCGGCAGCCCGACACTCCTCGCGATCTCGACCGCCTCGTCGGCCGAGCCGGCCAGCCCGCCCGGCACGACCGGCACGCCCGCCTCGGCCAGCAGCCGCCGCGCCGCCTCCTCGGACCACGGGCCCTCGGACCACGGGCCGGCCGCGGCAGCGGCGGCGGGCCGGTGCGCCGCGACGCCGCGCGGGACAGGCGCGCGCACCCGCCCGCGGTTCTCCAGCCAGCCCAGCGCGTGACCCAGCGCGGTCATCGCCAGGTCCAGGCCGCCGAGGAAGGTGATGCCGTGCTCGCGCAGCAGCTCCTGGCCGTAGTCGCTGAGGTTCACGCAGGTGCTGCCGACGGGGATGATCGGGATCGGCGCGGAGCCCATACGTTCGGCCAGCCAGTCCACCCTGGTCTCCAGGGTGCGGGCCGCGTCCTCGTCCGGCGGCCGGGCCTCGGGGAGCGTCACCCCGGAGAACAGCACGAAGTCCAGGTTCGGGTCCTGGACCGCGATGTCGAGCGCGTGGTCCACCGCGGTCAGCGGGCCCCTTCTCCCGGACAGGTTGGCCAGCACGCCGAAGCCGGTGACGTCCAGCGGGTTGTGCGGGCTGGCGAACGGCGGCAGCAGCGCGGCGATCGCCGTCTCCGTCCCGGCCGAGAAGTCCGGGATGGTCACGCCCCGGGCGCTGGCCGCGTCGGCGATGATGTCGCAGGCCCCGCCGGACAGGGTCAGCACGCCCATCCGCCGGCCGCGCGGCCAGCGGCTGTAG
>DATBGO010000073.1:0-25526 GCA_036558005.1 Streptosporangiaceae bacterium | reverse complement strand
GAGCCCGACGGCTCGGTCAGCGAGCGCTGCCAGGCGATCTCCGCCGCCTTCGCCGCGGGCGGGCTGAAGGCGCCGGTCACGCCCGGGCTGCGCGACCAGATCTGGCTCAAGCTGGTCGGCAACACCGCCTTCAACCCGATCACCGCGCTGACCGGGGCGACGCTCGGCGAGCTTGGCACGCTGCCGCAGATGCGCGAGCTGCTGGCCGCGATCTTCGCCGAGTGCGCGGCGGTGGCCGGCCGGCTGGGCGTGAGGTTCCCGGTCTCGCTGGACCGGCGGCTGGAGGCGGGCCTGGCGGTCGGCGACCACAAGACCTCCATGCTGCAGGACCTGCAGGCGGGCAAGCGGCTGGAACTGGGCTGCATGACCGGGGCGGTGACCGAGCTGGCCGGGCGGCTCGGGGTGGAGGTGCCGCACCTGCGCACCGTGCACGCGTGCGCGGCGCTGCTGGATCAGCTGCGGGCCGCGCGGGCCGGCTGACCAGGCCGGCCGGCCCGCGGCCCGGTCCCGCGGCCCGGTCCTGCGGCCCGGTCGCTAATTGTGGCCGATTCTTTACCGGGCCGCGCAACCCGGCATCGGCGCGGCACGTCTAGTTATCGAGGCTAAGGGTCAGCTGGTATAAATCGACGTTACGTGGAGCCGCCCCGCCCATGGTGGCCGGGCTCGCGAGGCGAGGGAGCCGATCTTGTCCGGAGTGGGACTGTTGCGCGGGCGGCTGCTGGTGCTGGCGATGGCGATCGTCGCGGTACTCGGGACCGGGACCTGGTTCGCGCTGACCCGGGCCTCAGCGCAAGACAACGGCAGCAAGGGCGGCTCCGCCCTGGCGCAGCAGGCCGCCCAGTCCGGCCAGCAGCAGGCTCCCGCCGCCGCGGCGCTGCAGGTCGTGTCCGTCTCTCCGGCCAGCCACTCGCGGCAGGTCAACGGTGCCAGCCCGGTGCGGGTGGTGTTCTCGGCCGCGCTCGCCGCCGACTCACCGCGGCCGCGGCTGTCGCCCCGGATCGCGGGCAGCTGGCACCAGGCCAGCCCGGACACGCTGGAGTTCGTCCCGCGCCGGGCGTTCGCCGCCGGCACCTGGGTCCGGGTGCGCGTCCCGGCCGGCCCGCAGGGCGTCAGGTCGGCGCCGGGCGGGCTGCTGGCCAAGCCGGTCACCGCCAGGTTCCGCACCGGGCAGTACTCCACCCTGCGGCTGCAGCAGCTGCTCGCCCAGCTCGGCTACCTGCCGGTGACCTGGCAGCCGCTGAGCGCCGAGCCGGCCGCGAGCGACGCCAACGGCCAGCTGGCGGCCGCGTTCAGCCCGCCGCTTGGCCAGTTCAGCTGGGCGCACGGCTACCCCAGGCGGCTGCGCGGCTTCTGGACGCTCGGCGGGCCCAGCCTGATCCTGCGCGGCGCGGTCATGGCGTTCGAGTCCGACCACGACATGACCATGGACGGCGTGGTCGGCCCGCAGGTCTGGACGGCCGTGCTGAAGGCGGTGGCCGCCGCCCAGCGCAACACCCACGGCTACACCTACGCGCTGGCCAGCATGAAGAGCCCGGAGACCCTGACCGTCTGGCACGACGGCAAGGTGATCATGCACACCCTGGCCAACACCGGCATCCCGGCCGCGCCGACCACGATCGGCACCGCCCCGGTCTACCTGCGGTACAAGTTCCAGATCATGCGCGGCCGCAACCCGGACGGGACCAAGTACGCCGACCCGGTGTCCTGGGTCGCCTACTTCCGGTCCGGCGAGGCGGTGCACTACTTCCCGCGCGGCTCCTACGGGTTCGCGCAGAGCCTGGGCTGCGTCGAGCTGCCGTACACGCAGGCCAAGGCGGTGTGGCCGTACCTCACCTTCGGCAGCCTGGTCACCGTCGCCCCCGCGTGAGGCCCGGCCGGGCGGCAGCAGCCCGGCCGCGCTGGCGGCCGGTCCCGGCCCGGCGATACTGCCGCGCGGCCGGGCTGCCGCATAGGTAGCATCGGGGCACAGGACAACCGTCCGGTATCACGTATCCGCCCCAACCGCCCGCGCCGCCGGGCTGCCTGAGGAGTCAGCCGTGCCAGCCGACAAGCTTCATATCACCCTCGCCGGACGCGAGCACGTGGTGGAAGCGGGCACCACGGCGGGCCAGGCGCTGGCCGCCGGGGCGGAGGACGGCCCCGGCCAGCCGGTCGCGGCCCGGGTCGGCGGCGAGCTGCGGGACCTGGCGACCGCGCTGGGCGAGGGCGACAGCGTCGAGCCGGTCGGCATCGGCAGCCAGGACGGGCTGGCGATCTTGCGGCACTCGGCCGCGCACGTGCTCGCCCAGGCGGTCCAGGAACTGTTCCCCGACGCCAAGCTGGGCATCGGCCCGCCGATCGAGAACGGGTTCTACTACGACTTCGACGTGGACCGCCCGTTCGGCCCCGATGAGCTCAAGGCCATCGAGCAGCGGATGCGCCAGATCGTCCGCCAGGGCCAGCTGTTCCGGCGCCGGGTGGTGACCGACGCGCAGGCCAGGGCCGAGCTGGCCGGCGAGCCGTACAAGCTGGAGCTGATCGGGCTCAAGGGCGGCGGCGCCGACGCGGAGGAGGCCGTGGAGGTCGGCGGCAGCGAGCTGACCATCTACGACAACCTGGATCCCGGCACCGGCCAGGCCCGCTGGAAGGACCTGTGCCGCGGCCCGCACCTGCCCAGCACCCGGCAGATTCCCGCGTTCAAGCTGATGCGGAGCGGCGGGGCGTACTGGCGCGGCAGCGAGCGCAACCCGCAGCTGCAGCGGATCTACGGCACCGCCTGGCCGTCGCGCCAGGAGCAGGACGACTACCTGGCGATGCTGGCCGAGGCCGAGCGCCGCGACCACCGGCGGCTCGGCGCCGAGCTGGACCTGTTCTCGTTCCCGGCCGAGATCGGCAGCGGGCTGCCGGTCTTCCACCCCAAGGGCGGCATCATCCGCCGGGTGATGGAGGAGTACTCACGGCAGCGGCACGAGCAGGCCGGCTATGAGTTCGTCAACACCCCGCACCTGACCAAGGCCGGCCTGTTCGAGACCTCCGGGCACCTGGAGTGGTACGCCGACAGCATGTACCCGCCGATGGAACTGGACGGCGTGACGTACTACCCCAAGCCGATGAACTGCCCGATGCACATCGTCATCTACGCCTCGCGCGGGCGGTCCTACCGCGAGCTGCCGCTGCGGCTGTTCGAGTTCGGCACCGTGTACCGGTACGAGAAGTCCGGGGTGGTGCACGGCCTGACCAGGGCGCGCGGCTTCACCCAGGACGACGCGCACATCTTCTGCACCCCCGAGCAGCTCGCGGGCGAGCTCGCGTCGCTGCTGGACTTCGTGGTCGGGCTGCTGCGCGACTTCGGGCTGGCCGAGTTCGAGGCCGAGCTGTCCACCCGGCCGGAGAAGTATGTCGGCGAGCTGTCGGAGTGGGCGGCGGCCGAGGCGGCGCTCAAGCACGCGCTGGACGTGTCCGGGCTGCCGTACGTGATCGCCGAGGGAGAGGGCGCGTTCTACGCGCCCAAGATCGACGTGCACGTCCGGGACGCGATCGGGCGCCGCTGGCAGCTGTCGACGCTGCAGGTCGACTTCCAGGAGCCAGGCCGGTTCGGGATCGAGTACCAGGCGGCCGACGGCAGCAGGCAGCGGCCCTACATGATCCACCGGGCGCTGTTCGGCTCCATCGAGCGGTTCTTCGGCATCCTGGTCGAGCACTACGCGGGCGCGTTCCCGCCGTGGCTGGCAC
Source organism: Streptosporangiaceae bacterium (assembly GCA_036558005.1). Taxonomy (GTDB): domain Bacteria; phylum Actinomycetota; class Actinomycetes; order Streptosporangiales; family Streptosporangiaceae; genus DATBGO01. Next base: position 21,815 of record DATBGO010000073.1, on the reverse strand, counting down.
CGGTCCAGGTGGTCGGCATCCCGATCGCCGACAGCCACGTGCCCTACCTGGAGGAGGTCGTGGCGAAGCTGCGCGCGGCCGAGATCAGGGCCGAGGTGGACACCAGCGATGACCGGATGCAGAAGAAGATCCGGCAGGCACAGCGGCAGAAGGTGCCCTACATGCTGCTGGCCGGCGACGACGACGTGGCCGCGGGCGCGGTGTCGTTCCGGTACCGGTCCGGTGAGCAGCAGAACGGCGTGCCGGTCGACGACGCCGTGGCGCAGATCACGGCCGCCGTCGCCGCGCGCCTGCAGGTCTGACCGGTCATGAGTGACGGCCAGCCCTCCCGGCAGGACGGCGCCGGCGGCCCCGACGGCTTCCAGCGGCTCTGGATGCCGCACCGGCTGGCCTACATCCAGGGCGAGAACAAGCCCGCTGACACCGGGGCCGGCCAGGACTGCCCGTTCTGCCGGGTGCCGGGCCTGGACGACGCCGAAGGGCTGATCGTGGCCCGCGGCACGCTGGTGTACGCGGTGCTCAACCTGTACCCGTACAACAGCGGGCACCTGATGATCTGCCCGTACCGGCATGTGGCCGACTACACCGAGCTCGACGGCGCGCAGAGCGCGGAACTGGCCGCGTTCACCAGTGCCGCGATGCGCACGCTGCGGGCGGTGTCGGCCGCGCAGGGCTTCAACATCGGCATGAACATGGGCGAGGCCGCCGGGGCGGGCATCGCCGCGCACCTGCACCAGCACGTGGTGCCCCGGTGGGGCGGCGACGCGAACTTCATGCCGGTCATCGCCAGGACCAAGGTGCTGCCGCAGCTGCTCGGGCAGACCCGCGAGCTGCTCGCCGCGGCCTGGCCCGGCAACGCCGGCTAGCGCGGCAGCGGCCGGGCGCGCGCCTGACCCGGGCGGCCGGCGTCCGGCCGCCCGGGCCCGGCGCCGCGGCAGCCGGAACGGGCCCCGCGCTAGCTGTCGCCGGCCGCGGCGATGAGCTTGTCGGCCAGGTGCGAGGGCAGCGGCTCGTAGCGCAGGTACGAGCGCGCGAACGAGCCGGTGCCGTGTGACATCGAGCGCAGGTCGATGGCGTACCTGGTCAGCTCCAGCTCGGGGATCTCCGACTTGACCAGGGTCCGGCCGCCGGCCACCGGCTCGGTGCCGAGGACCCGGCCGCGGCGGGAGGACAGGTCCGACATGACCGCGCCGACGTAGTCGTCGGGCACCAGCACCGACACCTCGTCGACCGGCTCCAGCAGGTTCACCTTCGCCCTCTCCGCGGCGTCGCGCAGCGCCTGCTTGCCCGCCTTCTGGAACGCCATGTCAGAGGAGTCCACCGAGTGGGCCTTGCCGTCGAACAGCGTCACCCGGATGTCCACCATCGGGTAGCCGGCCATCACGCCCTGCTCCATCTGGGCCCTGACGCCCTTCTCCACCGACGGGATGAACTGCCGGGGCACCACGCCACCGACGATCTTGTCCACGAATTCCAGGCCCGAGCCCGACGGCAGCGGCTCGACCTCGAGATGGCAGATCCCGAACTCGCCGTGCCCGCCGGTCTGCTTGACGTTGCGGCCCAGCCCCTGGGCCTTGCTCGCGACGGTCTCGCGCAGCGCGACCCGCAGCTCGGTGGTCTCCACCGCGACGCCGTACCGGCTGGACAGCCGGTCCAGCAGCAGGTCGGCGTGGGCCTCGCCCATGCACCACAGCACCAGCTGCCTGGTCTCGGCGTTCATCTGCAGCCGCAGCGTCGGGTCCTCGGCCACCAGCCGGCCGAGCGCCTGGGACATCTTGTCCTCGTCCGCCTTGGACTTGGCGGTGATGGCGATCGGCAGCAGCGGCTCGGGCATCTGCCACGACTCCATCAGCAGCGGCCGCTCCTTGTCCGACAGGGTGTCACCGGTCTCGGCGCTGGCCAGCTTGGCCACCGCGCAGATGTCGCCGGCCACGCACTGGGACACCGTCCGCTGCTGCTTGCCCAGCGGCGAGGTCAGCGCGCCGATCCGCTCGTCCGCGTCGTGGTCGGCGTGGCCGCGCTCGGCCCGGCCGTGCCCGGACACGTGCACGGTGGCGTCGGGCCGCAGGGTGCCGGAGAAGACCCGCACCAGGCTGATCCGGCCGACATACGGGTCCGAGGTGGTCTTGACCACCTCGGCCAGCAGCGTGCCCGCCGGGTCGAAGGACAGTCCGGTGGCCGGCTTGCCGTCCAGGGTGGTGACCGTGGGCAGCGGGTGCTCCTTCGGCGAAGGGAACGCCTGGGTGACCACCTCGAGCAGCTCGGCGAGGCCGATGCCATGCGGTGCGGAGGCGGCGAGCACCGGGTAGAAGCTGCCCCGGGCGACCGCCTTCTCCAGGTCCTCGGTCAGCGCCTTGATGTCGAGGTCCTCTTCGTTCAGGTAGGCCTCCATGAGGCCCTCGTCTTCGCTCTCCTGGATGATGGCCTCGATCAGCGTGCCGCGGGCCTGCGCGACGTCATCGGCCTGGTCCGGCTCGAGCGGCCCTTCGGCGCGGCTGTCGCCGGAGTAGTCGTAGAACTTCTGCGACAGCAGGCCGGCCAGCCCGCGCACGCCGCCGTCGCCGCCGGTGACCGGAAGGTACAGGGGGGCGACCGAGTCGCCGAACGCGTCCCTGCAGGCGGCGAGCACGTCATCGAACTCGGCCCGCTGGTGATCGATCTTGGTGATCACCAGCGCCCGCGGCATGCCCACCGCGGCGCACTCCTCCCACAGCATCCTGGTGAGCCCGTCGACGCTCTCCGCGGCCGACACGGTGAACAGGGCGGCGTCCGCGGCCCGCAGGCCCGCCCGCAGGTCACCGGTGAAGTCGGCGTAGCCGGGGGTGTCCAGGAGATTGACCTTCACCCCGGCGTGCTCCAGCGGCGCCAGCGCGAGGTTCACCGACCGCTGCTGCCTGACTTCCACCTCGTCGAAGTCGCTGACGGTCGTGCCGTCCTCGACCCGGCCCACCCTGCTGATCGCCCCGGTACTGGCGAGCAGCGCCTCCACCAGCGTTGTCTTCCCGGCTCCTGAGTGGCCGACCAGCACCACGTTGCGCACGTTCTCGGGCTGGCCGGCCGAGGGTGCCCTGCCCGCGGCCCCAGCTGTGCCCGCTTTGTCAGCCATCCCATCGCCTCCTGTAGCTGTGTTCGGCTGCTGCACGACCAGCCTTTACCTAGACGACAGCCGATCACAACCCCCTGCCCCGAATCGCTGCCGCCCGGCCGCAGGGCGGACTGGCGGGCCCGGCGCTGACCAGGCCCGGCGCGGCTGAGGAGGCGGCTTTCCGCGGCGCCCGATTCCATATAGGCGTGGCGGAATTCCAGATAGGTGTGGCGAATTGCCGCTATTGCCAGGAAGCGGAAGCAAACGGGCCAGTCTGACGGGCTTGATAACGAATACGCGCGCTGCGCGGCCCATGAGGGCGGGGGCGGCGGGGCAGCAGATTGTGCTTCCTGGCCCCGCATGCCGCTAGGCTCGGCATGATCAGACCGCGCGCAGCGCCGTCGCCTACCCGGATCGCATGACATCGCCGCTGGTCAGGGCGGTGAAATCAGCGGTGAACCTAGCATAGAGGCGGAATGCTCAACGAACTCCGGCCAGTGATCGGCCGTGTCGTGAACCCGATCGGCGAGGCGCTGGCCCGGACGCCGGTCACGCCCACCGGGCTGACCGTTCTGGGGACCGCCGGGTTCTGTGTTTCCGCCCTGTCGCTGATGCCGACCGGGCACCTGTTCGCCGGCACCCTGGTGTGCACTTTCTTCGTGCTGGCCGACCTGTTCGACGGCGCGCTCGCCCGGGCGAAGGGCTCGTCCGGGCCGTGGGGCGCCTTCATCGACTCCACCATGGACCGGGTCGCGGACGCGGCGCTGTTCCTCGCGCTGGCCTTCTGGTTCGCAGGCGGCGGGCACAACAACACGCTCGCCGTGCTCGCGCTGGTCAGCCTGGTGGCCGGGGCGCTGGTGTCCTACGCCCTGGCCCGGGCGAAGAGCCTGGGCCTGCGGTGCGACGCGGTCGGCCTGATCGAGCGGCCAGAGCGGATGCTGATCGGCCTGGTCGCGACCGGGCTAGCCGGGCTGGGGGTGCCCTACGCGCTGCACGTGGGCCTGTGGATTCTCGCCGTGGGCAGCGTCGTGACGTTCGGCCAGCGGCTGATCGCCATCCGCCGGGACGGGATGCGCGGCGAGCACGCCGGCCCCGGCCCGGCGCCCGACCCTGAGAGGATCCCCGATCGTGACGGCGGCACTGCCTGATGACGTCCTGACCCGCGCCAGCGCCCGCCCGGGGCCGCGGTGAACGCCGGGCTCACCGGCCTGGCCTACCGGCTGGGCTGGTCGCTGGTCTGCCGGCTGCCCGAGCCGGCATCCGCGCGGGCGTTCTCGGCCGTTGCCGACATCGCCTGGCGCCGCCAGGGCCCGCGGGTCCAGGTGCTCGAGGGCAACTTGCGGCGGGTGCTCGGGCCGGACGCGACCGGCGCGCAACTGCGCGCGCTGTCCAGGGAGTCGATGCAGTCCTACGCGCGGTACTGGCTGGAGGTCTTCAGGCTGCCGGTGATGACGTCTGCCAGGGTGAACCAGGGCGTGCGCCAGTCCGGTGCCATTGACCAGGCGTTCGGGTACCTCGCGGCCGGCCGGGGGGTGATCTTCGCGCTGCCGCACATGGGCAACTGGGACCACGCGGGGGCATGGATCATCGCCCGCGGGGCAGGCTCCTTCACCACGGTCGCCGAGCGGATCGAGCCCGAGTCGGTATACCAGCGGTTCGTAGCGTTCCGTGAGGGACTGGGTATGGAGGTGCTACCTGCCAGCGGGGGAGCGGGCAGGTTCGGGATACTGGCTCAGCGGCTGCGGGCCGGCCGGCTGGTGTGCCTGCCCGCCGACCGTGACGTCACCGGGTCCGGTATCGAGGTCGAGTTCTTCGGGGAGAAGGCGCGGATGGTCAGCGGCCCGGCCGCGCTCGCCGTGCAGACCGGCGCCGCGCTGATGCCCGCGATCTTGTGGTTCGAGGAAGACGGGTGGGGCGTGCACGTGCATGACGAGATCGCGGTTCCCGCGATCGGGGACAGGAAGCAGAAGGTAGCGGTCATGACCCAGCAGGTCGCTGGGTTGTTCGAGGCCGGCATCAGGAAGCACCCGGCCGACTGGCACATGCTGCAGCGGGTGTTCGTGGCCGACCTCGACCCGGCCCGGCTGGCCGCCGCCGACGCGGCCGCCGCGGCCAGGGAGGCCGGCCGGGCGGCCGCCGGCGAGGCGATCCAGCCAGCGGACGGGCCATGAGGATCGGCCTGGTCTGCCCGTACACCTGGGACGTCCCCGGCGGGGTCCAGGAGCACGTGCGGGGCCTGGCCGAGGCGCTGATCGAGCTCGGCCACCAGGTGTCGGTGATCTCGCCCGCCGACGACGACGCGCCGCTGCCGCCGTACGTGGTGCCCGCGGGCCGGGCGGTTCCGGTGCCCTACAACGGCTCGGTCGCCAGGCTGGCGTTCGGCTTCCTGTCGGCCAGCAGGGTCCGGCGCTGGGTCAGGGACGGCGGGTTCGACGTGCTGCACGTGCACGAGCCCGCCGCGCCGAGCCTGTCGCTGCTGGCGTGCTGGGTGGCCGACGGCCCGATCGTGGCGACCTTCCACACCGCGAACCCGCACTCGCGGGCGCTGCACGCCGCGCAGCCGATCCTGGCCTCCGCGCTGGAGAAGATCAGCGGCCGGATCGCGGTGTCGGAGGCGGCCCGCACCACCCTGGTCGAGCACATGGGCGGCGACGCGGTGCTGATCCCCAACGGGATCGCGGTGCGCAGGTTCGAGAAGGCCGACCCGCTGCCGGGCTGGCCCGGCCCCGGCGGCGCGCTGGGCTTCGTCGGCCGGATCGACGAGCCGCGCAAGGGCCTGTCGGTGATGCTGGCCGCGTTCGCCATCCTCGGCGCGCAGCGGCCCGACGTGCGGCTGCTGATCGCCGGGCCGGGCGACGCGCAGGAGGCGCTGGCCGCGGTCCCGGCCGGCCTGCTGCCCAGGATCGTGCAGCTCGGCCAAGTCAGCGACGAGGACAAGACCCGGGTGTACCACTCGGTTGACGTGTTCTGCGCGCCCAACGCCGGCGGTGAGAGCTTCGGGTACGTGCTGGCCGAGGCGATGGCGGCCGGCGCGCCGATCGTGGCCAGCGACCTGAGCGCGTTCCGCCGGGTGCTGCGCGACGGGCAGGCGGGCGAGCTGTTCGAGACCGGCAGCGCCGAGGGACTGGCCGTCGCGGCCGCGCGGCTGCTCGACCAGCCCTCGCACCGGGCCAGCCTGTCCGCGGCGGCGTCCGCCGCCGTCCGGGTGTATGACTGGCCGGTGGTGGCCAAGGACGTGCTGGCCGTTTACTCGGCGGTGCGGCCCGGGCACGTGGAGGTGGCCAGGTGACCACCATCACCGTGGTCGCCGTCATCGCGGTGCTCGGCGTGTACGTGTCCTGGCGGGCGGGCCGGCTCGACCGGCTGCATGCCCGGCTGGAGACCGCCAGGGCGGCCCTGGACGCGGCGCTGGTGCGGCGCAGCTCGGTGGCGCTCGAGCTGGCCTCCAGCGGCCTGCTCGACCCGGCCACCAGCCTGCTGCTGGCCGGCGCCTCGCACGACGCGCGGTCGGCCAGCGAGGGACGCGAGCTGGCCGAGAGCGACCTGACCAGGGCGCTGCGGGCCGCACTCGGCCAGCCCGGCTTCCTGGCGACGCTGACCGGCAAGGAGGACGCCGCCGAGCTGCTCGCCGAGCTGGAGGGCGCCGCGCACCAGGTGTTCCTGGCGCGCAAGTTCTACAACGACGCGGTCGCCGCGACCAGGACCGCGCGGCGCCGCTGGCTGGTGCGGCTGCTGCACCTGGCCGGCGGCGCGGCCCTGCCGGAGTTCTTCGAGATCGACGACTCGCTGGTGGCCCCGGCCCAGCCCGTCCAGGTCGCGGACATGCCGCACCTGACCAGCTGAACTGACCGGTACCGGCCGCTGGCGGCCAGTTCAGGCCAGGCCGGGGCAGGCCAGAGCACCTAACATGGAACCAGTAATACGGGTGCGACCAAGTGATCAAGTGAGGTTACTGATGTCACAGTCAAGTTCCGACCGGCCCGCCCCGCAGACCGGGACGCAGCGGGTCAAGCGGGGCATGGCCGACATGCTCAAGGGCGGCGTGATCATGGATGTCGTCACCCCCGAGCAGGCCAAGATCGCTGAGGACGCCGGCGCGGTCGCGGTGATGGCGCTGGAACGGGTGCCCGCCGACATCCGCGCCCAGGGCGGCGTGGCCAGGATGAGCGACCCGGACATGATCGACTCGATCATCTCCGCGGTGTCCGTGCCGGTGATGGCCAAGTGCCGGATCGGTCACTTCGCCGAGGCTCAGGTGCTGCAGGCGATCGGGGTCGACTACATCGACGAGTCCGAGGTGCTCACCCCCGCTGACGAGGCCCACCACGTGGACAAGTGGCAGTTCACGGTGCCGTTCGTGTGCGGCGCCACCAACCTGGGCGAGGCGCTGCGGCGGATCGCCGAGGGTGCCGCGATGATCAGGTCCAAGGGTGAGGCCGGCACCGGCAACGTGGTCGAGGCGACCAGGCACATGCGCGGCATCCGCAGCGGGATGCGCCGCCTGGCCGGGCTGTCGGGCGAGGAGCTCTACGCCGCGGCCAAGGAGTTGCAGGCGCCGTATGAGCTGGTCGCCGAAGTGGCCAGGGAAGGCAGGCTGCCGGTCGTGCTGTTCACCGCCGGCGGCATCGCCACCCCCGCCGACGCGGCCATGATGATGCAGCTGGGCGCGGACGGGGTGTTCGTCGGGTCGGGCATCTTCAAGGCCGGCGACCCGGCCGCCAGGGCCGCGGCGATCGTCAAGGCCACCACGTTCCACGATGACCCTGACGTCATCGCCAAGGTGTCCAGGGGCCTGGGCGAGGCGATGGCGGGTATCAGCCTGGACACCCTGCCGCCGGGCCAGCATTACGCAGAGCGCGGCTGGTGACCGCGGTCATCGGGGTCCTGGCGCTGCAGGGCGACGTCGCCGAGCACCTGCGCGCGCTGCGCCAGGTGGGCGCCCGGGCCAGCGCGGTGCGCAGGCCCGGCGAGCTCGACAGCGTCGACGGCCTGGTCATCCCCGGCGGCGAGTCCACCACGATGTGGAAGCTGGCGGTCGCGTTCGGGCTGGCTGACCCGCTGCGCAAGCGGGTCAGCGCGGGCATGCCGGCGTTCGGCTCCTGCGCCGGGATGATCCTGCTGGCGCGGTGGCTGGTCGAGTCCGCCAGCGGGCAGGAGACGCTCGGCGCGATCGACATGACCGTGCGCCGCAACGCGTTCGGCCGGCAGGCCGAGTCGTTCGAGAGCGACGTCGCGCTGGCGGGCCTGCGCCCGGGCCCGGCCTACCGCGCCGTCTTCATCAGGGCGCCGTGGGTCGAGCAGACCGGCCCCGGCGTCGAGGTGCTCGGCACCGAGCCGGCCACCGGTAGGATCGTCGCGGTCCGGCAGGGCCCGGTGCTGGCGACCGCATTCCATCCCGAGCTCACGCCCGACTGGCGTATCCACGAGCTCTTCGCTGACATGGTGAGGGAACAGTCATGAGCGGCCATTCGAAGTGGGCGACCACCAAGCACAAGAAGGCCGCCGTGGACGCCAGGCGGGGCAAGCTGTTCGCCAAGCTGATCAAGAACGTCGAGGTGGCGGCGCGCACCGGCGGCGCTGACCCGGCCGGCAACCCGACCCTGTACGACGCCGTGCAGAAGGCGAAGAAGAGCTCGGTCCCCAACGACAACATCGACCGCGCGGTGCGGCGCGGCGCCGGGCTGGAAGCCGGCGGCGCGGCCTACGAGCAGATCACCTACGAGGGCTACGCCCCCGGCGGCGTCGCCGTCCTGGTCGAGTGCCTCACCGACAACAGGAACCGGGCCGCCTCGGACGTCCGGACCGCGTTCTCCCGCAACGGCGGGTCGATGGCCGACCCCGGCTCGGTCTCCTACCTGTTCCACCGCAAGGGCGTGGTGATCGTCACCAAGGCCACCGGGGCGACCGAGGACGACGTGCTGGCCGCGGTGCTGGAGGCCGGCGCCGAGGAGGTCAACGACCTGGGCGAATCGCTGGAAGTCATCAGCGAGCCCGGCGACGTGCGGACGGTCCGCGACGCGGTGGCGCAGGCCGGGATCGACTATGAGTCAGCGGAGACGCCGTTCCTGCCCACCGTCGAGGTGGAGCTGGACGAGGAGCAGGCCAAGCGGGTGTTCCGGCTGATCGAGGCGCTGGAGGACTCCGACGACGTGCAGGACGTGTTCGCCAATTACTCCGTCTCTGACGAGGTACTGGAGAAGCTCGGGTGAGCCTGGAGATCCGCCCGCTCACCGCCGACGACGACCTGGCCCAGGAACTCGACCTGGGATACCGTGCCTTCGGGCCGATGATCACCGCGGACACCGGCACCCGGATGGCCCGGATCGAGGACGCCACGGCGGCCGGGCGGCTGCTGGGCGCGTTCGCCGGCCGCCAGCTGGTGGCCTCGGCGCAGTTCCACGAGATGTGCCAGTGGTGGGGCGGCAGGCCCGCCCCGATGGCCGGCGTGGGCGGCGTCAAGGTGGCGCCCGAGCAGCGCGGCCGCGGCACCGGCCGGGCGCTGGTCAGCGAGCTGCTGGCGCTGATCGGGGCGCGCGGCTTCGCGCTCTCTGCGCTGTACCCGGCGACCTTGCCGCTGTACCGCTGGCACGGCTGGGAGATCACCGGCGGCCACTACCAGCTGACGCTGCCCGCCAGGGCGGCCCGCGACCTGGTGCCGCCCGAGGCCGGCCCGGCCGCAAGCCCGCCGGCCCTGCGCCGGGCCGTCCCCGCCGACGCCGAGGAGTTCATCGCGGTGGCCGGCCGGGTCCACCGGGCCAGCAGGGACAGCGGGGCGGCGACCTTCGACGCCGCCACCATCGCGCGCGCGCTCGGCGACGAGCGGCTGTTCTGCTACCTGGCCGATGACGGGTGCCTGGCCTACCGGTGGGCGCGCTCGGACAGCGAGCTCTACGTCAGCCGGCTGCTCGCGGTATCGGCGGCCACCACCCGCGAGCTGTGGTCGGTGGTCGGCTCGCACGCCAGCGTCGTCACCACCATCCGGGCCAGCGCCAGCCCGGCCGACCCGGTCAGCTGGCTCACCCGCGAGCCGGACGTGACGCTGCAGCGCGACTCGCTCCCGTGGATGCTGCGCACGGTCCGCGCGCCCGCCGCCATCGCCGCCCGCGGCTTCCCGCCCGCGGCCGAGCTGACCGCGGCGCTGGAGCTGACCGACCCGGTGCTTACGGCCAACTCGGGCAGCTGGCTGCTGCGCGTCGCGGCCGGCCAGGGCACGCTGGCCCGCGCCGCTGAGCCGGGCAGAGCGGCGCCGCTGCGGCTGGGACCGCGCGGATTCGCCGCGCTGTTCGGCGGCACCCCGCTCGCGTCGCTGCGCCGGGCCGGGCTGGCGGCGGGCGGCGACCCGGACGCCGACGCGCTGCTGGACGGCGCGTTCGCCGCCACCCCGTTCATGCTCGACCACTTCTGACCGGGCCGGCGGGCCAGCTGGCGACACACCGGCCGTCGTCACCGGCCCGGGGCGGCGCAGGCGGTAGGGTCAACCGAACTGACGTTCGCAGCCGGACCGGATGGGTGATCGGAATGCGCGTGCTCGGCGTGGATCCCGGCCTGACCCGGTGCGGCGTCGGCGTCATCGACGGCGCCGCGGGCCGGGCCCTGTCACTGGTCGCCACCGACGTGATCACGACGGTGGCGCAGGACGACATCGGCACCCGGCTGCTCACGCTGGAGCAGCAGATCGACCGCTGGCTGGCCGGCTATCAGCCGGACGCGGTGGCGGTCGAGCGGGTCTTCAGCCAGCACAACGTGCGCACCGCGATGGGCACGGCGCAGGCGGGCGCGGTCGCGATCGTCTGCGCGGCCCGGCGCGGGCTGCCGGTCGCGCTGCACACCCCGACCGAGGTCAAGGCCGCGGTCACCGGCAGCGGCCGGGCCGGCAAGGCGCAGGTGACCCAGATGGTGGCGCGGCTGCTGTCGATGGCCGACCCGCCCCGGCCCGCGGACGCCGCCGACGCGCTGGCGCTGGCGATCTGTCATCTGTGGCGGGGCGGGGCGCAGCGGCGGCTGGCCGCCCTCGCGGCCGCCGCCCAGGCGGCACAGGGCCGCGGCACGGGAGGTTACCGGTGATCTCGCATCTGGACGGGACGGTCGCCGTGGTGGCGCCGGACGGCGCGGTGATCGAGGTCGGCGGGGTCGGCCTGCTGGTGCAGTGCACCCCGGGCACGCTGGCCGGGCTGCGGCCGGGGGAGCGGGCCAGGGTGGCCACCTCGCTGGTGGTCAGGGAGGACGCGCTCACCCTGTACGGGTTCGCCGACGACGACGAGCGCAACACCTTCGAGCTGCTGCAGACCGCCAGCGGGGTCGGGCCCCGGCTGGCGCTGGCGATGCTGGCGGTGTTCAGCCCGGACGGGCTGCGGCGGGCGATCGCGGCCGAGGACCTCAGCGCGCTGACCACGGTGCCGGGGATCGGGCGCAAGGGCGCCCAGCGGATCGTGCTGGAGCTGGCCGGGCGGCTGGGCGACCCGGCGGCCGGCCCGGCCGGCGCGGGCGCCGCCGCGGCCGCCTCGGCGGCGGGCGGCTCGCGCTGGCGCGACCAGGTCCGGGCCGGGCTGGTCAACCTGGGCTGGCAGGCCCGCGACGCCGACCAGGCGATCGCGGCGGTCGAGCCGGAGCTGCTGGAGACCGTACCGCCCGGCGCGGCCGGCCCGGATGTCGCGGCCGCGCTGCGCGCCGCGCTGCGGGTGCTGGGGCGCAAGTGACGGCCGGCGACCGGCCGCAGGCCGGCCCGCGGGCCGAGCCGGATGCCGGGCCGCCGGCCGAGCTGGACCGGGTGGTGTCGCCGCTGGCCGAGGCCGGCGAGCGGCAGATCGAGGGCGCGCTGCGGCCCAAGCGGCTGGCTGAGCTGGTCGGCCAGGACCGGGTGCGCGAGCAGGTGTGGCTGGTCCTGCAGGGCGCGCTGGGCCGCGGCAAGCCGCCCGACCACATCCTGCTGTCGGGCCCGCCCGGCCTGGGCAAGACCACCCTCGCCATGATCATCGCGGCTGAGCTGAGCGCGCCGCTGCGGATCACCAGCGGGCCGGCCATCGAGCGGGCAGGCGACCTGGCCGCGGTGCTGTCCACGCTGAGCCCGGGCGAGGTGGTGTTCATCGACGAGGTGCACCGGGTCGCCCGGCCCGCGGAGGAGATGCTGTACCTGGCGATGGAGGACTTCCGGGTGGACGTGATCGTGGGCAAGGGCCCGGGCGCCACCGCGATCCCGCTCGACATCGCCCCGTTCACGCTCATCGGGGCCACCACCAGGGCGGGCCTGCTGCCAGCCCCGCTGCGTGACCGGTTCGGCTTCACCGCGCACCTGGACTTCTACGAGCCGGCCGAGCTCGAGGTGATCGTGCGCAGGTCGGCCGGGCTGCTGCAGGTCGAGATCGACGAGGCCGGCGCGGCCGAGATCGCCGGCCGGTCCCGCGGCACCCCGCGGATCGCCAACCGGCTGCTGCGGCGGGTGCGCGACTACGCCGAGGTGCGGGCCGACGGCGTGGTGACCAGGCCGGTCGCCAGGGCCGCGCTGGAACTGTACGAGGTGGACGACAGCGGCCTGGACCGGCTGGACCGGGCCGTGCTCACCGCGCTGGTGCGCAGGTTCTCCGGCGGGCCGGTCGGGCTGGCCACGCTGGCCGTCGCGGTGGGGGAGGAGGCCGAGACGGTCGAGGTGGTGGTCGAGCCGTTCCTGGTCCGGGGCGGGCTGATGGCGCGGACCCCGCGCGGCCGGGTCGCCACCCCGGCGGCCTGGCAGCAGCTCGGCCTGACTCCGCCGGGGCCGCCCGGACAGGACGGCCTGGACACCCTTTTCAGCTGACCGCGCGCCCGTTACCTTACGTGCCCCCGGCGCGGCCCTGGGTTGACGGAACGTAGCGGCTGATCGCAGGCTGGTCACGATCACTCACCCAGACGCCGTAGCCTGTTTGTGCGTCGCTTGCGCGCCGCTACACTTCGGCAGTTGGTCAAATGAGTCCGCCCGGCGCCGGGGCAGGCCCGTCACCGGGCCAGCCGCTGCCCACGCGGGCCTCAACCGGAAGGAAGCCCCGTGATGGGGAACATGATTCTCGCCGCCGCCAAGAGCGGCAGCAGCGGCACGAGCCTCCTGCCCATCCTGTTCATCGTCGTCTTGTTCGTCCTGCTCTACGTGGTGATGATCAGGCCGCAGCGGAACCGGCAGCGCCAGGCCGCGGCCAACCAGCGCGGGGTCGTGCCCGGGCAGCGGATCCGCACCACGGCGGGCATCTACGGCACCGTCACCGCGGATCTCGGCGACGACCTGGAACTTGAGGTGTCGCCGGGCGTCAGGATCAGGATCATGCGCCGGGCCGTCCTTGACGCGGTGCCCGATGAAGTCACCGATCCGGCCGGGCCACAGCCGGACGGGACCTCTGACCAGGCGGCCACCTCGTTCGGCGAGCCCAAGGACGGCGAGTTCAGCGCGGATGAGCTGAGCAAGGACCGCAACTCCCAGGACAGGATCTAGCCCGACCTAGCTAAGGAACGCAGCAGCAGTGGCTCCCCCAAGCAGCAAGACCTCTCATCCTGGGCGGCTGATCGCGGCGCTCGCCGTGCTGATCATCATCATGCTCGCCGGGATCATCGGGAAGAACGCGTCGGACCCGGCCGCCTGGCGGCATGACTTCAAGGTCGGGCTCGGGCTCGACCTGTCCAGCGGCACCACCGTCACGCTCAAGGCGGTCACCCCGCACCGCGGCCAGCAGCCCAGCCAGACCGCCATGAACGAGGCCAGGTCCATCATGGTGAACCGGGTCAACGGGGCCGGCTTCACCGGCGCGCTGGTCCAGCAGCAGGGCCCGGACATCATGACGGTCGCGGTACCGGGCAAGGGCGCGCAGGAAGTCGAGAACCTGGTCGGCCGCACCGCGCTGCTGCGCTTCCGCCAGGTGGTGCTTGAGGCGCCCAACGAGGTCGTCCCCGGCAGCACGCCGACGCCGGCCCCGTCGGGCCTGCCCCCGATCCCGGCCCCGTCGGCTTCGCCGAGCGCCGGCGCGAACAGCCCGCCGGCGACCCCGAGCCCGTCGTCGGGTGCGCTCGGCGAGCCCGGCTCCGGTGACGCAGGCCAGGGCCTGTCGGCCGGCGCGGCCCGGCTGGCCGGCGCGGCCGCGACCAGCGCCAAGCCCAAGCCCAGCCCGAGCCCGAGCGCATCCGGGCAGGCCAGCGCCTCGCCGTCGGCGAGCGCATCCGGCAGCCCGGCGCCCGCGCCCACCCCGACGCTGGCCACCGTCGCCGACGGCCAGGGCGACGCGAGCGCGGTCAGCCCCGCGGTCAAGACGCTGTTCAACAAGCTCAACTGCAACGACAAGAACTGGCAGCAGCAGATCTACGGGACCAACTCGCAGAAGTGGGACAACGTCAACACCCAGGTCGTGGCCTGCTACCAGGGCGGGAAGTTCGTCCTGGACAAGTCCACGGTGACCGGCGAGATGCTCACCTCGGCGGGCGCGGCGCTGAACACCAACGGCACCTGGCAGGTCAACCTCAACTTCAACGGCACGGGCGCGAAGAACTTCGGCACCCTGACCGAGGACATGTTCAGCAAGTACCAGGGCTCCAGCGCGAACCCGCAGAACAACTTCGCGATCGTGCTGGACGGCAAGCCGGCCTCGGTGGCCTTCGTGCAGCAGGCGATCACGGCCGGCAGCGCCCAGATCACCGGGTCGTTCACCGAGGGCCAGGCCAACCAGCTGGCGAACGTGCTGACCTACGGCCACCTGCCGCTGAGCTTCCAGAACCAGTCCACCGAGTCGATCTCGGCGGTGCTGGGCGCCTCGCAGCTGCACGCCGCCCTGGTCGCGGCCCTGATCGGCCTGCTGGTCGTGGTGCTCTACTCGTTCCTGTACTACCGGGGGCTCGGCGTGGTGTCGGTGTCCAGCCTGATCATCGCGGCCGGCCTGGCCTACTTCTCGGTGGTCCTGCTCAGCAAGTACCAGGGCTTCACGCTGAACCTGGCCGGGGTGGCGGGCCTGATCGTCGCCATCGGGATCACCGCCGACTCGTTCGTGGTGTACTTCGAGCGGCTCAGGGACGAGGTGCGGGAAGGCCGGACGCTGCGGCCGGCGGTCGAGCGCGGCTGGCAGCGGGCCCGGCGGACCATCCTGGTCTCCGACACGGTGTCGTTCCTGGCCGCCGCGCTGCTGTACTACTTCGCCATCGGCGACGTCAAGGGCTTCGCGTTCACCCTCGGCCTCACCACCCTGATCGACGTCCTGGTCGTGTTCCTGTTCACCAAGCCGATGGTGACGCTGCTGGCCCGGACGAAGTTCTACGGCCAGGGACACCCGCTGTCGGGGCTGGATCCGGCCCGGCTCGGAGCCCGCTCCCCCTGGCGCGGGTCGCGGCGGCCAGCCCGGCCAGCGGCCGGTGATGCCAGCGCGTCGGCGGCCAAGCCGTCCCGGACCACCCCGAGGGAGGCGTGATGTCCCGGATCGGCAACATCGGCGGCCGGCTCTACCGCGGCGAGATATCGGTCGAGTTCGTCGGCCGGCGGCGGCTGTGGTACATCATCTCCGGCCTGATCCTGGTGATCAGCCTGGGCGCGCTGATCGGACGCGGGCTGAACTACAGCGTCGACTTCAAGGGCGGCTCGGTCTTCCAGTTCAAGGCGGCGGCCACCAGCCAGTCGCAGATCCGCTCGGTGGTCTCGGGCGCCGAGCCCGGCGCCACCATCACCGTCCAGCAGGTCGGGGTCGGCGGCAGCACCAGCTGGCAGGTTCAGACCGAGAAGCTCAGCTTCGCCGACCAGACCAGGATCCAGGACGCGCTGGGCAGCAAGCTGCACGTGAACGGCGGGGCGAAGGCGGTCAGCACCACCTTCGTCGGGCCCAGCTGGGGCAGCCAGATCTCGCAGAAGGCGTTCCAGGCGCTGATCGCGTTCCTGATCGTGATCGTGATCTACCTGTCGATAGCGTTCGAGTGGAAGATGGCCACTGCGGCGCTGGTGGCCCTGATCCACGACATCGTGATCACCATCGGGGTGTACGCGCTGGCCGGGTTCCAGGTCAGCCCCGCGACCGTGATCGGCCTGCTGACCATCCTGGGTTACTCGCTCTACGACACGGTGGTGGTCTTCGACAAGGTCAGGGAAAATACGGCCGGCCTGCTCGGCACCGGCCGGAGCACCTATAGCCAGTCGGCCAACCTGGCGCTGAACCAGACCCTGGTCCGGTCCATCAACACCTCGCTGATCGCGCTGCTGCCGGTCGTCGCGATCCTGGTGACCGGTATCACCCTGCTCGGCCCCGGCGAGCTGGAGGACCTGGCGCTGGTGCTGTTCGTCGGCATGCTGTCGGGCACCTACTCCTCGATCTGCATCGCCACCCCGGTGCTGGCCCAGCTGAAGGAGCGGGAGCCGCAGTACAAGGCGCTGGCCAAGCGGGTCGCGCTGCGGGCCTCCGGCGGCCGCGCGGCGCAGCGGGCCAGGACCAAGGCCGCCCAGGCCGGCGGCCGGGCCGCCGGCCCGGCCGGCCAGCAGGACCAGGACGGACCAGACGAGGACCTGGCCGCGGGCGGCGAGACGCCGGCGGGCCAGGGGACCGGCGACCGGGTGCCCGCGGCCCGCGGCGCGGGCGCCTCGGCAGCGCCGCGCGGCGGCGCCCGGCCAGGGCCGCGGCAGCAGCCGCGGCGGTCCGGCTCGGCCAAGCGCCGCCCGGCCGGCAAGAAGAAGCGCCGGTAGGCGGCGGCGTGCCCGGCAGCCAGGAGACGGGCGCTGACCTTGACGTCGGCGAGCTGATCAGCTCGGCGATCCGCGACATACCGGACTACCCGCAGCCGGGCGTGGTGTTCAAGGACATCACGCCGCTGCTGGCCGACGCCGCCGCGTTCGCCGCGGTGGTGCGCGCCCTGGCCGGCTCGGCCGGCCCGGTGGACAAGGTGGCCGGGATCGAGGCGCGGGGCTTCATCCTGGCCGCGCCGGTCGCGTGCAAGCTGGGCGCCGGGTTCGTGCCGGTGCGAAAGCAGGGCAAACTGCCCGGTCCCACCCACCGGCAGTCCTACCAGCTGGAGTACGGCAGCGCCGCGGTGGAGATCCACACCGACGCGCTCGCGCCCGGTGACCGGGTGCTGATCATCGACGACGTGCTGGCCACCGGCGGCACCGCCGCGGCCACCGCGGAACTGGTGCGCCGGGCCGGCGCGCGGATCGCCGCGGTGAGCGTCCTGCTGGAACTGTCGTTCCTGCACGGCAGGGACCGCCTGGACGGCCTGGACGTCCGCTCGCTGCTGGTGGTCTGACCCGGTCCCCGGGAAGCCGCGCCTGCGCCGCGGGGACTCTCGGTAGACTGGTGACCTGGCGGACGTGAGGAGCGCATGTGGCCGGTGACGTGGCGACGGCTGGCAAAGCCGGAGCCGGGGTCACCCAGTCGGCCGCGGGAGAGCCTCAGCGCAGCGACGCGAACGGTCAAGACAGCGCAGCAGGGCCCGCGGCGGATTCCGGGACGACCCCGGGCAACGGCGCGCGCCCAGGCGGGCGGCCGGGCGCGCGCCCTGGCGGCGCTGCCCGGACCCAGGGCGGCCAGGCCGAGGACCGCCGGGCGCCAGCCGAGGCACCCGACGCGGCCAGCCAGGCCGGGACCGCCGGGGCTGCCGGGGCTGCCGGGGCTGCCGGGACCGCCGGGGTCAGGCGGCGGCTCGCCCGGCTCGGCGCGCCGCGCGGCGGCGGCACCAACCCGGTCCTGGAACCGCTGATCAAGACCGTCCGCGCCACCCACCCCAAGGCCGACGTGCGGCTGATCGAGCGGGCCTACGACATCGCGGCGCAGATGCACGCGCACCAGATGCGCAAGAGCGGCGACCCCTATATCACCCACCCGCTGGCCGTCGCGACCATCCTGGCCGAGCTGGGCATGCCGCACGAGACGCTCTGTGCCGCGCTGCTGCACGACACCATCGAGGACACCTCCTACACCCTGGACGAGCTGCGCGGCGAGTTCGGCGACGGGATCGCCGCCCTGGTCGACGGGGTGACCAAGCTGGACAAGGTCAAGTACGGGGACGCCGCCCAGGCCGAGACGGTCCGCAAGATGGTGGTCGCGATGGCCCGCGACATCAGGGTCCTGGTGATCAAGCTGGCCGACCGGCTGCACAACATGCGGACCCTGCGCTACCTGCCCCGGCCCAAGCAGGAGCAGAAGTCCCGCGAGGTGCTGGAGATCTTCGCGCCGCTGGCGCACCGGCTCGGGATGAACACCGTCAAGTGGGAGCTGGAGGACCTGGCGTTCGCCACCTTGTTCCCCAAGCGGTATGACGAGATCGCCCGGCTGGTGTCCGAGCGGGCGCCGCGCCGGGACGTGTTCCTGCAGGACGTCATCGAGGACGTGTCCGCCGACCTGCGCGAGGCCAAGATCAAGGCCCGGGTCACCGGGCGGCCCAAGCACTACTACTCGGTGTACCAGAAGATGATCGCCAGGAACGTGGGCTTCGACGACATCTACGACCTGGTCGGCATCCGGGTGCTGGTCGACTCGGTCCGCGACTGCTACGCCGCGCTGGGCACCGTGCACGCACGGTGGAACCCGGTGCCGGGGCGGTTCAAGGACTACATCGCGATGCCGAAGTTCAACATGTACCAGTCGCTGCACACCACCGTGATCGGGCCGGAAGGCAAGCCGGTGGAGCTGCAGATCAGGACCTGGGGCATGCACCGGCGGGCCGAGTACGGCGTCGCGGCGCACTGGAAGTACAAGGAGGAGACCGCCACCGGCACCCGCAGCGCGGCCGACATGGCCTGGCTGCGGCAACTGGTCGACTGGCAGCGGGAGACCACCGACCCGGCCGAGTTCCTCGAATCGCTCCGGTTCGACCTGGGGGCCGGCGAGGTGTACGTGTTCACCCCGCGCGGCGAGGTGATCGCGCTGCCGCAGGGTGCGACCCCGGTGGACTTCGCCTACGCGATCCACACCGAGGTCGGGCACCGCACCATCGGCGCCCGGGTGAACGGGCGGCTGGTCGCGCTGGAGTCGGCGCTCAGCAACGGCGACACGGTGGAGATCTTCACCAGCAAGGCGCCGGACGCGGCGCCGAGCCGGGACTGGCTCGGGTTCGTCAAGAGCGCCAGGGCCAGGAACAAGATCAGGCACTGGTTCTCCAAGGAGCGCAGGGAAGCAGCCGCCGAGACCGGCAAGTCCGCGATCGCCAGGGCGATGCGCAAGCAGGGCCTGCCGCTGCAGCGGCTGGCCACCGGCGACGCGCTGCTCGCCGTCGCGCACGAACTGCGCTACGCCGACCTGTCGGCGCTGTACGCTGCCGTCGGCGAGGGCCACGTCAGCGCGCAGTCCGTGGTCGCCAAGCTGGTCAAGTCGGCGGGCGGCATCGCCGGGGCGCAGGAGGACCTGGCCGAGACCACCCTGCTCACCCGCGCGCCCAGGGCCCGCCCGGTCGGCGACTCCGGGGTGGTGGTCGAGGACGCCGCGGACGTGTGGGCCCGGCTGTCGAAGTGCTGCACCCCGGTGCCCGGTGACGACATCACCGGCTTCGTGACCCGCGGCAACGGGGTGTCGGTGCACCGGGCCAACTGCGTCAATGTCGCGCACCTGCTGGAGTCCCAGCCCGAACGGCTGGTCGGGGTGCGCTGGTCACCGCGGGAAGGATCACTGTTCCTGGTCGCCATCCAGACCGAGGCGCTGGACCGCACCGGGCTGCTGTCCGACATCACCCGGGCGATCTCCGACCAGCACGTCAACATCCTGTCGGCATCGGTCACCACGACCAGGGACCGGGTGGCGGTCAGCAGGTTCACCTTCGAGATGGGCGACCCCAAGCACCTGGGCCACGTGCTGCGCGCGGTCCGCGCGATCGACGGCGTCTACGACGTCTACCGGGTCACCAACTAGGCGCGCTAGCTGGACAGCTCGGCCAGGGTGCGCTCGGCCTCGGTCAGCCAGGACCGCCGGGCGGCCAGCGCCTCCTCGGCCCGCTGCTGCGCCGCCTCGTCGCCGTGCGACCGGGCCTGCTCCAGCTGGCCCTCCAGCGCGGTGATGGCCGACCTGATCTGCTCGACCGTGCCCTTGGCCCGCGACAGCGCCTCCGGGTTGGACCGGCGCCAGTGGGTGTCCTCGGCCTTGCGGACCGCGTCCTCCACCCGGCGCAGCCCGCCTTCCAGCTTGTCGTACTGGTCACGGGGCACCCCGCCGATGTGCTCCCAGCGTTCCTGGATGCCGCGCAGCGCCGACCTGGCCGCCCGCGCGTCGGTGACCGGCTGCAGCTTCTCCGCCTCGGCCAGCAGCCTGGCCTTCGCGGTGGCGTGCTCGCGCAACTCGGCGTCCTTGGCGCTGAACACCTGCGAGCGGGCCTGGAAGAAGGTGTCCTGGGCGGCCTTGAACCTGGTCCAGAGCGCCTCCTCGACCGTGCGCTCGGCCCGGCCCGCCTCCTTCCACGACCGCATCAGCTCGCGGAACGCGGTCGCGGTCGGCCCCCACTCGGTCGAGGGGGCCAGCGACTCGGCCTCGGCGACCAGTTTCTCCTTGCGGATCCGGACCCCCTCGCGCTCCTCCTCGAGCCCGGCGAAGTAGGCCTTGCGGCGCTTGGTGAACGCGTTGCGCGCCGCCGACAGCCGCTTCCACAGCGCGGTCTCGGTGGCCCGGTCACCGCGCGGCGCGGTCTTCCACTCCTCCAGCAGCTGGCGCATCCGCTCGCCGCTGATCTTCCAGTGCGTCGCCTCGGCCGCGATCCGCTCCGCCTCGGCGACGATCCGCTCCTTGATCTCGTGTGCCTGCACCCTGGCCTGCTCGCGGGCCGCCTTGTGCTCCTCGCGCCGGTGATCGACCAGGCTGGTCAGCGCCTCCAGCCGGGCCTTCAGGCCGTCCAGGTCGCCGACCGCCTTGGCATCTTCCAGCGCGCCGAGCAGCCGGGTGATCGTGGCCCTGGCGTGGGCAGGAGACAGGTCCGTGGCGGCGATCCGCTGCTCCAGCAGGCTCACCTCGGTCTGCAGTGACTCGAACTTGCGCTGGAAGAACGCCAGTGCCTCGGCCGGGCTGCCTGCCTGCCACGAGCCCACTGCGCGTTCGCCCTGCGCGGTCCGCACGTAGACGGTGCCGTCGTCGTCTACCCTGCCCCACGGATCGTTAGCGGTGCTCACCGCGAACCTCCTGCTCAGCAACCTGCCGGGCGGCGTCGCCCGTCAGGTTTTCTTGATGGTCACGCTATCGATGACGACGCTCTCCTTCGGCTTGCCGCCGCCCGCCTGATTCAGCGGTGGCCCATAGCCGCGGCTGCCCACATTCTGGATGATATTGAGTCCTTTGACGATCGTGCCAAACGGCGTGTAACTGGGCGGCAGGGTCGAGTTCTTATACACCAGGAAGAACTGGCTGCCGTTGCTGCCGGGCGCGCCGGTGTTCGCCATCGCCAGGGTGCCGGCCGGGTAGGTCGCGCCGGTCAGGTTCTCGCTGGCGAACTCATACCCCGGACCGCCGCTGCCGGTCCCTGTCGGGTCACCGCACTGCAGCATGAACAGGCCGCCGGTGGTGCTCAGCCGCGGGCAGCCGGTGTTGTCGAAGTAGTTCTTGCCGGCCAGGTAGACGAACGAGTTCACGGTGCAGGTGGCCTTGCTGTTGAGCAGGCTGATGACCACGTTGCCCCGGTTCGTGTGGATGGTCGCCTGGTAGCTGGCCTTGGCGTCGGGCTTGGCCGGCGGAGTGCCGACCTTCCTGGCCGCGGGCGGGTGCGCGGTGTAGGTGCAGTGGCTGGCGGGCTCGGCCACCGGGGTCGCGGCGGGGCTGCTGGCCGGCGGGCTGGCCGACGG
>DATBGO010000072.1:0-2342 GCA_036558005.1 Streptosporangiaceae bacterium | reverse complement strand
ACACCGCCCGCGTCGCCGCCAGCGACCACCCCACATCCACCACATCCAGCCCCGGCCGCGCCACCGCGAAATCACGCAACCGCCCCGCCTGCGCCACCAGCCCCGCCGCGCTCCGCCCCGACACCAGCCAAGCCGCCGGGCCAGAGCGCAGCACGCGGTCCGGGCCGGCCGCGTCCGGCCCGGTCGTCTCACCCCGCTCGGCGGGCGGCGCCTCGGCCAGGATGAGATGGGCGTTGGTGCCGCTGACCCCGAACGAAGACACTCCGGCCCGGCGCGGCTGGCTGGTCCGCGGCCACGGCACCGCGTCGGTCAGCAGCCGCACCGTTCCCGCCGACCAGTCCACGTGCGGGGTGGGCTCATCGATATGCAGGGTGGCGGGCAGCATCTGGTGCTGCAGGGCCAGCACCATCTTGATCACCCCGGCCGCCCCGGCCGCCGCCTGGGCATGACCGATGTTCGACTTCACCGACCCCAGCCACAACGGCCGTCCCTCCGGCCGTCCCTGCCCGTAAGTCGCCAGTACTGCCTGGGCTTCGATCGGGTCGCCCAGCACCGTGCCGGTGCCGTGCCCCTCCACCGCGTCCACCTCACCGGGCGCCAGCCCCGCCGAGGCCAGCGCCGCCCGGATGAGCCGCTGCTGGGACGGGCCGTTCGGGGCGGTCAGCCCGTTGCTGGCGCCATCAGAGTTCACCGCGCTGCCAGCCACCACCGCCAGCACCGGGTGACCGTTCCGCCGGGCATCCGATAGCCGCTCCAGCAGGAGCATCCCTGCGCCTTCGGCCCACCCGGTGCCGTCGGCCGCCGCGGCGAACGCCTTGCACCGCCCGTCGGCGGCCAGACCCTGCTGCCGGGAGAATTCCACGAAAACGCCCGGCGTCGCCATCACCATCACGCCGCCGGCCAGGGCCAGATCGCACTCCCCCGCGCGCAGCGCCTGGCCCGCCAGGTGCAGCGCCACCAGCGCCGAGCTGCACGCGGTATCCACCGTCACCGCCGGGCCCTCCAGGCCCAGCAGGTAGGACACCCGGCCCGAGGTCACGCTGGCCGCCGTCCCGGTCAGCAGATGCCCTTCCAGCTCGGCGAGCCCGGCGCCGTACCCTGACGTCGACGCCCCGGCGAACACCCCTGTCAAGCTGCCGTGCAGCGACGCCGGGTCGATCCCGGCCCGCTCGATGGCCTCCCAGCACACCTCCAGCAGCAGCCGCTGCTGCGGATCCATCGCCAGCGCCTCACGCGGCGAGATCCGGAAGAACCCCGCGTCAAACCCGGCCGCCTCATGCACGAACCCGCCCGACTGCGCATACGACGTCCCCGCATGATCCGGATCGGCGTTGAACAGGCCCTCGGTGTCCCACCCCCGGTCGGCCGGAAACCCCGAGATCGCGTCCGTCCCCGACGCCACCAGGTCCCACAATCCCTCCGGGCCAGCCACGCCGCCGGGGAACCGGCACCCCATCCCCACGATCACCACCGGATCACCCGAGGCCAGCACCGGCCCGGGCATCCTGGCCGGCGGTGCGTCCCGGTCCCCGGCCAGCTCACCAGCCAGCCACCCCGCCAGCAGCACTGGCGACGGATGATCAAACACCACCGTCGCGGGCAGCCGCAGCCCCGTCACCGCCGAAAGCCGGTTCCGCAGCTCCACCGCGGTCAGCGAGTCAAACCCCAGCTCGCTGAACGCCCGGCCCGGCTCCACCGCGCCGGCCGACTCGTGCCCCAGCACCACCGCCGCATGCCCCCGCACCAGATCCGCCAGCACCCGGTCCCGCTCCCCGGCCGGCAACCCCGCCAGCCGGGCTCGCAGGTCCCCGCCCGGCCCGCCCTCACCCGCGCCCGGGTCAGGGCTCGCCGCGGCCCGCCGCCGCGCCACCTCCCCCACCAGGCCCCGCCACACCGCCGGCACCACCTCACCCGCCGCCGCCCGCGCCCGCCACCCCGCCACATCCAGCCGGGCCGGCACCAGCAGCGCCTCCCCCCGCCCCAGCGCCACATCCAGCAGCGCCAGCCCCTCACCAGCCGACAACGCCCCCATCCCGCCCCGGCTGATCCGCGCCACCCCCGCCACACCCAGGCCACCAGTCAACGCGCTGGCCTCAGCCCACAACCCCCACCCCAGCGACACCCCCGCCAGCCCCGCCGCCCGCCGCACCGCCGCCAGCCCATCCAGGAAAGCGTTCGCCGCCGCATAATTCCCCTGCCCCGCCGCCCCGAACACCGCCGCCGCCGACGAGAACAACACGAACCCATCCAGGTCCGCGCCCCGGGTCAGCTCATGCAAATGCCACGCACCATCCGCCTTCGCCCGCATCACCGCATCCACCCGCCCCCCCGACAACGACCCG
>DATBGO010000071.1:0-1722 GCA_036558005.1 Streptosporangiaceae bacterium | reverse complement strand
CGTGTTCCTCGAGCTAAGTCCCGAGGCCACCAAGGCGGCGCTCAAGCACGCCCAGGACTGGCTGCTGGCCCACGCCCGGCAGCTCATGGCCTGCACCGCCTTGATCTTGGGCGCCTACCTGGCCGTCAGCGGCCTGATACGGCTGAGCTGAGCTGCCAGCACGGCGCCGGCCAGGCCGGGGCAGGAGGCATCTGGCGATGACGGCTCAACCGCCTGACAGCCCAGTCAGCGAAGGGGTCCGCAGCCTGGAGGTGCGCTGGATCTTCCCGGGCCGGCTGCCGGGCGGGGTGGCCCGGTGGTTCGGCCGGTTCCCCGCAGGGCTGGAGTCACGCCAGGACGCTTACCTGCTCGATCCGCCGGTGCGGGGGGTTTCGGTCAAGGTACGCGGGGGCGGGCCGTTCGAGGTGAAGATGTACCTCGGGAGCCCGGGCATCCTTGATGTAGCCGGGCGTGCCCGCGGCCGGATGGAGTGCTGGCAGAAGTGGTCCTTCCCGTGTGACCCGCCCGGCCAGGGCATCGGGGAGGCGGCCGGCTGGCGGCTGGTCCGCAAGACCCGGCGCGTCAGCCGGTACTTGCTGGCCAGCGGATCGTGGCTGGGGGGCCTGCCGGGGCCGGGCGGGGAACCGGGCTGCGCGGTGGAAGTCACCGAGGTCCGGGTGCGCGGCCAGGCCTGGTGGACCCTGGGCCTGGAGGCGTCCGGCCCGGCCGGAACGCTCCGCGGCCAGCTGGAGGCCACCGCCGCGCTCGTGTTCGCTGATGCCCCGCCGGCCAGGGTGGAATTCGGCACCGGTGACTCCAGGTCCTACGCCGAGTGGCTGCGCTCGTGGCCGAGTGCCGGCAGGCCGCGGTGGCAGCCTGGCTCAGCCGGACCCGGCCGCTGACCACCGACTCGGCGCCGCGGGAGCAAGGCGATGGCCACCACGGACGAAGCCCTCGAATCAGGCGAGCGCTGGTGGCCGGTGGCCGCGGCCGTCGCGGTCGCAGCGGCCATGCACGTGGCGCTGCCCGTAAAGTACCAGGTGGCCCCGCCCTGGGTGGCGCCGACCGTTCTGCTCGCGCTGCTCGCCGCCCTGATCATCGGGGACCCGGGCCGCATCGACCAGCAGGAAACCTGGCTGCGACGCACCACCGATGCGATGATCGCCCTGCTGACCCTGGCCAACATGCTCGCCGCCGCCCGTCTCGTGGCGGACATCATCACCGGCAGCAAGCTGTTCGCCGACAACGCGACCGGGCTGCTGGCCGCCGGCGGGGTGATCTGGGCCACCAACGTGATCGCGTTCGGGCTGTGGTACTGGGACCTGGACCGGGGCGGCGCTGCCGCCCGCGCGCACCACCCGTACGCGGACCCGGCATTCGTCTTCCCGGAGATGCAGCTCACCCAGTACGCGTCGGCCGCCTGGGTGCCGGCCTTCCCGGACTACCTGGCGCTGGCTTTCTGGACCGCCAACTCGTTCAGCCCGACCGACGTCTCCGCGATCAGGCACTGGGCCAAGCTGCTGATGATGACCGAAGCGGCAGTGTCCCTCGGACTCAGCGCGCTCGTGATCGCCCGCGCGATCAACATCTTGAAGTAGCTGCGGTACCGACGCTAGCGGGATCGTTATCCGACGTCGCCACCAGCTCGGGGCCGATGCGTCGCGGCAGCACTCCCCTCGCCGGCCGAGCGGCACCACAGCAGGGTCTACCGGGCCAGCCGGACCAATCGTCCGTTTGGCCCAT
>DATBGO010000070.1:0-2784 GCA_036558005.1 Streptosporangiaceae bacterium | reverse complement strand
CGATGCGGCTGCCCCGGCTCATCGGCACCAGCCGGGCGATGGACATGATCCTCACCGGACGCGCCGTCGACGCGCGGGAGGCCCTGGCCTTCGGGCTGGCCAACCGCGTCGTGCCGGCCGGCCAGGCGCTGGCCGCGGCCCAGGAACTCGCCGCCGAGATCGCCGCGTTCCCGCAGGTCTGCCTGCGCAGCGACCGTGCGTCAGTGCTCGACCAGGAGGGCCTAGACGAAACCGCCGCCCTCGCGTCCGAGTTCACGCACGGCCGCCAGGCCCTCAGCAGCGAGGCCATCCCCGGTGCCGCCCGGTTCGCCGCCGGAGCGGGACGCCACGGGTCGTTCGGCCCCTAGATCGTGGCCGGGTGTCACAGGATCGGGGATGGCAGCGTCTCACCTGCATGTCATCATCACTTGCCTACACTCGTTCGGGCTCCGGCGCCCCGCTCGTGCTGCTGCACGGGATCGGGCTGAACCGTCGCTCCTGGGACCCGGTCGTTCCCGCGCTCGCCCGGCGGTTCGACGTCATCGCGGTCGACCTCCCCGGCTTCGGCGACTCCGCCCTGGCATCTCCCGCCCAGGCCGGCCCGAGGGCCCTCGCCGAAGCCGTCGCCGGCCTGCTGACCGAACTCGGCGTCACCACCCCGCACCTGGCCGGGAACTCCCTGGGCGGCTGGGTCGCGCTCGAGCTGGCCGCCATCCGCCCGGTGGCCTCGGTCACCCTGCTCGACCCGGCCGGGCTCTGGAAGGGGGACGCCCCGCTGTACTGCCGGATCAGCCTCCGCACCTCCCGCTGGCTCGCCCGGCACGCCACCCGGCTGCTCGGCCGCCTGGTGAACTACCGGGCAGGCCGCGTCCTCGTGCTCGGCCAGACCCACGGCCACCCCATCCGGCTGACGCCCGCATACGCCCGGGAGGCCGTCACGTCCATGGGTACCTGTTCCGGCTTCGAGGCGACGCTGGCCGCCACGGCCAGGTGCCGGTACCTCGCCACCGCGCCCATTACCGCACCGCTGACGCTGGCCTTCGGCTCGCGGGACGTCCTGCTGCTGCCCCGCCAGTCCCGGCACGTGGACCAGCTTCCGCCCGGGACGCAAGCGGAAACGCTGCCCGGCGGCGGCCATGTGCCGATGGCCGACGCCCCCGACGCCGTCGCCGACCTCATCACCCGCACCACGGCGCGGGCAGGCCAGTCCCCGGCCGTGCGTTGACCCTGGCTCGCTGACCTGGCCTAAACCGAGGCCGCAACTCTCAATTATGACAGTACGTTACTAGTAGTTACAGTGTGTAGCACTGATGGTCCTGTTGTCATTGGGGGGAACGGCCGCGGATGGCAGTCGAAGCCGAAGACCTCGCCGCGCGGCTGAAGGCCGAATTCCCCCATGCGCTCCGCAGCGGTCAACTGGTGGCCTACTACCAGCCCGAGGTCGAGCTGTCCTCCGGCCGGGTGGTGGCGGCGGAGTCGCTCGTGCGCTGGGAGCATCCCGAGTTCGGCACCCTGCCGCCGGCCCTGTTCACCCCGGTCGCCGAGCAGCTCGGGCTGATGGGCGGGCTCACCCGGCTGATGCTGCGGCTGTCGCTGGTGCAGCACCGGGTGTGGGCCGCGGCCGGCTGGGTCGTCCCGATCTCGGTCAACGTCGGACCCGACTCCGTGACCGATCCCGGGTTCCCGGCCGTCATCGCCGAGTTCCTGCGCGCCGAACAGGTGCCCGGCCCGATGCTCGCCCTGGAGGTGAGCGAGCAGACCGGGACCAGCGCGGCCAGCTCCAGCTTCTTCGCCCAGCTGGCCGAGCTCGGTGTGCGGGTCGCCCTCGACGACTTCGGAACCGGCTTCGCCTCGCTGGAGAGCCTGGGCGGCTGGCCTGTCAACGAGCTCAAGCTGGACATGTCGCTGGTGCGCCCGATCGCCAGCAACGCGAGCTTCCGGACCATCGTCCGCACCACCGTCGATCTCGCCCACCAGCTCGGAGTCAAGGTCGTGGGCGAAGGGGTGGAGTCCGAGGCGGTCCGCTCCGAACTGCAGGCCCTCGGCTGCGACCTCGGCCAGGGCTTCCTGCTCGGGCGGCCGATGGCGCCCGCCGCCTTTGCCGACTGGATGCGCCAGCGGGAGCACCCGCGGCGGTCCATCCCGGCGCAGGCCGGCGTGCCGGTGACCGAGCCGGTGCCCGGAGACCGCGGGCCGGCCGGCCGGGCCGTCCGGTGGCTGCGCCAGGTCATCGACCCGGTGGGCGGGCCGACGCTGGCCGCCGCGGTGGCCATCATGGCGGCCTACGGGCTGTGGCAGGTCTTTCGCTGGGGCCACCAGCATCAGGCCCTGATCGGGGATCTGGCGTTCTTCCTGCCGAACGCGGCCGGCGGGTACTGCGCCTGGCGGGTATCGCGCCGCACCGACCTGGGCCGGGCCACCGTCCGGGCCTGGCGGCTGCTTTCGATCGCGATCTGGCTCTACCTGCTCGGCGACGCGATCCAGCTGGTCTACGAGGTGGTCTTGCACCAGCGGCCGGACCCGACCTGGGCCGACGCCGCCTACCTCGCCTTCTACCCGGTGGCCTGCGCCGGCTTGTTCGCCTTCCCGTCGCGGCGCCGGACCAGGCCGGAACGGCTGCGCAGCCTGCTCGACGTCGGCACGGTGTTCGTCGCCGGGGCCACCTTGCTCTGGTATGTGGCGCTCGGCCCGGCGGTGGCGTCGAAGCCCGGCTTCGACCTGCCCGACCTGGTGATCTTCGCCTACCCGATCGGCGACCTGCTGCTGTTGTTCGGGGTGCTGTCGCTGTTGTGGCGAGGTGTCCCG
>DATBGO010000069.1:0-1578 GCA_036558005.1 Streptosporangiaceae bacterium | reverse complement strand
TACGCGGGCCGGCCGACGCTGCTGTACCACGCGGAACGGTTCGGCCAGCAGGCCGGCGGGTGCACCGTGCTGCTCAAGCGGGAAGACCTGGCCCACACCGGGTCGCACAAGATCAACAACGTGCTCGGCCAGGTGCTGCTCGCCCAGCGGATGGGCAAGACGCGGGTGATCGCGGAGACCGGCGCTGGCCAGCACGGGGTGGCCACCGCGACCGCCTGCGCGCTGCTCGGCCTGGACTGCGCGGTCTACATGGGCGAGGAGGACACCCGCAGGCAGGCGCTGAACGTGTCCCGGATGCGGATGCTCGGGGCCGAGGTCATCGGTGTCGCCACCGGCACCCGCACGCTTAAGGACGCCATGAACGAGGCGTTCCGTGACTGGGTGAAGTCGGTCGGGCACACGCACTACTGCATCGGCTCGGTCGGCGGTCCGCATCCGTTCCCGATGATGGTCAGGGACTTCCAGCGGATCATCGGCCTCGAGGCCCGCGAGCAGGCGCTCGAGGCCACCGGTCGCCTGCCGGACGCGGTGATCGCCTGCGTCGGCGGCGGCTCCAACGCCATCGGCGCGTTCCACGCCTTCATCCCCGACGCCTCGGTTCGCCTCATCGGCTGCGAGGCGGGCGGTGACGGGCTCCATACCAAGCGGCACGCGGCGACCCTCACCGGCGGCTCGCAGGGCGTGCTGCACGGGATGCGGACGTTCGTGCTGCAGGACGCGGACGGCCAGACCCTCGGCACGCACTCCATCTCGGCCGGCCTGGACTACCCGGGCGTGGGCCCGGAGCACGTCTGGCTGAAGGAGACGGGCCGGGCCGAGTACCGGGCGGTGACCGACGCCGAGGCGATGAACGCGTTCTCCGTGCTCTGCCGGACCGAGGGCATCATCCCGGCCATCGAGTCGGCGCACGCGCTGGCCGGCGCGCTCGACGTGGGCCGCGAACTCGGCCCCGGCGGGCTGATCCTGGTCAACCTGTCCGGCCGCGGTGACAAGGACGTCGACACCGCCTCCAAGTGGTTCGGGGTGTGACCACATGACCAGTGCCGTCACCGAGGCCTTCGGCAAGGCCGGCGCGGACAACCGCGCGGCCCTGGTCGGCTACCTGCCGGCCGGGTTCCCCTCGGTGGCCGGCGCCATCGAGGCCGCCCTGGCCATGGCGCAGGCCGGAGCCGACGTCATCGAGATAGGCCTGCCGTATTCCGACCCGCTGATGGACGGCCCGGTGATCGCCGAGGCGGTGCACCGCGCGCTGGCCGCCGGGACACGGGTCACGGACGTGCTGCGCACGGTGGAGGCGGTCGCGGCGGCGGGCGTGCCGGTGCTGGTCATGACGTACTGGAACCCGGTCGACCGGTACGGCGTTCGGGCCTTCGCCAGGGACCTGGCCGCGGCGGGTGGCTCAGGGCTGATCACCCCGGACCTCACCCTCGAAGAAGCGGGTTCCTGGCTGGACGCCTCCGGCGAGCACGACCTGGACCGGGTGTTCCTGGTCGCGCCCAGCTCCACCGACGAGCGGGTGGCCAACATCGCCCGGGCCTGCCGCGGCTTCGTCTACGCCGCCTCGCTGATGGGCATCAC
>DATBGO010000068.1:0-94760 GCA_036558005.1 Streptosporangiaceae bacterium | reverse complement strand
GTGGACGTGCACGGCCAGGTCCGGGGTGAACCGCTCGGCCTCCCGCTGCCAGTTCCCGGCCAGCGACATCGGGCAGACCAGCAGGGTCGGCCCTGGCCCGGGCCGGCCGGCGTCGGCAGCCGGGTCATCGCGTTCGTGGGCGAGCAGGGAGAGCAGCTCGACCGTCTTGCCCAGGCCCATGTCGTCGGCCAGCACCAGGCCGAGCCCCAGGCCGCCCAGGAATGCCATCCAGGCCAGCCCGCGTTCCTGGTAGGGCCGCAGCGTGCCGGTGAACATCGCGGGCGCCGGCACCGGGGCCAGCCGCCGGTCGGCCTCACCCGAAAGCAGGTCGGCCAGCCAGCCGTCGGCGTCCACCGACAGCACCGGCAGGTCATCCTCGCCGCGCAGCCCGGCCAGCAGCGCGTCGCCGCCCTGCGGCCGCGTCGCGGCCTGGCGATCCAGGAACTTCAGCGCCGCCTGCAGGTGCCGGTCATTTAGCTCGACCCACTGGCCCCTGACCCGTACCAGCGGGATCTTGAGCCGGGCGAGCTCGGCGAGTTCATCCGGGTCAAGCGCCTCGTCGCCGACCGCCAGGTCGTACCGGAAGTCGGCAAGGTCACCGAGCCCGAACCTGGACTGGGTGACGCTGCCGCCCTGGCTGCTCCTGGACCGGGCGGTGAGCTTCAGCCCGAGCCGGGCCTTGCGCGCCCAGTCGGGCAGCAGGACCCCGAAGCCGGCCCCGGACAGCAGCGGAGCGGTCTGCCGCAGGAACCGGGACGCGCCTTCGGTGTCGGTGCTGACCTGCTTCGGTGCTGACGCACGCAGCTCGGCGTCCAGTTCGGGGAACAGCCGCACGGCCCGGCCCAGGCCAGCTAGCAGTTCCTCCTCCGGGTGGGTGATCCCGCCGGCCTGCCAGCTCATCGTCCCGGCCCAGACCTCCTCCGCCGGGATGATCAGGCTGGGGTCTTCGGTCGATTGCAGCGAGAACTCAACCCGCCACCGGGCACCATCCGGGTCTGCGCTGTCCGGAGCGGCATCGTGCAGGGCGCTACCGCTGGCTTGTGCGCTGGCAGGCTCGTCTCCGGCGGCTGGCTCGTCTTCGGTGGCTTCGGGCTCGACGAGGCGGAAACAGGTCCGGACCGGGCCAGCGGGCACCTGAGCGGCGGCCCGCCAGGCGGCGAGTTCGGCCGCCAGGTCAGCCGCCGCCTCCTGCTGCGCCGGGGTCAGCTCACCGAGGCAGGCATCCGCCGCGGTCAGCGCGGCCAGCCACCGCTCCGCCAGCTGAGCCCTCGCGCCGCTCCCGCCGCGGGCTGGGCTGTCCGGGCTCACAGCGGCAGCGGGACTCTCGGCGCCCGGGCCGCCGGGGCCGGGACTGCCGTCGTCCAGGGCGGGGCGGGTGATGCCGGGCAGCAAGGCCAGGCCGGCCAGCCTGGCCCGTGCGGCGGCGTCGCACAGCCCGTCGAGCGCGCTGCTGACCAGCTCGCCGGGGGATTCCCCGGTCAGGGTGGTGGCCCGGCACAGCGGCGGCATCGCCGCGGCGAGTTCCCTGGCCCGCTGCGCGTCGGCACCGGAGAGCACCAGGTGCCAGCGGGCGGCCAGGTCCTCGCCCTGGCTAACCAGCTGCGGCAGGATCCGGCCCCGGCCAGCCAGGTCAGCGGCCAGCCCGGCCAGCGCGGCCAGGTAGCCGACCGAGCCAGCCATGATCAGCTGGCCGGAGTCCGCGTCCGGCTCGCCGAGCGCGGCCAGCAGGCTGAGCGCGGCGCCCGGATCGAAGGTCAGCGCCGGCATCCGCCAGCCTGCCAGCACCTGCTTTCGTGCCGCCGTCCGCGAACCCGCCTCCAGCTGGGCGGCGGTCCCGGGCCAGACCAGCTCGGGCGAGGCCTGGGGCCCGGTCCCGGCCGACGGCAGGAACAGGGTCAGCTCGTCTTCGACCGCCTTGCGGGCCAGGTCGGGGACTGGATCGGGCAGCTCAGCGAGGGCGTCAGCCAGTTGCTGCGGGTCGGCCGCGAACGGGTGCGGCCGGGGAGCGCGCGATGGCCGGCCAGGCCGTGGCTGGGTGGCCGGCGGGCGCCCGGAATCCTCTGCCCACAGCCACAGCGCGCCGTAGGCCCAGATCCCGTGCGTCACGAGCATGATGGTGTGCTCCCCACGCGGCCGCGGCACCTGCTGGCTCGCCCGCGCCAGGCCCGGCCGCCTCTCCAGCACGCTAGCAGCGCCATCCGACACCACCACCGAAGTCCGCTGGCTCTGGCTGGTTGAATAGCGACGTGCTTGTCCGTGATGCGCAGCCTGAGGAATTCGCCGAGATCGGCGACATCCGTGTCTGCGCCTACCAGGCCGACGGCTTCCTGTCGCCCGGCTCCACCTATGCCCCGACGCTGCGCGCCCTCGGCACCAACGGCGACGGCGACATCCTGGTCGCGGTCGCGGAAGGGAAGCTCGCGGGAACGGTCATGCTGCAGCTGGGCGGTCCGAAGAGCGACCTGGTCAGCAGCGCGGACGAAGCCGAGATCAGGGCGCTGGCGGTGGCCCCGGCGGCACGCGGGCAGGGCACCGGGCGGGCGCTGCTGACCGCGGTGATCGCCCGCGCCGTCCAGCGCGGGGTCCGGCACCTGGTGCTCTGCACGCAGACCGAGATGCACGCGGCGCAGCAGCTGTACGCCAGTGCCGGGTTCGGCAGGCTGGCCGACCGGGACTGGTCCCCGGTGCCCGGGGTGACGCTGATCGCCTACGGCCTGCGGTTGCCGCCAGGCTGACCCTGCCCCCCGGCGGCACCTGACGGGCGGCCAGCACCCGCAGCGCCACCGCTGCCCGCCGCGCCTGCGCTGCCCGCCGGCCCGGCCGGCCCAGCTGGGCCCGCTGACCTGGCCGCGGCCTGCCCGGCCGGGGCCTTCGCGTTCTGCTCCGACCTGGCCGCGGCGGCCTCCTCTTCCCTGCGCGCCTGGTCGCCGACCTTGCGCAGGTGCCGGGCCATCGACCGGAACAGGAAGAACAGCACCACGCCCATCGCGGCGACGACGAGGAACCCGAGAGTGCCAGGCGCGACCGTGTTGCCCGAAACCGCGAGCAGTGTCACAAGCTCACCTTCTCCCGGATGCCTGCGAAAAGATCGTCTTCCGGAATCTCAGTATCCACCAGCGACCTGTCCAGGTGAAAATCCTCGGTCGGCCAGGCCGCCCGCTGGGCGTCGAGCGGGCAGGCGAACCAGGAGGACTCCGGGTCGATCTGGGTGGCGTGCGCCAGCAGCGCCTGGTCCCTGATCTCGAAGAACTCACCGCACGGTATCGCGGTGGTGATCTTAAGCTCGGGCCGCTGCGGCTGGTCGGGGTCGTCCCAGCTGGCGATGCGCTCGGCGTAGGGCGAGGACAGCCCGCGCCGCAGCAGTTCCTCGTGCAGGGCGAGGAACCTGGCCCGGTGGAAGGTGGCGAAGTAGTAGAGCTTGAGCGGCTGCCAGGGTGCGCCGGAGCCGGGGTAGCGGTCCGGGTCCGCGGCGGCCTCGAACGCTTCCACCGTGACCTGATGCGTCTTGACGTGGTCGGGATGCGGGTAACCGCCGCGCTCGTCATAGGTGAGGATCACGTGCGGGCGGAACTCGCGGATGGCCCGCACCAGCGGCGCGGCCGCCTCAGCGAGCGGGACCAGCGCGAAGCACCCCTCCGGCAGCGGCGGCGGCGGGTCACCATCGGGCAGGCCCGAGTCGGTGAAGCCGAGGAACTCCTGCCGGACCCCGAGGATTTCCCTGGCCCTGGCCATTTCCGCGCGCCGGACCGCGGGCAGGTTAGCCCTGACCTCCGGGCGCTCCATCGCCTTGTTCAGGATGTCGCCGCGCTCGCCCCCGGTCATCGTGCACACCAGCACGTCAGCGTCTTCCCTGGCGTACCTGGCCATGGTGGCCGCGCCCTTGCTGGACTCGTCGTCAGGATGCGCATGGACCGCCATCAGCCGCAGCCGGGCATCAGCGCCGGCGGGGCCGGGCGGCCAGGAATCAGGACGGGCGTCGTCACCCGCGAGCTCAGCAGTCATAGTGAAGAACAGTGCCCTTCATACCTTGATAACGGACATGCCCGGCATGCCCGTTAGACCCGCTGCGGGCTCGCGACAAGCCAGGAAAGCTCCATGGCGGAAATCATTGTGTAGCAACAAGCCCAAGCGGGTAAGGCATTCCCCACTGTGCCGGGCCATCACCAGCTGGCTCCGGTGCGGCCTTGGGCCATTGACAGGTGCCGGTTACTCGCCCAGCCTTGTTAGCCTCAAGGGATTACCCCCAAGGGGCCAGCCAGGCCCCAGCGGAGAATTTCCGCATCCCACGGCAAGGAGTTCCCGTGACCGATACCCGCGACGACACCGTCACCTGGCTCACCCAGGAGGCGTATGACCGTCTCAAGGCAGAGCTGGACCAGCTCTCGGGTACTGGCCGCATGGAGATCGCGAAGAAGATCGAGGCGGCCCGGGCAGAAGGTGACCTGCGCGAGAACGGCGGCTACCACGCCGCAAAGGACGAGCAGGGCCAGATGGAAGGTCGCATCCGGCAGATCACCTACATCCTGGAGAACTCACGGGTAGGCGACCCGCCGCGGACCGACGGCGTGGTGGGGCCTGGCATGACGGTCACCGTCCGGTTCACCAGGGACGAGGAGGAGGTCACTTTCCTGCTCGCGTCCCGGGAGGAAAGCGGGGCCCCGATCGACGTGTACTCACCGCGGTCGCCGCTGGGCGCGGCCATCTCCGGCAAGAAGGTCGGCGAGACCGCCACCTACACGCTGCCCAACGGCCGCGCGTCTACCGTCGAGATCCTGGAGGCCGTCCCGTACGTGGGAGCCTGATGAGCCAGAACGCATAAGCTCACGGCAACCGGGTCAGCCCGCTGAGGCGGGCTGACCCGGTTGCTGATCACGCTGGCTGGCTCAGCCGACCAGCTCTGGCTCGGTGGCCTGCTCCGCGGCCGGCGCCCGGCCCCGCAGCGGCACTTCCTTGATGAACAGGGCCAGCAGGAACACGATAACCGCGGACGGCGCCGCCCAGACGAACACGCCCTGCACCCCGTGGGTGATCGCGGCGAACACGTCGCCGCGCACCGCCGCGGGGAGCTGGTTCACCGTCACCGGGTTGAGCTGGCCGCCGGCCGCGTTCAGGTGCGCGCCGGGCAGCCGGGCGCTCAGCACCTGGGTCAGCCGCCGGGCGAAGATCGCGCCGAACATCGCCACCCCGACCGAGCCGCCGATCTGCTGGAAGAACGTCCGCGAGCTGCTGGCAACCCCCATGTCCGTCGGGGCCACGCTGTTCTGCACGATCAGCGAGGTGGTCTGCATCAGGAAGCCCATGCCGACGCCCATCACCACGAAGTAGGCCCCGATGCTGACCAGGCTGGTGTGTACGCCCACGCTGGTCAGCAGGAACATGCCGACCGACATGATCGCCGCACCCATGATCGGAAGCACCTTGTACCGCCCGGTGCGGGTGGTCAGCTGGCCGGCGATCAGCGAGGTCACGGTCGAGCCGAGCATCATCGGGATCAGCATCAGACCGCTGCCGACGGCCGACAGGTGCTGCACGGTCTGCTGGTAGATCGGCAGGAAGGTGAGCGCGCCGAACAGGGCCAGGCCGAGCAGCAGGCTCATCGCGACGGCCAGGGTGAAGTTCCGGTTGCGGAACACGTGCAGCGGCAGCACCGGCTCGACCGCCCTGGCCTCCACCACCAGGAACGCCACGGTGCCGGCGATCGCCACCACGCCGAGGCCGATGATCGGAGCCGACCCCCACGCGTACTGGGTGCCGCCCCAGGTGGTGAGCAGGACGATCGCGGTCACGGCGACGGCGAGCACGCCCGCGCCGAGGTAGTCGATCTTGTGCGGGACTCGCAGCCTGGGCAGGTGCAAGGTCGCGGCCAGGTACAGCAGCGCGGCCCCGCCGACCGGCATGTTGATGTAGAAGATCCACCGCCAGGACAGGCTGTCGGTGATCGTCCCGCCGATCAGCGGGCCGGCGATCATGGCCAGCGTCATCGCGGCCATCATGTAGCCCATGTACTGGCCGCGCTCGCGCGGTGAGACCAGGTCGCCGATGGTGGCGATGGCGCCGACCATCAGGCCGCCCGCGCCCAGCCCCTGGATCGCCCGGAAGGTGATCAGCTGGACCATCGAGTGCGACAGCCCCGACAGCGCCGAACCGGCCAGGAAGATGATGATCGCGACCATCAGCAGCCGCTTGCGGCCATACAGGTCGCCGAGCTTGCCGTAGAGCGGCGTGGTGATGGTGGATGCCAGCACGTACGCGGTCACCACCCAGGACAGGTGGGTGACGCCGCCGAGGTCGCCGACGATCCTGGGCAGCGCGGTGGAGACGATCAGCTGGTCGAGCATCGCCAGGATCAGCGTCAGCAGTAGCCCGGGGAGAACGATAAGGATCTCCCGCCTGGGTCCGGACTGCTCCGTCCCCATGGCCGCCGCGGACTGCGATTCAGCCATGCTCAAGCTCCCTTCCGCATGCTTACTTGACGACCGGCTAGCATTCAGTGCAAGAGCAAGGCTAGACTGTTGCTTACCGGCCGTCAAGTAAATTAGACCTGGGCACGATGAGGCGCGATGACAGCATCGGACGAGCACCACGAAGGGCGCGGCCGCGGCGACACCCGGGCGAGGATCCAGCAGGTCGCCGTCGAGCTGTTCACCGAGCACGGCTACGACAAGACCTCGCTGCGCGAGATCGCCGAGCGGCTCGACGTCACCAAGGCGGCCCTGTATTACCACTTCAAGTCCAAGGAGGACATCGTCCGCAGCCTGGTCGAGGACTACTACGGCCAGCTGGACGAGCTGATCGGCTGGGCCAGGTCACAGCCGCCGGGCCCGCGCACCCGCGGCGAGATCCTGCGGCGCTACGTGGGCATCGTGGCCGACGGCAACGAGGTCTTCCGGATGCTGCACCAGAACCAGGCGGCGGTGAACAGCCTGGCCAGCACCAAGGGCCGGGGCGAGCTGTTCCGCGAGCGGCTGACCGCGCTCATCGGCCTGCTCACCGGGCCGGGCGCGACGGCCGGCGACCAGGTAAGGGCGGCGATGGCGCTGGGCGGGGTGAGCTTCGGCTGGATGTTCTGCGCCGATCAGGTCCCCGACCGGCACGAGCTGTGCGCCGAGGTGCTCGAGGCGGCCTGCGGGCTGGCGGGCGCGACGGCGCCGGCCCCGGCGACCGCTTCGACCAACGGCAGCACCCGGTAGCGGACCGGGGTCGCCAGCGCGATCACGGTCGAGGTCCTGACCACCCCGGGCACGTCCACGATCGCGTCGATCACCCGCTGCAGGTCGGCGTTGGTGCGCGCGACGACCCGGCAGAGCATGTCGCCTGCCCCGGTGATCGTGTGCACCTCCAGCACCTCGGCGATCAGCGCCAGCTGGCCGGCCACCTGGTCGTGGCCGCCGGCCTGCCTGATCTCCAGGGTGACGAACGCGGTGACCCCGTGACCGACCGCCGCCGGGTCGATGTCCGGCCCGTACCCGGTGATGACGCCGCGGGCCTGCAGCCGGTCGAGCCGGGCCTGGACGGTGCCGCGGGCCACCCCCAGCCGCCGCGAGGCCTCCAGCATGCCGACCCTGGGCTCGGCGGAGACCAGACCGATCAGCCGCCGGTCGAGCTCGTCCAGCATGGTGCCACCTCCGTACAGACTGGTGCACAGCTAGCTGACGCAAACTGCCCAGATCTGGCAGATCCTTCGCTAGGTCATTATACAGAATGTCCACTAGAGCTCTGATGGCTTGCACATCTTGCTTGGCTGGGGCGATGCTGCGGGTAACCGGCTAGCGCGAAGGGGCCGCCAGATGACCGTCAGCACCCTGCCCGTCGCGGCGGGCCGAGCCGATGAGTTCGAGGTCCTGGGCATGGACGCGGTGGTGTTCGCGGTCGGCAACGCCCGGCACGCCGCGCACTTCTACTCCTCGGTGTTCGGCATGCGCTGCGTCGCCTACCGGGGCCCGGAGACCGGCTGCCGGGACGAGGCCGCCTACGTGCTGGAGTCGGGCACCGCGCGGTTCGTCATCCGCGGGCCGGTCCGGCCCGGCACCGAGCTGGCGGCGCACGTGGCCGCGCACGGCGACGGGGTGATCGACCTGGCGATCACCGTGCCCTCGGCGCAGGCCGCCTACGACTACGCGACCGGCCGCGGTGCCACCGGCCTGGACCAGCCGCACGAGGTGCGGGACGAGCACGGCCGGGTCGTGCTGGCCGCGGTGGCGGCCTACGGCGACACCCGGCACACGCTGGTCGAGCGGGCCGGCTACCGCGGCCCTTACCTGCCCGGCTATCAGGCCAGGGGCCCGCTCGCCCCGCCGCCAGCCCGGCCGTTCTTCACCGGGATCGACCACTGCGTCGGCAACGTGGAACTCGGCAAGATGGACCAGTGGGTGGACTTCTACCACCGGGCCATGGGCTTCACCAACATGAAGGAGTTCGTCGGCGACGACATCGCGACCGACTACTCCGCGCTGATGAGCAAGGTGGTGGCCGACGGCAGCAGGAAGGTCAAGTTCCCGATCAACGAGCCCGCCCCGGGCCAGCGCAAGTCGCAGATCGATGAGTACCTGGAGTACTACGGCGGTCCCGGGGTGCAGCACATCGCGCTGGAAACCGGCGACATCGTCGCCGCGGTCCGCGCCATGCGCGCGGCGGGCTGTGATTTCCTGCCCACCCCGGGCAGTTACTACGACACGCTCGGCGAGTGGGTCGGCGACACCCGGGTACCAATGGCGGACCTGCGCAAGCTCAGCATCCTGGCCGACCGGGACGAGGACGGCTACCTGCTGCAGATCTTCACCCAGCCGGTGCAGGACCGGCCCACCGTGTTCTTCGAGCTGATCGAGCGGCACGGCTCGCAGGGGTTCGGCAAGGGCAACTTCAAGGCGCTGTTCGAGGCGATCGAGCGCGAGCAGGAGCGGCGCGGCAACCTGTGACCGCGCCCGCCGCGGGCCGGCCCGCCCACGGTGGCCCGGCTAGTCCCCGGTCCAGTACCGGCCGGCCGCGTGGATCAGCGCGGCGGCGCCGACCAGCCCGGCGCTCTGGCCCAGCGCGGCCGGGACCACCCTGACCTGCCGGGTGAAGCCCAGCCGCGCGTGATCCCGCAGCGCCAGCTCCAGCGGCTCGAACAGCAGCGCCCCCGCCTGCGACAGGCCGCCGCCGATGGAGACCACCTGCAGGTCGCACAAGCTGACCGCGGAGGCGATCGCGATGCCGAGCGCGCGCCCGGCCCGGCGCATCGCGGCCAGGCCCACCGGGTGGCCCTGCGCGCCGTCCGCGGCCAGCTCCCTCGCGGTGGCGCCGGGCTGACCGGGCCGCCAGCCCTGCTGCCGCGCCCAGCTGACCAGCGCCGGGCCCCGCGCGATACCCTCCAGGCAGCCGCGCCCGCCGCAGCCGCACACCGGCCCGTCCTCGGGGTCCACGACCACGTGCCCGATGTGCCCGGCGTTGCCGGACGCCCCCTCGATCAGGCGGCCGTCCAGGATCAGCCCGCCGCCGACCCCGGTCGAGACGACCATGCCGAGCATGTTGGCCACCCCCCGGCCCGCGCCGCGCCAGTGCTCGCCTGCCGCCATCGTGATCGCGTCGTTGTGCACCCGGACCGGCAGCCCGGCGAACCTCTCCCGCAGCCGGTCCCGCAGCGGGAACGCCCGCCAGGCCGGGATGTTGAGCGGTGACACCAGGCCGGCCGGCCATTCCATCGGGCCGCTGCAGCCGCACCCGACCCCGGCCAGGCCGGACTGGTCCGGCCGGCCGGCCAGCACCTCGGTGAGCACCGCGTCCAGGGCCCGCCACAGCTGCTCCGCGTCGCCATCGCGCGGGGTGGCGGCCCGCTGCCAGCTCACCAGCCGGCCGCCCGGATCCGCGAGCGCGGCGGCGAGCTTCGTGCCGCCGATGTCGATCGCCAGCGCCAGGCCGGGATCTGTCATGCCCAGCCTCCCAAGGTGCGGTCCGAGCCAACATGCACATAGTGTCGAGGCGTGCAGCCATTCAGCCAGGACAGCGCAGCCAGCGTGTCAGCGCCCCCGCAGGCCCGGACGGTCGCCGGGCTCCGGTCGGCGGGGCACGAATTCATGACCGTCAAGCAGGAGATCAGGAAGAACCTGCTCGCCTGCATGCGGGCCGGCCAGGACGCGTTCCCCGGCATCATCGGCTTCGGTCACACCGTACTGCCGCAGCTTGAGCGGGCCATCATCGCCGGGCACGACGTGATCCTGCTCGGTGAGCGCGGCCAGGGCAAGACCCGCCTGATCCGCACGCTCACCGGCCTGCTCGACGAGTGGGCGCCGGCGGTCGATGGCTGTGAGATCAACGACCACCCGTACGGGCCGGCCTGCGCGCGGTGCCGGCGGCTGAGCAGCGAGCTCGGCGACGACCTGCCGGTGACCTGGCGGCACCGCGGCGACCGCTACGGCGAGAAGCTCGCCACCCCCGACACCAGCGTGGGCGACCTGATCGGCGACATCGACCCGGTCAAGGTCGCCGAGGGACGGACGCTCGGCGACCCGGAGACCATCCACTTCGGCCTGGTGCCGCGCACCAACCGGGGCATCTTCTGCCTGAACGAGCTGCCCGACCTGGCCGAGCGGATCCAGGTCGCGCTGCTCAACGTGCTGGAGGAACGCGACATCGGCGTCCGCGGCTACGCGCTGCGGCTGCCGCTTGACCTGGTGCTGGTGGCCAGCGCCAACCCCGAGGACTACACCAACAGGGGCCGGATCATCACCCCGCTGAAGGACCGGTTCGGCGCGGAGATCCGCACCCACTACCCGCAGTCGCTGGAGGCGGAGCTGGCGCTGATCCGGCAGGAGTCCCGGCTCGCCTGGGGCGGCGAGGAGCCGGACGCGCAGCTGCCCGAGCACCTGGTCAGCGTCATCGCGAGATTCACCAGGCTGGTCCGGTCCTCGCCGGCGGTGGACGCGCGCTCGGGGGTCTCGGCCCGGTTCGCCATCGCGGCCGCGGAGGCGGTGACCGCGTCCGCGGTCCGGCGCGCCGCCATCAGCGGCGAGGACCAGCCGGTCGCCCGGGTCTGCGACCTGCCCGCGATCGTGGCTGTGCTGCGCGGCAAGGTGGAGTTCGAGGTCAGCGAGGAGGGCCGGGAGCAGGAGGTGCTCGATCACCTGCTCCGCCGGGCGATCGCCGAGACCTACCGGGCCAGCCTGGGCAACGCTGACCTGACCGGGCTGCTGGCCAGGTTCGAGGAAGGCGGCAGCGTGGAGTCCGGCGACCTGGTGCCGGCCGCCGACCTGCTGCGCCGGATCGGCGAGGTGCCCGGCCTGGCGAAGATCATGGCCAGGCTGCAGATGGCCGGCGGCGAGTCGTTCGGCCAGGCCGCCGCGGCGCTGGAGTTCGCGCTGGAAGGGCTGTACCTGACCCGGCGGCTGTCCAAGGACACGATCGACGGCGGCGCGGTCTACCGGACCTAGCCCGCGGACGGGAGGTACCAGGTGGTCAGCGGTTACCGGTACGGGCCCTACCACGACGGGCCCGACCCGCTGGAGCCGCCCTACGACGTGCGCGGCGCGCTGGACGAGCTGGGTGAGTCGGTGCTGGCCGGGTCGGACCCGGCCGAGGCGCTGCGCAGCCTGCTCCGCCAGGGCATGTCCGGTCACCGCGGCCTGGATGACCTGCTGCGGCGGGTCAGGGAGCAGCGGCGCGAGATCCGCAGCAGGGGCCGGCTCGACGGCATCCTGGAGGAGGCCAGGGCGCTGCTGGACACCGCGATCGGCCAGGAGCGGGCCGAGCTGTTTCCCGACCCGGACGAGGAGGCGCGGCTGCGCGAGGCCGAGCTGGACGCG
The DNA here is from genome assembly GCA_036558005.1 of Streptosporangiaceae bacterium. Classification (GTDB taxonomy): domain Bacteria; phylum Actinomycetota; class Actinomycetes; order Streptosporangiales; family Streptosporangiaceae; genus DATBGO01. Next base: position 82,983 of record DATBGO010000068.1, on the reverse strand, counting down.
CTGTCCGCTGACACCGCCCGGGCGATCCGGCAGCTGGCCGACTACCAGTGGCGGTCCGCCGCCGCGGCGCAGACCTTCGAGCAGCTGAAGGACCTGCTGCGGCGGGAGGTGCTGGACAGCCAGTTCCGCGGCATGAAGCAGACCCTGCAGGAGTCCGACCAGGGGGCCATGCAGCGGGTCAAGGACATGATGTCGGAGCTGACCGGGATGCTGGAGGCCGACGCCGAGGGCCGCCACACCCAGCAGGAGTTCGACGACTTCATGTCCCGCTACGGCGACATGTTCCCCGACTCGCCTGCCAACCTGGACGAGCTGGTCGACCAGCTGGTCCGCCGGATGTCGGCGGCCAGGCGGCTGCTTGACTCGCTCACCGACAGCCAGCGCGACGAGCTGGCCGGGCTGATGTCGCAGACGCTGGAGGACGCCGGGCTCGCCGCGGAGATGGCCCGGCTTGCCGACGCGCTCCGCGCCCGCCGCCCTGACCTGGACTTCGGCGACCCGTCGGGTGAGATGATGACCGGGCAGGACCCGCTGGGCCTGGGCGACGCGACCAGCGCGCTGGCCGAGCTGGCCGACCTGACCGAGCTGGAGGACGCGCTCCGGCAGGACTACCCGGGCGCCCGGCTCGACGACATCGATGAGGACGCGGTGCGCCGCGCGCTCGGCCGCCAGGCCGTGGACGACATGGCGGCGCTGCGCCAGATCGAGCGCGAGCTGGAGCGGCAGGGTTACCTGGCGCGCAGTGAGGGCAAGCTCGAGCTCACCCCGAAGGCGGTGCGGCGGCTGGGCGAGACCGCGCTGCGCCGGGTGTTCGCCGAGCTGCCCCGCGGCGGGTACGGTGACCACGACCAGCACGACGCCGGCCAGGCCGGCGAGTACACCGGCAGCACCAGGCCGTGGAGCTTCGGCGACGAGCAGGCCATCGACACCGCCGCGACGGTGCGCAACGCGCTGCGCCGCGGCGGGGTCAAGACCGACGGCGGCCGGGTCAGGCTGGCGGTGTCCGACTTCGAGGTCACCGAGACCGAGCGGCGCGCGCAGGCCGCGATCTGCCTGCTGGTGGACCTGTCGTACTCGATGGAGCTGCGCGGCACCTGGGCAGCCGCCAAGCAGACCGCGCTGGCGCTGCACGCCCTGGTCCGCAGCCGCTACCCGCAGGACGCCATCCAGGTCATCGGGTTCTCCAATTACGCCCGGGAGCTGCGCGAGACCGAGCTCGCCGGGCTGGGCTGGGACATGGTGCAGGGCACCAACCTGCACCACGCGCTGGTGCTGGCCGGGCGGTTCCTGGACCGCAGGCCCGAGCACAACCCGATCGTCCTGGTGGTGACCGACGGGGAGCCAACCGCGCATTTGCGCAGGGACGGGCGGTACTGGTTCGACTGGCCGCCCTCGCCCGAGACGCTGGAGCTGACCCTCGCCGAAGTCGACAAGATGACCAGGCGCCGGGCCACCATTAATGTCTTCATGCTCGCCGACGACGAGCGGCTCTCGGCTTTTGTCAACGAGGTAGCCAGGCGCAATGGCGGCCGGGTGCTCCAGCCCATGGCCGATAGCCTCGGTGAATATGTTGTCAAGGATTTCCTGCGAACACGCGGGGAAAGCAGGGGATAGATTTTACTTTCGCCGGATTTGCGAATGGCGCGGAAACTTCCCTGGCGTAGTACGGTGCCGCAGTAAACCATCTGGCCGGGCCTAGCCTGAGGAGGACCAGTGAGTTCTGCGCGCATGTCCGGCCGCTCCGCGAGCGGCAACAGGGCCGTGGTCATCATCCTGGCGGTCATCGGGATTCTCGCCCTCATCGCCGGGATTATCTACCTGGCGGCCGGGTCGGTGCCCGGCTTCATGGCGGCGGGCAGCCATCAGCATTCCGGTCATCACCTGATCCGCGCGGTCGTCAGCCTGGTGGCCGGCGTCGCGCTGCTGGTCGGCGCCTGGTTCACGGCGAGGAAGAACGCCGCCTCAGGCGGCTGACCCGGCGCCGCGCCCGGTCGGCCGGGCCTAAGATCATGGCATGTCCTTTACCGACCGGCTGGTGCTCTGGCTGCACATCGGCCTGGCCATATTCACGATCGGCCCGGTCACCGTGGCGATCTCGTCGACGCCCCGCTACATCAGGACGAACAACCTGGCCATCGTCGGCTACCTGTACCGGATGACCAGGATTTTCACCTTCCTGTCGCTGACGGTGCTGATCGCCGGGCTGATCCTGGCCCAGCAGTTCCACGTGTTCAGCAAGCCCTGGCTGACCGCGTCACTGACCCTGTTCGTGGTCGCGATCGTGCTGCTGGTGCTGATCATGCGCGACCAGCACCGGGCGATCGTGGCCATGCAGAAGGCCGGCGCGGTCGCCGCCGCCGCGCCGCCGCCGCAGGACGGCGACGCGGACGAGCCTGACCAGGCCGGCCAGGCCGAGTCGGCGGGCGAGGTCGCCAAGCCGCGGGAGGCGCCCGCGCTGGCGGCAGTGGAACGCGGCCGGATCGCCACCATGGGCGGGGTGACCGGCCTGATCTGGCTGGTCATCCTGGTGCTCATGGTCTGGAACGGCTGATGCCGGGCTAGCCAAGCGCCGCGCGCAGGTCCTCCAGCAGGTCGTCGCAGGTCTCGATGCCGACCGACAGCCGGACCAGGTCGGCGGGCACTTCCAGCGCCGAGCCCGCCACCGACGCGTGCGTCATCCGGCCCGGGTGCTCGATCAGCGACTCCACCCCGCCGAGCGACTCGGCCAGGGTGAACAGCCGGGTCCGGCCGCAGACGGCCAGCGCCTCCTGCTCGCCGCCGCGCACCCGGAAGGACACCATCCCGCCGAACGCGCGCATCTGCTTGGCGGCCACCTCGTGGCCGGGATGGGACGGCCGGCCGGGGTAGTACACCTGCGTCACCGCCGGGTGGCTGGCGAGCATGTCGGCGATCCGCGCGGCGTTCTGGCTGTGCCGGTCCATCCGGACGCCGAGGGTCTTGATCCCGCGCAGGGTCAGCCAGGCGTCCAGCGGCCCGCCGACCCCGCCGGTCGCGTTCTGGTGGAACGCCAGCTGCTCGGCCAGCCCGGCGTCGGACAGCGCGGCCACTCCCCCGACGACGTCGCTGTGCCCGCCGAGGTACTTGGTCGAGGAGTGCACGACGATGTCGGCGCCGAGCGCCAGCGGCTGCTGCAGGTAGGGCGAGGCGAAGGTGTTGTCGACCACCAGCAGCGCGCCGGCGTCGTGCGCGGCCTGCGCGAGCGCCTGGATGTCGGCGATCGACAGCAGCGGGTTGGTCGGCGTCTCCACCCAGACCACCCGGGCCGGGCGGCCGGCCAGCGCCTCGCGCACCGCGGCCGTGTCGGACACCGGCACCGGCTGGTGGCTCAGCCCCCACGGCGCCAGCACCTTGTCGACGAGCCGGAACGTGCCGCCGTAGGCGTCGTGCGGGATCAGCACGTGGTCCCCGGGCCGGCACAGGGTGCGCAGCAGCGCGTCCTCGGCGGCCATCCCGGAGGCGAACGCGATCGCGCGCGGCGCGCCTTCCAGCGCGGCCACGCACTCCTCCAGCGCCGTCCGGGTCGGGTTGGCGGTGCGCGAGTACTCATAGCCGGAGCGAAGCCCGCCGACGCCGTCCTGCTTGTAGGTGGAGACCTGGAAGATCGGCGGGATGACGGCGCCGGTCAGCGGCTCTGCCTCCTGGCCGGCGTGGATCGCCAGCGTCTCGAATCCGGCCCGGCCATCGGTCTGCATGCGGCTCCGCCTGTCTGCTAGCTGGCGCTGTTAGCTGGCGCTGTCGGCCAGGTACGTGAGCACATCCTGCCGGGTGATCATGCCGGCCGGCTTGCCTTCGACCAGAACGACCGCGGCGCCCGCCTTCTCCATCGCGCGCACCACGCTGCTCACCGGCTCGCCCGAGCCGACCATCGGCAGCGGCGCGGACATGTGCCCGCCCACCGGGTCGCCGGGCCTGGCCTTGCCTGACAGCAGCGCGTCCAGCAGGTCCCGCTCGACGATGGAGCCGACCACCTCGGCGGCCATCACCGGGGGCTCGGCGTTCAGCACCGGAAGCTGGGAGACCTCGTACTCGCGCAGGCTCTCGATCGCCGCCCGCACCGTCTCGTCCGGGTGCGCGTGCACGAACGGCGGCAGCCCGCCCTGCTTGCGCTCCAGCACGTCGGCGACCCTCGGCTCGGTGGTCTCCGAGCTGAGGAAGCCGTAGTCGGCCATCCACTCGTCGTTGTAGACCTTGGACAGGTAGCCCCGGCCGCCGTCGGGCAGCAGCACGACGACGACGGCGCCAGGGCCGGCCTTCTCGGCGACCCCCAGCGCCGCGACCACCGCCATCCCGCACGAGCCGCCGGTGAGCAGTGCTTCCTCCCTGGCCAGCCGGCGGGTCATCAGGAACGACTGGGCGTCGCTGACCGCGATGATCTGGTCGCACATGTTCTTGTCGTAGGTCTCCGGCCAGATGTCCTCGCCGACGCCCTCGACCAGGTAGGGCCGGCCGGTCCCGCCGGAGTACACCGACCCTTCCGGGTCCGCCCCGACCACCTTGACCCGTCCCCCGGAGACCTCCTTGAGGTAGCGGCCGGTGCCGGAGATGGTGCCGCCGGTGCCGATCCCGGCGACGAAGTGGGTGATCTTCCCCTCGGTCTGCGCCCAGATCTCCGGGCCGGTGGAGCGGTAGTGCGAGGCCGGGTTCTGCGGGTTGGCGTACTGGTTGGGCTTCCAGCCGCCCGGCGTCTGGGCGGCCAGCCGGTCCGATACCGAGTAATAGGAGTCGGGGTGGTCGGGCGAGACGGTGGTCGGGCAGACCACCACCTCGGCGCCGTAGGCCCGGAGCACGCTGATCTTGTCCTGGCCGACCTTGTCCGGGCACACGAACAGGCACCGGTAGCCCTTCTCGGCCGCCGCGATGGCCAGGCCGACGCCGGTGTTTCCGGAGGTGGGCTCGACGATCGTGCCGCCTGGCGGCAGCTCGCCGGAAGCCTCGGCGGCCTCGATCATCGCCAGCGCGATCCGGTCCTTCACCGAGCCGCCGGGGTTGAAGTACTCCACCTTGGCCAGGACCTGGGGCCCGCCCGGGCCGTCGTCCAGGTGCCTGGTGACCTTGCGCAGCCGGACCAGCGGCGTGTTCCCGATCAGCTCAGTCAGGGACTCGTGTACCTGCATGACCAACCCCTTGCTCAGCTTGCTCCCAGGCCACGACCGTATCCCACCGGGGCAGGAATGCCAGGGCGGCGGGATGCGCCGCATAAGCTACTGTGCGGTAAGGACCGGGGAACTTCAGGGAGCCAGCCATGCCCGAGGCAGTGATCGTCGCCACCGCCCGCTCGCCGATCGGCCGGGCGGGCAAGGGATCGCTCGTCAGCATCCGCCCCGACGACCTGGCGGTCCAGGTGGTCCGGGCGGCGCTGGCCAGGGTGCCGCAGCTGGACCCGGCCGGCCTCGACGACCTGATGCTCGGCTGCGGGCTGCCCGGCGGCGAGCAGGGCTTCAACCTGGCCAGGGTGGTCGCCATCCTGCTCGGCCACGACCACCTGCCGGGGACCACCGTGAACCGGTACTGCTCGTCGTCGCTGCAGACCACGAGGATGGCCTTCCACGCGATCAAGGCCGGGGAGGGTGACGCGTTCGTCTCCGCGGGCGTGGAGTGCGTCAGCAGGCTGGCCACCGGCAGCAGCGACAGCTGGCCGGACACCAGGAACCCGCGGTTCGCCGCCGCCGAGGCCCGCGGCGCGGCCAGGGCCGAGGGCGGCGCTGAGGCCTGGCATGACCCGCGCGAGGACGGCGAGCTGCCCGACGTCTACATCGCGATGGGCCAGACCGCGGAGAACGTGGCGCAGCTGCGCGGCGTGAGCCGGCTCGAGCAGGACGAGTTCGGCGTGCGCTCGCAGAACCTGGCGGAGAAGGCGCTGGCCAACGGCTTCTGGCAGGGCGACATCACCCCGGTCACGCTGCCCGGCGGCAGCGTGGTCTCCGCCGACGACGGCCCCCGGCTCGGCACCACGCTGGAGAAGGTGGCCGAGCTGAAGCCGGTGTTCCGCCCTGACGGCACGGTGACCGCCGGCAACTGCTGCCCGCTGAACGACGGCGCCGCCGCGGTGGTGGTGATGAGCGACCGCAAGGCGGCCGAGCTGGGGCTGACCCCGCTGGCCAGGATCGTCGCCACCGGAGTCAGCGGGCTGTCACCGGAGATCATGGGCCTGGGCCCGGTCGAGGCGTCGAAGCAGGCGCTGGCCAGGGCGGGCATGACCATCGGCGACATCGACCTGGTGGAGATCAACGAGGCGTTCGCGGCCCAGGTCATCCCGTCCTACCGGGAGCTGGGCATCGACCTGGACAAGCTGAACGTGAACGGCGGCGCGATCGCGGTCGGCCACCCGTTCGGGATGACCGGTGCCCGGATCACCTCGACGCTCCTTAACAGCCTGCGCTTCCACGACAAGACGTTCGGCCTGGAGACGATGTGCGTGGGCGGCGGCCAGGGAATGGCGATGATCTTCGAGCGGCTGTCCTGACCGGCCGGCAACCGCCCGGATAAACATCTCATTACGGACGGGTGACGTTCAGGTCTTGTCAGGCGCGCGAGCGTGGTGCAGTCTCAACTGAAAGAGGACTCACCCCGGGAGGTGCCACTTGTCCCTGACCCACTCTCCGGAGATGCACAAGAACCTCATCGCTCGCATCCCAGTCGTCACCGGACGTGATCTCCGAGAGTGGTTTCACCGGCTTGAATCCGGGCCCGCCTTCCTGCGCTGCGACGAACGCGCCTACTGGCTCTCTGATGAGCATGGCCTCAGCCACGGCTACGCCAGCGCGATCGTGCACGAGTACGAGGTGCAGCGCCGGCTCAGGCGTAGTGCCTGAGGCCAGCGGCTGACCTTTGGACGCCGAGCGCGCCGCCGCCTTCCTGCGCGCGAATCACCGCGCCGTTCTCGCCACTGCCAGGGCGGACGGCAGGCCGCAGCTGTCACCGGTCACCGTGACCGCCGATGACGATGGCCGGGTGCTGATCAGCACCAGGGAGACGGCCGTCAAGTTCAAGAACCTCGCCCGTGACCCGCACGCCTCGCTGTGCGTGCTCAACGACGGCTTCTTCGGCGAGTGGATCCAGGCCGAGGGCAGCGCCGAGATCATTCACCTGCCCGAGGCGATGGACCTGCTCGTCGATTACTACCGCCGGATCTCCGGTGAGCATCCCGACTGGGATGAGTACCGTGACGCAATGAGGCAGCAGCGCCGGGTGATAGTCAGGATAACGATCACCCGCGCTGGCCCGGATACGAGCGGATGACCTGTTTCACCCGGGCACCAGCCGATTGTTGACAATACATAATCTAACGTTGGCTGCCGCGATGTCCGGAACAGATAGGCTCTGAATTACTTAAGGGTAATTCCCCGGGACGCCGCCGCCAGCGGCCGCACAGTCCGGGGGAGCCGCCACACTTAACGGCTAGGAAATCCATTGCACTGACTGAACAGTCAGCCATGCGACTAGCCGCAACCGTCACGTGAACGGCGCGGCGAGCGGCATCCTGGCCGCTCAGACGTACCCCCGGTCGGATTCGAACCGACACTGGGGACCCTTTTAGGGGGGCCGCCTCTTCCGTTGGGCTACGGGGGCCTTGTGATGATACCCCGCGCCGTTCGCTGATTCTAGATTAACGCATTACGGTGAGTCCGATTCTAGCCCAATGTCACCAATCTAATTAATTTGATCTATCCGGCCGATGCGCCGCGCGACTATTGGCCGGCACGGCGCCCAGTATGAGCATCGTTCCGGCGCCGCGAAGTGCTACAGGCCGGCTTCCCCGGCAGCCCGGGTGAAGACCGCATCGAGCATGTCACCAGTCACCCGGCCGGTGAAGGTGTTCTGCTGACTCGGGTGATAGCAGCCGAGCACCAGCAGCGGGGGCAGGCCGGCGGCGGCCCGCTCGACCAGCGCCGATGCGCCGTGACCGAAGGGCGGCCGGGGCCGGGGCACCGGCTCGCCGCGGGCCGCCAGCTGCGCCCAGGTCGCCTGCCAGGCGAACTGGCCGAGGCAGACGATCACCCGCAGCTGCGCCCAGATCAGGTTCAGCTCGGCGGCCAGCCAGGGCGCGCAGGCGTCGCGCTCGGTGATCGCTGGCTTGTTCTCCGGCGGCGCGCACCGGACCGCGGCCGCCATCCGGGCGCCGGTCAGGGCCTGGCCGTCCCCGGCGTGCACGCTGGCGGGCTGGGCGGCCAGCCCGCACCGCCACAGCGAGGCGAACAGCACGTCACCGCTGCGGTCACCGGTGAAGATCCGCCCGGTGCGGTTGCCGCCGTGCGCGGCGGGTGCCAGCCCGGCGAGCAGCACCTTCGGCTGGTCCGCGCCCCAGCCGGGGACCGGCCTGCCCCAGTAGGCCTGCGACCGGAACGACCGGCGCTTGGTCACGGCCACCTGCTCCCGCCAGCTCACCAGCCGCGGGCAGGCCCGGCAGACCGACTGCCTGGCCGACAGCTCGGCGAGCGTCCCGGCGCTGGCGGCCAGCCGCGCGACCTCGGCCGGGCTGGCCGCGACCGGCGTGGCCGGCGTCGCCGGGTCACCGGGCCAGCCGGACCCGGGCGGGACCGGCCCGGTCACCGGGGCAGCCCGGCGGCCAGCGACCAGGCGATGCCGTCCAGGATGTCGTGCTCGCTGGCTATCACGTCGGCGAAGCCGAAGCGGGCCACTATCCGGTCAAGAACCAGGGCGCCGGCGCCGATCACGTCGACCCGGCCAGGGTGCATGACCCCGATCAGGGCGCGCTCGGCCCTGGTGCGCGCCAGCAGGCCGGCCGTGACCTCGTGCACCGTCGCGGCCGGGATCCTGGCGTGGTGGATCCGCGCGGCGTCGTAGCCGGGCAGGTCCAGCGCGATCGCCGCGACCGTCGTCACCGAGCCGGCCAGCCCGAGCAGCGTGCGGGCGGATGGCACCGCCAGCTTCGCTGCGACCACCGACAGGGCCGCGTCGATGTCGGCGGTGGCCGCCGCGATCTCGGCTGGCCGCGGCGGGTCCGAACGCAGGTGCCGCTCGGTCATCCGGACGCAGCCGATGTCGACGGAGACCGCGCTGAGCTGGCCGGCGGGCAGGCTGCCGCCCGCGGGCCAGCCGGGCCCGAGCACGAACTCGGTGGAGCCGCCGCCGATGTCGGCGACCAGGTACGGCGGCGGGCATGACGGCGCTGCCTGCCCGGGGCGGGTCAGCTCCGCGGTCGCGCCGGCGAAGGACAGGCGCGCTTCCTGATCGCCGCTGAGGACCTGCGGGGTGACGCCCAGTATCTCGTTCACCCCGCGCGCGAAATCGGCGGCGTTGGCCGCGTCCCTGGCCGCGCTCGTCGCGACCATCGCGGTGGCCTGAACCGGGTGCGCCTCGATGACGGCGGCGTAGCCGGCCAGCGCGGTGAGCGTCCTGGCCAGCGCCCCGGCCGCCAGGCGCCCGGTCGCGTCGACGCCCTGGCCGAGCCGGACGATCTCCATCTGGCGGGTCACGTCGGTCAGCGTGCCGCGCGCCGGGTCGACGTCGGCGATCAGCAGCCGCAGCGAGTTGGTGCCGCAGTCGACCGCCGCGACCCGGGCCGGCCGCTGGCCGGCCGGGGCGCCGGGGACGCCGTCCACCGCGACGTCGGCCCGCCCGCTTGTCGCGTTCATTCCGCCTGCCTGTCTGCCCGCCCGCGGGCACCGGGACGCGTCCGCCGGGCCGGGCCGCGTGCCCGCGCTGCTCGCCTGCATTGCCTGTCCGTCCGGCCGGCCCGCTCCGGTGCCCGCGGCGCCGGCTCCCCGCCAAAGTTAGCCGCTACCCGGTCCCGCCGACACACGGGCCCGCTGCCCACCACGGCCCCGCGGCGGCGACCGCCTCGCGGCCCAGCGGGTTGGCGCCGGGGACCGCCAGCTCGTGCGCGGCCAGCGCGTGCAGGCACTTGACCCGGCCTGGCATCCCCCCGGCGCTCTGCGTTCCCGGCGGCAGCGGCGGCAGGCCGGCCCGGCGCGCCGCACCGTCCCGCCGGGCCAGGTAGTCCTCGTGCGCCGCCTCGGCGGCCTGGCGCAGGCCGGGGTCGGCGGCCAGCCGCGCGGTCATCTCCCGCATCAGCCCGGCGGCCTCCAGCCGGCTGACCGCCGCCACCGCGCGCGGGCAGGTGAGGTAGTACAGGGTGGGGAACGGCGCGCCGCCGGGCAGCCGCGGCGCGGTCTCGACCACGTCGGGAAGCCCGCACGGGCACCGGTGCGCGACCCCGAGCAGCCCGCGCGGCGGCCTGCCGAGCTGAGCCGTCACCGCCGCGACATCGGCGCCGCCCGGCTCCGCCGCGGTCACCGGGCCGGAGCCTTGCCTTGCTGCGTGCTGCCCTGCCGCGCGCGCTGGCCGCCGGGGCCCGGCTGGCCGGGCGGCGAGGTCTTCCCGGCCCGCTGGGTCTTCCCCGGCGGCGCTGGCCTGGCCGGCGGCGGGGTCTTGCCAGCCTGCTGGACGGACTGCCACAGCCGCTGGTACCAGGCCGGCGCGGGCGAGTGCGCCCTGGCCGCCCGGCGGGCGGGCGGGTTACCGGGGATGATCACGTAGCAGGTGCTGCCTGGCATGCACATGTGCAGGTTGTCGCGCGCCTGCTGCTGCACGTAGGCCGGGCTCGTCAGCTTGCGCTTCTCCCCCTGCAGGGCACTGACCTGCGTGCTCAGCTGCTGGTGCTGCGCCTCCAGCTGGCCGATCTGGCGGCTCTGCGCGATGTACTCCCGGACCGGGTAGGCCAGGCTCAGCGCGATCGCGCAGATCACCACGGCGAGGACCGCCACCCGGCCGGTGAACCGGGTCGGCGCGGGCGGGCGCTGGCCGGGGAGCCCGGTCATCGGCTGGCGGCCGCCGACCGGGGAAACGCGGCCCGTCCGGCGTACGACGCGGCGTCGCCGAGCAGTTCCTCGATCCGCAGCAGCTGGTTGTACTTGGCGACCCGCTCGGACCGGCACGGCGCCCCGGTCTTCATCTGCCCGCAGTTCACCGCGACCGCGAGGTCAGCGATCGTGGTGTCCTCGGTCTCCCCGGACCGGTGACTGAGCATGCAGGTGAACCCGGACCGGTGCGCCAGGGCCACCGCGTTCAGCGTCTCGGTCAGGGTGCCGATCTGGTTGACCTTGACCAGCAGCGCGTTGGCGGTCTTCTCGGCGATGCCGCGGCGCAGCCGCTCGGGGTTGGTGACGAAGATGTCGTCGCCGACGATCTGCACCCGGTCGCCGAGGGCGGCGGTCGCCTCCCGCCAGCCCGCCCAGTCCTCCTCCTGCAGCGGGTCTTCCAGGCTGACGACCGGGTAGCTGTCCAGCCAGCCCGCGTACAGCGTGGTCATCTCCGCGGCGCTGCGCTGGCGGCCCTCGAACCGGTACCCGCCGTCGAGGCAGAACTCGGTCGCCGCCGCGTCGACCGCCAGGGCGACGTCCTGCCCGGGGGTCAGCCCGGCCTTGCCGATCGCCTCCATGATGAGGTCCAGCGCCCGCTGGTTGCTCTCCAGGTTCGGGGCGAAACCGCCCTCGTCGCCGACCGCGGTGCTCAGGCCGTGCTGCTTCAGCACCGCCTTCAGCGCGTGGTAGGTCTCCGCGCCCCACCGCAGCGCCTCGGTGAAGGTGCCCGCGCCGACCGGCGCGACCATGAACTCCTGGATGTCGACGTTGCTGTCGGCGTGCGCGCCGCCGTTGAGGATGTTCATCATCGGCACCGGCAGCACGTGCGCGTTGGGGCCGCCCAGGTAGCGGAACAGCGGCAGCCTGGCCCACTCGGCGCCGGCCTTGGCCACCGCGAGGCTGACGCCCAGGATCGCGTTCGCGCCGAGCCGGGACTTGTCCGGGGTACCGTCCAGGTCGATCAGTGCCTGGTCGATGAGCCGCTGGTCATCGGCGTCGTAGCCGAGCAGCGCGGGCTGGACGTCGTCGATCACCGCCTGCACGGCCCTGGTGACGCCCTTGCCGCCGTACTCCGCCCCGCCGTCGCGCAGCTCCACCGCCTCGAACGCGCCCGTGGACGCGCCGCTGGGCACCGCCGCGCGGCCCAGGGTGCCGTCATCGAGCACGACCTCCACCTCGACGGTGGGGTTGCCCCGCGAGTCGAGGATCTGCCGGGCGTGTATTGCATCGATGGCGGCCACTTGAGGACTCCCGTGCGACGGTGGTGTAGTGCGGTGACGGACACGACATGTCCGCATTGGAGCCTAGTAGAACGCGCCTGCGCCCAGGCAGCGGCCACGCCGGTCAGGCCCGCTGCTGTTGCTCCCAGGCCAGCACCCGGTCCCGGTAGGCGCGGGCGGCGGCGCGCAGCTCGAGCTCGGGGTCCAGCCCGTCCTGAGCCGCCTGTGCCGCCAGCGCGAACAGCCGCGCGCCGAGCTCGGTCACCGCCGTCCCGTCCGGGCCTGGGCCGCCGGGCGGGGTCAGGTCGGCGAGCCCGGCCGGGATCCCGGCCCGCCGCGCCCGGCGCTGCAGCTGCGCCGCCAGCGCCAGCGCGGGCTGCCCGAACGGCACCCCGTCCAGCGCCGAGCCGGGCCCGCCGCCCGCCGCCGCCCGCTCGGCTGCCTTGATCGCGTCCCAGTTCCGCTTCACCTCGCCGGCCCCGCTGACGGTCACGTCCCCGAACACGTGCGGGTGCCTGCGCACCAGCTTGCCGGCGATCCCCTCGGCCACGTCGCCGATGGTGTAGCCGGTCCCGTCGGTGCGCTCGGCCGCGATCCTGGCGTGGAACAGCACCTGCAGCAGCACGTCGCCGAGTTCCTCGCGCAGCGCGGCCGGATCACCTGATTCCAGCGCCTCCAGCGCCTCGTAGGTCTCCTCCAGCAGGTACGGCGCCAGCGACTCGTGCGTCTGCCTGGCGTCCCACGGGCATTCGGCGCGCAGCCGGTCCATCACCGCGACCAGCTCCAGCAGGGCCGGCGGCTGCGCCGCCGCCTGGTCCGGCGCGGCGGCGGCCGGAGCGGCCTGCGGGTCCTGCGGCACGGCGGTCGGGTCTCCTAGCAGGGCGGGGTCAGCCGGGGCTTGGCCGACGGGCTGGCCGACGGGCTGGCCGAGGGCTCGGACGCCGACAGCGACGGCGGCGCGGGCAGCACGCTCAGCTGGCTGTAGTCCAGCTCGCCGAACTGCGGGTTGATCTTGATGCTCAGGCTCTTGGACGCCCGGCACTGCGCGGCGGTGAACTGCGCCTGCAGGGTCTGCTGCGCGGCCTGCCCGGACGGCAGCTGCCCGCCGTCCAGCCGGCTGATCAGCTTGTCCTGGATCGCCTGGTACCGGCCCAGGTCGCTGATCAGGTCCGGCGGCAGCCCGTTCGCGACCGCCAGCATGGGCAGCGTCGCGTTGCCCCCGCCCTGCTTGATCTGGGCGGTGATCGCGGCCAGCGCGCGCTGCGCGTCACCGGCGGTCACCGTGATGTGCTCGCGCTGCGCCATCCGGTCACGCACCCGGAACCGGACCAGCCAGCCCAGCGCCTGCTGGGTCATCTGGTCGGCCGGGTACTGCAGCTGGATCTTGGTCTTGTACTTCTGGTACCCGGCGTTCAGGTTCGACACCTGGGCGGACAGCTGCGCGGCGGAGATCCGCTGGCTGCCCAGGGTGGCCGCGGCGCCCATCTGGACCGGCCCGCAGGCGGCGACCGCGATGCCCGCGGCCGCCGCGGCCACGGCCAGCTTCGCGGCCATGCCCAGCTTCATCGAGGTGCGCGGCACGTCGGCGTTCCTCCTCACGCTTGCCGGCCAGCCGGTCCCGGCGCGGCTCCCTGCGGCGCTGCGTCCTGGCCGGCGGCCGGGCTGGCCCCGTCGAGCACCAGCCCGATCAGGTCCTCGCACCAGGCGAGCAGCTCCCGGTCACGCAGTGGCGGGGCCCCGATGGACACCGCGGAGGGCGGGCCGGCCCGCCCGGGGCCAGCCCCGCTCCCCGCGGGGCCAGGGCGCAGCCTGCCATCCGTCTTCGGCACCGGTACGAGCATCGTACGCACCTGCTGCTTGAGCACCGTCCTCGGGTACAGCCGCTGCACCCGGACCTGGCGCGACTCGGGCAGCTGCACCGGCGAGAACTTGATGTACCCGCCCTGCTGGGTGATGTCGGTCAGCCCGGCCCGCCGGGCCCTGAACCGCAGCCCGGCCACCGCCAGCAGGTTGCGCACCGGCTCGGGCGGCGGCCCGAACCGGTCGGCCAGCTCCTCGGCCACCGCGACGGCGTCGGCGTCGGCGTCGATCGCGGCGATCCTGGTGTAGGCCTCCAGCCGCAGCCGCTCCCCCGGCACGTACTGGTGCGGGATGTGCGCGTCCACCGGCAGCTCGATCCGCACCTCCGGCCGCTCGGCCGGGCCGTCGCCGCGCAGCTCGCTGACCGCCTCGCCGATCATCCGGACGTACAGGTCGAAGCCGACCGCCGCGACGTGGCCGGACTGCTCGCCGCCGAGGTAGTTGCCCGCGCCGCGGATCTCCAGGTCCTTGAGCGCGACGTACATGCCCGCGCCCATCTCGGTGTGCTGCGCGATCGTCGCCAGCCGCTCGTGCGCGGTCTCGGTCAGCGGCTTCTCCGGCGGGTACAGGAAGTAGGCGTAGCCGCGCTCGCGGCCGCGCCCGACCCGGCCGCGCAGCTGGTGCAGGTCGGGCAGCCCGTAGGCGTCGGCCCGGTCCACGATCAGCGTGTTCGCGTTCGGGATGTCCAGCCCGGACTCCACGATGGTGGTCGACACCAGCACGTCGGACCTGCGGTCGACGAACGACTCCATGATCTTCTCGAGGGTGTGCTCGTTCAGCTGGCCGTGCCCCACCGCGACCCGGGCCTCGGGCACCAGCTGGCCGATCCTGGCGGCCACCCTGTTGATCGAGGAGACCCGGTTGTGCACGAAGAACACCTGGCCGTCGCGCAGCAGCTCGCGCCGGATCGCGGCGGCGATGTGCTTCTCGTCGTAGGGCGCCACCGAGGTCAGCACCGGGTGCCGCTCCTCGGGCGGGGTCAGGATCGTGGACATCTCCCTGATCCCGGACAGGCCCATCTCCAGCGTCCGCGGGATCGGGGTGGCCGACATCGCCAGCACGTCCACCTGGGTGCGCATCCGCTTCAGGAATTCCTTGTGCTCGACCCCGAACCGCTGCTCCTCGTCGATGATCACCAGGCCGAGCCGGGCGAAGGAGGTCTCCTGTGACAGCAGCCGGTGCGTGCCGATCACCACGTCGACCTTGCCCTCGGCCAGCCCGGCCAGCGTGTCGGCCGCCTCGGCGCTGCTCTGGAACCGCGACAGCGGCCGGACCACCACCGGGAACGGCGCGTACCGCTCGCTGAAGGTTGCCGTGTGCTGCTGCACCAGCAGGGTGGTCGGCACCAGCACGGCGACCTGCTTGCCGTCCTGGACCGCCTTGAACGCCGCCCTGACCGCGATCTCGGTCTTCCCGTAGCCCACGTCGCCGCAGATCAGCCGGTCCATCGGGACCGGCCGCTCCATGTCCTGCTTGACCTCGTCCACGGCGGCGAGCTGGTCGGGCGTCTCCACGTAGGGGAAGGCGTCCTCCAGCTCCCGCTGCCACGGCGTGTCCGGGCCGAACGCGTGCCCCGGCGAGGCCATCCGGGCCTGGTACAGCTGGATCAGCCCGGCGGCGATGTCGCGCACCGCCTTGCGGGCCCGGCCCTTGGTCTTGGCCCAGTCCGCCCCGCCGAGCCGGTGCAGCGCCGGGGCCTCGCCGCCGGAGTACCTGGTCACCTCGTCCAGCTGGTCGGTGGGCAGGTAGAGCCGGTCCGGCGGGTGACCGCGCCGGCTCGGCGCGTACTCGATGACCAGGTACTCCCTGGTCGCGCCCTGGATGGTGCGGCTGGTCATCTCCAGGTACCGGCCGACGCCGTGCTGCTCGTGCACGATGTAGTCGCCCGCTGACAGCCGCAGCGGGTCGATGCCGCCGCGCCGCCTGCTGGGCATCCGGGCCGGGCTGGCCCCGCCGCCGGCCCGCTGGCCGGCCAGGTCCGTCTCGGACAGCACCGCGAGCCTGGCGCCCGGCCAGCTGAAGCCGTGCTCGACGATGCCGGTGGCCACCTGCGCGACGCCCGGCTCGCCCGGCCCGGCCGGGTCCCCGGACCTGGTGCCGATGTCCTCGCCGCGCAGCAGCTCGGCCAGCCGCTGCGCCGGGCCGTGCCCCTCGGTGACCAGCACGACCCGCCAGCCCCGCCCCAGCCAGCCGCGCACGTCGCTGATCACCCGCGCGGTGTCGCCGCGGTAGGCCTCCGCCGGGCTCGCGTCCAGGGTGAACGCCAGCCGCCCGGTGCTCTCCCCCGGCAGGCCCGCCTCGCCGGCGCCGGGTACCGGGGGACTACCCGTTCCGCCCTCGTCCTGCGCGCTGAACGGGGTGATCGTCCACCACGGCAGGTCCAGCCCGGCCGCCGCGGCCCTGATCTCGCTGACCGGCCTGAACGCGGCCGCGCCCAGGTCGATCGGCACCTGCCCGCCGACCGCCGCGTTCACCCAGGACGCGGCCAGGAACTCCTGGCTGGTCTGCACCAGGTCGGCGGCCCTGGCCCGGATCCGCTCCGGGTCGCAGGCCAGCACGCAGCCGCCGGCCGGCAGGTAGTCAAGCAGTAGCTCCATCCGCTCGGCGAGCACCGGCGCGAACGCCTCCATGCCCTCGGCCGCGATCCCGTCGGCCATCTTGCTGAGGATGTCGGACAGGCCAGGATGCCGCGCGGCCAGTTCCTTGGCCCGGGCCCGCACCGCCGGGGTCAGCAGCAGCTCGCGGCACGGCGGCGCCCACAGGCCCTGCCCGGACAGGCCGAGGCTGCGCTGGTCGGCGACCTTGAAGAAGCGGATCTCCTCCACCGTGTCGCCCCAGAACTCGACCCGGACCGGGTGCTCCTCGGTGGGCGGGAACACGTCCAGGATGCCGCCGCGCACGGCCAGCTCGCCGCGGTGCTCGACGGTCTCGGCCCGGGTGTAGCCGATCTCGGTCAGCCGGGTGAGCAGCTCATCGAAGTCGGCGTCCTGGCCGGTGTGCAGCCGGACCGGCTCCAGCTCGCCCAGGCCGCCGACGATCGGCTGGAGCACGCTGCGGACCGGGGCGGCGATCACGGTGAGCGGCCCGGCCAGCGGGTCGGACGGGTCGGGGTGGGCGAGCCTGCGCAGCACCGCGAGCCGCTGGCCGGAGATGTCGGGCTGCGGCGACAGCCGCTCGTGCGGCAGCGTCTCCCACGGCGGGAAGCACGCGGCGGCGCCCTCGGGCAGCAGCGAGCCCAGCGCCGCGGTGAGGTCCTCGGCCTCCCGCACGGTGGCGGTGACGGCCAGCACGAACCGGCCGCGGACCGCGGCGGCGAGCGCGGCGGTCAGCAGCGGCCGCAGGGCCGGCGGCGCGGTCAGGTCGGCGCCGGCGGCACCGGGCTGGCCGGCCTCCTCCAGCGCGCGCCGCAGCTGCGGGTCATCGGCGATGATGTCCAGAAGGCCGGCGAGGCTCATGGCATCCCTGTGGTTGACAGCAGGCAACGCGAAACCCCCGCGGCCGGCGCTGGGCGCCCCCCAGGCGTCCCCTTGACCACCGCCTGGGCCGGGCCGCGGGATGTCTCTAGCTTAAGGGCCGGTGCGCACCGGCCGGGCCATTGCCAGCCCGGGCGGCACCGGCGCACCGTCGCCGGCGGCACGGTCACCGGCGGCACAGCCGCGATGGCCGGCCACGCCGGGGGTGCGGTGCAACAACTATAAGTAGTCTGAGTACTACTCTTTGTGTCCGTGAAGCCAACCGAACCCGGGGCAGGCGGCGTCGCGCAGGCCGGCCAGGACCGGCCGGGCCGGCACCGGGTGGGACCTGACGGCCGGCTGCAGCCGGCCGGGCTGGCGGCGCTGCCCGGCGGCGACGGCGTGGACAGCCTGTTCACCCGCAGCGCGGCGGACTACGCGGCCGGGCACGCCGGGCAGCAGGTCGCGCTGCTGCTGGCCGGCGCCGCCACCGCAGGCGGCGCGGTCGACCTGGCGCGGCTGCGCGCGGCCGGCTGCGACCTGGTGGTCAGCCTGATCGATACCGACGACGACACGGTCAGGGCGGCGGTCGCCGCGGCGGCCGGCCAGCTCACCGCCACCCTGGGCGACCTGCGGACGGTGCCGCTCGCGCCGCGGTCGGTCGACATCGCGGTCTGCTGCCTGCTGCTGGAGCGGATCCGCAACGCCGAGCTGGTGCTGGACCGGATCGTGGACGCGGTCAAGCCGGGCGGGCTGCTGCTGCTGGCGGTCACCGACCGGGACAGCGCGGCCGGGCTGCTGGACCGCAAGCTGCCCGCGTGGGCGCGCGCGCTGGCCTGGCGGCGGCTGCGGCCCGGCCAGCCGGGCCCCTACCCGGCGGTGTACGAGCAGCTGGCCTCTGGCCGCGGCATCCAGGCGTACACGCTGCGCCGCGGGCTGGTCATCGCCCAGCGCCAGGACCGCGCCGCGCTGGCCGGCCAGCGCGGCCGGGCGCCGCTGTGGCTGCTGGCCGCGCGGCGGCTGGCGGCGGTGGCGTCCCGGCCGGCCCTCAGCCCGGGCCGTGACGAGCTGCGGTTCGTGATCCGCAAGCCCGAGGACAGGTTCGCGCGGGTGCTGTGAGCTGGCCGGCGACGGCCGGGTGACCGCGCTGTCGCTTCCCGTGTAGCCTCAGGCATGCTCTGGCGGCCCCGCTGGCGCCGGAGCGGAACAGGCCATGCTGGATGGAGGTTGACGGTTACGTGACTGCGCAGGCGCAGGCGGGCCTGTCCCCCGGCACGGCCGGGCTGCCCTCGCTGCCGCTGGACCAGCAGCAGCTCGGGGACCTGGAGCTGCTGCTGTCGGGCGCGTTCGCGCCGCTGACCGGGTTCCTCACCACGGCGGACCTGGCCGCGGTCAGCGCGGACGGCAGGCTCGCCGGCGGGACGCCGTGGCCGGTCCCGGTGACCCTGGAGGTGCCGGCCAGCTCGGTGCCGGACCAGGCCCGCCAGGTCGGGCTGGCCGACCCCGAGGGCACGCCGCTGGCGGTGCTGACGATCACTGAGCGCACCGGGCTGCCCGCCGCGCCGGGCCGCGGCGGCGCCGCGGGCGCCGGGCCGCTGGTCCGGCTGGCCGGCCCGGTGGCCAGCCAGCGGGAGCTGGAGCACGGCGCGTTCCGGCGGCTGATGCTGACCCCCGCGCAGGTGCGCGGCCAGCTCGCCGAGGCCGGGGACGGTCCGGTGCTCGCGCTGGCCACCAGGGGACCGCTGCACCGCAGGCAGCTCGGCCAGCTCCGGCACGTGGCCGGGCAGCTGAAGGCCCGGCTGCTGCTGCTGCCGCTGGTGGCCGGCCCGGCCGAGGTGGTCACCAGGCCCGAGGCGCTGATCCGCACCGTGCTCGCGGCCGCGGCCAGCCTGCCGCCGGGGACGCTGGTGGTCCCGGTGCCGATGGCCGCGCGCAGCCTGCCCGGGCCCGACGCCCCGGCCCGCGAGCTGGCCGTCCGCGCCCTGGTCGCCGCCGCCTACGGGGCCACCCACCTGCTCGCCGACCCGGCTGACCCGGCGGTCGGCGCCGCGGTGCCCGGCGCTGCCGCCAGCCCCGCACCGCCCGGCGGCGCGATCGTCACCGCGTCGACCGGCGCGGCCGGCCCCAGCGCCGACGGCCTGGCCGCCGCGCTGCGCCCGGTGATCCCGGTGCTGTCGGTCGGCACCTGGGCCTATGACCCGCGGGCCGAGGTCTGGCGGCCGCTCACCCTGATCGAGCCGGGCACCGAGCGGGACGAGCTGTCCCCCGGCGAGCTCGGCGACCTGCTGGACGCCGGTGCGCAGGTGCCGGACTGGTTCACCCCCGAGCCGGTGGCGCGGGAACTGCGCCGGGCCAGGCCGCCGCGGGCGCAGCGGGGGTTCGTGCTGTTCCTGACCGGGCTGTCCGGGTCGGGCAAGTCGACCATCGCCAGGGACCTGCGGGACGCCCTCGCCGAGCGCGGCGAGCGGGAGGTCTCGCTGCTCGACGGGGACCTGGTCCGGCAGCTGCTGTCGGCGGGCCTGACCTTCTCCCGCGCGGACCGCGACCTCAACGTCACCAGGATCGGCTTCGTCGCCGCCGAGATCGCCCGGCACGGCGGCATCGCGATCTGCGCGCCGATCGCGCCGTACGCCGCCGCCAGGGCCCGGGTCCGGCAGCTGGTCAGCGAGGTCGGCGACTTCCTGCTGATCCACGTGGCCACGCCGGTGCAGGTGTGCGAGGCACGCGACCGCAAGGGCCTCTACGCCAAGGCGCGGGCCGGGCTGATCGGGCAGTTCACCGGGGTGTCCGACCCCTATGAGGAGCCCGCCGACGCCGAGCTGACCATCGACACCTCGGTGCTCAGCCGGGCCGAGGCGACCGGCCTGGTGCTCGGCATGCTGACCTCCGGCGGCTGGCTGCCCGCGCCGCCGCAGAACGGGGCCAGGACAGCGGCCAGCTAGCCGCGGCCGGACGGCGGCGGCGCTGGCGCCGCAGCGGGGCAGCCGCGGGTCAGTCGTCGTCCTCGGCCCTGGCGCCAGCGCTGAGCCTGCTCCGGAAGCCGCTGATCCTTCTCGCCAGCGCCGAGGACATGGCGTCGCGCTGGCGGGACAGCAGCACGAAGCTGACGATGCCGCTGAGCACCAGGGCGAGCCCGATCAGCAGCAGGTTCCTCGCCCCGGCCAGGTACAGCAGCACCAGCGCGATCACGAAGATCATGATCCTGGCGGAGGTGTAGGCAACTGTCGCGCGCATGATGCGCTCAGACTATTCGCTGCCGCCCAGTACCGCGGCGAGCAGGGCAGGCTCGACATTGCCGCCCGACAGCACCGCGACCGGGCGGCTGGCGGCCGGCAGCAGCCCGCCGCCGTGCAGGCAGGCGGCGACGGCCACCGCGCCGCCAGGCTCGGCCACCAGCCGGCCCGAGGTCGCGAGCCTGCGCATGGCGGCGCGGATCTGGTCTTCCGACACCGTCACGATGTCGTGTACCTGGCTGAGCAGGTGCCGCAGCGGCAGCTCGCCTACCTGGTCGGCGCGCAGCGCGTCGGCGATGGTCTGGTTGGTGTCGGCCGCCCGCCAGGCGACCCGGCGCCTGGCCCGCAGCGAGTCGCGCGCGTCGGCGGCCAGTTCCGGCTCCACCCCGACGACCCTGGCCCCGGGCAGCAGCGCCGCGGCCGCGGCGGCGATACCGGAGATCAGCCCGCCGCCGCCGACCGGGCACACGATCAGGTCGGCGTCCGGGCAGTCGGCGGCGATCTCCAGCCCGATCGTGCCCTGCCCGGCGATCACGTCACGGTGCTCGAACGGCGGGATGATCGCGTAGCCGAACCGGGCGGCCTGCTCCCCGGTGACGGCGACCCGGGCGGCCAGGCTGGGCTCGCACCTGACGATCGTGGCGCCGAGCCGGCTGGCCGCGCTGACCTTGACCGCGGGGGCGCCGTCCGGGATCACGACGGTCGCGGGCACGCCGAGCAGCGCGGCGGCGTAAGCGACCGCCTGCGCGTGATTCCCGCTGGAGTGCGCGACCACCCCGCGCTCGCGCAGCTCCGGCGGCAGCGCGCTGATCGCGTTGTAGGCGCCGCGGACCTTGAACGACCCGGTGGCTTGCAGCGACTCGGGTTTCAGCAGCAGCGCCGGGCCGGTCCCGGCCAGCGGAACGAGCGGTGTCCTGAGCGCGACGCCGGCCAGCCGCCTGGCCGCGGCCTGGATCTCGGCCAGCGAGACCAGTGCCGGGGCGGGCGCGGGCCGGCCGTCTGGGCCCGGGGCGGGCTGTGCGGCCGGCCCTGCCGGGGGCTGTGCATCGGGTGCTGGCACCGCCTCAGCATAGATCTGTCGGCCTGGCCGGCGGGCCGCGGCCGGCCGCCGCCCGCCGGGTGCGATTAATGGGCAGTTCAGCACGCCGAAATCCGGCGCGGGATGCGCACGTGATAACACCGGCCGGCCAGGACGGGAATCCGCTGGCCGTTTATCAGGCGCAATGTTCACAGCGCGCCGCCCGGCCGGCCCAGAACGCGGCCAGCCCGCAGTTGCCCGTGCACTCAGCGCACACGCGGCACCCGGTCACCGAGATTCTCAGACCAGATTTTACGGAAACTAAGGATAAAAACCGTGTTTGTCGCGACACTTAGGACAAGCTCCTATGGAGATGAGGAGGGGTACCCAAATGGACGGCAACAGTGAGCGGCTGCTCACTCCCGGAGAGGTCGCTGCCCTGTTCCGCGTCGACCCGAAGACCGTCACCCGCTGGGCGGCATCCGGCCGCATCAGCAGCATTCGCACACCGGGAGGGCACAGGCGGTTCCGCGAGTCAGAGGTGAGGGCACTGCTGAGCGGTGACGCGAGCACGGCCGCACCGTCGGCGGTGTGAGGCAGCAGGCGATCCGGTAAGGGTGAGCGGCGTTCGCCCCCCGCCGCTGACGGCGCTCACCGTTACCGGGCCGGCCGGCCCGCCCGTTCACCGCCCGGGCTCGTTGTCCTTCCCGTCACGCACGCCGTCCCTGCCGCCCCGGGCGAGGAAGTCAAGGAACTGCCTGCGCAGCGGCTCGTCCCCCTCCTGCCAGCGCCTGCGTCGTTCGGCCAGCTCGTCCTCGGTCACCGCCTGGGCGGCGAGCCGCTCGTAGTCCGCGTCCGCCGGCCCGATCTCCACGTACGCGTCGCTCATCACCTGGCCGTCGCCGCTGATCGCCGACTCGGGAACCATCAGGTTGCCGTTAGGCAGTCTTATAACGTACATCGCCTGATCACCCTAGATGCCATATCGCACGTTGAAGTAGAGCATCACGTCCAGGGCCGCCCTGGTGTCCCCGCCGACCATATCTACCAGGGCCGGGCGCTGCCTGGACGCGATCGCCGCGAACGCGTCGGCGAAGAACTCCCTGCGGCCAAGGACTCCGCGCTGCCGGTGGAAGTCGGAGATCATGTGCGGCAGGCAGCGGTCGTACAGGGCGCAGAAGCCGGCTGAGTCGGACTGCCACCCCTCGCCGGTGCCGTCGATGTCATCGAGCGCGTGCCCGATCTCGTGGCACATCACGTCCGGGCTCGGGGACGGCCGCGAGCCCACGATGATCTTCCGCTCGCCGTAGGCGCCGGCGCACGCGTCCCAGGTGGCCCGGCCAGAGGGCAGCGGAATGCCGCTCAGCCGGCCCATGTCGTCCAGGTCAGGGACTCCGCCGGGCCCGACGTGGATCGAGTCGAGGCCCGCCGCCAGCTTCCGCTTGATCAGCTGGGGCAGTTCCGCCAGCCGGTCGATGGCGACCACCGCCTCGGGCGGCGGGATCGCGTCCGTGGCCCATTCCCGCCGGACGACCTCTTCCAGCTGGCCGCAGTGCCGCCGCCCGGCCGCGGTGCGGTTGCTGTGGGCTATCTCGTACCAGGGCTGCTTCACCGCCGCCGGGGCGGCCTCGCCGCCGGGCGCCGCGATCCTCGCCCGCGCCCGTCCCGGCTGCTGGCCCGCCCGCGCGTCGCCGGCGGCGGCCTGCCCGGGCGGCTGCCGCACCGCGGCGCGAGCCGCCGCGCCCGGAGCAGCCCGGCCTGCAGCGGCGGCCCCGCCGCTCACCCGGGCCGCCGTCACGCCACGGCCTGGCCCTCCCTGGCCCGGTGGCCCCCCGCCGCCAGGCGGCCAGTCAGCACCGCCGCCAGGCGGCCCGGCAGCACCGCCGCGAGCGGGCCCGGGATCACTGCCGCCGCGGGCCTGGCCCCGGTCGCCGCCGCCGCGCAGCACCAGCCGCGGCGCCGATCCCCTCCGGTGGCTGCCGACGCCGGCCGCCCTGGCCGGCCCGTCGGTCCTGGCCCGGGCGGGCCCGGCGGCGCGCTGCGCGGCCGGCCCTGGCTTGCGCCGCAGGGACTGCCGGACACGCTCCAGTAACCGCAGCCGCATGTCGCGCACCCCCGGGTTCAGGTCAGGCCGCCAGGCTACGACGAAACCAGGGCAGCCGTCATGCCAGCTTACCCAGTGTAATCAATTACGGTCATGCGGAGTTTGACATGATTACTCGGCCGATTCCCAGGTAAGTCGGGCATCACAGCAGCTAGGCTGCGGCCATGTTGCTCATCGGCATGCTGTTGGCCCTGCTCACGGTCGGTTTCGTGGTGCCGTGCCTGATCGATGTGGCACGTACGCCGGAATTCGCGATGCGGAGCTTGTCCAAGCGAACCTGGATACTCATAGTGATCTTGCTCTCGGCCGCCGGCGCCGTCGCGTGGCTCATCGCGGGCCGCCCGGCCCGCGGCTGGCATGTCCCTGTGACCCGCCGCCCGCTCGCTGGCCTGCGCGGCATCCGCCAGCAGGAGGCCTACCGCCGCCACCCGGCCAGCCGCATCGACGACCTCGGCCCGGGCCCGGCCGGTTACCCGCGGCCCGGTTCCTGGCGCCCGGCCGGCCCCGACGACGACCCGGATTTCCTGGCCGAGCTTGACCGCCGGATCCGCGACGACCGCGAGGCCGGCAACGACGCCTGAGCCTGCCCGGTCAGTTCAGGCCGGCGTAGGAGTGCAGCCCGCTCACCCACAGGTTGATCCCGATCAGGTTGAACATCAGGCAGCCGAAGCCGACGAGCTGGATGTAGGCCGCCCGCCGCCCCCGCCAGCCAGCGGTCGCCCTGGCGTGCAGGAAGCCCGCGTAGACCACCCAGGTGATGAACGACCAGGTTTCCTTCGGGTCCCAGCCCCAGTACCGGCCCCAGGCCTGGTCGGCCCAGATCGCCCCGGCCATGACGCCGAACGTCCATACCGGGAAGGCGCCCAGGATGGTCCGGTAGGACAGCCGGTCCAGCACGTCCGGCTTGGGCAGGCGGGCGACGATGCCGCTGGTGGCGGACGGCAGGCCGGCCGCCGTCCGCCGCAGGCTGCGGTCGGCGACGAGGTACATGACGGTCACGACCGCGCCGACGATGTACAGGCCGCTGGCGATGATCATCGCGGTGACGTGGATCGCGATCCAGTAGGACTGCAGCGCTGGCACCAGCGCGCCGGCCGGGGTGTAGACGACGGTGACCGCGAGCCCGAGCGCGAACACCACCGGGATCAGCACGAACAGCCCGATGTAGTGGGCCCGGTACCGGCCGGCCACGACCACCAGGACGAGCACCGCCATGCAGCTGATCGCCATGATGAACTCGTACATGTTGCCCCACGGCACCCGGTGCTCGGCGATCCCGCGGCTGACGATGCCGGTGACATGCGCGAACAGGCCGACGCAGGTGAGCGTGAACGCTACCCGCACCCAGGCCCCGGTGCCGCCGCGGATCGCGTTCGCCGCGGGCTGCGCGGCCGGCGGCGGGCCGCCCGGCGCCGGGCCGGCGGCCGGCCGGGCCCCGGCTACCGAGGCCCCGATGAGCTCAGCGGCGGCCGGTGCCGCCGCGCTGGCCCCGGCCGCCGCCGTGGCCGCGGGCCTGCGGCCGAACGCGAAGTCCCCGGCGTAGCCGAGCATCGCGAGCGCGTAGATGACGATCGCGGACAGCAGCATGCCCTGGCTGAAGTCGGCCAGGCCGATGTTGAGATGCACGGAACCTCATTCCCCCTCTTCGTGGCGAAGGGCTGGATCGCGGCCTGCCATCGGGCTGGTCAGCTCGCGGCCGTCGTGTGCCTCGCTGAACTGCGCGGCCAGTCCGGCGAACTCGGTGTCGAAGCCGCCGGCCGCGTCGGACCTCGCCAGGCCGCCGACCTGGACGACGCTCAGCCCGCCGCCGGCGGCCTGCGCCCGGACGAAGACCCGGCGCCGCCGGACCATGAAGGACAGCAGCAGGCCAGCCAGCGCCGCGATCCCTGATGCCAGGGCGGGCAGCTGCCCGGGGTCGTAGGTGATGGCCAGGCTGACCCACTGCTTGTACCCGGTGAAGGTGAGCGTGCCGGCCCCGCCAGGCAGCTTCATCGACTGGCCCGCCGCTAGCGGCGCGGGCGGGACCGGCAGCCGGCGCAGGCCCGCGGTGTTGAGCTCGTAAACCGACTGCGGCGCCCCCGCGTTCATCCCGAGGTTGCCGTCGTAGGCGAGCATGCTCACCCTCGGGTTGAGCGCCGCGGGGAACGCCGACTCCAGGGTGCCGCCCGCGTCCACCATGGTGGGCAGGAACACCCCGGCGAAGCCAAGCTGGCGCGGGCTGGCGTCCGGGACCTTGATCACCCCGTCGGAGCTGAAGCCCGCCTGCTCGACCGGGATGAACGGCACCGCGCCGTTGAACACCACCCGGCCGGTGCCGTCGGTGATCCGGAACTGCGGCGCGTACCCGTGGCCGAGCAGGAACACCCGGACGTCGTCGACCTCAAGCGGGTGGTTGACCTGCAGCCTGAAGCTGTGCGGGCGGTCACCGGGCTGCGCGGTGTAGGTCAGCGAGGCGACGAAGTTCGAGGGCTGGCCGCGCTGGTTGCCCGCGGTGATATAGGTCGCGTCGAAGTGGTTCAGGGTCACCGAGAACGGCTGCAGGTCAGCGGCTGAGACCAGGCGGCCGGGCCGGAACTGGTCGAGCGCGGTGACCGTGTTGGCGAACGAGTCGCCCACGACCAGCAGCCGGTTGGCCTTGTACCCGAAGATGCCGCCGATCCCGACCGAGCCGAGCAGGGCCAGCAGCGCGAGATGGAACAGCAGGTTGCCGGCCTCTCTCAGGTAGCCCTTCTCCGCGGCCACCCAGCCTTCGCCGGCCCGCAGCCGGAACCGCCGGGCCGCCAGCAGCCGCCGGGCCGATTCCAGCGCGGCGGCCGGCGGCAGCGCGGTCTGGTAGCTGGCGGTCAGCGGCAGCCTGCCCAGGTTGCGCGGGGCCCGCGGCGGCTGCTGCCGGGCCGAGCCGGCCAGCCGGACCGTCCTGGGCAGCACGCAGCCGGCCAGCGAGGCGAACAGCAGCAGGTAGATCGCCGCGTACCAGGGCGCGGCGAACACGTTGAACAGCGACAGCCTGGCCAGCACCGGGGCCAGCGCCGGGTGCGCCGCGTAATACTGGGTGACCGCCGAGGGGTCGATGCCTTCCTGCGGCAGGATCGATCCGGGCACGCTGGCCACCGCCAGCAGGAACAGCAGGATCAGCGCGGTCCGCATCGAGGTCAGCTGCCGCCATGCCCAGCGCAGCCAGCCGCCAGGGCCCAGCCGGGTGGCGGGCGTGCCCGGCGTCCCGCCGGGCGCGGCGCTGCCCGGCCCGGCCGGCCGGACCCGCGCGGTCACCCGGGTCATGCCGGTCCCGCCGCGATCTTCGTGATCAGGGTCTTCAGCCCGTCGTAGGACACGCCGCCGACGATACGCGCGGCGATCCGGCCCTGCCGGTCGATCACCAGCGTGGTCGGGATGCCCAGCGGCGGCACCGTGCCGCGGAAGTCCAGCGCGAGCTGGTCACCGGGGTCGTTCAGGCTCGGGTAGCCGATCCGGAAGCCGCGCAGGAACGCCTGCGCGCTGGCCGGGTTGTCCCTGATGTCGATGCCGAGGAACCGCACCCCGCCGGGCCGGAACCGGGACGAGAGCGCGGCCAGCGCGGGCGCTTCCTGCCGGCACGGCGGGCACCACGACCCCCAGAAGTTCAGCACGACCTCACTGCCGCGGTAGCTGGACAGGGCCAGCCTGGTGCCGGCCAGCGTGATGCCGGCGATGTCGGGCGCTGCCTTGCGCGCGGCCGCGGCGAACACGGTGGCGCCCGGGCCGCCGGCCACGAAGCTGGTCCCGTTGCTCCGCGGGGTGGACTGGGCGATCGCGCCGCCCTCGCACGCGGCCAGGCCCAGCATCAGCGCCGCCGCGGCCGCGCCGCGGCCAGCCCGGCGCCCGATGCTCGTCAACCGGAACACGCAGTGATCTCCTACAGACAGTAGTACCGCGCCCCATTGTGCCCGACCCGGCCGTGCCGGGCCGCCCTGGGGCCGGCCTTGGCTGGCTCGTCAGGCGCCAGCTACCTGCCGCGGGCGGTGGTCGGATGGCTCGAAGTAGCTCACCCCGACCAGCCGGCCCGACCGGTAGGTGAAGCTGGTGATGCTGCCGAGCGCGCACTGCCGGCGCCGCGGGTCATGCCACAGCGGCCGCCCCTCTGCCGACCGGCGCATGATCCAGATCGGCAGCTGGTGGCTGACGCAGACCGCCTCGTGCCCGGCCGCCTGGCCGGCCACGTCGTGCACCGCCGCGCGCATCCTGGCCAGGACCTCCCGGTACGGCTCACCCCAGGACGGGCGGAACGGGTTGCGCAGGTAGTACCAGTGCCCGGGGCGCAGCAGCGAGCCGTCGCCCGGGCCGAAGTGCTGGCCCTCGAAGTGGTTCGACGGCTCGATCAGCCGCTCGTCGGTCTCGGCCCGCAGGCCGGTCTGCGCGGCCAGCGGCTCGGCCGTCTCCGCCGCCCGCTCCAGCGGCGATGACCGCAGCACGGTCACGTCCCTGGCGGCCAGGAAGTCAGCGGCTGCCTTCGCCATCATCGCGCCGTCCTCGGACAGGTGGAAGCCGGGGAGCCGGCCGTACAGCACGCCGCGGGGATTCTCCACCTCGCCGTGGCGCAGCAAGTGAACGATCGTGGTTGCGGCCGGCGGCCCGGGATCTGTCATCGCGCGCACAGCTTACCCAAGCGGCCTGCGCCGCGGCCGGCCTGACAGACGGCGATATGCTGGCCGCGGAGTCATCAGTTGAGCCCGGCCGCCATCGCTCTCATCCTCACCGCCGCGATCGCTCACGCCAGCTGGAACCTGCTCAGCAAGCAGGCGTCCGCGCTGGCGGCTACCAGCTTCATCTGGCTGGTCGCGGTGGCGGGCAGCATCGGCTACGCACCGGTCGCCGCCGTGGCGCTGGCCGCCGGCCACCCGCGCCTGACGGCCGCCAGCTGGACGTTCCTGGCCGGGACCGGGCTGTTGCAGTGCGGGTACTTCCTGTTCCTGCAGCGCGGCTACCAGGCCGGCGACCTGTCGCTGGTCTACCCGCTCGGGCGCGGCACCGGCGCCCTGCTGGCCGCGCTGGCGGGCCTGGCCCTGTTCGGCGAGCGGCCCGGGCCGGCCGGCCTGGCGGGCATCGCCCTGATCATCGGCGGCGTGCTGGTCATCAGCATCCCGGCCGGCCGCGGCCGCCCGGCCGCCGCGGCCGGGCCAGGGCCCGCCGTCGCGGTCACCTTCGCCGCGGTGACCGGGATGTTCATCGCGTCGTACACGCTGTGGGACAAGTACGCGGTGTCGGACTTGCGCACCCCGGCGCTGCTGCAGGGCTATGCCGCCTTCCCGTTCATGGCGCTGGCGTTCGCGCCGCTGGCGCTGCGGGCCAGGCCGCTGACCGCCCGGGTGTGGCGGCAGTACCGGCCGCAGGTGCTCGGCGCGGCGGCGCTGGCGCCGCTGGCCTACATCCTGGTGCTGATCGCGCTGAGCTTCTCCGCGGTCAGCGCGGTCGCGCCGGCCCGCGAGGTCAGCGTGCTGTTCGGGGTCCTGCTCGGGGGCAGGCTGCTGGGCGAGGGCAGCCTGGCCCGCCGCCTGGCGGGCGCGGCCGCGATAGTGGCCGGCATTGTCGCGGTCGCCATCGGCTGAGAGCCCGCGGGATATCGCCATTCATGCGGCCGTGAATCCTTGACGATCTCCGAGCCCGGTGCTACATATGGCCCACCATTGTTCGTACGTGGTCGAAGCCGGTTAACCGGACGAATGGGAGGGTAACGGCGAATGGCAATGAAATCGCGTATTCTGGCATGCGCGCTGGGTGCTGGCGGGCTGGTCCTCGGCACCCTGACCGCCGGGCAGGGCCTGGCCGCCGCGGCCGTGCAGCAGGGTGGGACGCAGACCTGCACGGGCACGCTGGCAGCGCCGGGACAACTATCTGGCAGCTATAGCAATCTGGTGATCGACGGCGCCTGCGCCATCCAGAACGGCCCGGTGCACGTGTCGGGAAATCTCACTGTCGCACCGAACGCCATTCTGAATGCGGTCTTCGGGGCCAACGGCTCCCGGCTGACCGTGGACGGCAACATGGTCGTCCAGGACAATGCCAGCGTCATGCTCGGCTGCGGTACGGTCTTCGCCAATCTATGGGGCCTGCACGGCGTCATCAACGTGCCCGAGTTCCCCTGCCTCGATGATCCCAACCCGGGCGCGCCCACGCTCACCAGCCTGGACGTCATCCACGGCAACCTGATCGTGAACCAGGCGCTCGGCGTCGTCCTGCACGACTCGACCGTCGACGGGAACGTCACCCAGACCGGTGGCGGCGGCGGTGAGAGCTGTGACCCGGCCGGCGTGTTCAACCAGGACGTCGGCTTCCCGCCCTACAGCAGCTACATCGACAGCACGGTGCACGGGAACGTGACCGTCACCAACCTGACCACCTGCTGGTTCGGCATGTTCCGCAACCAGATCGGCGGCAACGCCGTCAACACCAACATCGTCAACGGCGACATCGACGGGAACGAGGACGAGGGCAACATCATCCACGGCAACTTCAGCTGCCAGAACAACTCGCCCGCTGACCAGTGGGGTGACGGCGACAGCGCATCCAACCAGGTGGCCGGCAACGCCACCGGCATGTGCGGGTTCGACGTCCAGGTGCTGAACCCGGCGCCGGAGGCGGGCGTCATCGGCGTCACGCCGGTCCCGATCCACGTCTCGGTGCCGTTGCGGTAACCGCCCGGGGGGAGAGGGTGCCCCGGTCCCGCCGGCCAGCGGGACCGGGGCACCTTTACGCCAGGCCCGGGTTGACCGGCCCGGTCAGCCCGCCACCGCGGCCGCGGCCCGGGCGGCGGCCGGCAGCGCCGCCGCGATCCGGTCGATCGCCGCGTCGTCGTGCGCGGCGGACAGGAACCAGGCCTCATACGGCGAGGGCGGCAGGTACACGCCGCGGTCCAGCATGGCGTGGAAGAACGCCGCGTAGGCCCGCGCCGACTGGCCCTTCGCCTCGCCGAAGTCGCGCACCGGCCCGGTCACGCCCAGGAAGAACGAGAACAGGCTGCCGGCCTCCTGCAGCCGGAACGGCACCCCGGCCGCGCCGAGCGCGGCCGCCGTCAGCTTGGCGACGGCGGCGGCGGCCGCGTCCACCCGCGCGTACACCTCCGGCGTGCACTCGGCGAGGGTGGCCAGCCCCGCCGCGGTCGCCAGCGGGTTGCCCGACAGCGTGCCCGCCTGGTACACCGGGCCGGCCGGCGCCAGCCGGTCCATGATCTCGGCCCGCCCGCCGAACGCGGCCGCGGGCAGCCCGCCGCCCATCACCTTGCCGAACGTCATCAGGTCCGCCGGGACGCCTTCCCGGCCATACCAGCCCGACCTGGTGACCCGGAACCCGGTCAGCACCTCATCCATGATCAGCAGCGCGCCGTGCTCCTGGCACAGCCCGGCCAGCAGCTGGTTGAAGCCCGCCGACGGCGGCACCACGCCCATGTTCGCCGGGCACGCCTCGGTGATCACGCACGCGATCTGGGGGCCGTGCGCCGCGAACGCCTGCCGGACCGCCTCGGCGTCGTTGTAGGGCAGCACCAGGGTGTCGGCCGCGATGGCGCCGGTCACGCCGGGTGAGTCGGGCAGCCCGAAGGTCGCAACCCCCGAGCCGGCCGCGGCCAGCAGCGCGTCCACGTGCCCGTGGTAGCAGCCGGCGAACTTGACCACCAGCTTGCGCCCGGTCCAGCCCCTGGCCAGCCGCAGCGCCGACATGGTGGCCTCGGTGCCGGAACTGACCAGGCGGACCATCTGCACCGGGGCCCGGGCGGTCATTTCCCCGGCCAGCTCGACCTCGGCCGCGGTCGCGGTCCCGAACGAGGTGCCGCGGGCCGCCGCCGCCGTGATCGCGCTGGTCACCGCCGGGTGTGCGTGGCCGAGGATCATCGGCCCCCAGGAGCAGACCAGGTCGACGTACTCGCGCCCGTCCACGTCGGTGAGGTACGGGCCGCGGCCTGAGGCCATGAACACCGGCACCCCGCCGACCGCGCCGAACGCGCGGACCGGCGAGTTGACCCCGCCGGGCACCACCCCGGTGGCCCGGGCGAACAGCCGGGCCGAGCCGTCGCGCCCGCCGGTCACAGCTCCCCGCCGCAGGCGTCGGCCAGGTACTCGAGCAGCCGCACCCCGTCGGGCAGCGGCTGGCGCCGCGGCTGGCGCAGCCACTGCGCGGCCGCGGCCGGGCCGAACCGGGACGGCGGGGCGAGCACGTAGCTGTCCCTGCAGTGCCAGCGCAGCCCGCTCACCTGGGCGACCATTTCCGGTTCACAGTCAAGATGACACGACCACCATTCGTTCTCGTCCTCGGGCGCGCCGCGGCTGGCGACGAAGAACAGCGCCCGGTTCCCGGCGCTGAGCGCGACCGGGCCCGGCTGGACCCCGGCCCGGCGCATCGCCTCCAGCGCCGCCAGCCCGGCCTCGGCGGGCACGTCCAGCACGTCGAACACCCGGCCGGTGACCAGTACGACGTTCGCCTCCGGGCAGGCCGCCCACTGCCGCGCGACCCGCAGCGAGTCCGCGCTCGCCTGCAGCTGCCAGGCTGGCGACAGCGGGTGCGCGCCAGGAGCCGGGCAGCCGATCCGGTCGCAGCTGCAGCTGCGGCTGGTCTCCCCGGCCCGGTGCGGCCGGCCCGGCGGGTAGGCGCCCGCGCAGACCGGCCAGCCGATGGCCGCGTAGCCGGCCGCCGCCACCGCCATCCGCTCCCCGGCCCTGCGGCGCCTGGACCGCAGCACCGCCTCGACCATAGGCCACTCCCGCTCGCCGCTCTGCCAATGCCGGATCCGGGCCGGCGGAATGCCCGCGGCCCGTCAGCAAGGTGTGCTGCCCACCCTATCGGCTCCCGGCTCAGGGCCGGCTGAGCCGGGCCGTTACCGCGCCAGCCGGCTGGCCACCTCGGCAGCCCAGTAGGTCAGGATGATGTCCGCGCCGGCCCGCCGGATCCCGGTCAGCGTCTCCATGATCGCCTTGTCGCGGTCCAGCCAGCCGTTCGCGGCCGCCGCCTCCACCATCGCGTACTCGCCGCTGACCTGGTAGGCGGCCACCGGCAGCCGCACCGCGGCGGCGACCTGGCTGATCACGTCCAGGTAGGGCAGGGCCGGCTTGACCATCACGATGTCGGCGCCCTCGGCCACGTCGAGCAGCACCTCGCGGACCGCCTCGCCCGAGCCCGCCGGGTCCTGCTGGTAGCCGGCCCGGTCGCCGAACTGCGGCGCGCACTCGGCCGCGTCCCGGAACGGCCCGTAGAACGCCGAGGCGTACTTCGCCGAGTAGGCGCAGACCGCGACCTCGCTGAAGCTTGCCCCGTCCAGCGCCGACCTGATGGCCCCGACCTGGCCGTCCATCATCCCGCTGGGCGCCACCACGTGCGCCCCGGCCCGTGCCTGGGCGACCGCGATGGCCGCGTACCGTTCCAGCGTCGCGTCGTTGTCCACCTCGCCCGCCGCGGTGAGCAGGCCGCAGTGCCCGTGGTCGGTGTACTCGTCCAGGCACAGGTCGGCCATCAGCACGGTGGCCGGGCCGACCTCGGCGGCAAGGTCGCGCAGCGCCAGCTGGACGATCCCGGCCGGGTCGTCGGCGGCCGACCCGCGCGCGTCCTTGACCGCGGGGATGCCGAACAGGATCAGCCCGCCGACCCCGGCCTCCACCGCCTCGGCGGCGGCCTTGCGCAGGCTGTCCCTGGTGTGCTGGACCACCCCGGGCATCGAGGGCACCGGCTGCGGCTCGCTGATTCCCTCCTTGACGAACAGCGGCAGCACCAGGTCCGAGGGCCCGACCCTGACCTGGGCCACCAGCCGCCGCAGCGGCGCGCTGCGGCGCAGCCTGCGCGGCCGCGCCACCGGGAACTCAGCGGTCATCTCTGGCCTCCTGCCAGCTCGGGCGCGGCCAGCGCGGCGCGCGCCGGCCCGCCGCCTACCTGATCCGGCGGCGGGCACCCCGGCGGCGCTCGCTGGGCTTGCGCACCGGCTCCCCGGCCGCGGCCGCGGCGTCCCGCAGCCCGGCGCCGTACTCGGCGAGCGCGTCGACGAGCGCGTCGACCGACGGCCGCGGCGCCGTCACGTCTACCCGCAGCCCGTACTCGGCGGCGGTCTTCGCGGTCTGCGGCCCGATCACCGCGATCACGGTCACCGCGTGCGGCTTGCCCGCGATCCCGATCAGGTTCCGCACGGTCGAGGACGAGGTGAACAGCACCGCGTCGAAGCCGCCGCCCTTGATCGCCTCGCGCACCGGCGCGGGCGGCGGCGCGGCCCGGACCGTGCGGTAGGCGGTCACGTCCTCGGCCTCCCAGCCCAGGCTGGTCAGCCTGGCCACCAGGGTCTCGGTCGCGATGTCGGCGCGCGGCAGCAGCACCCGGTTGATCGGGTCGAGCACGTCGTCGTAGGGCGGCCAGGAGTCAGCCAGGCCCTCGGCCGACTGCTCGCCCTCGGGCACCAGGTCGGCCGCGATGCCGAAGTCGCGCAGCGCCCGCGCGGTCTGCTCGCCCACCGAGGCGACCTTGACCCCGGCGAACGCGCGCGCGTCCAGGCCGTACTCTTCGAGTTTCTCCCGCACCGCGCGCACGGCATTGGCCGAGGTGAACGCGATCCACTGGTACCGGCCGGTGACCAGGCCCTTGACCGCGCGCTCCATCTGCTGCGGGGTCCGCGGCGGCTCCACCGCTATCGTCGGCACCTGCTCGGGCACCGCGCCGCGGGACCGCAGCCGGTCGCAGACCTGCCCGGCCTGCTCCTTGGTCCGCGGCACCAGGACCCGCCAGCCGAACAGCGGCTTGGTCTCGAACCAGGACAGCGAGCGGTGCGCGGCGACGCCGTCGCCGACCACCGCGACCGCGGGCCCGTGCACGGTGAGCAGGCTGACCCCGGCCGCCTTCAGGTCGGCCGACACCGAGCCCAGCGAGCACACGACGGTGTGCTGGTCGGTGGTGGTGCCGTTCCAGGTGATGGCGAACGGCGCGGTGTCCGGCCAGCCGGCTGCCATCAGCATCTTGGCCAGGTCGGCAGGCCCGCTCTCGGCGCCAAGGATGACCAGGCTGCCCGGGCCGGCCGTGATCTGGCTCACCTCGGCGGCGTGCACGATCCTGACCTCGCCGCTGGCATCGGCGGCCAGCGGGATGCCGGCGTAGGCGGGCACTCCGGTCGCGGCCGGCACGCCCGGCACGATCTCGAACGCGACGCCGGCCTTGGCGCACGCCGACGCCTCGGCGATCGCGAGGCCCGACAGCAGCGGGTCACCGGGCAGCACCCGGACCGCCAGCTTCCCCGCCTTCGCCGCCTTGATCAGCAGCTTGGGGTCCTGGGCGAGCGCGTCCGCGCCGGTCACCCCGGTCTCCGGCGGCACCAGGTGGTCCAGCTTCCCGGCTAGCTCCGGGCCGGCCACGACCAGGTCAGCCTGGGCCAGCAGGGTCGCCGCGCGCACCGTGAGCAGGCTGGCGTCTCCTGGCCCGGCGCCCGCGAACGCGACCAGCCCGCTGCCCGCGGCGGCCGCCGTCACGGCGCCAGGTGCCGTCTTGCTGTCTGATTTATCCGTCACGGGCCTGGGATTCATGCGTTATCGTCCCCAGTGCTGATGTGTTGTCCAGTGCTGATCTGGCCAGCGGACATCGCCGTATACCTTCCCGCGCCGTCCCGGAGCAGCTCAGCGGCGACGTCGGCGCCGAGGCGGTCAGCCTCCCGCGCCGGGCCGCTCGCGCTCGCCCGCAGCGCCTTCCCCCCGTCGGCCGCGGCGACGATCGCGCACAGCCGCAATTCATCAGTCCCGGCAGCATACGCTCCGACCGGCGCGCTGCAGCCTGCCTGCAGCCCGCGGAGCACGGCGCGTTCCGCCGTGGTGGCCGCGCGGCTCGCCGGATCGTCCGCGCAGGCCAGTAGCTCGGCCAGGGCCTCCCGCCCGGCCAGGCACTCGACTGCCAGCGCGCCCTGCCCCGGGGCCGGCAGCATCTCCTCTGGCTCGAAGACCTGGCTGACCGCGTCCAGGCGGCCGATCCTGGCCAGCCCGGCGTAGGCCAGGACCACCGCGTCCACGTCCCCGCTGGTGATCTTGGCCAGCCTGGTCCCGGCGTTGCCCCGCACCGGGACCGGGCGGATGTCGGGCCGCAGCAGCAGCAGCTGGGCCGCCCGGCGCGGCGACCCGGTGCCGATCCGTGACCCGGCGGGCAGGTCAGCGAGCTTGACGCCGTCCCTGGCGGACAGCGCGTCCCTGGGGTCGTCCCTGGCCGCCACCGCGGCCAGCGTGATCCCGTCGGCGTCCACCGCGGGCAGGTCCTTCAGCGAGTGCACCGCGAAGTCGATGTCGCCGGCCAGCAGGCTGGCCCGCAGCGCGCTGACGAACACGCCGGTCCCGCCGATCTGAGTCAGCTCGGCGCGGCTCACGTCACCGAAGGTGGTGACCAGGGCCAGCTCGACCTGGCAGCCGGCCCGCTCGGTGATGATCCGGGCGACCTGCCGGGACTGCGCGATGGCCATCGGGCTCTTGCGGGTGCCCAGCCGCAGCGGCGCTGCGCTCATGGCGTGCTCTTCCTGGCCGGCCCGGGCAGCAGCCCGGCGTCGGCGCGCGTCACCGCCTGCACGGCGTCCTGGTCGAGGTCGAACAGCACCCGCAGGGCTGTCTCATATGAGTCCCCATCCGGCGATCCTGCCAGCTCTTTTACCCGCACCGTGGGCGCATGCAGCAGCTTGTCGGCGATTCTTCGCATTGCCTGGGCGATCTCGCCCCGGGCCCGCGCCTCCAGGCCGGGTACCCGGCCCTCCAGCCTGGCCAGCTCGGCGTCGACGACCCCGGCGGCCTTGGCCCGCAGCGCCACGACCGTCGGCGCGACCCGGGCGGCCCGGTCCGCGGACGCGTGCGCGGCGAATTCCTCGGCGATGATCTGGCGGACCGCGGCGACGTCGTCCTCGCTGGCCGTGGCCCCGGTCACGCCGCTGGCGGCGGCGCCGGCGAGCGCCTCCAGGTCGATGACGCTGACCCCGGGCAGCGCGGCAGCGGCCGGGTCGACGTCGCGCGGCAGCGCGAGGTCGACCAGCACCAGCGGCGCCCGGCCGGGCGCCCGCGCCGCCAGCCCGGCGGTGACCGCGTCCGCGCTGATCACGTGCCCGGCCGCGCCGGTGCACGACACCACCAGGTCGGCGGCGGCCAGCTCCGCGGGCAGCCGGTCCAGCTCGGCCGCCGTGCCGCCGACCGACGCGGCCAGCCGCTGCGCCCTGGCCCTGGTCCGGTTGGCGACGATGACCCGGTCCGCGCCCAGCCGGGACGCCGTCGCGGCGGCCAGCGAGCTCATCGACCCGGCCCCGACCACCAGCACCGACAGGCCCGCCAGCACGCCCGCCTGGCCCGCGGCCATGGCCTGGCTGGGCAGCCGCTGCGCCGCGGTGGTGAAGCCGACGCTGACCAGGCTTGCCCCGGCCCGGTCGATCCCGGTCTCCGCGTGCGCCCGCTTGCCGGCCCGCAGCGCCACCGAGCCCAGGTCAGCCAGCGCCCGGCCGAGCGTGCCGTGGTCGCGGGCCAGCTTGATCGCCTGGCGGACCTGGCCGAGGATCTGGCTCTCGCCGGTCACCATGGAGTCCAGCCCGCAGGTGACGGTCAGCAGGTGCTGGATGGCCCGGTCCTCGTAGTGCACGTACAGGTGCGGGGTGAGCTCGGCCAGCGGGATCGCGGCGTGCCGGGCCAGCAGCTCGCAGATCGCGGCCACCCCGCCGTGGAACTTGCCGACCTCCGCGTACACCTCGACCCGGTTGCAGCTGCTGACCACCATCGAGCCGGCGATGTCGGCCGAGCTGAAGACGTCGCCGAGCAGCTTGCCGAGCGCGTCGCCGGTCACCGCGGCCCGTTCCAGGGTGGCTACCGGCGCGCTCTTGTGACTGAGGCCTACCACGAGCACGCTCATCTTGCTACCGCCTGCGCCTCCACCCCCGGCTCGCCGTCGGGCCGCGGCACCTGGCCGGGCCCGGCCGGCCCGGCCCCGCCGGGCGGCGCGGCCTGCTGCTGCGGCCAGTTACCGTTCCCGGCGACCTGCAGCACGGCCCGCCGCTGGGCGTGGAACGCGAGTATCTGCAACTCGATCGACAGATCGACCTTACGCACATCGACGCCCGATGGCACGTCGAGGACAACCGGCGCGAAGTTGAGGATGCTGGTCACCCCCGCGGCGATCAGCCGGTCGCAGACGGCCTGCGCGGCCGCGGCCGGCGTGGCGATCACGCCGATCGACACCCCGTCCCCGGTCACCACCGCCTCGATCTCGTCCGCGTGCCGGACCACGTGCCGGGCGATCTGGGTCCCGACCACCTCGGGGTCAGAATCGAGCAGCGCCGCGATCCGGAACCCGCGGGAGACGAACCCGCCGTAGTTGGCCAGCGCGCGGCCCAGGTTGCCCGCGCCGACGATCACGACCGGCCAGTCCTGGGTCAGCCCGAGTTCGCGCGACACCTGATACACCAGGTACTCGACGTCGTAGCCGACCCCCCTGGTTCCGTAGGAGCCCAGGTGCGACAGGTCCTTGCGGAGCTTGGCGGAGTTCACCCCGGCCGCTGCGGCGAGCTCCTCGCTGGACACCGTGGCGACCTCGCGGTCGGCGAGCGCGTACAGGGCCCGCAGGTAGATCGGGAGGCGGGCCACGGTCGCCTCGGGGATGCCAGGGACGGCGCTGGGCGGGACGGGACGGCGGGTCATGCGCCGGCACTCCTGGGGATCGACGCGACGGTCACGCGGGCCGGGCGGCACGCATGCTGGCTTTCCTGTCACGCTACGCCCTTGTGAACGTTTGCACAAAGTCGGCCCGGATCCCCCTCCGGCCCGCCCGCTGCAGCTTTACCGCCGCTTTACCGCACTGCGACCAGATCTATCCGCCCAGCGCGGCGCGCAGCCGCTGCTCGCTGACCCGCCAGAAGTCATGCTGCACCCCGTCGATCAGGGTCACCGGGACCATGTCGCCGTAGGAAAGCAGGTCCTCTTGCGACTGCTCGACGTCGCGCTCGGTGAAGCCGGCCCCGAGCTCGGCGGCGACCCGGGTGATGATGGCGCGCGCGTCGTCGCACAGGTGGCAGCCCGGCCGGGTGATGAGCGTGACCTGGTGGGCGGCCTGCCCGCCGCGCTGGCCGGCCCCCGGGCCGGTCATCGCCCGCCGCGCAGGTCCCCGGCCTGCCGCGGCGCGAACCCCGGCTGGCCGAACCCGGTGTCGCTGAGCAGGTCGAACCCGGTGTCGCTGAGCACGTCGGTGATCGGCCGCAGCGGCGACACCTTGGCCTGCTGGAGCCCGAGCTCGATCACGTTGGTGGCCAGCACCAACGGCCGCCGCTCGGTCTCGAACCTGGCCAGGTAGGGCTGGCGCTTGTGCTCCTCGTACGCCTCGCGGTCCCGGTAGACCTCGTACAGGATCCGCTGCATCGGCGCCGACGGCACCGCGTGCACGATGAACACCAGCGTGTCCGGCTCGCTGTCGCGTACCTGCCGGACCACCTGCTTGGTCAGCTTGTCGAACTCGGCGACCCGGTCCTCCAGCAGCGTGTAGATGGCGATCTGGCCGAACATCGGCGCGGCCGGCTCCTCCTGCTCCTGGTAGCCGCGCTGCGCGGGCACCGGCCGGCCGAACCCGGTGTCATCGTCGAGCCTGCTCTCGCCCCGGGCGGGGTCGCCGTAGCCGGCGTCGCTGTAGCCGCTGTCGCCGTACCCGGTGTCGCCGTAGCCGCTCTCCTCGCCGTACCCGGTGTCCGGCCCGGCCTCGCGGTAGGCCCCGGCTGCCGGGTAGCCGGACTCGTCATAGCCGCCCTCCGGGTAGCCCGCGCCGTACCCGCCCTCGTCCTCCTGCCGGTACAGGCTGTCGTAGGGGTCAGCGCCGGCGCCGGGCGACTCGAAGTCCCCGGTCTCGTCCGGCCGCGCCCAGTCCCTGCGCTGCTGCCAGTCGTCGCGGGCCGCCGCGGGCGGCTGGCCATAGCGCAGCAGGTCCAGATCCAGGTCGCCGGCCCACTTGCAGGCGAACCAGGTCAGCACCGCGGCGACGATGCACAGCGGGGCGAACAGGCTGCCCACCGGCGCCTTCACCGGGTGATGCTGGATCGCGGCCAGCACCACCAGTCCAGGCAGCGAGATCGCCAGGGTGGCGACCGCCGCCGCCGCCACCGGCGGCACCGCCTCCTGCCAGGCCCGCTCCCGGTGCGGCCGGGCCAGCGTCGAGATCACCGCGAGCAGCGCGGCCAGCAGCACCGCCGGGGCGACATAGCCCAGCAGGTTCTCCGGGAGGATCTGGTAGTGCCGGGTCGGCTCGGGCCATGCCTTGCTGAATCCCGCCGTGGTCAGCGGGTCGCTGCCCAGGATCACCACCGCGATGAACCCGATCGCCGGGAGCAGCAGCCGGGCGGCGAACCTGGCGGGCACGCTCTTGCCCGCCAGCTCAGCCAGCCCTTCGGCCAGCGCCAGCGGGGCGACGATGCCCGCCCCGATCTCCATCCCGCGCAGCGTCACCGGCCCGAACCCGGCCGCGTACCCGGACGCCTGCGCCAGCAGCGAGATCATCAGCGCGAACATGGCGACGGTCCAGGCCACCAGCGGCCCGCTGGGCGCGCGCTGGCACCTGGCGACCAGGAAACCCGTGGCCGCGAGGGTGCCGAGCCAGCCCAGGCCGGGCAGCAGAAGCGAGACAGACATCCTGACTATGGTGCCCGACGCGGGCTGCTGGCGCGACCATACTGCTGACCAGCCAGCTTGCGCCGCTGGCGGCCAGCCAGCGAAACGCCCGCGCGGGCATGCTGGCGACCGAGTTTGCGCCGGTAGGCTCGATGCACATGAAACTGCTGCCACGCAGGCGCGGGGGGAACGGGCAGGCCGCCGCTGGCCAGGCATCCGCGGCGGCCGCCGACGTGCGGCAGCCCGCGCCCGTCCCGGACCTGGCCGCGGGGGCGTTCTTCGACGTCGACAACACCCTGATGCGCGGCGCCTCGATCTACCACTTCGCCCGCGGGCTGGCCGCTCGCAAGCTGTTCGGGCCCCGCGACCTGGTCCGGCTGACCTGGGGACAGGTGTCGTTCCGGGTCCGCGGCGCGGAGAACTCCGGTCACATCGCGGCCGCCAGGGAATCGGCGCTGGCGTTCGTGGCCGGGCACCGGGTCGACGAGATCGTCGCGCTCGGCGAGGAGATCTACGACGACACCATGGCCGACCGGATCTGGGCGGGCGCGCGCGAGCTCACCCAGCGGCACCTGGCCGCCGGCCAGCGGGTCTGGCTGGTCACCGCGACGCCGGTCGAGCTGGCCAACATCCTGGCCCG
Organism: Streptosporangiaceae bacterium; assembly: GCA_036558005.1. Taxonomy (GTDB): domain Bacteria; phylum Actinomycetota; class Actinomycetes; order Streptosporangiales; family Streptosporangiaceae; genus DATBGO01. The sequence goes on along the minus strand of DATBGO010000068.1, from coordinate 42,029 downwards.
CAGGCTCGGGCTCACCGGCGCGCTCGGCACCGTGGCGCAGACGGCCGACGGCGTCTACACCGGCCGGCTGGTCGGCGGGCTGCTGCACGGCGAGGGCAAGGCCGCCGCGATCCGGGCCCTGGCCGAGCGCGAGCAGCTGGACCTGTCCCGCTGCTCGGCCTACAGCGATTCGGCCAACGACCTGCCGATGCTGACCCTGGTCGGGCACCCGCACGTGGTCAACCCGGACGCCGAGCTGCGCGCGCGGGCTCGCGACAACGACTGGCCGGTGCACGACTTCAGGTCCGGCCGCCGGGTCACCACGGTGGCGCTGCCGGTCGCGGCCGGCGCCGGGGTGGTGGTCGGCGGGATGGCGGCCGGGCTGGCGCTGCACCGCCGCCGGGCCGGCGGCTGACACCGCCCGGCCCCGGGTCAGCTGAACGCGGGGCCGCGCTCCACCAGCAGCTCGTCCAGCTTGTCCTGGATAGTCTGCTTCACCTGGCCGGCCAGGGTGGTGACGGTCTCCGGGTGCTGCTGCCAGTCGTCCCTGATGCCGTCGGTCGGCACCGGCTCGCAGAATTCGATCATCCAGTTCGATGGCAACGGGATCGCGCCGAGCGGGCCGAGCCAGGGAAACAGTGGCGTTACCGGGAAATATGGCAGCTTGAGCAGGCGCGCAGCCGCCGCGTAGTTGCCGATCATCGGGTAGATCTCCTCCGCCCCGACGATGGCGCACGGAATGATCGGCACCCGGGCGCGGATCGCCGATACCGCGAACCCGCCGCGGCCGAACCGCTGCAGCTGGTACCGCTCCCGGAATGGCTTGCCGATCCCCTTGAAGCCCTCGGGAAACACCCCGGCCAGCTCGCCCCCCGCCAGCAGCCGGCTGGCCTCGGCCGGGCAGGCGCGGGTGTGCCCGCTGAGCCGGGCCAGGCTGGCCAGCACCGGCACCGTGTAGACCAGGTCCGCGCCGAGCATCCGCACGTTGCGGTGCGCGGGGTGCTCGCGGTACACACCGGTCTGGAGCATCACCGCGTCGAACGGCAGCACGCCGGAGTGGTTGGCCACGATCAGCGCGGGACCAGACCCTGGCACGTGCTCGAGCCCGCGCATCCGGACCCGGAACCAGTTCCGGTACAGCGCGCCGGTCACCGGCATCAGCACGCTGGAGTTGAACTCGGGGTCGAAGCCCGACTCGTCGGCCGGGTAGTCGCCGCTGATCCTGCGCCGCACGAATCCGGCCGCGCCCGCGATCAGGTCACGCGCGCCATCACGCTTGGCTGGCCCGGACTGGGTCACAACGTCTCCCCGGGCGCCGCCGTCGGCGGGGCACCAGGCCGGCCCGGCAGGCCCGGCGACAGCGGCAGGAGTCTTCGCGCATTCGATGCGGCAGCCATACCCAGCGCCGTGGCCGGGCACGCTCCGCGCTGAGCTACTTCTTGTTACGGCGCTGAACGCGCGTCTTCCGCAGCAGCTTGCGGTGCTTCTTCTTCGCCATCCGCTTGCGGCGCTTCTTGATCACAGAACCCACGAGATCACCCTCGCTCGACGTCCTTGCTGGTAAGCATGCCCCGCGCGCACCGCCGCTGATACGGCCGGGCACGCCAACGCCACAGCGTACCCCCGTTACGGGCCTGCTCCCCAACCGCAGGCCGTCATTCGGTCCCTACGAAAGCCTCCTTGAGATAGGTGTTGACCGCCTGCTCGGGTACCCGGAACGACCGGCCGACCCGGATCGCCTCCAGCTCACCAGAGTGAACGAGACGATAGACCGTCATCTTCGACACCCGCATGATCGTGGCCACCTCTGCCACGGTCAGGAACCTGACGTCGCTGAGCGATGTTACGTCTGCTGCCATCAGTAGCCCTCTTCCGGGGAGCTGCCTGCGCCTAGCGAGATTCGGCGCACCAGTCACGCCCGTCTCCAGCGTAAGTCCTGTAAGGAAAAGGGCAACCCCGGCGGGCGCTCTCAATTCCCCGCTGTTATCAAACGGCCATTCAGTTAACCGCCGGCCGGTAAATCGGCCGGCCGGCCCCAGCTCAGCCGCTGCCAAGCTCGCGGCCCCGGTCCCTGGCCGCCTCGATCGCGGCCAGGAACGCCGCCCGCACCCCGTGCTTCTCCAGTTCCCTGATCGCGTTGATGGTGGTGCCGCCGGGCGAGGTCACCGCCTCCCGCAGGATCACCGGGTGCTCGCCCGACTCGCGCAGCATCGTCGCCGCCCCGTACACCGCCTGCTTCACCATCTCCAGCGCGCTGCTGCGCGACATGCCGAGCAGGATCCCGGCGTCGACCATCGCCTCCACCAGGAAATAGACGTACGCCGGGCCGCTGCCCGACAGCGCGGTCGCCGCGTCCTGCTGGGACTCCGGTATCCGCGCCACCTTGCCGACCGGGCGCAGCAGTTCCTCGGCCCGGCGCAGGTGCTGCTCGCCCGCGTGCGTGCCGGGCGAGATCACGCTCATCGCCTCGTCGACGAGCACCGGGGTGTTGGACATCACCCGCACCACCGCGACCTCGCCGCCCAGCCTGCGCTCGATCACCGCGGTCGGGATCCCGGCCGCGACCGAGATCACCAGCTTCTCGGTGGTCACCGCGGCCGCGATCTCCTCCAGCAGCCCCGGCATGTCCTGCGGTTTCACGGTGATCAGCAGCGTCTCGGCGCGCCGGGCCGCCTCGGCGGGGCCGAGCACCTCGATGCCGTAGGCCGCCCGCAGCTGCTCAGCCCGGTCGGGGCGCCGGACCGCGGCGAGCACCCCGGCCGGCGAGCCGCCGGCCCGCAGCAGTCCCGAGATGAGCGCCTCGCCCATCTTCCCGGCCCCCAGAACGGCAATCATCCCACGGAGCCTACCGGTCCGGGGGGCCCGCCCCGGCTAGCCGCGCGTGGCCAGCGAGCGCAGGAAGAACACCAGGTTCGCGGGCCGCTCGGCCAGCCGCCGGACCAGGTAGCCATACCAGTCGCTGCCGTAGGGGACGTAGACCCGGACCTGCGCGCCCTGGCGGGCCAGCCGGACCTGCTCGGCCGGCCGGATGCCGTAGAGGAACTGGTACTCATAGCTCCCGGCCGGGCGGCCCGCCGACTCCGCCCGGGCGCCGATGATCTCGATCAACCGCGGGTCGTGGGTGGCGAGCATCGGGTAGCCGTCACCGGCCAGCAGCACCCGCAGGCACCGGGCGTAGCTGCGGTCCACCTCGGACCGGGTGGCGAAGGCGACCCCGTCCGGCGCGCTGTAGGCGCCCTTGCACAGCCGCACCCGCGACCCGGCGAACGCCAGCCCCTCGCAGTCGGCGATGCTGCGCCGCAGGTAGGACTGGATCACGCAGCCGAGGTTGGGGAAGTCGGCGCGCAGCTGGGCCAGCATCCGCAGGGTCTGCTCGACCCTGGTGTGATCCTCCATGTCCAGCGTGACCGTGGTGCCCGCGGCCGCGGCCGCCGCGCAGACCCTGGCGATGCTCTCGGTGGCGGTCTTCTCGCCGTGCTCGGCCAGGCCGAGCCCGACCGCGGTGGGCTTGACCGACACCTCGGCCCGGCCGCCGCCCGCCAGCCCGGCGGCGGCCAGCCGCTCAAGCAGCCTGATGTACTCGTCGGCGACCGCGGCGGCCTGATCGGGCTCGGTGGTGTCCTCGCCCAGGAAGTCCAGGGTCACCAGCAGCCCGTCGGCCTGCAGCCGCCGGGTGACCGCCACGGCGTCGTCGGCGCTGTCGCCGGCCACGAACCTGGCGACGACGCCGCGGGTCAGCGGCGCGGTGGTGATGATCTGACGGATCCGTTGGCTGGCCGAGACGGCCAGCAGGGCGCGGCGCAGCACTGCGGAGACCTCCAGGGAACCGGCGTTGGTCCTGGCCGGTACGTTACCCGTGCGGACGGCCCAAATCGCTGCGTACCTGCCGCAGCACCGCCTTGGCCGCGCCTCCGGCCTCCGGCGAGACGATGACCTGCTGCGCCGCCGCGATGCCGGCCGTCTGCAAGGTGGCGTCCACCGGCACGGCCCGCTTGATCAGCGCCAGCGCCACCGGGCCGAGCTCGTAGTGCCGGGCGGCTGATCCGGTGAAGCCGACCTGCGCGCCCGCGGCCTGCACCGGGTCGCCGCGGCTGGGCAGCCGGTCCTCGCTCCCGTCCAGGTGCAGCAGGACCAGGCGGCGCGGCGGGTGACCGAGGTTGTGCACCCGGGCCACCGTCTCCTGGCCCCGGTAGCAGCCCTTGCTGAGGCTGACCGCGGTCTCGATCCAGCCCACCTCGTGCGGGATCGTCCGGTGGTCGGTGTCCAGCCCGAACCGGCACCGGCCGGCCGCGATCCGCAGCGCCTCGTGTGCCCACATCCCGGCCGGCCTGGCCCCGGCCGCGCGCAGCCGCTCCGCCACCGTGGCCAGGTCCGCGCGGCCGACGACCAGATCAGTGCCGAACGGGAGGCTGATGGTGGCTGCCGCGCCCGCGAGGCCGGGCTGAGCCTGCGGGCCCGCGAGCGTGAGGACGGCGTGGCTGTCGCTGACGTCGGCGGCCTCGACCCGCAGCATGAACCGCATCGAGTCGAGGAACTTGACCAGCGCCCCGGCCGTCCCCGGCTCGACGTGCGCCCACACCGCGGCGCCGTCGTCGGTCAGGGTGAGGTGATGCTCCACGTGGCCGTTCGGGCTGAGGATCAGCGCCTGCGCCGCCTGGCCCGGCGTCAGGTGCTCGACGTCGGCGGTGGTCAGGCTGTGCAGCCAGGTCAGCCGGTCGGGCCCGGTGACCTGGACCACCTCCAGGTGCGACCGGTCGGTCAGGCCCCAGGCCGCGGTCAGGGCGCGCTGCTCGGCGAACGGGTCGCCGTAGTGCGCCGCCACCCCGGCGTCGGGCCCGTCAGCGGGCACCGCGCCGGGCAGCGCCAGGAGCGGGCTGTCGGTGCTCATACGGTCAGGTTATGCGCTGGGACCCGGCTGGCCGTCCGCGGCGCGGCACCGGCTGCACCGGCCGAACACCGTCAGGTGCCCGACGTCGGTCTCGAACCCGTATCCGTCATCGAGCGCGCTGATCAGCGGGCTGGCCACCGCGGGGTCCAGCTGGATGATCCGGCCGCACTCGCTGCAGACCAGGTGCACGTGATCGGCCTCGGCGGCCAGGTGGTAGCGGGGAGCGCCGTGACCCAGGTGGGTGTGGGTCACCAGCCCGAGCTGCTCCAGCAGTTCCAGCGTCCGGTAGATGGTGGACACGTTCACGCCGCGGGCGCGCTGCCGGACCTCGGCGTAGATCTCCTCGGGGGTCGCGTGATCGAGCCTGGTGACGGCTTCGAGAACGAGCTGGCGTTGCGGGGTGACGCGGTATCCGCCGGCCCGCAGCGCCGCGTCCCATGTCTGCTGCGACATAAGCCGAGTCTAGTAACCGCCGGCCGTGCCAGCCCTCGCGACGAAGCCGCCCCGGTCCCGCCAGGCCGCCGCGCTTCCCGCCTGCCGCCGGCCGCCCGCGGGCGGCCGGGCAATCCCGGCGGATAACCTGCTTGCCTCCGGCCGGGCTCCTGACGTAGCGTTCGGGCTAACGCGGGAAAGGAGGTGGTCCAACAGCATGCATAGATGTCGGACTCGCGAGGTGGCTGTCCGCTAGCCGCCGTCCCGTGGCGCGCCTGCCGCAGTGAGAGCTGACCAGGGCGCGCATCACCGGCCATTGCCTGACAGGGCGCGAAAGCGTCAGTTTGGCGTGCCGTAAAGACGGCAGCCGGCGAATACACGGCAGACACCGGACCCCCGGGCTGACCGGCCTTGTCCAGCCGGTCCCCGTCGCGGGATGCACCTGCGCGGGAGGCGCCCGGGGGCTTCTCTTTGCCCGCGGTCGTGCCAGGGAACCGCGTCCCGCAATTAGCCCGCGCCAATCTCAGGGGCGGCGGGATCGGCCGTGCGTATTGCCCGGTAAAAGACCGGGTAATTCAGTACCCGTTATGCCAGCCCGGATCGATTCCCGCAATTCTGTCAATTCGCATGGCACTGGCCCCGAATCGGGGCGGCAACCTGAATTGCGCGCCCGGGCGGCGTAATGTCCTTCGCGTTGATCGCCTCCAGGAGGGACAGGGTGTGACCAGGATCCTGCACGTGACCGCCGCGGCCGCGGCCGCCGCCGCGGTCGCCCTCGCGGCCGGCGCGTTCACCCCGGCGCCCGCTCCGGGCGGGCCCCGGCCGGCCCGGGTATTAACCACCAGCGCCGCCCGCACCGCCGCGAACGTGCTGCCCGGCCAGCCGATGATCCCGCTGCGCGCGCTGGCGAACCGCCCGGCGGCCAGCGCCCGCGGCGGGCTGCGGGTCATCCGGTCGGTGAACTGGTCTGGTTACGCGGTGACCAGGAGCGGCAAGAGCTTCCGCCGGGTGCAGGCCACGTTCTTCGTGCCCTACCTGGACTGCAAGGTGGCCCCGGGCACCTACTCGGCCAGCTGGGTCGGCTTCGACGGCTTCACCGGGGCCAGGCCCGATTCGGTCGAGCAGGACGGCATCGAGGCCGACTGCCTGGGCAAGGCGGGCAAGACGCCCAGGTACCGGGCGTGGTATGAGCTGTTCCCCAAGCCGGAGATCGTCACCGGCCTGGCGATCAAGCCCGGCGACTCGGTCACCGCGACCGTGAGCTACGCGAGCAGGACCGCGAAGTTCCAGCTGACCGTCAGGGACAACACCAGCGGCGGCCACTTCGCGGTGACCAGGGCCTGCGCGGCCGCCCGCTGCCCGCGCAACTCGGCCCAGGTGATCAGCGAGGCCCCGGCCAGCAGCAAGGGCGCGCTGCTCCCGCTCGCCGATTACGGCGCGGTCAGCTTCGCCAGCATGGCGGTCACCGACGGCGCCGGCCGCCGCGGCGGGCTCAGGTCCGCGCACTGGCGGCTGAGCAAGATCGTGCAGTACGGGGACGCGACCCGCAACCGGATCGCCCAGCCGACGGCGGTGCACGCCGACAGCTTCGCCAGCTACTGGCTCGGCCGGATCTGAGCCGGCGCCAGCCCCTAGCTGACCCGTTTGAGCTGCGCCGACAGGTGCGACTGCAGCGGCTGGCCCACGGCCGCCATGTCGTAGGCGTAGGCCAGGTCGGCGCCGATCATGCCGTAGAGCCTGCGCCCGGCCGTCACCTCCTTGGCAGTCGCGGTGCGGACGACCGCGTCCGTGGCCATCTCGATCTTCCGGCCGGTGATCGTGCCGAGGTAGATCTCGGTGATGCCGGTCGGGTGCGCCAGCACCACCTCGAGCTGGCCGTCGGGCTGCGGCCGCCAGAACCCGTACTCCATCGCCAGCGGCCGGCCAATCCGGCCGTCCTCGTCCAGCAGCCAGGTCCGGCTCTGATAGCTGAGGAATGGCTTGCCGTTGTGGCCGAAGCTGATTTCCTGGCCGAACCTGGCGCTCTCGATCGTCGGGTAGCCGACGACGCCAGCGCCCTCCCACCGGCCGAGCAGGCGCGCCAGCGGGGCCAGGCCCGGGTGCGGCTCGGCCGGGGGCAGCAGATCACGCTCGTTGGGCATACCGCACAGGTTAGAGCGCCGGGCGGCCGCCCGCGGTCACCGCCTGGCCCGGTGACCGGAGTCCCCGGTACCGGTGACGCTCAGTCGCCGCCTGGCCGGGCCTTGCCGCCGCGCAGCCTGGCCGCCTGGCCCGCCCCGGCCCGGTAGAACCGGTTGATCAGGACACCGCACAACGCGGCTGCCGCTGCGAATACGCCGATCAGGAATACGCCACTGACACTGCCGCCCATATCAGGGAGTGTAGGCCAGCGAAATCCGGCCCGGGTCCAGGTTAGGGTGGCGAGCATGGCATCCCGCTCACTCGTGGTGAAGATAACCGCCGGCAAGGAGGATCCGGAGCGCTGCAATCAGGCCCTGACCGTCGCGGCTACGGCGATCGCCAGCGGGGTGCAGGTGTCGCTCTGGCTCACCGGCGAGGCGGCCTGGCTGGGGCTGCCTGGCGGCGCTGACGGCATTTCGCTGCCGCACGCGGTCCCGCTCGCCGACCTGCTCGCCAAGATCGTCGAGACCGGCACCGTCACGGTCTGCACCCAGTGCGCGGCCCGCCGCCAGATCACCGCCGATGACCTCACCGCGGGGGTCCGGATCGCGGGCGCTGCCACGTTCGTCGCCGAGATCCTGGCCGGTGACGCCCAGGCCCTGGTCTACTGACGGCCCGATCGGGAGGCCCGGCCGAAGGCCGGTCCGAGCGATCGGGCGCCAGGGGGTCCTAGGGGGAGGATCCCCTTAGACAAACACCGCACCTTCAGGCCCGGGTCGCGGCGAAGCGCTCGGCGCGCAGCCTGCTGGCCCAGTGCTCGTCGGCTTCGGGCAGCGGGCTGAGCGGTCCCGCGACCCAGCCGAGCAGCAGGTCGGCCAGGCCGGGATTACGCACCAGCGCGGGCCCGTGCAGGTAGGTGCCGAGCACCCGGCCGCAGTAGGCGCCCTCGGTCCCGTTCCCGTTGCCGGTGCCGGCCACCACCCGGGCCAGCGGCCGGGCGGCCGGCCCGATCTCGGTGACCCCCTGGTGGTTCTCGAACCCGGTCAGCCGGGGCACGCCGAGCTCGGCGTCGACGTCGGCGACGATCTCGCCGACGCCGCGCTGCTGACCCCGGCCGCTGCGGATGTCCAGGATGTCCAGGCCGTCCACCGGATCCCCGTCGACACCGCCGAACACCGCGCCGATCACCTGGTAGCCGGCGCACACGGCGAAGATCACCGCGCCGGTCTCGGCCACCGCGGCCAGTCCGCCGTCGGCTCTCAGCCGCCGGGCCGCGAGTATCTGCGGCAGGTCCTCGCCGCCGCCGATCAGGTAGATGTCGCCTTGCCGGGGCACCGCCTCGTTCGCGTGCACCTCGACCGTCTCGACCGCGAACCCGCGCAGGCTCGCCCGCCGGCTCAGCACCACCAGGTTGCCCCGGTCCCCGTAGGTGCTGAGCAGGTCCGGGTAGACCCAGACCAGCCGGACCCTGCTGGCGCCGCGGTGGCTGCCGCGCCGGGCCGGCCGGGCCGCCACCCGCTCGCCGGCTTCCTGGCCGGCCGGCCCGTTCCCGGGCCGGGCGGGCCGGGGACGCGGGCGCCCGGCGCCGCGGTCTGGCCTGACCGGCTCCAGGATGACGGTCTCCGGATCGGGTGTCACCGGCTCGCCGTTCTCCCCCGGCCTCATTCGCCCCGCCCCAGTGCCGCCCGGATCTGCTGGAACGCGGTGTAGTTGGCGATCACGTCCAGGGCCGGCGACCGCACCCGGCCGATCGCGTCGTCGATGCCGCTGACCAGGTCGAATATCACCTCATCGGCTTCCAGCCTGACAGCCAGGTCGACCCGGCGCTGGCCGGCCACGTAGACCGGCCGCCCGCGCAGCAGCCGGTAGTCCACGTCCCACAGCCAGGAGGTGTCCCTGCCGTCCGGCCCGTTCGCGTTGACCGAGAGCAGCACCGGCCCTGGCGCCGGTTCCAGCACGTCGAACGCTTCCAGCCAGCCGGCCGGGTTCTTGGCCAGCAGCAGCCGCAGTTGCTTGCCGTGGCGCTCGCGCCTGGTGTAGCGGCCGGCCACCGACCTGACCCTGCGCATGCCGGGCAGCACCTGGTCCACGCTGGCGCCGAAGAAATCCGCTACCGCCAGGGCCATCACCGCGTTGGACCGGTTGGCCCCGCCCGGCAGCTCAAGCGCCAGCTCGGTGACCCGGCCGCCGGCGTCGACCACGGTCGTCCCGTTGAGCACCCACCGGGCCGGCGGCCGGGCGAACGAGCATTCCGCGCACCGCCAGCCGAGCTCGTCCCTGCGCAGGTGCGACCCGCAGACGGGGCAGCACCAGGAGTCCTCCTGCCAGCGCTGTCCCGCGGCGACCCAGGTGACCCGCCGGGCCGAGCCCGCTGCCCAGGTGATCAGCGGGTCGTCAGCGTTCGCGATGACATGGCAGCCGGCCTTCGCCAGTGACTCCCGCCAGCGCCTGGCGACCAGCCAGATCTCCGCCGCCCGGTCCATCTGGTCGCGGCTGAGGTTCATCAGCACGACCACCTTCGGGACGGTCGCCTCGATGACATCAGGCAGGTGCCGCTCGTCGACCTCCAGCGCCGCGAAAGGGGCGTTGGGCGCGCGGCCGAGCGCTGAGGCCAGCCCGGCCGCCATGTTGGCCCCGAACGCGTTGGACGCGACTTCCTGGCCGAGCGCGGTGAGCGCGGCGGTGATCAGCCGGGTGGTGGTGGTCTTGCCGTTGGTCGCCGACACCAGCACGACCTGGCGGTCGACCGACAGCAGCCGGAGCAGGTCAGGCTCGACCCGCAGGCTGAGCACCCCGCCGATCACAGACCCGTCGCCCCGGCCGGTGAGCCGCGACATCCGGCCGGCCGCACCGCCGATGGTGGTGGCGACCCGCGCCCGCATCGGAAGCTTGCCCATGGCCGCCGATGCTATCTGGCTCCGCGCCGGTGCTCTAATCCCGAGGCCCGGCTAGCTCGGCCGTGCTCGCGGCGATGAACCGGCGCGGCCAGGACAGCACCGCCTCCAGCCACCCGGCCACTCCCATCTCGGCGGCAGCCTTGCGCAGCTGGCCGCCGCGGCTGACCCCGATCGCCACCTCGGCCAGGTCTTCGGTGAATCCGCGCTGGTCGTCCTCGCCGAGCAGCGCGGTCCACGCGGGCAGCCGGTTCCTGGCCAGCTCCATGGACAGCCGGTGACGGCGCAGGCCGCTGACTCGCTGGCCGACCCGCAGCCCGGGCCGGTCGGCCAGGCCGGGCAGCGGGAAGTCCAGCGGCGGGGCCGGCCCGAACGGGTCGGGCGGGTCTTCGCCAAACGGGCAAGCCCGCTCGATCTCGTGCAGCCATTGCAGCTGGGCGATCACCCAGTCCGTGCCCGGCCGGGTGCCCGCGCCCGATCCGCCGCCCAGCAGCCGCAGCCCGGTGCTCGCCGCGGCCGCGGCGAGCTCGTCCGGGTCGAAGCTGCCCCGCAGCGTCAGCGCGCGGCCCTGCAGGGCCCGTTCGATCGCGGTGGCGAGCAGGCACTCGGCCAGCCGCTGGTCCAGCCCGGACCAGCGCTGCCGCAGCGGGGCCGGCACGGTCGGCAGCGGCCGGCCGGTGAGGAACGCCAGCACCAGCGTCTCGGCCCAGATCCGCAGCCAGGCGTCGCCGGGGCGGCTGGCCAGCAGGTCGGCCGCGCGGATCTCCAGCAGCGTGCACGGGCGGCCTGAGCCGCAGACCGGGCCGCAGGCCGCGGAGCGCCTGGCGGCGACCGGCGGGTCAGGCCCGCGGGCCGGCCGGGTCCAGATCGCCGGGTCGGCCTCGCCGAACGGGACCCGGATCCGCAGCGGCCGGTCCATGCCGTCGGCGAAGACCGCGGCCTCACCGGGCCGCAGCGACACCACCTGCCGGGACTGGTCCTCGTCGAGGTTCATGGCGGCGCCGACGACCTGGCGGTCGTCGGCGGCGGGCAGCCGGTGCGCCACCTTGAGCGCGGTGTTCTTGACCACGTCCGGCACCAGCTTGGCCGGGATCTGCTCGGCGACGACGATGCCCTCACCGTAGGCGCGGATCTCGGCCAGCAGGCCGGCGAACAGCTCGACCGCGTGCGCGCCTGCGCCTTCCCTGCTGGCCCGCAGCAGCCGGTGCGCTTCCTCGATGACAATGACGTGCCGCAGCCCGCCGCCAGGCCCGGCCCGCGACCGCAGCCGCAGGTGCTCGACAATCCTGATGATCAGCGTGCCGATCAGGAACGCCTTGTCCTCGTCGTTGGCCACGTCCTCGATCGCCAGCACCACGTTGCGGCGCAGCAGTTCGCCGACGTCGGCCCGGTGCCCGCCCTCGAAGAACCGGCCGGCCGAGCCGACCCGCAGCGACCGCAGCCGCACGTCGACGAAGCCGCGCACGTCGGCTTGCAGCTCCCGGCCGTAGCCGACGTCCTCGATCACGTCCAGCGCGGCCCGCTGCAGCCTGGCCAGGGTGGGTATCGCGGGCGCGGCCTTCGCGTCGGGCTGGCCACCGCCGGTGACCGGGTCCCAGCCGCACGCCTCGTAGACCCGCTGCAGCGCCTGGGAGATGATCTGGGGGAACGGCTCCCTGGCGTCAAAGGCGGCCAGGAACAGCGCCCGCACCATGTCGATGTGCGCCTGCACCGGGTAGCCGGGCTCGGGGGCCAGCGGGTTGACCGACAGCGGCACCGCCGCCGGGTCGGCCGGGTTGATGATGGTGACCTGCCCGTCGCCGAGCCTGGCGGCCATCACCGCGTACTCCGATTTCACCGGCTCGATCGCCAGCCACGGAATGCCGGCCCCGGCCAGCCCGGTCAGCAGGTGCCGGACGGTCTGCGACTTGCCCGCGCCGGTCGCGCCGGTGACGAAGGCATGCCGGTTCAGGGTCTCCAGCGGCACGCTGAACGCCCCGACCGCCCGGCCGCTGCCGTCCAGGATGTCGCCGAGCCCGATGGCGCCATGGCCGGCCTGTCCGGTGCCGGCCTGTTCCGTCCCGGCTGGCCCGGTGCCGCCCGGCACGGGGCTGGCTTGTCCGGTGGTCTCGCTGGTCAGGTCGAAGTGGCCGGGCTGCAGCACCCGGACCCCCGGCACCTCGAACCGCGGCAGCCCGGTCAGCGCGGCCAGCACCCCGGCGGTCGCGGCGAACGGCACCGCGCCGCCGTCGGCCCCGCCGGACTGCTGGGCGGCGAGCGCGTCCGCCAGGTCCAGTGCGCCCTCGGCGCTGCGCAGCCGGTACGGGTGCGCGCTCAGGTCGATGGACCCGGCCAGGACCGGCGCGATCAGCCGGAGCTCTTCCGCGCTGGCCGCCCCGGCCAGCACCCGGACGTTCCACAGCCCGGCCTCGCGGAACGCGTCCAGCTCAGCCAGCCGGCGCTGGGCCCGGTCGGCGTCGAACCTGGCGTGCTCCTCGTCGTAGCGGGCCAGCACGTTCAGCTGGGTGCGCAGGTCGGCGGTCTCGGCGTCCAGCGTGTCGGTCGGCTCGGCCACCACCAGCCAGCCGAACGGCCTGCTCATCAGCGTGCTGAGGGCGGTCTCGAAGGCGCTGGCAGGCTCGCTGTCCAGGCGCGGCAGCCCGGCCTGTCCACCGCCGGCCTGCCCGGCCCGCGCGGGCCGGCCAGCATGCCGCGGGCCGTCGTGATCGCCGCCGCCAGCGGGTATCGCCTGGCGGACCGGGCAGGGCGCCCAGACCAGCCGGTCCAGGTCGGCGAGCAGCCCGTCGGGCAGCCGCACGCCACGCGCCCCCCACGGGAACAGCAACTCCGCCGCCTCGTTTACCCCGGCGCCATCCAGCCGCCCCGCGCTATCCAGCCGCCCCGCGCCATCCAGCCGCCCCGCGCCATCCAGCCGCCCCGCGCCGGTCAGCCCGTCCGGCTGCCCCGCCCCGTCCCGCGGTCCAGCCCCGTCCCGCGGTCCAGCCCCGTCCCGCAGTTCGCCACCCACCCCCAGCCCGGCCGGGTCCCGTGGCTCGACCCCCGCACGCGGCCCGCTCGCCTCGCCCCGCTGGTTCCCATCAGGGCTCCGGGCCCCATCAGGCGGCCTGTTTCCCGCGCGCCCCCTGCTTCGGTCAGGAGCCCCGCCGGCGCTGAGCGCGCTCTCATACGGGTGCCCGCTCCTGGCGCTCAGCCCGTTCCTGCGCGGCTGCGCCGCGCCGCCTGGCCCGTCGTCATCGCCGCCAGGCATGTCCGTGACCGCGATCGCGCCGTTTCCCGGCACCGGACGGCCAGCCGGGGCCGGCCTGCCCGGGGGCACGGGCGCGCCGGGCGACCTGGGACTAGCTGGCTGCCCGTGACGGCCGGACTCCCCCATCTCGCCCGGCCGCCCTGGCTGACCGGGCTGACCGGGCTGACCGGGCTCACCGGGCCACCGGGGCGGGCAACTGGGCAGCAGCGGCCCCGCATTGCTGATCAGCTCCAGCGACGCGCCGCCGCCCCGGGACAGCCAGCCGGCTACGAACGGCCGCCGGTGCAGCGCGGCGTTCAGCACCGCGGGCAGGACCGCCGCGTAGTCACGCTCCGCGCTGCCGCCGCCGCTGCCCGCGGTGATGGCCTGCACCCGGTACCAGGGCCCGGGGCCACCGCCCCCGATGTCTGCCGTCGCGCTCACAAAGCGTGCATACCAGGCGGACCGTGCCCGCTGCCACCCCTGCCCGGATTCGGTCAGCGAGGACCGCAGCCCCAGGCCCGCCCCGAACCGGGCCCGCCGCCGCTCAGCGCGGCCCACCCGCCCGCGGCCCGCCTTCCCGCGTCGAACCTGCCGGCAGCCCCCGGCCGCCCATGATCCTGGTGACTTGTCAGCGCTATTTACTGACTACCAACCACGATCAAGTCAGTTGCCTGATCGTGATGGCGGGACTCAACCTCGGTGCCCGACGGTCAGGCCGGCCCGGCCCGCCTGGCGAGCTTGCCAGCGTCAGCGGCGGGGGGTTCGCCAGTCCAGCCGCTCTGGCGGCGGGCCGAGATTGGGCGCGGCCAGGTCCGCGGCCCGGCCCGGCAGGCCTGGCCGGGCGGCGCTGGCCGGGCCGGCTGCCTCGTCGTCCAGGCCGAGCAGGGTAACCGGCCGCAGCGCGAAGATGCCCGGGTTGGCGTCGGCGAGCACGACCCGGCGCTGCCCGCCGGGCGTCGCGGCGACGATAACCGCGCTCGGCGGCAGCTGCTGCAGCTCGTGCGGCTCCACCAGGAACTCGCGGGACCGCTGGCCGGTCCTGGTCAGCGCGGTGTTGGCGGTCACCGCCTGCGACGTGCTCAGCCCCCACGAGGTGCTGGAGCTGATCCCGGCCGAGATCGACCGTGAGCCGGACGTGCCGCTGGAGTAGCTGGCGTCGCGGCTCACCTGGCCGGTGAAATCACCGAACGGCGCGAACCCGCCGGGCCGGCTGCGGCCCTTGCTGCGGCTGCGCCCCGCGGTCTCGGTGACCGACACCGAGTCGGCCAGCGAGTCCGCGGTGCCGGTCGTGCTGGTGTAGGAGTCGCCGGCGGTGTCGGAGACCGCGCTGCCCACCGTCTCGGTGAACTGGCTGAGCACGAACCGGTGCTCGGTGCCGATCTGCTCGCTGGCCACCTTGGCGTCCCTGGCGTTTCCCAGCCGCATGAACGCGACCGCCGCGTTGCCCCGGCCCAGCCGCTGGGCCACCGGGTCGGGCACCGACCGGTAGGCCAGGACCAGCCCGGTGCCAGACAGCTCGCAGGCATCGGTGATCCGGTCGATGACGTCCCCGGTTAGCCGTTCGGCGCCGAGCAGGCAGACGGTCCGCTGCCACCGCCTGGCCGGGCTGGCGGCGGGCGCCTGCCGGAGCATGTGGGCGAGCGCGACCGTCAGGTAGGTGCCCAGCACCTTGCTGCCGACCGCGCCGGACCGCCGGTCCAGCCAGGCCACCCGCAGGCGGCTGCGCGGCAGCGTGACCGCCGCGGATCCGAGCTGCTCCAGCTTGCGCAGCCTGGCTTCCAGCGCCCAGGCGCGCTCGATCACCACCCGGTCCGCCACTCCGCGCCCGAACAACGTGCCGAGCTGCTCGAGCTGCGGGCCGGTCAGCAGCCCGCCGCGCAGGTCAGCACGAGGGTCGCCGATCTGGCCGAGCGCCCGCAGCGCGGCGGTCACCTGGGCGATGGCAGGCTCGGCGCGCAGCACTCCCAGCACCCGGTCCAGGATCGCGGTGTCCTTGGCCAGGTCGGCCTCTGCCCCTGGTTCGCCGCTTGCCGCGGCGGCGGCCAGCAGGTCGGCGAGCGCTTCCCTGCCGAGCCCGGCACCGAGGTCCAGCCTGGGCATGTCCGCCGGCAGCACCCAGACCAGCGGGCTGATCCCGGACTGCCGGGCTACCGCGATCAGGTCAGTGCCGACACCGCCCTCGGTCAGGTCCAGGACGGTGACCTCGCCGCCGCTGCTCAGCCGGGGCAGCGCGATGGTGGTGAGCAGCGCCGACCAGCCGGCCAGCGTGCCGCCGGCCACGTCTATCCGGTCGATGCCGGCGGGCAGCGTGACCGCGTACCACTGCGGCTGCCGCTCGAACGCGGCCTGCCGTTCTTGCCAGGCACGGAACTGGCTGGCGTGCTGTTCCTGGCGGGCGGCCAGCCGCCCCTGCTGCACGGCGCGGATCTTCGCCAGCCGCGCTTGCTCGGCTTCGATCCTGGCCCGCAGGTCGCGCGTCCCGCGGCGGACGGCGCGCCAGGCGGCCGCGCCGGCCGGCACGGACACCGCCAGCCCGAGCCCGGTCAGCCACGGGTTGAGCAGCCCGGCGCCGCCCAGGGCGGCGATCGCGGCCGCGGCGATCACCGCGGCTCCCCGGCCGGTCCTGGCCGGGCGGCTCAGCAGGCTCTCCTCACGCTCCTGGGCCGCTGCCCAGCCCTGGTCGAGCTGGACGCTGGCTGGCGGCGCTGGGCGCCGCGGCGCGGGTCCCGGGTCAGCCTCCCGCAGTGCGTACTGCCAGCCCAGGCAGACCCGGTCCGCCCGGACCAGGTCGTGCTGCGAAGCGGCCCCAGCCGCACGCGGCTCGCGTTCGGGTGGTCCGCCTTGCCGCGCCTGGCCGGGCGCGGGCCTGGCCGTCCTGGCCGTGGTTCCCGCTCTGCGCTGGCCGGTCATCGCTGCCTCCCTCGGCCGTCGCCAGGAACGCCCCCGCCCGGAACGCCCCCGCCTGGCCGGTCGCTGGCCGGCCGGTCGCTGGCCGGAAAGCCGTTCGCCGGAAAGTCACTCGCCGGACGGCCGCCGCCGGGGCGGCCGGGCAACCGACTGGCCAGTGAGCCCGCCCGGGCCAGGCCGGCGCCTGCCATCGCCCGGCCGATCAGACCGGTGCCGGGCAAGCCGCCATCCAGGGCCCCCGCCGGAGGGCCGCCTGGCACGGCGCGGCACTGAGCCAGCAGCCGCGGCTTCGGGCCCTTGACCAGCAGGGTGAAGCCGCCCTTGACCGGCAGCCAGTCCGGGCCGCGGGCCGCGCCGCCGGCCGCGCCTGCGCCAGGGAACCCGGCCGGGCCAGCGCCGGCCATCCGGGCCGGGGTAGCCCCGGTCGTCCCAGGGCCGCCGGCGCCGGCGGCGCCAGCCGCGGCGGAGCCGTCAGCGCCGCGGCCCGCGATGGCCGCGAACCTGGCGGCCAGCGCCTGGTCGCCCTGGCCGGGCACGGCGAGCACGTTGACCGCCTCGGCGAGCCGGTCCGCGCCCCCCGGTGACGCGGTGCTGAGCTGGACCGCGATTCCCGCGGCCGCGCCGCGCGCGACCAGCTCGGTGAGCAGCCTCTCGTCCAGCACCTCACAGCCGTGTATCCACACCAGCGCGTCACCGGCCACCTGGATCCGGCCCAGCTCGGCGCCCACCGCCATCAGGTCGGCGGCTACCAGGCTGGCGATCATACGGGCGGTCCGGCCGTCGGCGGCGTGGTCCAGCCAGAACGCCACCACCGCCCGGTCCCGCACCGCCTGGCCCAGGCTGATCCGGGCCGGGCCGGGCGACAGCCACCGTCCCGGCCCGGACGAGCACAGCGCGGATAGCTGGGCGGCCGCCTCGGCCAGCGCGGCAGGGTCGGCCTCAGCCTGGCTGGCCGCGGCGCTGGCCCGGTCGGCCAGCGCGGCCCGGCGGGGATGGTGCGCGGGCACGGCGGCCAGCCGTTCTCGCAGCGCGCCGGGGGTGAGCAGCCCGGCGAGGTCGGCCAGCACCGGGACGCGCGGCCCGGCCGGCCCGGCGGCGAGCACCGCGAACGCGTCGGCCAGGTAGGCGGCGCAGGTCCGCCGGTGCTGATCTGGGATGCCGGCCCAGTCGATCATGGTCATTACCAGCGCCGCGGCCTGCGCCGGATCGCCACCGCGGACCGGCTCGTAGTAGCCGGGGCCGGCCGGCCCGAAGCTGCGCAGCGGCGCCCCCGCGCCCGCGCAGGCCGCCTGCAGCCAGGAGGGCAGCCATGGTGACCCGGTCAGGTCGACGACGATCACCGGCTTGCGGCGGCGGAGCCCGGCGTGCGCCAGCTGGAAGCAGGCTCGGGCCAGCGGCTCGTCCGGGCCGGCCGGCCTTAACGAGCCCGCCGCGGTGCGGCAGAGCACGCCGCCCTCGGCTTCCAGCCAGGACAGGGTCGCGGGCTTCCCGGTCACCGCGTCGACGCCCAGGCAGCCGCCATCCCTGGTGACCACCCCGCCAGACCTGATCAGGGCGGCGCTCCAGCGCCGCCGCACCGCCACGATCAGCCCGGGGCGGGCCTGGACGCGCTCTGCGGCGCGGCGGCGGCTCAGCCACCAGGCAAGCCCGGCCTCAGCCGAGGCCAGCAGCAGGGCCAGCGGCAGCTGCCGGGGCAGCCAGTGACCGATCCCGGCAAAGGCCCGCTGCGGATGCAGGATCCGGCCCGGTGACCCGGTCGCCCCCGCGAAGTAACGCAGGATCTGCCAGGGCCCGGCTGCCAGGCCGGACGCGGCGGCGCCCGGGCCGATCGCCAGGGTCCAGATCAGCCCGGCGCCAGCCGGGCCGGTGAGCCAGGACACCCGCCACTGGCTCATCCTGCTCGTCAGCGCGAACACCGCCGCCAGCAGCAGCGTGAGCTGGGCGAGCAGCAAGTGCGCGAGCACCGCGACGGTCGCCGCGGCCGCGACTAATTCGCTGTGCCGCGGATGCTGGTCAGGCTGGAGGAACCGGGACCACCGGGGCGCAGCCTGCGCGGGCGTAGCTGCGGGGGGACGCATGTCGGGTTAAGGTTCCCAGCCCTCGACCGCGTGTGTCCACTGGCCGGGAAAAGTGGCCGCATTTGTGACCGGAAGGGGCTGCTCATCGCAGGCGAGCACGATCCGGAACAGATCGGGGCGGCAGACCGCGATGGTGAGCGCCACCGGTTCCAGCTGCTGCGGGTCATCGAACCGGATGCTCACCATGGCGGCGAGCTGGCCTGGCGACAGCCGCAGGCTCCTGGCCACCGACGGCGGCGGCGGCTGCATCTCGACATAGAGGGCGCCGGGCTGCCCGGCCACCTCCGGCTGCTGGCCGTCCGCACTGGCCGCCGTGGTCGGCGGCGCGGTGAGCAGCAGCGGGCCGGGTGCCGCCTCGGGCTCTGCCTCGCCCGGCGCGGCGCCGCGCCGGGCGAGGTAGGTGGTGACGAAGGCGGCCGGCTGCCCGTCCGCGGTCCACAGGAACCTGATAACGCACACCGGGTCGGCGGGCGACACCCCGAGAGCCCAGCTGATGTCCTCGGGAACCCGGCGGAGCGAGACCTGGCGGCTGCGGCAGGAGATCTCCCCGCCCATCGGGTCGAGGTAGGCGGCAAGGCCGGAGACGCCTTCCAGCGGGATGAGGTACTCGGCCGGGCTCGCCCGGTAGGCCTGCCCGTCCGGCAGGCGGCGGATCAGCCGGCGGGCAGCGAGTTCCTCGATCGCGGCGTCGATCTCAGCAGTGCTCACGTTGTAGCGGCGGGCGAGCGCGCTGTGCCGCGGCAGCCGCCAGCCGGGCTCATGGTGCACCAGGGCCGCGGCCATCCGGTCGGCCAGCACGCCACGGGAACCTAGGACCGGGGCGCCCGGCTGATGGGACCGCCCGGCTGCTGCGCGGCCGTCACGGGCGAACGGCGGCCGTTCGCTTCGCGACACCACGGTCACTCCGCATTACGCCGGGAGAACGCTATGATCACGCGTCCCGCGATGATGATCAGCAGCACGAACACGAACAGCAGCAGTGCCGCGTCGTAGGACAAGACCTGCAGCGCAGGGACCGGTGAGTCGAAGAAGCTCCAGATCGGGTACGTCAGGAAGCCGATCGGGTGATCGGTCAGCGCCGATGACGGGTTGGTGTCATTCCAGCCGGCCGTGTACAGCAGCGGCGCCGTCTCCCCCACCGAGATCGCGATCGCTACCAGCAGGCCGGTGACAATGCCCGGTGTCGCGGACTTCAGCACGATCTTGCGCAGGGTCCAGCCCGGTGAGATGCCCAGCGCCTCGGCGCCCTCCCGGTAGGCGGCGGGCACCTGGCTGAGCGAGGATTCGGTGGCCTTGGTGATGTACGGGATCGTGATCACCGACACCACCAGCACCGCGGGCAGCAGGCCGAAGTGCCAGTGCAGGCCGACGACGAGGGCGACGAACCCGACGTAGCCCATCACGATCGACGGGATACCGGCCAGCACCTCGTAGCCGCCGCGCAGGAACGTGCGGTGCCGGCCGGTCGCGAACTCCGACAGGTACAGGCCGGTGAGGATGCTGATGGTGCCGCCGATGATCAGCACTCCGACGGTGATCACGAACGTGCCCAGGATGGCGTTCTCCAGGCCACCGCCGACGCCGGTGGTGTCGGTGGTCAGCACGCTCCACTGGAAGTGCGGGACAGCACGGGCGATCACGCCGCCGGCCAGCCACACCGCCGGGCCGACCACGAGCGCCAGGGCGCCGAAGCACAGCACCCAGAACGCGTAGTTGGAGATCTTCCGGCGCAGCGGCACCTCGGGCCAGTCACCCGCCGTGCGCTCGGCGGGGCCAGCCGCACCAGGGCCGGCCGGCCGGCCCGAAGCGGGGTTATCGCTCATCTGCTCACAGCCCCCTGCCGACAGGTAGCGCGGTTCCGGACACCCGCCGGACCATCAGCCGGGCGAGCACGTTCGCGGCGAGCGTGATGACCATGAGGACGAGCGCGAGCTCGGCGTAGGTCTTGATGCCGAGCGGACTCAGGATCGCGGTGTCGAGGTTCTGCACGAGGTTCGCGGCGATCGTGCTCATCGCCTGGTACAGGTTGCCGGGGATCTGGCCCAGCGCCACGCCGCAGACCATGGCCACGGCGATGGTCTCGCCGAGGGCGCGGCCGAGCCCGAGCACGGCAGCACCGACGATGCCGCTGCCGACCCAGGGCAGCGTGACCCGCCGGGCGCACTCCCAGTCCGACATGCCCAGCGCCACCGCGCCTTCGCGCGGCAGCAGCGGCACCTGCCGGATCAGGTCCCTGGAGGTGGCGGCGATGATCGGGATGACCATGACGGCCAGGACCAGCCCGGAGGTCAGCAGCCCCTGCCCGTTGCCCGGCGAGCCGCGGAAGTAACTGAGCACCGGCACATCCGGCGCGTGGCTGGCCAGCCACGGGGAAACGTGGTGGGCCAGGAACGGGCCGAAGGTCAGCGCTCCCCACAGGCCGACGATCACGCTGGGAATGCCAGCCAGCAGTTCGAGGAAGCCGCCTACCACGCTGGCCACTTGCCGGGGTAGCCGCTCGACAATGACCAGGGCAGCCCCGACCGACACCGGGATGGCCACGATCAGCGCGATCAGCGAGGTCTCCAGCGTGCCGATGATCTGCGGCAGCGCCCCGAACGTCTCGCCCGCCTGATGGGAGACGCCGCCGGTGTTGATCGGCGTCGAGTACTGCGAGCCGAAGCTCCACGCGCTGCCGGTGACGAAGTGCCAGCCGTTGAACGAGATCGCGGGCAGCGCTTCGGACAGCAGCACGACGAAGACGAACCCGAGCATGAGGACCGGGACGATCGCCCCGGCCAGCCCGGTCCAGCGGACCAGGTCGCCATTGCGGATCCGTCGTGTGGCCGCCGCGCCGAGCCGGCGGAGGGGCGGGCTCGCCGCCCCTCCGTCCGGCACCGTGGGTGCAGAAGCAGCCATGAACTCAGCCGCTGATCGAGTTGATCAGATTCTCCGCGATCGTCTCGACGTTCGACGGCAGCGGCAGGAAGCCCACCGCGCCGAGGAAGGTCGAGCTGGAACCGGTGGTGAGCGTCCACTTCAGGAAGGCCTTGAGCGCCTTCGCGGTGGCCGCGTCCGGCTGCGTCTTCTTAACGACCGCGTACTCGTAGTTGACGATCGGGAAGCCGTTCGGCGCCGAGGTGTTGATCAGCGCCTGCGAGCCAGTGGCCGGCGTGCTGGGCGAGAAGCTGGCCAGCGCGGCGTTGATCGTGCTCGTGGTGGCCTGGGTGAACTTGCCCGCCTTGTTGGCCAGCGACGCCTCGCCGAGACCGGCGTCCTGGGTCTTGGACAGGTAGCTAATGCCGATGTAAGCGATGCAGCCCTTGGTCGTGCCGCAGGCGCTGACCATGCCGCCGCTGCCCGTCTCGGCCAGTGCGCCGGGCGCTGACGGCCAGCTGACCGTGGTGCCGACCGCGGATGAGCTCCACCCGCTCGGGTCCTGGGCGTTCAGGTAGGAGGTGAACAGGAAGGTGCTGCCCGAGCTGTCCGCGCGGTGCAGTGTCACGATCGTCTGCGCTGGCAGGTTCACGCCGGGGTTCAGCTTGGCGATAGCCGGGTCATTCCACTTCGTGATCTTGCCGGCGTAGATCTGGGCAAGCACTGTGCCGTTCAGGTTCAGCGCCTTCTTCACGCCGGGGACGTTGTAGTTGACCATCAGCGCGGCGACCGTCAGCGGAATGTTGACCAGTCCCGGGTACTGCTGGATGTTGGCAGGCGAAAGGTAGGCGTCGGACGCCCCGATCGTCACCGTTCCGGTAGACGCACCGGCGATGCCGGCACCTGAGCCAGTTCCTGCCGTGGCGATCGTCACGTCAGGTACGTCGGTGTTGTAAGCCGTCTGCCAGGCACCGAACAACGGGAACATCAAGGTACTGCCGCTCTCAATGATCGAGACACCGTGCTTGGCCGCCGCCGAGGACGACGACGATGGCGACGAGCCCGAGCTGCCACATGCCGCGAGCAGTGCGAGCGGCAACACAGCGGCCGCGGCGCACACCGTGCGGATTCTGTTGCCCACGGAGGAATACTCCTTTGTTTCTGCACGTTGGAACGTGCGCTACACGACTCGCACGCGGCGCGTGCGATGAGGGGACCGTGCGGGTAGCGCGGCCCTTTGCCCCCGGGTGGGAGGAGTGCTGTCCTCTCACCCGGGCGGGTCCTGGTTAGCCGAAGCGGCCGCTCACGTAGCGGGCCGTTTCTTCTTCTGCGGGGTTCTCGAACACCTGCTGGGTGTCGCCGTGCTCCACCAGGCGTCCGCGGTTGAGGAAGATTGTCCGGTCGGCGACCCGGCGCGCCTGGGCCAGGTTGTGCGTGACGATCACCACCGTCAGCGCCGGCACCAGCGTGCGGATCAGCGCCTCGATCGACTCGGTGGCGACCGGGTCGAGCGACGACGTCGGCTCGTCAAGCAGCAGCACGTCCGGGCCGATGGCCAGCGCCCTGGACAGGCACAGCAGCTGCTGCTGGCCGCCGGAGAGCCGGAACGGGGAGTCCTTGAGCCGCTCGGCCACCGCGTCCCACAGCCCGACTTCCCTCAGCCGCTGCTCGGCCAGCGCCCTGAGCCCGGCCCGGCTGGCCAGCCGGTGCGCGCGCGCCCCGGCGACCACGTTGTCCATGATCGACATCGGGAACGGGTTCGGCCGCTGGAACAGCATGCCGACCTTGCGCCGCAGCGACATCACCTCGACGCCGGGATGCCAGATGCTGCGCCCGTCCAGCAGCACGTCCCCGGCGTGCCGGTACCCGGTCACCTTGTCGTTCATCCGGTTGAACGTGCGCAGCAGCGTCGTCTTGCCCGAGCCGGTCGGCCCGATCAGCGCGGTGACCACGCCGCGGCGGATGTCAGCGCGCAGATCGGAGAGAATCGCCCGCGGGCCGAAGCTGAGCGTGAGGTCCACCGCGCTGAGCACGGTGTCACCGGCGGCGGGTGGCCCGGTCCCCCGGCTGCCCTGGCCGGCCGGATCCTGGCCTGGCCTGGCCGGTTCGGCCTCGATTGACATGCCTTGTCTCGCCCCCAGCGACTTGTTGTGCCGTGAAGCCGGCCGCGCCAGCCGCGGCCCGATTCACTTTCTAAGCCACCCAGGTAACGGGGAGTTGAACACCACGTGATGAGAAACACAACGAACAGATGACAGGAAAGAAAACTGCGCCGCTACAGAACGTGACGGCTCCCCCGGACTGTCACCCGGGAAAGCCGTCACGGTCATCCGCGCTGGTGCTGGCCGCCGCGGCGGCCAGCTCAGACCGCGACCTCCAGCTCGGCTATCTTGCCGGTCGCCGCGGAGACGGTGCGCTCGGCCCGGATCCCGCCCGGGGCGAGCACCCGCAGCGTCCAGGTGCCCGGAGCGGCGAAGAACCGGAACCCGCCGTCCTCGCCGAGCGGCACCTCCGCGACGAAGTCGCCACCGGAGTTCAGCAGCCGGGCGTAGCCGACCGGCACCGCGGATCCGCCTTTGGTCACCCTGCCCTGCACCACCGCCTGGTTGCCCGCGTCGGCTGGCAGCGCTGCCCCGCCGGCCGGCGCACCGCACCCTTCACTGCTCATCTGCCGTCTCCTACCTCGATCGGGACCCCGACCAGCGAGCCGTACTCGGTCCATGATCCGTCATAGTTCTTCACGTTCGGCTGGCCGAGCAGCTCGTGCAGCACGAACCAGGTGTGCGCCGACCGCTCGCCGATACGGCAGTATGCGATGGTGTCGACGCTGAAGTCCACGCCGGCCTCGTCGCCGTAGAGCGCGCGCAGCGCGTCGTCAGACTTGAACGTGCCGTCCTCCTCGGCCGCCTTCGACCAGGGCACGTTCTTCGCGGTCGGGATGTGCCCGCCGCGCTGGGCCTGCTCCTGGGGCAGGTGCGCCGGGGCCAGCAGGCGGCCGGCGAACTCATCCGGCGAGCGGACGTCGACCAGGTTGCGGTGCCCGATCGCGGCGACCACCTCGTCGCGGAACGCCCGGATGGCGTGGTCCTGCTCGGTCGCTGTGTAACTGGTCCCGGCCCGCTCGGGCACGTCGGTGACCAGCTCGCGGCCATCCAGTTCCCACTTCTTCCTGCCGCCGTCGAGCAGCTGCACGTTGCGGTGCCCGTACAGCCGGAAGTACCAGTAGGCGTACGCCGCGAACCAGTTGTTGTTGCCGCCGTAGAGCACGATGGTGTCGTCGTTGGAGATGCCGCGCTTGGACAGCAGCGCCTCGAAGCCGGCCTTGTCCACGAAGTCCCGGCGGACCGGGTCCTGCAGGTCAGCCTTCCAGTCAACCTTCACCGCACCGCGGATGTGGCCCTTGTCGTAGGCGCTGGTGTCCTCGTCCACCTCGACCAGGACCACGCCGGGATCGCTGCCGTGGGCTTGCACCCAGTCGGCGTCCACGAGGACGTCAGAACGGCTCATATGGGAACCTCCTTGTCGGCTTCGGCCGTCGCCAGCAGCTGCCGGCCCGGCCATGTTCGTCGGATTACCAGATAGATCTCGCAGCCCAGGCAGAGGCCCACGACTCCGTTGAGAAACGCGGCTACCAGGCCCGCGCTGGCAGCGGCCATCCCCAGGGGGGTTATGCCCGTGCCGTAACCGATCACCCCGATGACGGCGATAAACAATCCCATGGCCTGGGCAAACCGGGGCGGGGCGGCGGGCTCTAGCCCGCCCGGCGGGCCCAGCCGGGGCCTGATCAGCCACCGGTAGGCGAGCCCGTAGGGCGATCTGTGCGGGCCGAGCGCCGCGCCCGCGGCGAAGACCAGCGCCTGCGCGCCGAGCAGCCACACGTTAGAGGTGACCAGAACCACGGCAAAGACCACCAGGGTGACGAGCGCGCCGAAGCGCGGGCCGCGCGGATCGATGTTCATCGGCGGTTCCTCCGGGGATTTACGGCGAATGCGGCCGGGCCGGGCGCGCGGCGCGTCCGCCGGCTGGTCGGCGGTGCCGCCTCGCGGCGGCGCACCGGAGCCGGCCCTGCCGGGCCCGGCGCGGGCTGCAGTCAGCGGCCGCGGCCGCGCGGCGGCGCGGCGGGCTGGCTGCCGCCAGGGAACGGGGGACACAGCGCGGTAGCCACGCGGCAGAAATCCACCGCACGCCGCTTGGTGAGCGCGGCCGGCCGCTGCCGCCAGTTCCCGCGCATGGCCACGATCATCTCGGGCATGCTGCCGATGCTACGTGCGGGCCTCGCCGCTGTCACTACCATCTTTCCCGACCAGAAAAGTAGGGCTTCTTCATCTCGCCACTCCGCCCAGCGCCGCGATCACGTCGGCCTTGCGGGGCTGGCCGCTCGCCCGCCGGGCGATCCGGCCGTCCGGGCCGAGCACCAGCACGGTCGGCGTCCGCCGGACGTCCAGGCTGCGCACCAGGTCCAGCCGGGATTCAGCATCGATCTCCACGTGGGCCACGCCGTCGACCATCCCGGCGACGTCGGCCAGGATCCGGCGGGTGGCCCGGCATGGCGCGCAGAACGCGGTGGAGAACTGCACGAGCGTGGCCCGTGACCCCAGTGGCGAGCCCAGCTGCGCGCTGGTCATCACCGGCCCGGCCGCCTCGCCGGGCGCTGCCCGCAGCCGGCCGTTGCGCTGCCGCCAGGCCATTCCTGCCGCCGCCGAAACGCCAAGAAGGACGGCGAGCACGATCAGCCCTGCGGTCACGAAGTACTTAAGCGCCGGCCAGCCCGGCCGCATTCCCGGCCGGGCTGGCCGGCTCCATCGCGAGCGCGCCCCCGGGGGCAGGCGCGCTCGTCAGGTGGCCGGAACGGTGACCAGCACCCGGCCGGCCGAGGTCACAACGAAGTCGTGGATCGCGGATCCGCTCAGGGCCGAGGTCGCGGGGAACCACAGGCCCCTGGTGTCGGCGCGCTCGGTCCAGCTGCCGGCCAGCGAGCGCTGCCCCAGCGCGTCCACCACCCAGAACTGGCAGGTCGTCCCGGCGGGAACGCCGCCGACCCACACCCGCATCGAGGTTCCCCAGTTGGCCGAGTAGTACTTCACCACCGCGGTGACGTGGGTGCGCGAGTTGGTGCTCAGGTCGGTCTCGTACTGCCGCAGGGCAGGCCCGGCGGGCGGCGCGGACGCGGCGGTGCTGGCGGCCGGCCCGGAGCCGAACAGCGAGGAGATCGCGGCCCCGCCCGCGATGCCGCCGCCGACCGCGATCACCGCGGCGGCCGCGGTCGCGGCGACCGCGCGCCACCGCTGCACCTTTCGCCGGACGTTGACCCGGCGCAGCAGCGAGTCGAGCAGTTCCTTCGGCGGCTCCGCGGGACCGGACGCGCCGGGGCTGGCGTCCGCGAGCCGCTCGACGTCACCGCCAGGAACCCGGCCGAGCAGCGCGGGCAGGCCGGCCAGCCCGGCTAGCTCCGCCTGGCAGTCGGCGCACTGGCTGAGGTGCTTGTCAACGGCTGAGCGTTCCGCCGGATCGATCGCGCCCACCACGTAAACACCGAGCGACAGGCGGATCTCGTCACACCCTGACAGCTCTGTCATGGCGCGAGCCCCCGTTCTTCGAGTGCCAACTTAAGGGCCCTGAGCGCGTAAAAAGTCCGGGATTTAACGGTACCCGGGGGGATGCCCAGGACTGTGGCGGCCTCAGCCACCGATCGGCCCCGGTAATACGTTTCGAGCAGCACGCTCCGGTGGTCGGGACGCAGCGTCTGCAGCGCGTCCGCGACGGCCCATGACTCAAGCGCACGGTCGGCCTCATCTGGGGCGGGAACGAGCTCGAGCGCGCTCTCCCCCACCTCGTGCGGCCGGGCTTTCCTGGCCCGGTAGGCGTCGACAGCAAGGTTGCGCGCGACGGCGAACAGCCAGGGACGGGCGGGCCGTTCGGCGATCGCGTCCGGATGCTGCCAGGCCCGCAGCAGGGTTTCCTGCACGATGTCCTCGGCCCGCTGCCGGTCACCGCTGGTCAGGTGCAGGGCATAGCGCAGCAGCGCACCCGCGTGCTCGGCGTAGAGCGCGCGCACCAGCGTCTCGTCGGACACCGGCCCCTTAGCCCCGTTGCGTTGGGAGCCTCCCAGCCCTGGCATATCTATGACAACGCCTCACGTAGCCCGTTCGGTTCACCTCAGCCGCCGGCGAACGGCGGCAGCACCTCGATGACGGCGGCCTCGCGGAGCGGGATCCGGTCCGGCGCCCGCACCCCGGCGGGCTGGCCGTCGATCAGGAACGAGGACCTGGCCAGGATGACCCGCAGCCGGGGCGCCCGGCGGCGCGCGGCCGCCAGCGCGTCCGCCAGCGTGTCCGCGGTGATCGTCTCCTCGGCCACCCCGGCCGCTTCCTTCGCCGCCGCCCAGTAGCGCAGGGTCACCATCGCCATGTCAGCTATCCTCGCTTAGGAACGGGCCGGGCGCATCCGGCCCCCCGGGGGATTCGGGCCCTGCCCGGCAGCAGCCCGCAGGCTGCACGGCCAGCCGGAGGTGGCAGCGGTTGAGCAACGTGCTCCTGCTCACTAGCGCGCCGGAGCCGCCCGCTGACATCCTGCCTTCGCTCGGCCTGCTGCCGCACTCGGTCCAGGTGGGGCCGGCGATCCCCGCGGCGCTCGCCGGCCCGCCCGCGGCTGACCTGGTGCTCGTGGACGCGCGCCGGGACCTGGCCGGCGTCAGGCAGTTGCTGCGGCTGCTGCGCGCGGCGGGCCTTGAGCTGCCAGTGCTGGTGATCGTGGCGGAGGGCGGCTGGGCGGCGGTCTCCGCCGACTGGGGCGCCGACGACGTGATCCTGCACACCGCCGGCCCCGGCGAGGTCGACGCCAGGCTCCGGATCGCGGCCGGGCGGACGGCGCCAGCCGAGTCAGGCGAGATCCGCTCCGGCGACCTGGCGATCGACGAGGGCACCTACTCCGCGCGGCTGCGCGGCCGCCCGCTTGACCTGACCTTCAAGGAGTTCGAGCTGCTGAAGTTCCTGGCCCAGTCGCCCGGCCGGGTCTTCACCCGGACTCAGCTGCTGCAGGAAGTCTGGGGCTATGACTACTTCGGCGGCACCAGGACGGTGGATGTGCACGTCCGGCGGCTGCGCGCCAAGCTCGGCGCCGAGCATGAGGCCCTGATCGGTACGATCCGGAACGTTGGCTACCGTTTCGTCCCGGTGAAGGGCGAGGCTGACCGGCCCGGGCCGGCCGGCCGCGACGGCCGGGCCGTGGCCTGGCCCGGTCCGGGCCCGGACCGCGATGATGAGCATGATCGCGGCGGCGATGAGCCAGATCAGCAACGTCAGCAGAGGGAGGAACGTCCTGCACACGCCGACCGGTAACGGGGAGGGCCCCGGGCTAGCCGGGGCCGCGGCTGGCCTGCCCCCGGCTAGCCCGCTGCGGGTCAGCGTGCTCGGCGTGCTCGCCGGGCCGCAGGTCGCCGGGATCCTG
The DNA here is from genome assembly GCA_036558005.1 of Streptosporangiaceae bacterium. Lineage (GTDB taxonomy): Bacteria > Actinomycetota > Actinomycetes > Streptosporangiales > Streptosporangiaceae > DATBGO01. The sequence continues at coordinate 13,199 of DATBGO010000068.1, read as the reverse complement.
GACCTGGTCGCGGCCGCGGCGGCGGCCGACGGCCTGACCCCGCTGTCTGAGCACGTGCTGCTGCACCTGCGCTACGGCGGTGACCCGCGGGCCCGCAACCTGCTCCTGCTCGACGGGGACGGCACGCTGGCCGGATACGCGCACCTGGACCCGGCCAGCCCGGCCGAGGACCCCAGCGGCGAACTGGTCATCCACCCGGCCCGCCGCCGCCGGGGCCTGGGCCTGGCGCTGCTGCGCGCGCTGCTCGCCGAGGCGGGCGGCCGGCCGCTGCGGCTGTGGGCGCACGGCGACCTGCCCGGGGCGGCCGCGCTCGCCGCCTCGGCCGGCCTGCAGCGGGTCAGGTCGCTGTGGCAGATGCGCCGGTCACTGCGCGAGGCGCTGGCTGAGCCGATGCTCGCCGCGGGCGTCACGGTGCGCCCGTTCGAGCCGGGCCGGGACGAGGACGCCTGGCTCGAGCTCAACGCCAAGGCGTTCGCGCGGCACCCGGAGCAGGGCGGCTGGACCCGCGACGACCTCAGCCAGCGGGAGCGGGAGCCGTGGTTCGACCCGGCCGGCTTCTTCCTGGCCGAGCGGGACGGCAAGCTGGCCGGCTTTCACTGGACGAAGGTCCACGGCGGGCAAGACGCCGGCCCCGGGCCCGGCCAGGAGCCGATCGGCGAGGTGTACGTGGTCGGGGTCGACCCGGCCGAGCAGGGCACCGGCCTGGGCCGGGCGCTGACCCTGATCGGGCTGCGGTACCTGCGCGGGCGGGGACTGCCCGCCGTCATGCTGTACGTGGACGAGACCAACACCGCGGCGATCAGGCTGTATGAGTCGCTCGGCTTCACCAGGTACTGCACCGACGTGATGTTCAGCAACGCCACCAGCGGCAGGCGGCCCGGTGATCCGCTGGCCGGGGGGTCAGGCCGGGGTGGCGCCCGATGAAGCGGCGACCGGGCGCAGGCCGAGCACGATGTCGATCTCGCTGCGGGTGAGCGGGCGGTCGGTGGCGGCTACCGCGCTGAGCACCTCGGCGTACAGCTCGATCTCGTCGAGCGCCACGAGGTCGTGGACGCGGAGATCCAGTTGCACTGCGCCCACCTCCGTCATCGGGCAGATCCCGCCAGAACCTGTCTCCAGATTACGGCCGCACCGGGTGCCGCGCATGGCCCATCAGGATCATTTCCGGGGCATCTTCTCGTGCTATTCCCTGACGGCCGCCCGGTAAATAGCGCTAATAATGCAGGTCACCGGGATAAATCAGGCAGCTGATCAGTTCTGGTCCTGGCCGGGGCCCCAGGTCGCGGCCTGGTGCCGCCTCGCGCGCTCGACGTAGCCGGCCGCGGTGGCGGCGAAGCCCGCCCGGTCGGCGTCGGTCAGCTCGCGGACGATCCGGCCGGGCACGCCCGCGAACAGCACGCCGGCCGGGACCTGCGCGTCGGGCAGCACCACGGTGCCCGCGGCCACCAGGGCGCCCGCCCCGATCCGGGCCCGGCGCAGCACGATCGCGCCGGTGCCGATCAGCGCCCCGGCCCCGACCTGCGCCCCGTGCACCATCGCGCCGTGACCGAGGCTGACCTCCGCTGCCAGCACGGCCGGCTCGCCCTCGTCCACGTGCAGGCAGCACAGGTCCTGGATGTTGCACCGCGGGCCGACCACGATCTCGTCGTCGTCGGCGCGCACCACCGCGCCGTACCAGACATTGGCGCCGGGCCCGAGCGTCACCCTGCCCACGACCACCGCGCCGGGAGCGATCCACGCGCTCGGATGCACCGAGGGCTTGGCCCCGTCCAGCGACCCGACCAGCCTCACCAGTACCTCCTTGCCCGCCTGGCACGCGGCTGACGGCACTGCCGCGATTCACCCATCATGGCCTGAGCCGGGCAGCCGCGGCGTATCTGCCCCGTCCTGGCGCACATCGCCAGTAGGATCGGGCGGTGGTACGGGTATCGCTAAAATTGGACAAAACGGGATAGTCAGCCGTTTCGGTTGCGCCGGACGTCCGGCGGGACCAAAGTCATGCCCGTTGTTCCTGATAGTCCCACCTGCGGCCTGGTGCCCCGGCAGGCGAACTGCCGGCGGGCCATTTCGTGCACCCAGTAGTGCTGGCCTGCCCGGGCCGACCTGACCGCGACCGCCGGCCCAGCCAGGGTCTGCCTGACCATCCTGACGGGTGACACGATGAGCGAGCACACCGACTACTACGCCGACGCCAGCAACGAGGACCAGTTCGAGAAAGAGATGCGCGGCTACAGCCGGCGTCAGGTCGATGAGTTCGTCGCCCGGGCCCGCAGCCAGGCTCGTGACATTGAGGACAAGCTCGCCCGCGCGCTCGACGACAACGAGCGGCTGCGGCTCGAGCTGTCCTCGGCCCGGCAGGCAGCCGACGCCAAGCCGGCCCACGCCGAGATCAGCGAGCGGGTCGGCCAGATACTCAAGCTCGCCGACGAAGAAGCCAAGGCGCAGAAGAACCGGGCCGCGGACGAGATCGCCAAGCTGCGCAACGACGCGCTGCAGGACACCGACAAGCTGCGCGCGGAGGTGAAGCAGGAGACCGACAAGTTCCGCGGCGAAGCGCAAGAGCAGGCCGAACGCATGCTGGGTGCCGCTCAGGAGCAGGCAGAGAACTCCATCGCCAGTGCCCGCGCGGAGGCGGAGAAGACCAGGACGGCGGCCCGCACCGAGGCTGAGCGCTCGGTCACCGAGGCGCACAAGCAGGCCGAGTCCACGCTGTCCAGCGCGCAGTCTCAGGCCAGGCAGATGCTGGACGAGGCCACCGCCAGGGCGACCGCGATCCATGACGGCGCCGAGCGCAGGCTGAACCTGCTCATGTCCCGGCATTCCGAGGCGATCAGGCGGCTGACCGAGATCCGCGACGTGGTGACCGGGCTGGTGGCCGGCGAGGTCGCCAGGGGTTCGCTGGAAGACGAGGTGGCGAAGGCGGTCGCGAACTCGGTCGGGACAGAAGCCCAGCAGGCCCAGGGCGGCAACGGCAGCCGTGGCGGCGCGCTGCCCGACGGCCGGCACGCGCCCGCCCAGCAGGCGGGCAGGGACCTGCAGGCCGAGCCGGGCCACCGGACCAGGCCGCAGGCCGCGGCGCCGGTCCCGCAGGCTGGCCCGGTCCCGCAAGCTGGCCGTGTCTCGCAAGCTGGCCCGGTCTCGCAGGCTGGCCCGGGCCCGCAGGCCACGATGCCCGGCCGCGCGGGTTCGGCCGACCCGCTGCGCCGCCCGGCAGGCGACCCGCTGCGCGGTGCGGCAGGCGACCCGCTGCGCGGCGCGGCGGGCGACCCGCTGCGCGGGCCTGGCGGGGCTGAGCCGCAGCAGCGCGGCCCGGCCGGTGACCCGCCGCAGCCGGGGCCGGCCAGGCCGGGGAACGGGCACCCGCGGGAGGCCGACCCCCAGGCCGACACGGCGCAGCAGGCAGCCCCTGGTGAGGGCGCCAAGCACGCGGCCGGGCCCGCCTAGGCGGGCAGCGCGTCCAGCCGCCGGAGGATGACGCCCTCGCGCAGCGCCCACGGGCAGATCTCCAGCTGCGGCAGGTCGAACAGGTCCATGGCCGCGTCCGCCACGATGGCGCCGGCCGCCAGTTGCGGCGCCCGGCCGTGCGACACCCCCGGCAGCTGGGCCCGTTCGGCGGCACTGAGCTGGGCCAGCCGTTCGGCGATCTTCGTCACGTCGGCGTGCTGCAGGATCCGCTTCACGTACGGGCCTTCGCTGGACGGTGCCGCGCCGGCGATCCTGGCCAGCTGGCGGAACGTCTTTGAGGTGGCCACGGCGTGATGCGGGCGGCCATCGCGCATCACCGTGCCAGCGGTCGCGGCGATCTCGGCCCTGACGTGCTTGCGCAACTGCCGCGCCTCCTGCGCCGACGGCGGGTCAGCGGCGAGCCAGTCCCTGGTCAGCCGCCCGCCGCCGAGCGGCAGCGAGATCGCGACGTCCGGTTCCTCGTCGTAGCCTGAGGCGATCTCCAGTGACCCGCCGCCGATGTCGAGCATCAGCAGCCGCCCCGACGACCAGCCGAACCAGCGGCGGGCGGCAAGGAAGGTCAGCCGGGACTCATCGGTCCCCGGCAGCACCTGGATGTCCACCCTGGTCTCCGCCTCGATCCAGCTGAGCACCTCGTCGCCGTTGTCAGCGTCGCGCACCGCCGAGGTGGCGAACGCCATCAGCTCGTGCACGCCCTTGTCCTCGGCGATCCGCAGCGCCTCGCCGACGAACGAGCGCAGCCGCGCGCAGCATTCCTCCGACAGCCGGTTCCGCCCGTCGAGGTGGTCGCCCAGCCGCAGCTCGGCCTTGTGCGAGTAGGCCGGGAGCGGCCGCGCACCCCGGTGCGCGTCCACCACGAGCAGGTGGACCGTGTTGGAACCGACGTCAAGGACACCCAGTCGCATACCTTGACGCTACTGGGCCGGCGGGCAAAGAGCATGCACCGGCTGAGCGCCTGGTTTCCGGCCTGGCCTCCGCGCGCGGGTATGGTCGGCATGACGATGCCCTCGCCGCTCGCTGGAGGCTGATGATGACCGAGAGTTCCCGCGGTAGCGTCCGGGTCGAGCCGTCCCGCAAGCGGGTCCGCGCCTATCTCAACGGCGAACTGGTCGCCGACACGACAGCGCCGGTCCTAGTCTGGGAGGTGCCCTACTACCCGGCCTATTACCTGCCCGCCGAGGACGTGCGGGCCGAGCTGATCCCGGCGGGCCAGCGCGAGCACTCGCCGAGCCGGGGCGACGCCGAGCTGCTGCACGTCAAGGTGGCGACCGCGACCGCGGACCTGGCCGCCCGCCGGTACCCCGACTCGCCGCTGGAGCAGCTGCGCGGCCTGGTGCGGCTGGACTGGGACGCGATGAGCGAGTGGCTCGAGGAGGACGAGCCGGTCTACACCCACCCGCGCAGCCCCTACGCCCGGGTGGACATCCTGGCCAGCTCGCGGCTGATCCGGGTCGAGCTCGACGGGATCACCGTCGCCGAGTCCGGCCAGCCGCGGATCCTGTTCGAGACCGGGCTGCCGCCGCGCTACTACCTGCCGCTGGCCGGCGTGCGGATGGACCTGCTGCGCGAGTCCGCCACCCAGACGCACTGCCCGTACAAGGGCACGGCGTCCTACTGGTCGGTGGACACCGGCGTGAACGTGCACCAGGACCTGGTCTGGATGTACCGGGCGCCGCTGCCGGAGAGCCAGAAGGTCGCCGGGCTGGCCTGCTTCTACAACGAGAGGTGCGAGGTGTTCGTCGACGGCGTCCGGCAGGACCGGCCGCGCACTCCGTTCAGCTGACCGGCAGCTCCCCGGACCGGGCCCTGGACGGGCCGCGCTGGCCGGAGATGACCCGGGCCGCGGCTTCCGCCTCGCCGAGCACCCGCAGGATATTGCCGCGGGTCAGCGCGGCCAGGTCGGCCTCTGTCCAGCCGCGCGCCTGCAGCTCGGCGATCAGGGCCGGGTAGCAGGACACGTCCTGCAGGCCGTCGGGCAGATCGTCGGTGCCGTCGTAGTCGCCGCCGATGCCGACGTGCGCGGCGCCCGCGACCTGCCGGACGTGCTCGACGTGATCGGCCACGTCCGTCACGGTCGCGTGCGGCCGCGGATGCGAGCTGGCCCAGTCACCGGCCACCTGCCGCCGGTCGGCGAAGCTGACCGGGTTCAGGTCCCGCCGCCGCATCTCGGCGACCAGGCCCTTCTCCCAGTCCCGGCACGCCTGGGACACGAACGGCGGCACGAAGGTGACCATGCACACGCCGCCGTTGCCGGGCAGGGCGCCCAGGATCTCGTCCGGCACGTTCCTGGGATGGTCGCACAGCGCCCGGGCGGAGGAGTGCGAGAAGATGACCGGCGCCCGCGCGGTGTCCAGCGCGTCCGCCATCGTCTGCGCGCTGACGTGGGACAGGTCGACGAGCATGCCGATCCGCTGCATCTCCCTGACCACCTCGCGGCCGAAGGGAGTCAGGCCGCCGGCGGCCGGCTCGTCGGTGGCCGAGTCGGCCCAGCTGGTGTTCAGGTTGTGAGTGAGCGTCAGGTAGCGGACGCCCAGCTCGTACATCACCCGCAGGGTGCCCAGCGACGCGCCGATCGAGTGCCCTCCCTCGGCGCCCAGCAGCGAGGCGATCTTCCCGGCCGCGTTGATCCGCTCGACGTCGGCCGCGGTACGGGCGATCTCCAGCACCGCCGGGTAGCTGCGGACGATCTCGTGCACCAGGTCGATCTGCTCCAGCGTGGTCGCGACCGCGGCGTCGCCTTGCAGCTCAGCGGGGACGAAGACGGACCAGAACTGGGCGCCGACACCGCCGCTGGCCAGCCGGGGCAGGTCGGTATGGGTGAAGCTCACCGGCGCGGCCAGGTCCGTGGCGGCCAGCTCCGGCGGGCCTTCCGCCCGCAGGGTCCAGGGCAGGTCGTTGTGCCCGTCGATGATCGGGTGACGGCTGAGCAGTTCGCGGGCTGCGTCGAGCCCGGCCGGGGCGGTGTCTGTCATCGCTCCAGGGTACGGAGCCCGGCCCGGGAATGGCCGGCCGGCCATTCGCCGGTCGGCCCCGGCTGGCTACGGCGCGGCCGGCGCCTGGCTGGGCAGCTCGGTCACCAGGTCGTCCGCGGTCTCCATGCCCGCCTTCCACACCGACCTTGACACGATCTTGGTCGGGTCGACGCGGTGCCGGTACCTGGCGGCGACCTCGGTGCACTCCTCCAGCAGGCCCTCCGACAGGGTCGTCGGCTCCAGGCCGAGCGCGAGGAACTGGTCGTTGCGGACGCACAGCTCGTTCTCGTCGGCTTCCCGGCGCGGGTTGGGCAGGTAGGCGATGTCCACGCCCATCGCGTCGCCGACCAGCTTGGCCAGCTCCAGCACCCGGTGCGTCTCGGTGATCTGGTTGAGCACCTGCGGCCTGGACCCCGCGGCGGGCGGGTTCTCCAGCGCGATCTCGATGCACCGGACGGTGTCCCGGATGTGGATGAACGCGCGGGTCTGGCCGCCGCTGCCGTGCACGGTCAGCGGGTGGCCGATGGCGGCCTGCATCAGGAAGCGGTTCAGCACGGTGCCGTAGTCACCGTCGTAGTCGAACCGGTTGATCAGCCGCTCGTCCCTGCTCGTCTGCGGCGTCTGGGTGCCCCAGACGATGCCCTGGTGCAGGTCGGTGATCCGCAGCCCGTCGTTCTTGGCGTAGAACGAGAACATCAGCTGGTCCAGCGTCTTGGTCAGGTGGTACACCGAGCCGGGGTTGGCCGGGTGCAGGATCTCCCGCTCCAGCTCGCCGTCCGGCGTCGGCACCTTCACCGTCAGGTAGCCCTCGGGGATCGGGGCCGAGCCCGACCAGCCGTACCCGTAGACGCCCATGGTGCCCAGGTGCACCAGCGCGGCGTCCACCCCGGTGGTGACCAGCGCGGTGAGCAGGTTGTGGGTAGCCCGGACGTTGTTGTCGACGGTATAGCGCTTGGCCTTCTCCGACCGCATCGAGTACGGCGCGGCGCGCTGCTCGGCGAAGTGCACGATCGCGTCCGGCCGCAGCGACACCAGCAGGTCAACCAGCCGGTCGTACTCGGTGGCCAGGTCCATGCTCACGAAGCCGATGTCGCGGCCCGACACCTCGCGCCAGACCCGGATCCGCTCGCCGATGGGGCGGATCGGGGTCAGCGACTCGACCTCAAGCTCAACGTCGATCTTGCGGCGGCTCAGGTTGTCCACGATGGTGATGTCGTGACCGCGGTCCGACAGGTACAAGCTGGTCGGCCAGCCACAGAACCCGTCGCCGCCGAGTACCAGAACGCGCATTCCGACTCCCATCATGTTCAGCCATTGAAGCGAGCCGCGGCTACCGCCGCGGGCCGGGCGGCGCTGACGCCGGGGCCCGGTTGTGGCTTCCCGTGGCCGGCAGTCTACCGGGACGCGCCAGCGGCCGTGCGGGCGCTGGTAACAGTGCTTAGCGAACACATCCTGTGCTGATAAAGCTACATATTGCGCATGTTACTGACGTGCCCTGGCCGCTCGGAGGGATCCGGCTGCCGTCATCAGGCTGCCGGGCGGTGGCCGGCCACGCCGGCGCCGGGCCGCGGCTGGCGGCTGGCGGCGGGCCGCCTGGGACGGCCTGACCTGGTCCTCCGGGGCGGCCCGCCAGGATCAGTTCACCGCGGCGAGCTGGTGATTACGGCAGGGCGTCCTGGTGATTTCCTGAAAGCCCGTCCCGGCCGGCCTGCCACTGGGCCCGGGTGATGGCGTACATCACCCACTCGCGGCCGTACTCGCTATAGGAATCGGTCAGCAGCCAGCCCGCGTGCCCGAATACCGCCCGCATGGCCAGGTTGGCCGGATCGGTCGGCGCCTCGACCCGCCCGGCGGCCGCGTGCTCGAACAGCCAGCCGGTCAGCAGCATCAGCGCCTCGCGGCCGTAACCGCTGCCGCGGGCCTCCGGCCGCAGCGCGATGCCCACCTCGAACACCCCGGGCGGCAGCGCCCGGCCGGAGGGGACGAACGTCTGGATCCGGCCGATCGACACCCCGTCCAGGTCGACCGCCAGGTCCAGCCAGCCGTCCAGCAGTTGCCCGGACCGGCCCAGCCGGGCCTTGAACGCGGCCTCATCCGGCAGCACGGCGATGGTCATCGGGTCGGCATGCACCATCGCCTGCCACTCGTCCTCGATCTCGCCGCCGCGCAGCGCCCGCAGCAGCAGCCGCGGTCCGCGGACCGTCACGCCGCCGGCTGACGCCGGGCTGCCCGGCTCCTCCGCATCCGCGCCCATTAGCGCATCCTATGCCCCTGCTCCGGGCGGGCTACTCCCCCGCGTACGCCCGGCGCAGCGCGCCGATGTCGAGCTTGCTCATCGTGTACATCATCTTGGTGGTGCGGGTGGCCTTCTCCTGGTCCGGGTCGCTGATCATCTCGATCAGCCCGTCGGGTATCACCTGCCAGGACAGCCCGTACTTGTCCTTGAGCCAGCCGCACGCGCTCTCCTGCCCGCCGTCGGCGGTGAGCCTGGTCCAGTAGTAGTCCACGTCGTCCTGGCCGGCGCAGTGGATCTGCAGGGAGATGGCCTCGTTGAAGGTGAATTCCGGGCCGCCGTTCAGCGCCACGAACCGCTGTCCGTTCACCTCGAAATCGACCGCCAGCACCGAGCCCGCCGGGCGCGGCCCGGCCTCGTTGTAGTAGCCGGTCTGCCCGATGCTGGAGCGGGGGAAGATGCTGGTATAGAACGTGGCCGCCTCCTCGGCCTGGGTGTCGAACCAGAGGCAGGTGGTAAACGGCTTGTCGCTCATCGGTCCTCCTCGCTGGTCAGCGTGCTTGCCGATGGTGACGACCCGGGCCCGGCAGACTCATCGGGGGGCGGCCGGACGCCTGGCCAGGCCACCGCCAGGCCGGCCAGGCAGGCCAGGCCGCAGGCCCACCACAGTGAGCGTCCGGCGGCGTGCCAGCCGGCCACCCCGGCCACCGGCCCGATGGCCAGGCCCAGGCCGAACACGGCCTGGGCCGAGCCTACATACCGGCCGCGCAGCCCGGCCGGAGCGGCCATCGCGGGATAGGCGAACATGGTGGGCCCGGCCACGATCTCGGCCAGCGACCAGACCAGGGTCCCGGCCACGAACACGGCCGCGCCGCCGGGCAGCGCGTAGACCGCCATCCCGCCGCCGAGCAGCGTGAATCCCGCCGTCACCGCGACCCGCGGCGGCCAGCGCTGCACCAGCCTGGTCATCAGCAGCTCGCAGGTGATCACGATCAGGCCGTTCACCGCGACCACCGCGGCGTACCAGGCGGTGGCCAGCCCGGCCGCCCGCATCGCCAGCGGCAGCGCGGAGACGTACTGGATGTACACCACCATGTTCACCAGCACCGCGGCCAGGTAGAGCAGGTACCTGCGGTCGGCCAGCACGGCGGCGTAGCCCCGGCGCGGGCGGCTGGCGCGCTGCCCGGCCTGGCTGCCCGCGGGCGCCGGCGCCCGCGGGCCGGGCTGGCCGGCCGCCTCCGCGGGGACGGTCACGGACGCGGGCAGGGCGGCCAGCGCGATCACGGCGTACGCCAGCGCGGCCACGGCCTCGCCCCAGAACAGCAGCCGGTAGGAGACCGCGATGAGCGCCGCGCCCAGCAGCGGCGCCGCCGTGGTGCCGAGATTCATGATCAGCCGGTAGATCGCGAAGATCATCACCTGCCGGTGCGCCGGGGTCAGCTCCGACAGCAGGGCCGCGCAGGCCGGCCGGTAGACCGCGCTGGCCGCGCCGACCACGGCCACCACGGCCACCAGGAGCGGGTAGTCGCGCAGGTAGAGCACGGCCACGATCATCACGGCGGAACTGGCCATGCTGACCAGCGTGGTGCGGCGCGGCCCGAGCCGGTCGGTCAGCGCTCCGCCGGCCACCACGCCCAGGATCGAGCCCGCGCCGTAGCCGCTGAGCGCCGCGCCCGCCTCGAACGCCGTGAATCCGCGGCTGGTCAGGAACAGCACCAGGTAGATCTGGATGAAGGCGCCAAGCCGGTTGACGAAAATGCCCGCCAGCAGCGCTTTCACCGGGCGCGGCGACTCGCGCAGGGTGATGAGGACGCCCGCGTCGCGGGCCGCGGCCGGCCTGGCCGCCGCGTCCTGCCCCGACTGACTCATGCTGCCGACCGCGCCTTCGCCACTACCGCCACCGTCGCCGGTACCCGGCCCGGCCTGGCCCGCCGTGCTGCCGGCAATTCCCGCCGCGCGGAACTATCGTACCTATCGGTTTACGCGCATAATAGTCGTGAAGTTGCCGTCAATCAGGAATCGGATGCCAATCTTCGCCAAAGGCGGTGACTCTTTTGAGACCCAACGCGATCACCTTGGCGTACCTGGACGAGCTGGCCGGCCGGGGGCTGCCCGACTTAGATTTGCCCGGCCTGGCCGCGCGTTCCTTCGACATCTCGGTCAGCACGTTCAGCGGCCACTGCCTGACCCGGCCTGCCTTCCTCGATCACGCTGAGCGGGCACAGCTGGACAGCGACCTGACCGCCCTGCAGTCCATGCTGGTCAGCATCCCGGGCCGGCTGTTCGGCGGTGACCTGGCAGCCTTCTCCGCGGCCGCCGGGATGACCGGGCCGCAGCTGCAGGCGATCCTGCGCAGCCAGAGCGCGACCGCCACCCGGCTCGCCCGGGTCGATCAGTATCCGGACGAATCGGGTTTTAGGGTAATGGAGGTTAATAACGGGAGTCCTATCGGTGCACTGGACAGCGCACTCCTTAACCGGGCATTTTTGGGCAGCGATTTCGTGGCCGAGTTCGCCGCCGCGCACCGGCTCTCGTATATCGACCCGATGGCGGAGATGGTCGCCACGATGCTGGCCGAGTGCGGGCTGGACCCCGCCGCCCGGCCGCTGGTCGCCGCCATCGACTGGCCGCAGTCGTATCCCGGCCTGGCACCGCTGCTGCGCAGCAACGCCAGGCAGCTCGCCCGGCTCGGCTATGAGTTCGTGCACGGCCATCTCGGCCAGCTGGAGTTCGCCGGCCGCCGGGTCTGGCTCGCGGGCCGGCCGGTCGAGGTGATCTACCGCCTGTTCATGATCGAGGACCTGCTCCAGCCCGGCGCGGAGGAACTCATCGACCCGGTCCTCGACGCGGCGGGGCGCGGCGAGGTCGCGATGTTCACGCCCATGGACAGCCACCTGTACGGCAGCAAGGCCGCGCTGGCCATGCTCTCTGATGAGGAGCACCGGTCCGCGTTCAGCGCCGCCGAGCTCGCCACCCTGGACCGGATACTGCCGTGGACCCGGATGGTGCGGCCGGGCCAGGTCACCGTCGGCTGCGGAAGCGCGGACCTGCTGGACTACGCGATCGCGCAGCGGCACGAGCTGATACTCAAGCCGGCCCTCATGCACGGCGGGATCGGCATCGTGCCCGGCTGGCTGACCGACCCGGCCGACTGGAAGGCCCAGGTCATGGCGGCCATGAACGGGCCGTACGTGCTGCAGCGGCGGATCAGGGCACCAGCCGAGCCGTTCCCGGTGCCCGGCGGCGGGGCGACCCGGCCATGGGTGCTCGGCTGGGGGGTCTTTCTCGGCCAGGGCGGCTACAGCGGGTCGAGCGTCCGCGGTCACACCGACCCCGACATCGGCGCGCCCAGCGTGGGCGCCCGGGCCGCGTCACTGACCTGCTGCTTCCACCAGGAGGCCCCGGCCAGTTCCGGCTGACCGGTGCGGTGTCCCGGTCACCGGCCTGGCTAGCCGAACCAGCGTGCGGCGGTGCCGCCGAGTACCGCCGCCTGCTCCGCCGCGGCCAGCCGGTGCGACCTCACATCGGCGACGGCCCGGGCCAGGGTGCCGCGGAACGGGTAGTCGGTGCCGAGCGCGAGCCTGCCGCTGCCCGCCGTGTCCAGGGCGCACCGGAACGCGGGCGGGTAGTACGAGCAGGTGTCGAGGATCAGGTTCCGCTCCAGGTAGTGCGGCACCGGGTGCCGGGCCGGGCTGTCGCGGCCCAGGTCGGCCAGGCGCTGCATCAGGTAGGGAATGGTGCCGCCCAGGTGCGGGACGAAGACGGTCAGGTCACCGGTCCGGTCGAAGGTGCCGCCGTAGATCATCCGCAGCACCCCGACGGTGCTGCTGACCACCGGCGACACGGTGGCCGTCAGCGCGAAGTCGGCGTAGGCGGCGGGCAGCGGCTCCAGCGCGGGGTGGGCCAGCAGCGGCAGCCCGAGCTCGCACATCCGGTCGTAGACGGCGTCCAGCGCCGGGTCATCGAGCCGCCAGTGCTGCGCGTTCGTGGTCACCGCGACGCCGCGGACCAGGTCGCGGGCGGCCAGCCGGCCAAGCTCGACCAGTGACGCGGGCACGTCGGGCAGCGGCAGCGCGCACAGCACCCGCAGCCGGCCGGGGAACTGGCCGGCCGCCGCGATGAGCTCGTCGTTGATCTGGCTGACCAGCCGGGCGTCGCCGTAGCGGATCGCCGCGCCCGGCGGCGGCAGCGACAGGACGCTGATGCTCACCCCGGCCTCGTCCATCTCGCTGATCCGCCCGGCCAGGGTCCGCATCGGCCCGTCCTCGGGCTGGGGTGACAGGTTGTTCGCCCGGGCCAGCGCGGCGAAGGACGGCTCGGCCGCCATCCGCTCGCCGACCGCGGCCCAGTAGGCCGGCGGGATGTAGTGACTGTGCACGTCGATGACCGGCACCGCCGGGTCAGTCATCGCCGGCCGCCAGCCGGTGGTAGGCGCTGCGGTGGAAGACCAGCGGGGCCATCTCGGGGAAGCAGCGCATGCTGGCGATCCGCAGCAGCGCGATAACGTGATCCCCGGCCGCGACCTCGCT
>DATBGO010000067.1:0-5336 GCA_036558005.1 Streptosporangiaceae bacterium | reverse complement strand
GAACGCCGAGACCGCATCCGCCCCCGCCGCCACCAGCTCCCACAGATCCTCCGGCCCCCGCACCCCGCCGGGAAACCGGCACCCCATCCCCACGATCGCCACCGGCTCACGCTCACCCGCCTCCAGCCGCCGCAGCCGCTTGCGTGTCTCCTGCAGGTCCGCCGCGGCCTGCCGGAGATATTCAAAGAGCTTTTCCCTGCTCTCCATCAAAAGGCTCCTCAATGGTCACGCAGTCAGCAAGCTCGATGGCAACCGGTCAAAGCGACCCGAGCTCCTTGTCAAGGAAGTCGAATACCTCGTCGGCCGTGGCCGACTGGAACTCGATGGCGGTGCCTTTAGCCGTCGGTGCACGCTGGGCCCTCATCCATTTCGACAGGATGTTCTGCAGCCGCTTGGTTATATCCGCCCGCGTGTCATGGTCAAGCGCCACATGAGATAGGGCGGACTCGAGCTGATCAAGCTCGGCCGCTACTGGCGCACGGACAACCGCCTCGTCAGGTACCAACGCCGCCCGCAAATATCCAGCCACCGCGCCCGGGGTGGGGCAATCAAATATCAAGGTCGCGGGCAGCCGCAAGCCGGTGGCGTTGTTCAACCGGTTCCGCAGCTCCAGCGCGGTCAGGGAATCGAAGCCTAGGTCCTTGAACGGCCGCCCCGTGTCCACCGCCTCTGCCGAGGAATAGCCCAGCACCGCGGCCGCGTGCGCTCCTACCAGGCCGGTCAGCACCTGGTCCTGGTCCGGGCCGGCCAGCGCGGTCAACTGCTGGCGCAGACCGCGCTCTGGCTGACCCGCCGGACCCGCGGCCATCCGCACCGCCTGGCCCGCGGCCGGGACCAGCCCGCGCCACAGCACCGGCAGCTCTTCGCCCCGTGCCGCCCGGGCCCGGGCGCCGGTCACATCAAGCCGGGCCGGGACCAGGAGCTGTTCGTCCCGGTCCAGCGCCGCATCCAGCAGTGCCAGGCCTTCGGCGGCGGTCAGCGGGCTCACCCCGCCGCGCACCATCCGGGTTCTGTCCTGGCCGCCCAGATGACCGGTCATGCTGCTGGCATCGGCCCACAGGCCCCAGGCCAGCGAGATCGCGGGCTGGCCCGCCGCCTGCCGCCGGGCGGCCAGCCCGTCCAGGAACGCGTTGCCCGCGCTGTAATTGCCCTGGCCCGCGCTGCCGAAGGTGGCGGCCGCGGAGGAGAACAGCACGAACGCCTCCAGGTCACCAGTCAGCTCGTGCAGGTTCCACGCCGCATCCGCTTTCGGCCGCATCACCGCGTCGACCCGGGCCGGGGTCAGCGCCTGGGTGACCCCGTCGTCCAGGACCCCGGCCGCGTGCACCACCGTGGTCAGCGGGGCGCCGGCCGGCACGCGGGCGAGCAGGCCGGCCAGCGCATCCCGGTCCGCCGCGTCGCAGGCTGCCACCTGTACCCGTGCGCCATGCCCGGCTACCGAGGCGGCTAGCGCGGCGACCCCGGGTGCGGCCGGGCCGGTCCGGCTGGCCAGCAGCACCGACTGGGTCCGGTCACGGTCGGCCAGGTGGCTGGCGACCAGGCCGCCGAGCAGGCCGGTCCCGCCGGTAACCAGCAGTGTCCCGTCGGCCCGCGGCGCGGCCGGGATGGTGAGTACGAGCTTGCCGGTGTGCCGGGCCTGGCTCATGAAGCGGAAGGCTTCCCGGCCCTGGCGCACGTCCCAGGCCCGGGCCGGCAGCGGGGCCAGTTCCCCGGCCGTCATCAGCTCCATGAGCAGCGTCAGGATCTCCCCGAGCCGGTCAGGGCCCGCCTCGGACAGGTCGAAGGCCCGGTAGGCCACGCCGGGGTGATCACGGCTGACCTGGGCCGCGTCACGGATATCTGTCTTGCCCATCTCGACGAACTTGCCGCCGCCAGGCAGCAGCCGCAGCGAGGCGTCCGTGAGCTCTCCGGCCAGCGCGTTGAGCACGATATCCATCCCGGCGCCGCCGGTGGCGGCCAGGAACTCCGCTTCGAACCCGCCGTCGCGGGACGAGGCGACGTGCGCGGAATCCAGGCCCAGCCGGGCCAGCACCCCGTGCTTGGCCGGCCCGGCGGTGCCGTACACCTCCAGGCCCAGGCGCCGGGCGACCGCCACCGCTGCCATCCCCACTCCGCCCGCCGCCGCGTGCACCAGCAGCCGCTGACCCGGCCGGGCGCCGGCCAGGTCCACCAGCGCGTACCACGCGGTCATGAAGGCGGTGGGCACCGAAGCCGCCTGGGTGAACGACCAGCCGCGGGGGATGGTGGCCAGCATGCCCGCCTCAGCGACCACGACCGGGCCGAACGCCCCCTCGGCGAGGCCAAGGACCCGGTCCCCGGTGGCCAGCCCGCTGACTCCGGGCCCGATTTCGGTCACGATCCCGGCCACATCGCTGCCCATCCGGTTCGCCTGGAGGCCGATCAGCCCGAGTGCGAGGGCGACATCACGGAAGTTCATTCCGGCCGCGCGGACCGCGATCCGGACCTGTCCGCCGCCCAGCGGCCCGGTCACCTGCGGGCACGGCACTAGCTCCAGCCCGTCGAGCGATCCGGGCTCCACCACATCCAGCCGCCACGGCCCGCCGTCCGGGGGCACCAGGCCGGGCACCGGCCGGGCCAGCCGCCGCCCGTACACGCCGTGATCCCGGACCGCCAGTTCGGGTTCTCCGTTCCCGGCCGCTCCGGCCAGCGCCGCCAGCACGTCCCGGTCCACCCCGGTACCCGCCGCCTCCGCGGCCGGCAGGTCGGCCAGCACCAGCCGGCCGGGGTTCTCCGATTGGGCCGAGCGGACCAGGCCCCAGACCGCCGCGCCCGCCAGGTCCGCTACGTCTTCGCCGCGCCTGGTCGCTACCGCGCCCCGGGTCACGAGGACCAGCTGAGCCGGGGCGAGTGACTGCTCCGCGAGCCAGTCCTGCACCAGCCGCAGCACCCGGCGGGTAGCTGCCCGCGCGTGGCCAGGTTCCGCGCCGCCGGTCTCGGCACCGGCCTCGCCGCCCTCCTGGCCGGCGCAGGCCAGGGCAACTTCCGGCACCGGTTCTCCGGCCTGGACCGCTGCGGCCAGCCCGGCCAGGTCCGGATACTCGCGCACGTCCGCCCCGGCCGCCACGAGCCCGGCGCGTAGTCCCAGCCGGTCGTGGCCGAGGACCGCCCACCGGCTGGCGGCTAGGCCGTCGCCTGCCGGAGCAGGAATCCACTCCACGCTGAACAGCGCGTCCGGCAGGCTGTCGCGGGGGTGCTGCAGCGCCGCTGCCGCGGCCGGGCGCAGCACCAGCGATTCCACCGAGATCACCGGGGTCCCGGTGCCGTCCGCGGCGGCCAGCGACCAGTGGCCTTGGCCACGGCGGGTCAGCTTGGCCCGCAGCACCGACGCGCCCGCCGCGTGCACCGTCACGCCGGTCCACGCGAACGGCAGCCTTACCTCATCCCGGACCCCGGACCCGGTCTGGTCACTGTCGCCGGCCAGGCCGATGGCGTGCAGGGCGGCGTCGAGCAGCGCCGGATGCAGCCCGAACGAACCCGCATCGGCCGGGCCCTCTGGCAGCACCACCTCGGCGAAGATCTCCTCGGCTCGCCGCCAGGCGGCCCGCAGTCCCTGGAAAGCCGGCCCGTACCCGTACCCGGCTGCCGCCAGTCCTGGGTACAGTCCGCCGGCGTCCAGCATCGTCGCCGCCGGCGGCGGCCAGACCGCGAACTCCCCGGGCGGCCCGGCCGGGGGCGTCGCCGGGCCTAGCTGCCCGCTTGCGTGCCGGGTCCACGGCGCCTCGGTGCCGGTGTCCGCGGGCCGGGCATGGATCTCCACTGTCCGCTGCCCGCCCTGGTCCGGGCCACCCAGCGTCACCCGCATCTGAACCCCGCCCGCGGCGGGGAGCACCAGCGGGGCCTCCAGCGCCAGCTCCTCAACCCGGCTGCAGCCGGCTTCGTATCCGGCTCGCACCGCCATCTCCACGAAAGCCGTGCCCGGCAGCAGTACGGTTCCGGCCACCGCGTGGTCAGCCAGCCACGGCTGTGCTTGCACCGAGACCAGCCCGGTGAACACCTGGCCGCCGCCGGCCAGCTCCACCGCCGCGCCGAGCAGCGGATGCCCGACCGCCGCCAGGCCCGCGGCGCTGACGTCGCCCGCGGCCAGGACCGGGCGCGGCCAGTACCGCTGCCGCTGGAACGCGTAGGTCGGCAGGTCCACCCGGCGTTCCCGGCCCAGCACCGCGGCCCAGTCCACCGCGGTCCCGCCGGCGTGGACGCCGGCCAGCGCGGACAGGAACCGGCCGGGCCCGCCGTCGTCGCGACGCAGGGTCCCGGTCACCACTGGCGCGATGTCGTCGAGCGTCTCGGTGACCGCCGCGGTCAGCACCGGATGCGGGGACACCTCGACGAAGACACGGTGCCCCGCCTCGCCCAGCGCCCGGACCGCCTGGCCGAACTCCACCGGGGCCCGCAGGCTGGCGTACCAGTATTCCGCTCTTAGCTCCTCCGGTTCCCCGAGCCACTGTCCGGTCATCGCCGACACCATCGGGATGCGGCCCGGACCCGGGCGGATCCCGTCCAGCACCGCCATGATCTCCGGCCGCAGGCCTTCGACCTGGGCGCTGTGCGAGGCATAGTCCACCGGCAGCCGCCGGGCCCGCACCCCGTGCTCCGCGCACGCCGCGGCCAGTTCCGCCAGCGCCCCTGGGTCACCGGAGACCACGGTGGCCGTGGGCCCGTTCACCGCCGCCACCGAAAGGCAGTCACCCCACCCGGCGATTTTCTCCCGGACGACCGCAGCGGACTCGGCCACCGCCACCATCCCGCCGGCCCCGGCCAGCGCCCGCAGCGCCCGGCTGCGCAGCGCTACCACCCGGGCGCCGTCGTCCAGCGACAACCTCCCCGCCACGCACGCCGCCGCGATTTCCCCCTGGCTATGGCCGGCGACGGCATCGGGCCAGACCCCGGCCGCCTGCCAGGTGGCGGCCAGCGACATCATCACCGCCCACAGCGCCGGCTGCACCACGTCCACCCGGTCCAGCCCGGGCGCGTCCGCGGCACCGGCCAGCACGTCGTTCAGGTCCCAGTCGACGTATCCGGCCAGCGCCTGCCCGCATTCGGCCAGCCGGGCCGCGAATACCGGCGATGCGGCTGCCAGCTCACGGCCCATTCCGGCCCATTGACCGCCCTGCCCGGGGAAGACGAACGCCACCCGCCCCGCCCCCGACACCGGGACCACCCCGGTCACCACCCCAGCCCCCGGCTCCCCCGCCGCCACCGACTCCAGCCCCGCCACCAGCTCCTCCCGCCCGCACCCCACCACCACCGCCCGGTGCTCGAACACCGCCCGCGTCGCCGCCAGCGACCACCCCACATCCACCACATCCAGCCCCGGC
>DATBGO010000066.1:0-2332 GCA_036558005.1 Streptosporangiaceae bacterium | reverse complement strand
CGTCTTCAACCGCGTCGTGGACAGCTTCCTCGGCAGCGTCGCCCGCGGCTCCTGGCACCCCCGCGACCCCCGGTCCCGCTCAGAATCCACCACCGGCATGACCTGACCCGCCCGCCACACGCCAGCCGCTGCGCCCGGCAGCCCGCCCGCCGCCGAGTCCGCCAACCACGCGCCACGAAAGCGCACTCTTATCACACTGACACCTCCCGTATTACCTGTGTTGACATGGGCGGCCGTTACGCGACGTCAGTGGAACTTTCGTCACTCCGGCACCGCCTGTACCAGGACATATGGTATGGATGCCACATTCATGCAGTAACAACGACATGAACGCGGCATCCACGCCGTAAGCGCGCGGCCGGACCGGAGCAGCGGAGGCGTATCACGCGTCACGCCAGCGTGTCAGGAACGCAGCAGCACCACGGGTTCGAGGGGGATTTATTATCACAATTCGTAGTCTTGCTTGAACAGGTGTCGAACCTGTGCTGCGCTTTACGGTGCGGTTCGCACCGTTCTGTAGGCGTCCCGCGCAGGGGGGTAGACCGGTATGGGAGACGAGGATCGCGGCAACGAACTGCCGCAGCGTGTCCTCGGCGCGCCCCGGGCCGGGCCGCTCCCGCCAGGATCGCCGCCCGCAGCGGCGCTTTCCGAGGAAGTACGGCAGCGCCTGGAGGCGGCGGTCGCCGCCGAGCGGTCGAAGGCGGCCGCTCGTGAACAGGACAGGCCCGCGGGCGGCGAGGTAACTATCCCCTCGGCCAGGACCGGGATCAGCCTCGATCAGCCCGGCCGCGCTGCCGAGCCTGGCCGCGCCGCCGAGCCTGGCCGCGCTGCCGAGCCCGGCCGAGACGCTCGGCCCGCGCGCACCCCCAACGCCGGGCCCGTCGCCGAGGACGAGGTCACCGAGTGGCTCGGGACCGCCGGCCGGTCCCCGTCCGGCGCCCCCGCGGCAACCGGGACCGAGCCGCCCGGCGCGAGCGAGTCCCGGTCGGATGCGGCCGGGCCGGACCAGCCGGGGTCGGCCGGCTGGCTAGGCGCCGGGATCGCGGCCCTGATCGTGATCCCCGCCCTGATCGTCGGGTCGCTGGCCGTCGTGGCGGTCAGGCACCTCGCGAGACCGCCGGCCAGCAGCGCTTCGGCCCGCCAGGAAACGGCGCTCCGCGGCGAGGCGGCGGCCTGGATCGCCCAGCAGGTCGCTTCGGGCGTGGCGATATCCTGCGATCGGGTGATGTGCGCGGCGCTCGAGGCGCGCGGGCTCCCAGCCCGCGACCTGCTCGTGCTCGGGTCGCTCTCGCCCGATCCCCGCCACACCCAGATTGTCGTCGAGACGGCCGCCGTACGGACGCTGTTCGGTACCAGCCTCGACCTGGCCTGGGCTCCGGGCGTCCTCGCGTCCTTCGGCTCCGGGCCGGCTGGTATCACCGTCCGGGTGGTCGCCTCGCATGGGGCGGTCGCGTACCAGACCGCGCTGGCCAGCGAGCTGGCCGCCGGTAAGGCGGCCGGCTCCGGGCTGCTGGCCGACCGGCGGATCAGCGTCGCGGCAACCGCGAGGGCCCAGCTCACCGCCGGCCGGGTCGACCTGCGCCTGCTGTCCGCCCTCAGCGCCCTGGCCAGGCACCTGCCGGTCAGCCTCGTCGGTTTCGGCAACGTCCGTCCGGGTGCGAGCACGGGCGTCCCGCTCCGGTTCGCCGACCTGAGCCAGGCCAGCCAGGCCAGCCAGGCGGCCGGCCTGACGCAGGCCGCTTACGTGCGGTCGGCGCGTACCTACCTGAGCGGGTTCGACACCAGGTTCCGCCCGGTCAGGGTGGTGCCGATGGTGCTGCCGGGCGGCCGGGCCGTGTTGCGCCTGGAGTTCACCGCGCCGAGCCCGCTCGCGGTGTCCGGTACCCCAGGCGCCTAGGAGTCGTAGCCCATGCCTGCCGCGTCCAGCGCCCGAAGCCACAGGTTCCTGCGCCCGGACCGGCGGTCGGCCCGGGCCAGGGACCAGCGCGTGGCCTGCACGCCCAGGTAGGCGAGCGGCTCGGGCGGGAACGGCAGCGGCCGGGACCGGACCATTTGCAGCTGGGTCAGCTCGGTCGGCTGGCCGCTCAGCAGGTCGAGCATCACCCGCGCGCCGAACCTGGTCGCGGCCACCCCCAGCCCGGTGTAGCCGAGCGCGTAGGCGACCCGGCCGCGGTGCGCGGTGCCGAAGAAAGCGCAGAACCGGCTGCAGGTGTCGATGGCGCCACCCCAGCGATGGCTGAACCCGATGCCCTCCAGCTGCGGGAACGTGTCGTAGAAGTGCCCGGCGAGCTTGACGAACGTAGCCGGGCGCTGATCGTAGGCCCGGCGGATG
>DATBGO010000065.1:0-3041 GCA_036558005.1 Streptosporangiaceae bacterium | reverse complement strand
GACGGGCTGGTCGGGTTCTTCGTGAACACGCTCGTGCTGCGCACCGACGTGTCAGGAAACCCGGCATTCACCAGCCTGCTGGCCCGGGTCAAGGACGCCGACCTGGCCGCGTTCGCGCACCAGGACATCCCGTTCGAGCGGGTTGTCGAGATGGTCAACCCGGTGCGGACGGCCGCGCACAACCCGCTGTTCCAGGTCGCGCTGTCGGTCGAGGACCGGGGCGCCGTCTCGATCGCACTCGATGGCCTGCAGGGCCGGGCCGAACGCGCCGAAACCGGCCTCACCCAGTTCGACCTCGGGTTCGCGTTCGGCGAAAAGGCAGCTGGCGAGGGCGCGGCGGGCGGCCTGGCGTGCCGGATAGATTACGCCCGCGACCTGTTCGACGAGGCCACGGTCACCATGATCGGGCGCAGGCTCGGCGGGCTGCTGTCGGCGATCGCAGCCGACCCGGATGTGCGGATCAGCGCGGCCGAGGTGCTGTCCGAGGCGGAGCGAACCCGGTTGCTCGACGACTGGAACAACACCGCGACGACGATGCCGCCCGCGACGGTGACGGGCCTGTTCGCCACCCGGGCGGCCGCGAACCCGGCCGCGGTGGCGCTGGTCAGCGGCGAGGAGTCGGTGACCTTCGCCGAGCTTGACGAACGGGTGAACCGGCTGGCCCGGCACCTGGCGGCCGCCGGGATCGGCCCTGAGCGGGTGGTGGCGGTCGCGCTCGCGCGCGGCCCGGCGATGGTGACCGCGCTGCTCGCGGTGCTCACAACGGGCGCGGCCTACCTCCCGCTCGATCCCGATTACCCTCCCGGCCGGATCGCGTTCATGATCGCTGACGCGGCCCCGGCGCTGCTGGTCACCGACGCCGCCACGGCCAGCGGCCTGCCCCCGGCCGCCGTCCCGCGCCTCGTGCTGGACGACGCCGCCGCCGCGGACGCGATCGCGCGGCGATCAGCCGCCCCGGTCGGCGGCGCCGGCCTGGCCGCGCCGCCGCGACCGGGACACGCCGCCTACGTGATCTACACCTCCGGGTCGACCGGCACCCCGAAGGGCGTGGTGGCGACGCACGGGGCGATGGCCGACCGGGTCGCGTGGCTGGCCAGCCTGTACAACCTCGGGGCCGGCGACCGGGTACTCCAGTTCGCGTCGGTCAGCTTCGACGGGCATGTCGAGGAGATCTACCCGGCACTCATCGCCGGGGCCACGGTCGCGATGGCGCCCGGCGGCACGACGGCATTCGCCGAGCTCACCCGCAGCGCGGCCGTCGCGCCGGTCACCGTCCTCAGCCTCTCGTCCTCGCACTGGCACGAACTGCTGCTGGCCGGCCCCGCGGTCCGCTGGCCCGCGGGGCTGCGGCTGGTCGTGATCGGCAGCGAGCGCATCCCCGGCGGCGCCCTTGACCTGTGGCGGGACCGGTTCGGCGACTCGGTCGGGCTGATCAATGTGTACGGGCCCACCGAGACGACCGTGATCGCGACGGCCTGCTCGCTGCCAGCCTCCGCCGCCGGGGACCTGATCGGCGGACCCGGCTGGAACACGCGGGTGTATGTGCTTGATGGGGGGCTTGGGCTGGTGCCGCCGGGTGTGGTGGGGGAGTTGTATGTGGCGGGGCCGGGGCTGGCGCGGGGTTATCTGGGGCGGGCGGGGCTGACGGGGTCGCGGTTTGTGGCGTGCCCGTTCGGGGGGCGGGGGGAGCGGATGTACCGGACGGGTGATCTGGTGCGGTGGGGTGCTGATGGGCAGCTGGTGTTCGCGGGGCGGGCTGATGATCAGGTGAAGGTGCGGGGGTTCCGGGTCGAGCTGGGTGAGGTTGAGGCGGTGCTGGCCGCGCATCCGCTGGTGGGGCGGGCTGCGGTGGTGGTGCGGGAGGACCGGCCGGGGGACCGGCGGCTGGCGGGGTATGTGGTGGCCGCGGCGGGGCGGCGGGGGGCTGGGCTGGATGTGGCCGGGTTGCGTGCGTTCGCGGCGGCGCGGCTGCCCGATTACATGGTGCCGCCGGCGCTGGTGGTGGTTGATGAGCTGCCGTTGTCGGCGAGCGGGAAGCTGGACCGGGCCGCGTTGCCGGTGCCCGGGTATGGCGCGGGCGGGGCGGGGGGGTATGTGCCGCCGGGCACGGAGGCTGAGCGGGTGCTGGCGGGGGTGTGGGCGGATGTGCTGGGGGCCGAGCGGGTGGGGGTGGATGACAGTTTCTTTGACCTGGGCGGTCATTCGCTGCTGGCGGTGCGGCTGATTTCCCGGGTGCGGGCGGTGGCGGGCGCTGAGGTGTCGATCCGTGACTTGTTCGCCGCGCCGACGGTGGCGGGGATGGCGGGGCTGCTGGGGGGCGGGGGCGCGGTGCGGCCGGCGCTGGCGGTGGCGGCGGGCCGGCCTGAGCGGGTGCCGTTGTCGTTCGCGCAGCAGCGGCTGTGGTTTATCAGCCAGCTGGAGGGCCCGTCGGCGACCTACAACATCCCGGTGGCGGTGCGGCTGGCTGGCGGGGTGGATACGGCTGCGCTGCGGGCGGCGCTGGCTGATGTGGTGGGCAGGCATGAGGCGCTGCGGACGGTGTTCCCGCAGGTGGACGGGACGCCGTTTCAGCGGGTGGTTGATCCTGGGCGGGCCGGGGAGGTGCTGGAGGTCAGGCGGGCGGGTGCGGGGGAGTTCGCCGGGGAGTTCGCGGCGGCTTGCGTGCACGCTTTTGACCTGACCGCGGAGCTGCCGGTCCGGGCGTGGCTGTTCGAGGTGGCGGGCGGGGAGCGTGTGCTGCTGGTGGTGGTGCATCACATCGCTGCTGACGGCTGGTCGTTCGGGCCGTTCTCGCGTGATCTTGGCGTGGCTTACCGGGCGCGGGTCGCGGGTGGCGCGCCGGGGTGGGCGCCGTTGCCGGTGCAGTACGCGGATTACACGCTGTGGCAGCGGGATCTGCTGGGTGAGGAGGATGACCCGGGCAGCCTGATGGCCGGGCAGGCGGGATTCTGGCGGCAGGCGCTGGCGGGCCTGCCCGAGGAACTGGCGCTGCCCGCTGACCGGCCCCGGCCCCCCGTCCCCAGCTACCGCGGCGGCACGGT
>DATBGO010000064.1:0-12494 GCA_036558005.1 Streptosporangiaceae bacterium | reverse complement strand
GCCGCGGCGGAGATACGCATTTCTGCTGATACCGCGGCGGGGGCGCGGGCGCGATACTGAGGCCGTGCGCCCGACCGCGCTTGTTGTCGACGATCACCCGACGTTCCGCAGGATGGCGCGCCGGCTGCTCACCGCGGCCGGCTACCAGGTGGTCGGGGAAGCCGGTGACGCGGCCGGGGCGCTGCTGGCCGTCAGCCGGTCCCGGCCCGCTTTCGTGCTGCTGGACGTGCTGCTGCCCGACGGCAACGGGATCGACGTCGCCGACCAGATCGGCGGGCCCGGCGCCCCGGTGGTGCTGCTCACCTCCAGCAGGTCCGCGGGCGAGCTGGGGCCCGTGCTCTCGGGCCGGGCGTTCCTGACCAAGTCCGAGCTCACGGTGGAACGGCTGCGCGGGCTGGCCGGCGATGAGTGAGCTGGCGCTGGCCCCGGCGGCCCGGCGGGTGGCGGTGACCAGTTGGCTGCGCCGGACCCTGTGGCCGCTGACCCTGGTCGCGGGGCTGGCGGCGGAGAGCGTGAACTGGCGCACCGGCGCGGCCCCGCTGTACATCGTCTACGACCTCGCGGTCGGCCTCACCGCGGTGGCGGTGAGCTTCGCGGTGTGGGAGGCCAGGCCGGGCAACCGGACCGGGCCGCTGCTGGTGGCCAACAGCATCTGGTTCCTGTGCTCACCGGTGCGCTGGATCTCCAGCCCGTTCTGGATCAGCCTGAGCTGGGTCGTGCAGGTGCTGGTCAGCGCGCTGTTCGCGCACCTGGTGCTGGCCTACCCCAGTGGCAGGCTGAAAGGCCGCCTGGACACCGGCTTCGTGGTCGTGACCTACTGCTACGCGCTGGGCCACCCGCTGGCCGAGCTGATGGTGGCGCCCGCCAGCGACCTGTTCGGGAACTGCGCGACCGGGCCGTGCCCGGCCACCCCGCCGCTGATCACCGCGGACCCGGCCGTGTTCGCCGCCCTGCAGCGGGCCGGCAGCTTGGCCGACCCGGTCCTGGTGACCGCGTTCCTGGCGCTGATCGCGCGCCGGCTGCTGGTCTCCTCGCCGCCGCGGCGCCGCCAGTTCCTGCCGATCGCCGCGATCGCGCTGGTGGCGGCGGCGGACTACCTGGCCGACGAGTTCCTCCCGGCCAACACCGGCGGTGCCTGGAACGTGATCGACCTCATCGATCACGGCACCGAGCTGGCGATAGCGTTCACGTTCTTCGGCAGCCTGTACGCCAGCCGGATGAGCCGCTCGCAGGTGGCGGACCTGCTGGCCCGGCTGGCCGGGGCCGGGCCCGGCGCGGTGCAGCGGCTGCTGTCGCGGGTGCTGCACGACCCGCGGCTGCGGCTGGGCCTGTGGGACCACGGCCACGGCGGGTACCTGGACACCGACGGCGGCCCGCTGGCCGTCCCGGCCGGCGACCCGCGGCGGGTGGCGACCGCGATCGCCGGCTCGGACGGGCCGCTCGGCGTGCTCGTGCACGACCCGGCGGTACTCGACGACCCGCGGCTGATGGCCGCGGTGCTGGCCGGCACCCGGCTGGCGCTGGAGAACGAGCAGCTGCACGCGCGGCTGCAGGCCAGGCTGGCCGACGTGCAGGCGTCCAGGGCACGGCTGGTGCAGGCCGAGGACCAGGCCCGCCGCAAGCTCGAACGCGATCTGCACGATGGCGCGCAGCAGCGGCTGCTCAGCATCGGGCTGGCGCTGCAGCTGGCCAGGAAGGAGGTCAGCGACGGCAGCAGCGCCGCCGAACTGCTCGATGAGTCCGAGAGCGAGCTGGTGGCGGCCATCGAGGAACTGCGGAACCTGGCCCACGGCATCCACCCGACGGTGCTCACCGAGCAGGGGCTGGCCGCGGCGGTGGCCGCGCTGGCCCGGCGGCTGGCCATCCCGGTCGAGCTCGGCGGGATCATGGCCGGCCGGCTGCCGGCCGCGGTGGAGTCGACCGCTTACTTCCTGATCTGCGAGGCGCTGCAGAACACGGTGAAGCACGCCCGGGCGAGCCGGGCCGCGGTGTCGGTCGGGCAGGACGCCGGGCTGGTCCTGGTGGAGGTCAGCGACGACGGGGCCGGCGGCGCTGACCCCAGGGCGGGCAGCGGGCTGCGCGGGCTGGCTGACCGGGTCGAGGCCGTCGGCGGGCGGCTGACCGTGACCAGCGCGGCCGGCCGCGGCACCACGGTGCGGGCGGAGCTGCCATGCGGGTAGTCATCGCCGACGACGCGCTGCTGATCCGCGAGGGGCTGGCCCGGGTGCTGGCCGGGTGCGGGATCGAGGTGCTGGCCGGCGTCGGCAGCGTCAGCGCGCTGCTGGACGCGATCGACGAGCACCAGCCCGACGTCGCGATCGTCGACATCAGGATGCCGCCGGACTTCAGCAGCGAGGGACTGCGCGCGGCCGAGCGGCTCGCGGTCAGCCACCCGGGGCTGGCGGTGCTGATCCTGTCCCAGTACACCGAGCCCGCGTTCGCCACCACGCTGCTGGCCGACTCGGGCGGGCGCCGCGGCTACCTGCTGAAGGAACGCGTCCTGCACCCCGATCACCTGGTCAGCGCGCTTTACCGGATCGCGGCCGGGCAGACCGTGGTCGATCCCGCCGTCATCGACGCGGCGATGAGCTCGGCCAGCACCAGCGAGCGGCTCGCCGGGCTGAGCGCGCGCGAGCTGGAGGTGCTGCACCTGCTCGCGCAGGGACTGACCGACCGGGGAATCTGCGACCGGCTGGTGCTGTCGCCGCGGACCGTGGCCAGCCACGTCCGGCACATCTTCACCAAGCTCGACATCCCCGGCAGCGACCACGACAACCGGCGGGTGCACGCGGTGCTGATCTACCTCAGCGACGCCGCGCCCCGGCCATACCGACAGCCGGGACCGGCCGGGCCGCGATCAGCAGGCCGGGATTTATCGGGATGCCGCGGGGCCGCCCGCGGGCAAGAATAGGGGCTCCGACCCGAGCGGCCGCCCCGGCGGCCGGCAAGGAGGTGCGCCCCGATGGTCGCTGACATCGCGGATCCGCGGCGACAGGATCCAGGGATGGAGCTGGGCGAGCGGGAGATGCTCGAGGCGTGGCTGGAATTCCACCGGACGACGCTGCAGCTCAAATGCGAGGGACTGGACGACGCTGACCGCAAGCGGCGGCCGGTGCCGACGTCCCGGCTGTCGCTGCACGGGCTGGTCCGGCACATGGCCGAGGTCGAGCGGAACTGGTTCGCCCGGGTGCTGCAGCGCGATCCTGACCGCGGCGCGATCTGGTATGACCCGCAGGTCGAGGACAGCGAGCTGGTCCCGCTCGACGACGCGGTATGGGCCGACGACCTGCGGGCGTGGCAGGCCGAATGCGAGGCAAGCCGGGCCGCGGCCGCGGCCCGCGGGCTGGACGACACCGGCATCCGGAGGGACAGGGCGGTCTCGCTGCGCTGGATCTACAACCACATGATCGAGGAGTACGCCCGGCACAACGGGCACGCTGACCTGATCCGCGAGCTCATCGACGGCAGCGTCGGCTGCTAGCAGGCTGAGGCTCGCCACCGGCTCAGCAGAATTACCGAGCCAGGCGGCCGGCCGGCCGCCCGGATTCAGCGTGACCGCCGATGCGGCCGGCCGCCCCCCGGAACGACAGTGTGTGCAGGCCTTTGCCTGCCACCGAGTCCGGGAGGATCCGATGAACCGCCGAGCCCAGCTCACCATCTTTCTCGTGGCCGCCGCGGCGCCCGTGCTCGCCCTGGCGGTCGTGGCCAGCGGCGGCGTGGCCGCCGCGAGCCCGGGTGCCGCCAGCCAGGCTGCCGCGCGGCACCCGGTCACCCTGCGGCTGCTCGCCCAGTTCACCGCTGAGCGCGACATCGACACCGGGCCGGCCGGCCTGAGCATCGGTGACGAGCAGGTCGCCAGCGGGCGGCTGCGGCTGGCCTCCGGCACGCCGGCCGGCACGTTCGGCTTCACCTGCACCACGGTCGCGGTCTACGCTCACGGCACCGCCGAACTGTGCGCCGGCTGGGCCGCGCTGCCCGCCGGGCAGCTCGAAGTGACCGGCAAGTCCCGGGCGCAGGACACCGTCCACCACTGGGCCGTCACCGGCGGCACCGGCGGCTACCGCGCGGCCCGCGGCACGCTGACCGCCCGCGACCTGTCCCCGGTGTCCGACGTCGTCACCATCCGGCTCGGCTGAGCCGGGTCCCCGCACCTCCCGCGGGCCTTTCAGCCTGCCCCGACTACCCCTCCCTCCCTCCCTCCCTCCCTTGACACCTGGAGCAGCCATGAGAACGACATCCCGGCCGGGCCGCCTGATCCCGGCCCTGGCCGCGGCCGGCCTCACCGCCGCCGCCGTACTGGCAAGCCTGCCCGCCACCGCCGCCCGGGCCGCGGTCGTCCCGAACCGGGCCCTCTTCGGCGTCGCGGCGGCATCAGCCCGCAACGCCTGGGCGGTGGGTTACCGGTACAACGGCACTGCGGACCAGACCCTGATCGAGCACTGGAACGGCAAGACCTGGAAGCAGGTGCACAGCCCGTCACCCGGCGGGTCCGTCCGCAACAGCGAACTGCTCGGCGTGACCACGGTGTCCGCCCGCGGCGCCTGGGCGGTCGGCGGCTACGCGGGCGTCACCTACCAGCACACCCTGATCGAGCACTGGAACGGCAAGACCTGGCGCCAGCTGCACAGCCCGGGCCGGTGCGGCACGACCGGCTCGGTGAACGTCCTCAACTCGGTCGCCGCCACCTCCGCCACCAGCGCCTGGGCTGTGGGGTCGGGCACGAGCTGCCAGACCGGCCAGCCCGCCACCCTGATCCTGCACTGGAACGGCACGTCCTGGCACCGGGCCGCCAGCGTGAACCCGGGCGGGCCGGGCGGCCGGGCCGAGCTGCTCGGCGTGACCGCCACCTCCCGGCGCAACGCCTGGGCGGTCGGCGACTACGCGGCCGGCGCCGGGCAGCAGCCGCGGACCCTGATCGAGCACTGGAACGGCCGGTCCTGGCGGCAGGTGCCCAGCCCGGGGCTCAGCTCCGCCACCTTCGAGAGCCTGCTCACCAGCGTGACAGCCACCTCGGCCGGCCGGGCCTGGGCGGTGGGCCTGCGGATCAAGGCATCCCCGCACATCGACACGGCCCTGGTCCTGCACTGGAACGGCAAGTCCTGGAAGCAGGTGGCGGCCCGGCACCCGGGCGGCACCAGCGGCGACGAGCTGCTCGGCGTGACCGCGGTGCCCCGCAGCAAGACCTTGTGGGCGGTCGGTGACTACACCGACCCGGTGCTGGGCCGCGACCATACCCTGGTCGAACGGTGGAACGGCACGCGGTGGCGGCGGGTGCCCAGCCCGAGCCCGGCGTTCCCCGCACACGAGCAGACCCTGGTGGCGGCGGACGCCACCGGCAGCCGCAACGTCTGGGCGGTCGGCAGCTACGCCGAGGCGCCCGCCCTGCACATGCTGTTCGAGCACTGGAACGGCAAATCATGGCGGATCCGCTGAGCTGACCCGTGGCGGCCGGGCCCGGCCAGGCGGGGTGACCCGCCGGGTGCGGGCCCGGCCCCTGCCCGCCGCCTCCGTGGCTGCTGGCGTTAATCCTGGTTATTGCCGTCGCCATGACCATGGCCGTCGCCATGGCCATGACCGCCGTCGTCCCCGCCGCCGTCGCCGTGCCCGGGCTTGCCGTGCTCACCCCGCGCTGCGACCACGGTGACCACGCTGCCGACGGGCCGACGTCCGGCCGGCCGGACCGCCAGCACCGTGCCCTGCTGCAGGTCTTCGCTGTGTACCCAGCGCACCTGCACCATTAGTCCCTGCCGGCGCAGCAGCCGGGTCACGACCCGGACCGGCCGGCCGATCAGCAGGCTGCCGCTCACGTCCACCATGGAAACCGCGGTGTGCGTTGGCTGCGTCGCCGACGTCGGGCCCGCCACCGGCTGTTTCGGCCCGCCCGGACCCAGCTGGCTGGCCGCCGCCAGGCCGCCGGCCAGCGCCAGCGCGAGCGCCGCCGCCACCGCCGCGGCGCGGCCGGCCCTCCGCCGCGGTGCCCGGGACGGCGGCAGTCCGGTCTCCGCGGTGGGCAGCCCGGACAACGGGACCGGTCCCATCATGGTCGGCGGCAGCGCGGCAGCCTGCGGGGGCGGCAGCACGGCCGTGCCCTCGGCCGGCACCCGCACCCGGCCGCCCGAGCCCAGGTCCGCGGCCAGCTGGCCGGCCCGGCGGGCGACCGGGTCAGCGCTGGGCGGCCTGGCGCCGGGCTCCTTCGCGGTCAGCTCGCCGATCAGCGCCGCGAGGCCCGCGGGCACCGCGGCCGGCAGCGCGGGCAGGCTGAGCTCGCGGTGCGCCATCGACACCTCGAACGCGTTACCGCTGAACGGGGCCGACCCGGTCAGGCACTCGTAGCCGACGATCCCGAGCGAGTACAGGTCGCTGGCCTCGGTCGCCTGCAGGCCGGCCAGCCGTTCCGGCGCCAGGTAAGCGGGCGTGCCGATGAGCATCCCGGTGCTGGTGACCGGCGCCGAGTCCAGCACGCGGGAAATGCCGAAATCAGTGATCTTCACGACGCCGCCGGGACCGAGCAGCAGGTTCGCCGGCTTGATGTCGCGGTGCACCAGGCCTGCCCGGTGCGCTGCCGCCAGGCCCGCCGCCGCCTGCGCGATGATCGCGGCGGTGCGCCCGGGCTCCAGCGGGCCGCGCGCCAGCACCGCGGCGAGCGAGGGGCCATCGACCAGCTCCATCACCAGGAACGGCGGGTTCGGCGGGTCCGGCTCGCCGTAGTCGTAGACCCGGGCGATGTTCTCGTGGCTGAGCCGGCCGGTGTTGCGCGCCTCGGCCCGGAACCTGGCCAGCGTCTGGTCATGCTCGGCGAACCCGGCGTACAGCAGCTTGACCGCCACCGGCCGGTGCAGGACCTGGTCGGTGCCCCGCCAGACCTCGCTGAACCCGCCGGCGCCGATCCGCTGCACCAGCTCATACCGGTCGTTCAGCACGATGTGGGGAGCTAGCACGCCCCAGCCTTACCCATGCATTCCTGCCCTAATCGTGTCCGGCTGCCCCGTTTGCCGCATAGCGCCGGACGAACTGGCCCAGGATTGCTAGCGCGAAACTGACATTACTGCGGCGGGCCAGCGCTTTGAGCTCGCCGGCCTGGCCCGGCTCGAAGTAGCCCGCGTGCCGGTAGACGTCGATCCTGGTACACAGCCCGTCCGCGTCCATGTCGGGGTGGAACTGGGTGGCGTACACGTTCGAGCCGACCCGGAACGCCTGCACCGGGCAGGCCGGCGAGCTGGCCAGCACGGCCGCGTGCCCGGGCAGGACGCTGATCGCCTCCTTGTGCCCCACGAACGCGTCGAACACCGGGGGCAGCCCGCCGAGCAGCCGGTCCCGCCGGCCGGCCCCGGTCAGGGTGACGGTGACGCAGCCGACCGGCTCGCCGAACTGGCGGTCAACGATGGCCTTCTCATGCAGCCCGAGCACCCCGATGCCGTAGCAGGCGCCGAGGAACGGGAAGTCCGTGCTGACCACCTGGTCGAGCAGCCCGCTCAGGTCCGCCTCGACCCGGCGTTGCAGGGCTGACTTGGCCGACGGCGGGTCGCTGGCGTTGAACGGACCGCCGCCGAGCAGGATCCCCGACCAGTCCCGCAGGTCGATGCTGCCCAGCGGGCGCTGCTCCAGGCGCACCCGGCGCAGGTCCCGCTCGGCCAGCCCGGCCAGGTCCAGGAACGACGCGTACTCGTTGTCCGCGGCGGCGTCGTCGGCCCTGGTGGCCAGCAGCAGGAACGGTTTCACCCGCACACTGTAGTGAGCTGGCGCGCCTGGCGCGGACAGTACCGGCGGCATACTCTCGGCTCCGGCGGGCGAAAGGTGGCTTCTGGTGAGCAATGCCCATGACGTCGTCATCGTCGGGGCCGGCAGTGCCGGCTGCGTGCTGGCCGCGCGGCTCAGCCAGGACGACCGCCGCCGGGTGCTGCTGATCGAGGCCGGCCCGGACTACCGGCCCGCCGAGCTCCCCGCCGACCTGGCCGACGGGCTGCACGGCCTCAGCACCAGCTCACATGACTGGGGCCTGCGGGGCAGCTACACCGACGGCGGGCCGCTGACGGCGCTGCCGCGCGGCAAGGTCACCGGCGGCTCGTCCGCGGTCAACGGCACGTTCGCGCTGCGCGGTCACCCGGCTGACTACGACGGCTGGGGTATCCCGGGGTGGCGCTTCAGCGACCTGCTGCCCGCCTTCACCCGGCTGGAGCGCGACCTGGACTTCGGCCCGGCCAGCTACCACGGCGCGGACGGCCCGGTGCCGATCCGCCGTGAGACCGGCGCGCTGCGCTCCGAACTGGCGGTTGCCGCCGAGGAAGCGCTGGCCGCGGCCGGCCTGCCGCGGGTCGGCGACCACAACGCGCCGGGTGCCACCGGGGTCGGCCCGCTGCCGGTGAACTGTGCCGGCGGCAAGCGGGTCAGCACCGCGATGGCCTACCTGGAGCCGGCCAGGTCCCGGCCGAACCTGACCATCATGGCGGGCCAGGCGGTGCGGGAGATCGTGATCCGCCGGGGCCGGGCCGCGGGGGTGCTGCTGGCCGGGTCCGCTGAGCCGGTCCCGGCCGGGGAGGTCATCGTCTGCGCGGGCGCGTACGGTTCGCCTGAGCTGCTGCTGCGCTCGGGCATCGGGCCGGCCGCCAGCCTGTCCGCGCTCGGCCGCGCGGTCGCCGCCGACCTCCCCGGGACCGGCGCGAACCTCTCCGACCACCCGGCCGTCTGCATCGACCTGCGGTGCCAGGCCCCGGGCAGGGACGTGCCCGTGTTCCAGCTGGCGGCGACCGCTCACAGCAGCGCGGCCGCCCCCGGCGGCCCGCCTGACCTGCAGTTGATGACCGCCGGCCCGTACCCCGCCGACGGCGGCGGCTATACCTGCATGGTCGTCGCCGCGCTGCTCCGGCCGGCCTCCCGCGGCCAGGTCCGGCTGCGCAGCCTGGACCCGTCGGTGCCGGCGCAGATCAGCCTGGGCTACTTCCGCGACCCCGGTGACCTGCCGCGGCTGCTCGCGGGACTGCGGCTGGCCGAGACGGCGGTGGCGCACCCGGCGCTGGCTGGCCGCACCGGCGGCAACCGGATCGGGCCGCCCGGCGAGGTCATCGCCGGCGACGACTCGGCACGGGACTGGATCCGCACCGCCGTGTTCAGCTACCACCACCCGGTCGGCACCTGCGCGATGGGCCTGGATCCGGCCGCCGGCGCGGTCGTCGACCCGGACGGCCGGGTCTACGGGATCACGGGCCTGACCGTGGCTGACGCGTCCATCCTGCCGGCCATCCCGTCCGCGAACACCGGCATCCCGGTGATCATGGCCGCCGAGCACCTCGCCGCCCGCCGCGCGGCCGGCTAGAGAGGCGCCTCCCGGGCAGCCGGGCGTCAAACCCTGGACGACAGGCGGCGGTCGGCCCGGCCCGCGCCGGGCTCCCGGTCGCCCTGACGGTTCTCAGCGTCAGCGTTCGGCCTGATCAGCAGGGTGGTGGCGGTCAGCCAGAGGGCGGAGAACAGCACGCTGCCCGCGATGTCGGTCGGATGGTGCTCGCCCCGGTACAGCCGGGAGAGCGCCACCAGGACCGGCAGGGCGACGGCGGGGATCAGGAACAGCCACCGCCACCAGCCGCGCGCATGGCCGATGACCAGGATCGCCAGCGCGACATAGAGGCAGCAGGTCGCGGCCTCGTGCCCGGACGGGAACGCCGACGTCGGCAGGTGCTGGTCGAGGTGCGTTACGTCCGGCCGCGGCCGCTTGACCACGGCGGCGGCGGTCAGGAACGCGGCCAGTTCGCCGAACATCAGGGCGACGATGAACATGACCGGCCGCCAGCGCCGGGTCACGGCGAGGAACAGCACGCTGGTGGCGAGCGAGACGATCAGGATCGCCCCGGTCGCGCCCAGGGTGGTGAAGACGAGGCTCCACTGGGTGAGGCCGTGCGTGCGGTGGGCAGCGAGCCAGTGCGGGATTGTCCGGTCGCCGAGCACGTTGCCGTTCCCGTACTTCGTCACCAGCTTCCCGGTCCCGGTCAGGATGCCGACGATGATGGTCCAGGCGACAAGGATTCCGGCCGTAGTGCGACCGTGACGGGTTAGCATGCGCCGTCCGGCTGGCCCTGGCACTCGCCCGGGCGCCTCTGGCTCGGCGGGCTTGAGGTCGGCGCGGGCCTCGGGTTCCAGCCCTTCGGTCACCGGATCGGTCACCGGATGCCCGGCCGCGCGCCTGCTCAGCTCGAAGGCGAACGAGGTGACGCCGAGCCAGGTGATCCCGATCGCCCACGCGCCTACCACGTCGGACAGGAAGTGCACGCCGAGCAGGATCCGGCTGACCCCGATCAGGGTGACCAGCGCGACCGTCGCCCAGATGAGCGCGCTGCGCCAGCGCCCCCGGGCCGCGGGCAGGAAGACCAGCAGTACCGCCCCGTAGCAGACGATCGAGCCGAGCGAGTGCCCGCTGGGGAAGCTGTCTCCGGTGCCATGCGCGACCGGATGCGCCACGACCGGGCGCAGCCGCCCGACCAGGGACTTCAGGACGGGATCGAGGACCAGCGCGCCCGCGCCGGTGACAACCAGGTAGAACGCTAGGCCCCAGCGCCGCCGCACCGCCAGGATGATCGCGCCGGCGCCGATGACGGTCCACAGCACGCCATCGCTGCCCAGCCGGGTCACCGCCTTGACCACGGCCACGACTGCCGCGTCGCCTGCGATGAGGCTGTTGATGCCGGTGGCGGCGTCGTGGTCGGCTGACTCTAACGGCGGCCATTGCAGCCGGACCAGGACCAGCAGGACGCTGAATACCAGCGCGGCCGCGGTGACCGTGATGAGCGGCGCGAGGCTGCCGCGAGGCGGCCTAGCCATTGCGGGTCCCGCTGGCTTCCCCGGCCGGGACACAGATCCGGACCGAGCGGGGGTGGACCTTGATGCGCAGTTTCCTGGCCGGCCGGCGGGTGCCGCCGTCGAGTTCGTAGGGCTGCTTGCTAGCGAACCGGATCTTGACCTTCCGACCGCGGGTGACCTCGGCAAACGGTGACTGCCCGGGCTGGCCGACGGCGACCCGGCCAAAGGTGCGGGCCCACTGGGCCGGGTTCCTGGCGGTCACCACCCCCAGTTCCAGCAGCCCGTCGTCCGGCTCCGCCTGGGGAAAGGCGCCGACCCCGCCGAGGATCCTGCCGACGTTCCCGGCAATGACGCAGGAGGCCTTCCCGTCGAAGAACCGCTCCCCGTCCACGTCGACCCTGGCCTTGACCCTTGGTCCGTTGAGGGTCCTCGCGGCGGTGTAGACATATGCCGCACGGCCCAGGCGGCCCTTCAGCGCCCGGTCCGCGCCGGAGATCATGCGGGCGTCGAACCCGGCGCCGGCCATCACGGCGAAATGCTCGCCGTTCACCGACCCGGTGTCGATCAGGCGGCGCTCCCCGCACAGGCCCACCTGAACGGCCCCGGGCAGCTCAGCCGGTATACCCAGGTTCGCCGCCAGCAGGTTCGCTGTGCCGGCCGGCAGGATCGCGACCACCGCTCCCGTCCCGGCGACGGCGTGGATGCAGCGCTGGACCGTGCCATCGCCGCCCCAGACGAATATCACCTCTGGGTCGTGCGCCAGCGCCCGGCGCGCGCAGTCCGGCGCCCGGCGGCTTTTCTTCACCTCATACCAGAGCGGGTCGCGGACGCCGCGGGCCGCGAGCACCTCCCGCAGCTCGCGCAGCCCTCCGCCGAAGGTTTTCCTGGTGTGCGCCACGACCGCGACCCTGGCCATACTGGCTCCGTTTCTGCTGCGCGTCCTGATTGCCTCAGACCTTCCGCCACCGGGCCTCGCACAGGCCGTAGACGCCGAACACGATCAGGCCGAGCGCGGCAGCCAGCACGAGCACCTCGCCGAAAGGCTGGTCGCGCAGTGTCAGCAGCGCCTTGTCGATGCCGCCTGACTTCGCCGCGTGGTGCGTGACCGCCGCCTCGATCACCAGGACACCCGCGAGCGCCACCACCGCGCCCCTGGCGACGGACCCGATCACGCCGAGCACCTTGACGGTGCGGACCGCTCTGGGGCTTAGCCGCCAAGTCTGCAGGTACTTCATGAATTTGCGGCGGATGCCTTCGCTGATCAGCACCAGGCCGATGACGACGACGATCAGTCCGGCTGCGCCGACAAGCCAGCGTCCCGCCGGGTGCTGCATGGCACTGGCGGTCAAGTCCTGCTGCTGGCGAGACTGACTGCGGCCTGACCCGGAGATCACCCTGAACGTCAGGTACGCGAATCCGGCGTAGACGACGGCCCGGCCGAGCGACCGCAACCGGGGGCCGGCCCCATGGCGGTCACCGGTAACGCCGAAGAGAGCCTCGCTGAGCCGCCACAGCGCGTAGCCGATGAATCCGATTCCGAGCAGCCAGAGCGAGACTAAGCCGTAGGGCTTGCTGGCCAGCAACTGTAGTGCGCCCTCCTGGTCAGCTTCCCTGGCGCTGTGCCCGACGCCGGCCAGGACGGCGACCACGCCGACCAGAATGTAGATGACGCCCCGGGCGGTCAGCCCGGCCCTGGCCAGCAGCCGCGC
>DATBGO010000063.1:0-20838 GCA_036558005.1 Streptosporangiaceae bacterium | reverse complement strand
CGGTTGCATGCGGGGGGCGTGGGGGGCGGGGTCAAGCCCCCCACACAAGCACCGCCCGGGCCGAGCGGTTGCATGCGGGGGGCGTGGGGGGCGGGGTCAAGCCCCCCACACAAGCACCGCCCGGCTAGCTGGCGGGCGGGGGGCCCTGGACGTCCTGGTTGCGGGCGATGAGGCGCTGATACCAGCGCGCGCTCGCCTTGGGGATGCGGGACTGGGTGCCGAAGTCGACGTACACCAGGCCGAACCGGCGGCTGTAACCGTCGGCCCATTCGAAGTTGTCCAGCAGCGACCAGACGAAGAAGCCGCGCACATCGGCCCCCGCGCCGATCGCCGCCAGCGTCTCATCG
Organism: Streptosporangiaceae bacterium; assembly: GCA_036558005.1. Taxonomy (GTDB): domain Bacteria; phylum Actinomycetota; class Actinomycetes; order Streptosporangiales; family Streptosporangiaceae; genus DATBGO01. Next base: position 20,491 of record DATBGO010000063.1, on the reverse strand, counting down.
AAGTGATCGGCCAGGTAGGAGACCCGCTCGGTGTCGTCGACGCCGCCTTCGGGGTCGACGTAGTCATGGAACGCCGCGCCGTTCTCGGTGATATACAGCGGGAGCGTGGTGGCCGCGCTGACCCGGCGCAGGATGCGGCCGAGCGCGGCCGGGCGCACGTCCAGGCCGCCGGCCGTGCGGCGGCCGGCCGCGGGCAGCTCCCGGGCCTGGTGATAAGGCTCACCCGGGTCGTGCACGACGGTCTTGGTCTCGTAGTAGTTCACGCCGAGGAAATCCGCCGGCGCCGCCACGACCGCTAGATCGCCGTCCCTGATGAAGTCCACCGGCACCTGCCGGGCGTACCAGTCGAGCATGTCCGGCGGGTACTCGCCGCGCAGCACCGGGTCGAGGAACCAGCGGTTCTCGTATCCGTCGAGCCGGGCGGCGGCGGCGCGGTCGGCCGGGGACTGCGACGCCGGGGTGATGTCCGAGAGCAGGTGCGAGATGCCGACGCGGGCATCCGGCGCCCGGCGCCGGACGATGCCGACCGCGTGACCGTGGGCGAGCAGCAGGTGATGCGAGGCTCTGAGGGCCGACCGCAGGTCGGCGATCCCGGGCGCGTGGCGGCCCTGCAGGTAGCCGATCATGCCCGCGCAGAACGGCTCGTTGACGGTGCCCCAGAGCGGCACGGCGTCGCCGAGGCTCTCCAGCACGACCTCGGCGTAGTCGCAGAAGTGGCCGACGGTGTCGCGGTTGGCCCAGCCGCCCGCGTCCTGCAACGGCTGCGGCAGGTCCCAGTGGTAGAGCGTGGCGGCCGGCTGGATATTCCTGGCGTGCAGGCCGTCGATCAGCCGCCGGTAAAAGTCCAGGCCCTTCTGGTTAACCGTGCCATAGCCGTCGGGAATAACGCGCGGCCAGGCGACGGAAAACCGATAAGCCGACAGGCCAAGCTCGGCGGCCAGATCAAGGTCAGTATCGAGGCGATGATAATGATCGCAGGCGATAGCCCCGGTATCACCATGAGTCACGGCTCCGGGGACCGTCGCGAAGGTATCCCAGATGGAGGGCCTGCGCCCGTCCTCGTCTACGGCCCCTTCGATTTGATACGCGGCCGTCGCGGCGCCGAACAGAAACCCTGATGGAAAACGCATGGACAATGCCGACTGCTCCTTCACTGCACCAGAGACGGACAAGAGCCCGCGCTGCGTCGTCGCGCCGACAGTTAGTTTATTGCTTATGTTAAGTCATAGGTAAAGTTTGTCAAGTGCTGAGCGTAGCGGAATGCCGGTTATATAACCCATCTGCTCCGTGGTCAGGTGCGCTCCGTGGTCGGCTCGCTCCGCAGTCAGATGTGCTCAAGGACGTTCACCGCGGTGGTGTCGGGGTCGAGCGCGCGGAAGATGTGCGGCGCGTCGCCCGGATAGGTGATGTAGTCGGCCGGGCCGAGCTCCACCGGCGCCGACACCGGGCCGACCAGCGCCCGGCCCGCGCCCAGGATGACGTGCTCGGTGGTGCCGGGCATGTGCGGGCCGGAGATCCTCGGCTCGCCCGGCTGGGACACGATCCGGTAGATGTCCCGCCTGGCCCCGCGCGCGCCGGAGGCCAGCAGGGTCGCCGCGTAGCTGGACCGCTCGGCGTAGGTGACCGGCCCCTCGCCAGCCCTGATCACCCTGATCTCGGTGCGCGGCGACTCGACCAGCTGGCTGAACGGCACCCCCAGCGCCACGCCGATCGCCCAGAGCGTCTCCACGCTCGGGTTCCCGGTACCCGACTCCAGCTGGGACAGGGTGGATTTGGCGATCTTGGCGCGCCGGGCCAGCTCGGTCAGGGAGAGGCCGGCCCGGTCGCGCTCGCGCCGGATCGACGCGGCGATCTGGGCCGCCAGGCCGCTGGCCGGCGTGTCACCCATCGTCCCGCCCGTGCCGGGCGCGGCACCGTCCGCACTGCCCATGTGTTCGCTCCAGACGTCTTATTCGTTCGACTTGACGAACGAATAACTCTTCGTTCATCCTAGTGGACATGCGTTCGATCTGCCGAACGGAACGCCTGCGGCGGGCGCCGTGGCCGGCCAGCCTGGGCCGGGGCACGCTGCGCGATATCGCGCTGGTGTGCCTGGCCGATGGCGTGGTCGGCGTCTCGTTCGGGGCGATCGCGGTGTCCGGCGGGCTGCGGCCGTGGCTGCCGGTCACCATGTCGCTGCTGGTGTTCGCCGGCGGCGCGCAGTTCGCCGCGGTCGGGGTGGTGCTCGCGGGCGGCAGCCCGGCCGCCGCGGTCGTGGCCGGCCTGGTGCTCAACAGCCGCCTGCTGCCCTACAGCCTCGCGGTCGCCGACATCCTGGACGGCCGCTGGCGGGCGCGACTGCTGGGCGCGCACGTGGTGACCGACGAATCGGTGGCGTTCGCGCTGCGCCACCGCAGCCCGCAGCGGCGGGCCGCGTTCTGGACCTGCGGCCTGGCCCTGTTCGCGGCCTGGAACGCGGCCGTCGCGCTCGGCGCGCTGGCCGGGACGGCGGTCGGCGACACCAGCGCCTACGGGCTGGACGCGGCCTTCCCGACCGTGGCGCTGGCCCTGGTGCTGCCCGCCCTGGCTGACCGCGGCACCCGGCACGCGGCGCTGCTCGGCGCGGCGGTGGCGGTCGCCGCCGCCCCGTTCCTGCCCGCCGGCCTGCCGGTGCTGCTGTCGCTGGCCGGCCTGGCGCTGGCCGCGCGGGCGCCAGCGGCGCGGGTGCCAGCGGTGCGGGCGCCGGACGGGCCGGAACGCTGATGCCGGCCGCCGCCCTCGCCGTGCTGGCCGCGGGCACCTACCTGCTGCGGCTGGCCGGCCCGGTGCTCCGGGCCCGGATCGAGATTCCCGGCCGGCTGCAGGAACTGCTGTCGGCGGCCGCGGTGGTGCTGCTGATCGCGCTGGCGGCCACCTCGGCGCTGACCCAGGGACACGGCTTGGCCGGCTGGGCCAGGCCCGCGGGCGTGCTGGCCGGCGGGATCCTCGCGGCCCGCCGGGCCCCGCTCCCGGTAGTGATCATCGCGGCGGCCGCGACCACCGCTGTGATCAGGCTGTGCGGGGTGCGCTGAGTATTACAGTTCCGCCGGCAAACAGCGGCAGAACCGTTCCTATCTGGACGGTTCTCGGCTGTCGGTGATAAACCGGACCCGAAGGTACCGGCGCGGCCGGTCATCAGGGGCCCTTCGCGCGGAAGTGGGTGGGGCCTGTGACGGCATACCTAATCCGGCGTCTCGGCACGTCGGTGGTCGTTGTCATCGGTATTTCGATCTTCATCTTCCTGCTGCTGCACGCGGTCTACCCGTCGCCTGCCCGGGTGGTACTGGGCCCTAAGGCCTCACTGGTGGCGATTGCGGCCTGGAACCGGGAGAACGGTTTCGCCGGGTCCGTCTTCAGCCAGTACTGGCACTATGTCGACGGGGTGCTGCACGGCAATCTCGGCTACTCATTCAAGCTCAATCAGAGCGTGGTGGCGCTATTTAGCGAACGCTGGGAGCGCAGCGCCTGGCTGTCCGGGGTGTCGCTGGTGCTGGCGGTCCTGATCGCTATCCCGCTCGGAATCTACCAGGCGGTCAAGCGCAACACCCTGGGCGACAATATCGCCACCAGCGTGACCTTCACCGCCTACGCGATGCCCGACTTCCTGCTCTACCTGATCGCCATCCAGGTATTCGCGCTGAGCTTCAAGATTCTCGGTTACCAGGCGAGCCAGTCCACCTCGTTTTTCGCGGTGATCGGCGACTGGTATGGCATGACGCTGCCGATCCTCTGCCTGACCCTGCTCATCCTGGCCGGCTATTCGCGTTACATGCGCTCGGCCGCGATGGACACCCTGGCCCAGGATTACATCAAGGCCGCCAGGGCCAAGGGACTGCCCGAGCGGCTGGTGCTGTACCGGCACCTGCTGCGCAACGCCAGCCTGCCGATGGTGACGCTGGTCGGGCTCTCGATCCCGGCGCTGCTGGCCGGGAATCTCATCGCCGAGGCGGTCTTCAATTTCAACGGCCTCGGGCTGCTGTTCTTCAACAGCCTGCAGAACGAGGACTACCCGATACTGCTGGCCTACACGCTGATCGGGGCGGTGCTGACCGTGCTCGGCAACCTGCTCGCCGACGTCTCGCTGACCGTCGCCGATCCGCGGATCCGGCTGACCTCACCGCGCCTGTAACCCGAAGGAGGCAGCATTGGCCGGCACCGCGATCCCGCCACTGGAAATGACCCAGCCGCCCAGCGGCGGCGACGTCGGCCCGGTGCAGAGTGGCTGGCGGCTGGCCCTGCGCGAGTTCGCCAGCAACAAGCTGGCCCTGGTCGGCGTGGGGCTGCTGCTGTTCTTCGTGCTGCTGTCGTTCGCCGGGCCGCTGGTTTACCACGCGAACCTGCTCAGCACCGACTTGACCAACTCCAACGTCCCGCCCGGCGCCGGGCACCCGCTGGGCACCGACAGCGAGGGCTTCGACGTGCTGGGCGAGATCATGAAGGGCGGCCAGGCGTCGCTGGAGATCGGCTTCCTGTCCGCGATCATCGCGATCGTCGTCGGCGCGCTCTGGGGCGCGATCTCCGGCCTGGTCGGCGGCCTGATGGACGCGGTGATGATGCGGATCGTCGACATCCTGCTCTCGGTGCCGTTCCTGTTCGTGGTGCTGATCGTGGCGGTCAGGTACGGCGCGTCGGTGCTGTCGCTGAGCCTGATCCTCGGCGCGTTCACCTGGCTGGTCCCGGCGCGGCTGGTCCGCGGCGAGGTGCTGACGCTGAAGGTGCGAGATTTCGTCTCGGCGGCCAGGGCGGCCGGCTCTGGCCGGTGGCGGCTGATCAACCGGCACCTGATCCCGAACGCGTTCAGCGTGATCATCGTCAACGTCACCTTCAACGTCGCTGACGCGATCCTGGCCGTCGCCTACCTCGGGTTCCTCGGGTTCGGGCTGCACTATCCCAACTACGACTGGGGTGACCTGCTCTCGAACGGGACCCAGTACCTGCTGGATGGCTACTGGTGGCTGATCTACCCGGTGGGCGTCTGCATCGTCCTCACCGTGATGGCCTGCAACTTCATCGGCGACGCGCTGCGTGACTCGCTGGATGTGCGGCTGCGGCGCCGCTGACCGCGGCCGCGCCGCCCGCCCAGACCGCCGCTGACCCGATGAGCTGACCGAGGAGCATCCCGATGGCCCCCGTCCTGGAGATCACGAACCTATCGACCCACATCCAGCTGAGCACGTCAGTGGTGCAGGCCGTCGGGAACATCGACCTGGTCATCGAGCAGGGCGAGACGCTCGGCCTGGTCGGGGAGTCAGGCTGCGGCAAGTCGATGACCGGCCTGTCGATCATGGGGCTGCTGCCGCCGGGCGGGAAGATCGTCAACGGCTCGATCCGGCTGGACGGCCGGGAGCTGACCCACCTGTCCGAGCCCGACCTGCGCACCATCCGCGGCAACGACGTCGCGATGATCTTCCAGGACCCGCTGACCTCGCTCGACCCGACCAAGACCGTCGGCTACCAGGTCGCCGAGCCGGTCCGGCTGCACCGCGGCGCGAGCAAGAAGGAGGCGACCGAGCGCGCCACCGAGGTGCTCTCCCTCGTCGGCCTGCCCCGGCCGGCCGAGCGGCTGGATGACTACCCGCATCAGCTCTCCGGCGGACTGCGCCAGCGGGTGATGATCGCCATGGCGCTGGCCTGCGACCCGAAGCTGCTGATCGCCGACGAGCCGACGACCGCGCTGGACGTCACGATCCAGGCGCAGATCCTGGCGCTGCTCGATGACATCAGGGAGCGGCTGGGCATGGCGATGCTGCTGATCACCCACGACATGGGGGTGATCGCCGGCCACGCGGACAGCGTCGAGGTGATGTACGCGGGGCGGCTGGTCGAGACCACCGATACCGAGACCCTCTTCAGCCACATGCGCCACCCCTACACCCAGGCGCTGCTGGGCTCGATCCCGAGGCTGAGCCAGGACAACAGGGTGCCGCTGCTGAACATCACCGGCCGGCCGCCCGACCTGACCGACCCGCCGCCGGGCTGCCGGTTCGCCCCGCGCTGCCCGCGGGCCACCAGCCGGTGCCGCACCGACGAGCCGCCGCTGGCCGGCGAGACGGCCGGGCACCGGTTCTCCTGCTGGCACCCCGTCGACGGCCCGGCGGCGCTCACTGACCCGCTGCCCGCGGCCGGAGAACCAGGCCAGCCGCAGCCCGAGGGCACCGGCCCCGGCGGCGTCCGCGCGGACGCCCGGCCGGACCTGCCGGGCCAGCCCGCCGCCGACGGCGCGCCGCTGCTGCGGGTCACCGACGTCGTCAAGGAGTTCAAGGTGACCGCGGGTGCGATCCTGCAGCGCAAGGTGGGCAGCGTCAAGGCGGTCTCGTCCGTGTCGTTCACGGTCAACGCCGGCGAGACGTTCGGCCTGGTGGGCGAGTCAGGCTGCGGCAAGAGCACGATCGGGCGGGTGATCGTCGCGCTGGAACGGCCCGACTCGGGCACGGTCGCGCTGAGCGGGACCGACATCGGCGCCCTGTCCGGCGGCCAGCTCCGGCGCTGGCGGCGCGACCTGCAGCTGATCTTCCAGGACCCGTACTCATCGCTTGACCCGCGGATGCGGGTCGGCGCGATCATCCGCGAGCCGCTGGCCATCCAGCACCTGGGCAGCAGGCAGGAGCAGCGGCGGCGGGTGTTCGATCTGCTGGACGAGGTCGGCCTGCCCCGGCAGGCGGTCGAGCGGTACCCGCACGAGTTCTCCGGCGGCCAGCGCCAGCGGATCGGGCTGGCCCGCGCGCTCACCCTCAACCCGCGGGTCATCGTGGCCGACGAGCCGGTCAGCGCGCTCGACGTGTCCATCAGGGCGCAGGTGCTCAACCTGATGAAACGGCTGCAGGCCGATCACGGCCTGACCTACGTCGTGATCTCCCACGACCTGGCCGTGGTCAAGTACATGGCCAACCGGATCGGCGTCATGTACCTGGGCAAGCTGGTGGAGATCGGCTCCGGGGACGACATCTACCAGCGCGCCGCGCACCCCTACACAGTCGGCCTGATCGCGGCCATCCTGGTGCCCGAGCCGCAGACCGCCCGGGCCAACCGCAGGTCCGGGGTCTCCGGCGAGCTGCCCAGCCCGGTCAGCCCGCCGTCTGGCTGCCGGTTCAGGACCCGGTGCCCCTACGCCCAGGACCTGTGCGCGCAGGAAGAGCCGCCGCTGCGCTCGTTCGGTCCCGGGCACCTGGCCGCCTGTCATTTCCCGCTGCAGGACTACGCGCCGCCGCCAGCGGCGCCCGCGGCGGCGACAGCGCAGCAGGCCCCCGATCTGTCTGGCGACAGCAACCTGTGATGGCGATCCTAAGGAGAAGCGCAGCGATGATCAGATTCCCGCGGTCGACGCGAGTCGCCGCCCTGGTAATGGTCGGCGCGGCGGCGCTGGCCGCCTGCAGCAGCCGCAATCCCAGCGCGCCCGCGAACGCCTTCGCCGGCGCGTTCGGCAAGATCCCGCCCGCGGCCACGGGCCCGCAGAAGGCGGGCACGATCACCTGGGCCGAATCGCCGGGGACCGCGCCGACCTGGATCCTGCCCCTGGTCACTTCCGCCGCCTTTAACGTCAACAACACCAACCAGTTCTCCCAGATGATGTGGCGGCCGCTGTACTGGCTCACCAACGGCGTCCAGCCCGCCTTGAACCCGGCGCTGAGCCTGGCCGATAACCCGAGATGGTCCAACGGCGACAAGACCGTGACGATGCAGCTCAAGAGCAACTACCACTGGTCCACCGGCCAGCCGGTGACCTCCAAGGACGTGCTGTTCTGGTACGACGAGGTGGTGGCCGCGCTGAAGGAGAACGCGGCCAACTGGGGCCCCTACAGCCCCGGCCTGGGCATCCCCGACCAGGTGGCGAACGTCAGCACGCCGAACGCGAGCACCGTGGTGTTCAACCTGAAGAAGAAGGTCAATCCCCAGTGGTTCTGGGACGACGAGCTGTCGGCGGTCAGCCCGATGCCGTCCGCGGCCTGGGCCAAGGCCTCGGCGAGCGGCCCCATCCTGGACTTCACCAACCCGGCCAACGCCAAGAAGATCTGGGACTTCCTGAACGCATCGTCCAAGTCGGTCTCCAGCTACGCCAGCGACCCGCTCTGGCAGGTGGTCGACGGACCGTACAAGCTGACCGCGTTCAACAGCAGCAGCGGCGCGTTCACCCTGACGCCTAATAACAGCTACGGCGGACCGCACGTGAAGAAGATGTCCTCGCTGCAGGCGGTGCCCTACACCTCCGACACCGCCGAGCTGAACGCGGTCCGGGCCGGCAGCATCGACGTCGGCTACCTGCCGTCGATCGACATCAAGCAGGCCCCCGCCATCAAGTCGAACGGATACAACGTGTTCGGCTACCCGACGTTCGCGTTCAACTACGTCACCTACAACTTCCTGGACAAGACCGGCCACTTCGACAAGATCATCTCCCAGCTGTACTTCCGCCAGGCGTTCGCGCACCTGGAGGACGAGGAGGGCTATATCAAGGCGTTCTTCGGCGGGGCCGGCGGCCCGGCCTACGGGCCGATCCCGGCGCTGCCCAAGAGCCCGTACGCCCCGGCTAACGCGGCGCAGAATCCCTACCCGTTCAGCGTCAGCGCCGCGATCGCGCTGCTGAAGAACCACGGCTGGACGATCCACCCCGGCGGCGCTGACGTGTGCGCGAAGCCGGGTTCCGGCCCGGGCGAGTGCGGCGCGGGGATCCCGGCCGGCACCAAGCTGGCGTTCAACCTGATCTATGTCTCGGATCCGGCGACCGTCGGCGAGGAGATCACCGACCTGGCCTCGCAGGCGTCCAAGGCGGGCATCCAGATAGCCCTGAAGAGCAGCAACTTCAACTTCATCGTCACCTACTACGACAACCCGGTCCCCACCGGGAAGCCCTTCATCAACAAGTGGGCGATGGAGGACTTCGGCGGGTTCACCGACTCGACCTACCCGACCACGCTGTCGATCTTCAACGGGCCTGGCGCGCTGAACGAGGGCAGCTACAGCAACCCGAAGGCCGACGCCCTGATCAACGCGTCGGTGAACGGCGGCAACCCGGCCGCGGTCAAGGCCGAGGCGGCCTTCCTCACCAAGGATCAGCCCGGCCTGTTCCAGCCGAGCGCGGACCAGATCTGGGTCTGGAAGAAGACCATATCCGGGAACCCGGCCTCGTTCGGCACGCTCACCCAGACGTACCTGAACCCGGAGTACTGGTACTTCACCGGCTGACCGGCGGCGGGGCCTGCCAGCGAGCCGCGGCGGCGCTCGCCGGCAGGCCCCTCCGGCCGGCCACGGCACACAGAGGGGCAGGTGGCTGACTGATGACGGGCCAGGCCAGCCTGGCGGAGATCCAGGCCGCCACGTTCGCGGCCGCCACCGCGGCGACCCGGCAGGCCTACCCGGCGGACCGGCAGCTGACCGGCGGCGCGCTGACCGGGTACCTGGACCGTCGCTCGATCGCCATGGTCGCCACCACCAGGCCAGACGGGCGCCCGCACGCGGCGCTGTCGTCCTACCGCCGGCTGGGCGCGACGTTCTGGCTGCCGACCATGGCCGGCGCGGTGCGCGCGGTTAACCTGCGGTCGCAGCCCTGGATGGTGCTGACCGTGGCCGAGGGTGACGGTGACCAGCACATCGCGGTCATCGTCGAGGGCAGCGCCGCGGTGATCACCGACGCGGCGCAGGTTCCCGAGCCGGCCGCCGCGGCGTTCCCGCGGTCCTGGGTCGCGGCCTGGATCCGGCTGGACGCCCGGCGGCTGCTGTCCTACGCCGACGCCGGCCTGGTGCCCTGACGCCGCGCGGCCAGCCGGAACCCGGGGCTCTGACCCGCTGGCTAGTCCGGGCCGCCCGGGCCGGGCGGGACGACGGCGGGGGCCTGCCCCGCGCCGGGCTCAGCTGGCGCCGGGCCGTCATGGCCGTCCGGGCCGTCATGGCCGTCCGGGCCGGGCGGGCCGTCCGGGCCGGACGGCGCGGTGCCGGGCCGGGCAAGCCGGTGCGGCAGCACCGGGCGGAGCGGGCGCAGGCTGCTGAGCACCGGCGCCCTGGCGACCAGGACGACCCCGGCGACCAGGGCCGCGATCCCCGATGCCTGCAGCGCGAGCAGCCCGGGCGAGATCCGGATCACGTCACCGAAGATCACCACGCCGAGCAGGATGCCGGTGATGGGCTCGGCGGAGGTGATCCCTGGCAGCGAGGCGTGCAGCGGCGCGGCGTTGAACGAGGACTCCATCAGCCACAGGCCGACCAGGCTCGTGGCCACCAGGCAGTAGGCCGGCCAGCTGGCGAACACGGTGACCAGCGGGTGCCCGTCGACCATCTCGATGGTCTGCCGGGTCAGCGCGTCGGCGATGCCCAGGACCAGGCCGCTGGCGATGCCGGTGAGGGTGGCCCGCTGCTGTCCGCTGCGCCGCCAGCCGGCCCGCACCAGCAGCAGGGCGATAAAGCCGATCGCCGCGGCGGCCGGCCAGTACGCCGCCGAGCCGAACCGCAGCCCCTGGGTGTTCACCGACCGGGAGATCGACAGCGCGGCCACGCCCATGGCGAGCAGGACCGCGCCGATCAGCTCGGACTTGCGCAGCCGCTGGCCGGTCAGCGGCACCGCCAGGGTCAGCGCGAACAGCAGCTGAGTGGCCAGCAGCGGCTCGGCGACGGTCAGGGTCAGGTGGCCGATCGTCCAGGCGGACAGGATCTGCCCCAGCGCCATGATCAGTATCCCGGCCAGCCAGCGGCGCTGCCGCAGCAGCTCGGCGATCAGCGCCAGCCGCAGGAAGTAGGTCTTCGGCGCCTGCTCGGCCGCGTGCTGCTGGAGCACCAGCCCGGTGCCGATGAGCATGGCCGCGATCAGCGCGGTGGCGATGTTCATCCGCCGTCACCGCCGCCGGTGGCGGGCCAGCCGCGGCCGCCGCTGCCCGCCGTGCGCAGCGCCTGGTGCTGCTCGGCGTGCTCGGTGACGCCCTGCGCCGCGTGCAGGATCGGCGATCTGCTCAGCATCACCGCTCCGGTGCACAGCGCGATCAGCGGCAGCGCGGTCAGCCACAGGATCGGGCCCTCGCGCACGTTCTCGCCGAACACCAGCACGCCCCAGCAGGTCGACACGACCGGGTCGACGAGCGTGATGCCCGGCTGCGCCGCGGCGAGCGTGCCGGCGTTGTAGGCGTTCTGCAGCAGCCACAGCGAGGTCAGGCCGGCCGCAATAGTCGCGTACAGCTGCCACGATTCGAAGATCGCGCTCAGCCCGCCCGCGCTGTACAGGTCGGCGAAGCCCTTGGTGAACGCGGCGGTCAGCCCGTAGCCCAGGCCGGCCGCGACGCCGAGCAGCGCCGCCTGGACGGCCGGGATCGGCTGGGCCCTGGCGGCCAGGAACACCGCGATCAGGGCGCCGCCGTTGGCGGCCGAGGCGAGGATCCACAAGATCGGCGGCACCGTGCTGGAAGGGCCTGCCTTCGGGTCCAGGATGGCCAGCAGCCCGAGCACGCCGGCGGTCATCGCGGCCATCGCCACCCACTCGTTGCGGCTGAGCCGGCCGCCCAGCACGATCGACCCGCCGATCAGCGTCATCGGCAGCTCCAGGATGACGATGAACTGGACCGACGCCAGTTCCCCGGTCCCGAGCGCGATCCCCGCCAGGATGAACGACGTGGTCATCAGCCCGACCGCGGCCAGCCAGGTGGGGGTGCGCATCAGGTCGGCCACCAGCCGCAGCCGGAACCGGTCCTCGGCGGGCTCGTCCCTGGACGCCTTGCGGTTGAGCACGTTGCCGGTCGCGTTGGCGATGGCGCCGAGCAGCGCGAATAGATAACTGATCACGGCCGGGCCGGCTCCGCGCCGCGCCGTGATGCCGCGAGCTCCCGCTGCCAGCCAGGGCACGCCCGCCGCCGGCGCGGCCGGCCAGTCCCGCTGAGCTGGTTCATCTCGCCCTCCGCCCTCCTCCCCTAGGCTCGCATTACATGCCCGGGACTGGCGAGGGTATCCGCCCAGATGCGACCCGCGTCGCAGATCACAAATCGGATTCGCTCCGGTTTCGGCGGCCCGGCAAGCCGATCTGCCACGATTGCGGTAGCTGACGGTCACCGGGGCCGGCCAGGGGGCTAGCCGGCCGTGGCCGGGAGGCTGACGACGCGGGCGGGCCGGCCCGCCAGGATGAGGTCATGCCCGGAACCCGTCATGCTGGGGTCACGGCTGCCGCACCGCTGCCGGTTCAGGCACCGGTGCCGCTGCTGTTCCTCATTTCCGACACCGGCGGTGGTCACCGCAGCGCCGCGGTCGCCGTCAGCCAGGCCCTGGACCGGGAATATCCCGGGCAGTTCGCCCCGCTGCTGTGCGACCCGCTGACCGGGCCGGGCTCCGCCCGGCTGCTGCGCCTGGTGGCCGGGCTGTACGGTCCGGCGATCCGGCTGGCGCCGTGGCTGTGGGGCGCCGCCTACCACGCCTGCGACAGCGCGGCCGGGGCGGCGCTGCTGCGGTGGTCGCTGCTGTGGCGGGCCAGCGGGCCGGCCCTGGCCGCGGCCAGGGCGCACCGGCCCGCCGTGGTCGTGTCGTTCCACCCGCTGACCGGCTGGGCCGCGGTGGCGTGCCGGCGGGCGCTCGGCTGCGCCGCGGTCACCGTGATCACCGACCTGGCCACGGTGCACGCGACCTGGCGGGCGGCCGCGGTGGACCTGCTGATCGGTCCGGGCGGGCCGCCGGTGGCGAGCCAGTTCTGGGCCGGGCCGGCCGGGCGGGCCGAGCGGGACCAGGCCCGCGGGTCACTGGGGCTGGGCCCGGCGGGCCCCGGCCGTGCCGGGCTGCTGATCGTGCTGGCTGGCGGGGGCGAGGGCAGCGGCGCCATCGCCGCGCAGGCCACGGCCATCCTGCGCCGGTTCAGCGACGTGCGGGTGGTGGCGATCTGCGGCCGCAACCAGCGGCTCAGGGGCCGGCTCGACGGGCTCGCGGCCCGGGCGGGCGGCGCGCTCACCGTGCTCGGCTTCACCCCGGACATGGCCAGCTGGCTGCGCTGCGCCGACCTGGTCGTGACCAAGGCCGGGCCGGGCGCCATCGCCGAGGCCGCCTGCTGCGGGACGCCGCTGCTGCTGACCTCGCAGCTGCCCGGCCAGGAGCGCGGCAACATCGAGGTGGTGACCGGCGCGGGTGCCGGCCGCCGGGTCCGCGGCCTCAGCGGGCTGCTGGCCGAGATCGCCCGGCTGCGCGCCGACCCGGCCGCGCTGGCCGCGATGCGCACCGCCGCCGCCCGCCTAGCCCGCCCCGCCCGCGCCGCCACCATCGCCGCTCAAATAGCTCATCATGCTCTCCCAGGAGGCCCGCGGGGCGTGGGGGGCTGGTCCTCCACCCCCCACAAAAGCACCGCTCGGGCCGAGCGGATCGCATCCGGGGGGTCTGGGGGGCGAATGCCCCCCAGCTATCCGCGATCCGCGACGCCCGGGCTTGTCCCGGGCCGAGCGGATCGCGTCGGGGGGTGTGGGGGGCGGGTTTTTATGCCCCCCACACAAGCACAGTGAAACTGGCCAGGGCGGCCCGGCCCGTGACCGGCCGGTGGCGGCAGCTGCCGGTTCCGCCGCGGGGCCCGGTCACCCTCGGGATCAGCTTCCGGCCGCTGCAGGCGGCTGCGCTCGGCCTTGACCCGGAGGCGGCGCTGCGCGAGCTGCTCGGCTACCCGTTCGGGCTGATAAGGCTCGGCGGCTACTGGGACCAGCTGGAGCCGCGGCCCGGCGGTTTCACCCCGGACGTGCTCGACCGCCAGCTCGACGCCGCCGAGCAGGCAGGCAAGCAGGTCATCGTGTGCCTGGGCGCGGTGAAGACGTTCGGCTACCCGGAGTTCTTCGTGCCCGCCCACCAGCTGCCCGTGCCGCTGCCCGAGCGGACCCTGATCACGCCGGACCTCCGGCCGGACCTGCTGGCCGCGGCGACCGCGCACCTGACCAGGCTGGTGCGGCGGTACCGGGACCGGCAGGCGATCATCGCCTGGCAGGTCGAGCACGAGGCGGCCGACCCGCTCGGCATGGAGCACTCCTGGCGGCTGGCGGAGTCGTTCGCGGCCGCCGAGGTGGCGGCCGTCCGGGCCGCCGACCCGGGGCGGCCGGTGCTGATGAACGGCTTCCTGCCCACCTCGACCCCGGTCGCGCTGCAGCAGTGGTGGCGCACCAGGGACCAGGGTGACTCGCTCGCGGTCGCGCAGCGGCTGGCCGACATCGTCGGCATCGACTTCTACCCGCGGCACGCGCTGGCCAGCGCCGGGCCGGTGTCGGTCTACCTGGACGGCAGCCGGGCCCGGTGGCGGCAGCGGCGGCGCGAGCGGCTGCTGGCCTGGGCCGCGCGGCAGGGCCGGCCGGTGATCGTCACCGAGGGACAGGCCGAGCCGTGGGAGGCGGTCACCGTCCCGCCGAGTCCGGTGGCCGGCCGGGACGGGGCCTGCCCGGTGATGTTCAGCTGCCGGCCCGAGGACCTGATCGGGAACTACAGCCAGTGCATCCGGTGGGCCAGCGGTCAGCCTGGCGTTCTGGCTGGTTATCTGTTCTGGGGCGCGGAGTACTGGCTGCGCAGGAGCCAGCAGGGCGACCCGAGCTACCTGCGCGCGTTCGCCCGCGTGCTGGCGGAGAGCTGATCAGCGGGCCCGTTCCCGGTAGCTGAAGATGGCGCTGCCCGCGGCCAGCAGGATGCAGGTCAGCCCGGCGGCTACCACCGCGTCCAGCACCGGGCCGCCGGTGACCGCCTGCCGGTAGCCGGGCGTCCCGGCGTAGAACGCCGCCCTGCTCAGGTCCACCACATACCGCATCGGCATCGCTAGCGAGATCGCGTTCAGGTAGCCGCTCACCCCGTGCAGCGGCACCAGTACGCCGCCGAGCACGTACTGCGGGATGATCAGGAACTGGAAGACCTGCATGGCCGAGCGCTGGCTGGGCAGCGCGGCGACGGTGGCCAGCCCGAACGCCCCGCCCAGCAGGCAGCAGGCCAGGCCGGGGGCTAGCAGCGCGGCGAGCTGGCCGGGCGAGGCCGCGACCCCGGTGGCGACCGCGAACGCCACGATGCAGCCGCCCTGGCAGCCGGCGACCAGGCTTTCCCCGGCCACCTTGCCCGCGATCAGGGTCAGCCGGGACACCGGGGTGATGAACAGCTCGCGGGCGAAGTCGGTTTCCCTGTCCTCGACGACCGAAATCATGCCCGCGGCCGCGGACTGGAACAGGCTGGCCGCCAGCACCCCGGTGAACGCCAGCGTCATCGCGTTCAGCCCGGTGACCTGGCCGACGGTCGGCTGGAGCACCGCGCCGAGGCCGCCGATGAGCAGCACGGGGAAGGCCAGGCTGACCGCCAGCCTGGGCCGGTCCCTGATCAGCTTGAGCACGTCCCGCTGGGCGATGACGGCCAGCGCGGACAGCTCGCGCGCCAGCGCGCCCGGGGCGGGCCGGGCGGCCGGGCGGGCGGGGGCGGGCACCGTGGTCATGCCGGGGACCGGTCCAGCAGCCGGAGGTAGGCGCCCTCCAGGGTGGCGTCCCGCTGGCGGCTCTTGATCTCGGCCGGGGTGCCGCGCTCGACGATCACCCCGGCGTCCAGCACGCAGACCTGGTCGGCCGCCTCGGCCTCGGCCAGGTAGTGCGTGGTCATCAGCACGGTGGTGCCGCGGGCGGCCCTGACCTGCGCCAGGTACGCCCACAGGCTGCGGCGGCTGTGCGGGTCGAGCCCGGCCGTCGGCTCGTCCAGGATCAGCACCCCGGGCCGGTGCATCAGCGCCCGGACGATCTCCAGCCGGCGGGCCAGCCCGCCAGACAGGCTGCGCACCCGCTGCCTGAGAAGATCATTAAGATCCAGAACGCCAGCCAGTTCCTGGACCTGGCGGCGATAGCCGGACGGCATCAGCCGGTAACAGGGCCGCCACGGGTACATCCCGTAGAGCACCGCGTGCAGCCGGAGGTTCTCCTCGGCGGTCAGGTTCGCGTCGAGCGAGGGCTGCTGGAACACCACGCCGAGTTCGCCCCGGACCCTGGCTGCCCCGCCGGCCAGGTCCAGCCCGGCCATCCTGACCCGCCCCGAGGTCGGGGCCAGCGTGGTGGTGAGGATCCCCACCGTGGTGCTCTTGCCCGCCCCGTTGGGGCCGAGCAGGCAGCACAGCTGGCCCTCGGCGACCTCGAAGCTGATGTCGTCGACCGCGTTGCGGCGGGCGCCCCGGTACCGCTTGACCAGGTGCCCGACCTCGATCGCGGGCGTCATGGGGCCGGCGGCAGGCCGGCCGGGCCGGCCGGGCTGGCCGCTGGGCCGCGCAGGCGCCGGTACCTGGCGTCCAGGCCGCGCCGCCTGGCCAGCGCGGTCACCGGGCCGGTGACCGCGCGGACCAGCGCGGCGGGCAGGTAGGGCGCGCGTACCTCGCGGTCGAAGTCACGCATGAACAGGGCCAGTTCCAGCATCCTGGGCAGCCGCCGCCCGGCCGCGTGCTGCTCGGTGGCCAGTGCCGCGGCGGTCTGCAGCAGCTCGCGCATCCGCAGCGCGGGCCTGGTGGTCACCGCGACCCGGGCGGGCACCCGGCCCGGGTTGGCGAAGTGGTGCACTGTGCCGGGCGGGATCACCACCGTGTCGCCGGGCCCGGCGGTGATCCGCCGGCGGCCGGCCCGGAACCTCAGCTGGCCGGCCAGCACGGTGAACCGCTCCTCCTGCCCGGGATGCGCGTGGCTGCTGGGCACCCGCCCGCCGGGGGCGAGCACCAGCTCCCACTCCAGCACCTGCGCGGCGGCCGGCCCGGCGGCCGGGGAGGCCGCCGGGCCGATGGTGATCCGCTCGCCGCTGAGCGGGTTCTCGATCGCCGCGGCCTGCGGCCTGGCGGCGCCGTCGGCGGACATGGCGTGCCTCCCGGTCAGGTGATGTCCCTGCGGACCGTGGTCCGCGCCGCGACCGCCGCGAACGCCACCGCGACCGCGGCGACCAGCGCCGCGGCGGCCGCGAACGGGAGCGGGCTGCCGCCGGTCACGCCGTGCGCGGGGCCGAACGCCGCGCCGCCGAGCGGGGTGCCGGTCAGCGTGGCCGCCGCGCTGTAGGGCAGGTACGGCCGGACGTCCGGGTACAGGCCGCCGAGCACCGACTCGGCCACCATCATCCAGGCGAGGACGACGACGACCGCGGCGACCTGGGCCCGGATCAGCGCGCCCACCGCGACCCCGGCCGCGGCCAGCAGGGCGGTGGCGACCAGGTAGCCGATCCCGTACCGGGCCAGCGTGCCAGCCCCGACCGGCAGCTGCCCGCCGCGCGCGGCCAGGAAGCCCAGCGCGGCCGCGCCGGTCACCAGGTACCCGGCCAGGCCGAAGACCGCGCCGGCGCAGGCGCCCGCGGCCAGCTTGGCGGTCAGCACCCGGCCCCGGCGCGGCTGGGCGAGGTAGGTCAGGGAGGCGGTGGCGTGCCGGAACTCGCCGCTGCTGATCAGCACGCCCAGCACCGTGGCCAGCAGCAGTTCCCAGGCCCCGCCGGTGATCACCGCGGTGAACCCGGCCGAGGTGGACAGCGGGGCCAGGTTCTTCGTCCCGGCCCTGCTGGCCTCCAGCGAGGCGAACAGCGCGGTCAGCGCGGTGGCGGCGGCCAGCAGCAGGTAGCTGGCCCGGACAGTGGCGAGCTTCAGCAGCTCGACGCGGATCAGCCGGGTCACCGGGTCACCTCCGGTCCGGCCGGGACGGACCGGGACGGCTCATCCTGGTCCTGGCCCCCGGTCAGCCGCAGGAAGGCCTCTTCCAGGGCTTCCCCGCCGGCAGTCAGCTCGGCCAGCGGCGCCTGCGCGGCCAGCCGGCCCTGGCTGATGATCACCACCGAGTCGACGGTCTGGGCGACCTCGGCGAGGATGTGGCTGGACACCAGCACCGTGCGGCCCGCGGCGGCCAGCCCGCGCAGCAGGTCGCGCAGCCAGCGCACCCCCTCGGGGTCCAGGCCGTTGGCTGGCTCGTCCAGGATCAGCACGTCCGGCTCGGTGAGCAGGGCGGTGGCCAGGCCCAGCCGCTGGCGCATCCCCAGCGAGTACCCGCCGACCCGGCGGCCAGCGGCTTCGGTCAGCTCGGTCAGTTCCAGCACCTCGTCGATCCGCGACCGGCTGGCCTGCCCGGCCATGGCCTGGATCCGCAGGTGCGCGCGGGCGGTCCGGCCCGGGTGGCAGCCTGATGACTCCAGCACCGCGCCCACCCGGTGCAGCGGCGCGTCCAGGCTGGCGTACCGCTGCCCGTTGATGACCGCGCTGCCCGCGTCCGGCCGGACCAGCCCGAGCAGCATTCGCAGCGTGGTGGTCTTCCCGGCCCCGTTCGGGCCGAGGAAGCCGGTCACCGTGCCCGGCTCGATATCGAAGCTGAGCTGATCGACGGCAAGCACCGGGCCGAATCGTTTCGTCAGGCCCCGGGCCTGGATCGCTGGCATGGGCTGTCCTTCCTGGTGTGCCCGCGGCGTGGCGGGCGAGGCTGGCAGTTGCGTTACCCAGCGTGCCCGGCGGCCCTGGCCGGCCGCGTCTGCCCGGCGGCCCGTTCCTGGTCGTCTGGCGCGGTAGCGGGCGGCGGCCGGGGTAGGCCGCCGGGGGTAGCGCGGCGGCGCGGATGTCGTCGCCGGGCCGGCGCCGCGGCCGGGGCCGGCCGCGTACCGTTGGTGACGGTGATGAACGAAGCTGAGCTGGCCGGCGGCCAGGCTGGCCGGCGCGGCCCGGCCGACTGGCTGCACGCGGCGCGGCGGGCGGCGTCCGGGCCGCGGGTGGCCGACGCGGCGATCGCGGCCGCGGTGACCGCGATCCAGCTGGGAGGGACCTTCGCGACCGCTCACTGGCATCCCGGCCAGCACGCCACCGCGCTGACCTGCACCCTGTCGGCTGTCAGCGGGCTGGCGCTGATCGCCCGCCGCCGGTTCCCCGTCGGCGTGCTGGCGGTCACCCTCGGCGCGGCGCTGTGGGCGGGCGCGGCCGGCGGCCGCGGGCTGGCCTGGCTGGCGCTGATCGTGGCGTTCTTCACCGCCGTGCTGGCCCGGCGGCGGGCGGCGGCGGTCGTCTCGCTGGCGATCGGCTACCTCGCCTCGGTCTGGCCGCCGTGGCTGATCTCCCGGCCCGGCCACGCCAGCGCCGAGTTCGCCCTCGGGCTGGCCGCCTACCTGCTGGTCCTGCTCACCGCCGCCGAGCTGATCCGCAGCAGGCGGCAGCGGGCGGCCGCGCTGGCGGCCAGCCGGGCGCAGGAACTGCTGCGGCGGGCCAGCGAGGAGCGGATGCGGATCGCCAGGGACCTGCATGACGTGGTGGCGCACAACATCTCGGTCATCAACGTGCAGGCCAACACGGCGCTGCACCTGATGGACCGGCAGCCGGAGCGGGCCAGGCCGGCGCTGTCGACGATCAGCGAGGTGAGCAAGCAGGCGCTGGTCGAGCTCCGGTCGGTGCTCGGGGTGCTGCGCGACGTGGACGAGGGCGCGCCGCGGGCGCCGAGTCCCGGCCTGGCCCGGCTGGATGACCTGGTGTCCGCGGCGGCGGCGGCCGGGCTGTCGGTGCGGGTGCAGCGGGCCGGTGACGCCGCGGCCGGGCCGCTGCCCGCCGACGTGGACCTGGCCGCCTACCGGATCATCCAGGAGGCGCTGACCAACAGCGCCAGGCATTCCGGCGGCGCCGCCGCGACGGTGCTGCTGACCCGCTCGCCCGATGGCCTGGTCGTCGAGGTCAGTGACGAGGGCGCGCGCCAGCCGGGCCCGGCCGGGACAGGCCGCGGCAGCGCCGGCGGGTACCGGGGCAACGGCATCGCCGGGATGACCGAGCGGGCGGGCGCGCTGGGCGGGACGCTGCGGGCGGGCCGGCGGCCCGGCGGCGGCTTCGCGGTCCGCGCCTGGCTGCCACTGCCGGGAGGCGAACGGTGATCAGGGTCGCGCTGGCCGACGACCAGGAACTCGTCCGGGCCGGGTTCGCCGCGCTGCTCGACGCCGAGGACGACATCGAGGTGGTGGGCGAGGCCGCCGACGGGAACGAGGCGGTCAGCCTGGCCGCCAGCGCCGCGCCGGACGTGCTGCTGATGGACATCAGGATGCCGGGCCTGGACGGGATCGAGGCGACCAGGCGGATCGCGGCGAACGCGCGGCTGGCCGCGGTGCACGTGGTCATCCTGACCACGTTCGAGCTGGATGATTACGTGTTCGAGGGGCTGCGGGCCGGCGCGGCCGGGTTCCTGGTGAAGGACACCGGCGCCGCGGAGCTGATCCGGGCGGTCCGGGTGGTGGCCGCCGGGGAAGCGCTGCTGTCCCCCACCGTGACCAGGCGGCTGATCGCCGAGTTCGCCGCGCGGACCAGGGCCGCGCGCAGCCTGCCCGGACTGGGCGAGCTGACCCCGCGCGAGCGCGAGGTGGTGGCGCTCATCGCCTCCGGGCTGTCGAACGAGGAGATATCCCGCAAGATCTACATCAGCCCGTCGACCACCAAGACGCACGCCGCCAGGGCGATGACCAAGCTCGGCGCGCGCGACCGCGCCCAGCTGGTCGTGTTCGCCTACCAGGCCGGGCTGGTCCGGCCCGGCTGGGAAGGCTGACCCGGCCCGCGGGCCGCCGCCTGGCC
>DATBGO010000062.1:0-2929 GCA_036558005.1 Streptosporangiaceae bacterium | reverse complement strand
AAGGACAGCGCCCCGGCCGCGAGCCTGAACCAGGCAGCGGGCGCGGTCTCGCGCAGCCTGGGCGGGAACGCCGGGCGAGGCAGGTCACCGGCCAGCACCCTGCCCAGGGCCAGTTCCCCGGCCAGGACGTACGTGGCGATCCCGGCCACGTAGCCGACCTCCCGCCGGATCTCGAACCGCCCGTCCCCCGCTGCCGCAGTCCAGTGCAGGACCTCGTCCAGATCCCGGTAGATGAGGTCGACCCTGGCGCCGTCGATCGTCAGCCACGCCCCGCCGTTCACGATGCTGCCCCACTCGCCCGGCGCGAAAACCCGGCCCGGCCAGCCCAGCGCGATGATGTCCGCCGGGTCCAGCCCGCCCCGGTAATACAAGCCGAAATCCCAGTCAGATCCCTCGACCGCCGTGCCCGTGGCCCTGGACCCGCCAAGGGTCACCGCCACCACCCCGGGAACCGCAGCCAGCCGCACGGCAAGGTGTTCCATCACACGAGTATCCGCTGAACGCTACGCCCGCGGCCGGGCTGCTTGCGGCGGCAGCGTGTTCGCCGGCTGCCGCGGCGGGCATGACCAGCACGCAGGCGCAGCGCAACCGAGGAGAAGCCATGCCGTTCTACCAGTTCACCGTTCCGGCCGGCAGCGCGACCGCGCGGAAGAAGGCCGAGGTGGCGGCGGCCGTCACCGCCGCGCATGCCCAGATCACCGGGGCGCCTCCCGAGTACGTGAACTGCTCATTCACCGAGGTACCGGCGGGAAGCATCTTCGCCGGCGGCCGCCCGGCCGCAGGCGGCCGGATGGTCGGGATCATCAGGAAGGGCCGCAGCGAGGAGGTGAAGCGGAAGCTGATGACGGCGCTGGCCGATGCCTGGGTCTCGGTTACCGGAGAGCCGGCTGACGAGATCGCCTTGTTCGTGCACGAGGTTCCCGGGTACCAGGTGATGGAGTACGGCCAGCTGCTTCCCGAGGCATCAGAAGATCAGCAGTAGCCATCCCGGCGCCCGGGAGGGCTCAGGGTCTTGGATGGCGGGGCGAGCAGGCCGCTGAGGATCCGCGCGAGGATGTCGCGGTAGCGGTCCGCCGGGCTGGCGGCTGAGTCCGGGGGGCTGGTCTGGGAGGGTGCTGGCGGCGTGGCGAGCAGTTCGGCCAGTCGCGGGTGGTGGCCGGCGGCGAGGGCGTGCTGCAGGTAGGCGGCGTTGCGCTGCTGCTGGTCCGGGCCGCCTGCGAGCTCGTTCTGGACGAACAGCGCGGCGGTCGCGCTGAGGAGAGCGAGGGCTTCGAGCTTGGCTGCCGTCGCGGCGGGGTGGGGGGCGAGTGCTTCCAGGCCGTGTTCGAGGAGGGCGAGGCCGTTAGGGCCGAGCACGGGGCGGGTCGTGAGCAGGGGCGGCAGCCATGGGTGGCGCCGCATGATCGCGCGTGCCTGCTCGCCGATGTCGAGTAGGTCGGCGAGCCAGTCGCCGGTCGGCGGCGCGAAGCCGTACTCAGCGCCGGTGGCGTCGACCATCAGGTCGAGCAGGTCCTCGCGGGTCTCCAGGTAGCGGTACAGGGACGCGGCCCCGGTCCCCAGGCCGGCGGCGACCCGCCGCATGGATACCGCGTCCAGGCCTTCCCGGTCCGCGATCGCGACGGCGGCGGCGGTGATCTCGTCCCGGGAGTGCCCGGCCGGGCGGCCGGTCGCCGCGCGCCCGGGGCGCGTCCAGATCACGCCGGCACCTCCGCCTGCTGCCATCCGCGCTCCCGGCCTCTCGTTTGCGAACACCGTACCCAAACTGTTAGCCTACTTTGCGAACGCTGTTTGCGAAGTCGGCTGGGGTGATCATGCCGGAATCCGGTTCCGGGCAGGTGCGGTACGCGGTCAACGGCCAGGTGCGGATCGCATTCGAAGATCTCGGCGGCGCCGGCGGCGATCCCCTGCTGCTGATCATGGGGCTGGCCGTGTCACGGTTCTGGTGGCCAGATGCCCTTGTCGCTGAGTTCGTCCGTCGCGGGTTTCATGTCGTCGCCTACGACCAGCGCGATGCCGGGGAGTCCACCCACTTCGCGGAGGCCGGGACGGCCAGCCCGCTCGCGGCGGTGCTGCGCAGGCGTTCGGCGGCCTACAGTGCCGAGGACATGACCGATGACGCGGTCGCGGTGCTTGATGCGCTCGGCTGGGACTCGGCGCACCTGTTCGGCCACTCGATGGGCGGGCAGGTGGCCCAGCGCACGGCCCTGCGCCATCCCGGGCGGGTACGCAGCCTGACCTCCTCGGCCTCGCTGCCCGGCGACGTCGGCGGCCTGGCCGCGGGCCGGTACGTTCACCTGGGGCTAGTGGCCAGGCTGACGCGGCTGAAGTTCCCTGAGGGCCGCGAGGGCGACATCGCGCTTGCCGTCGCGGTCACCCGGGCGATCGCCTCACCGGCCTATCCCTTCGACGAGCAGACGGTGCGGGCGGCGGCGGCGCGGGATCAGGGCAGCGGCGTGCGCGACACCGCCGCGCAAAGCCGCCAGGCCGGCGCGAAATGGCATGGCGGCCGGCTGTCCGGGCTTCGCGTGCCGGCTCTCGTCCTGCACGGCTCCGACGACCCGCTGCTGCGCCCGGCCGCCGCCCGGCGCACCGCCAAGGCAATCAGCGAAGCCCGGCTGGTCATCATGCCGGGAGTCGGCCATTACCTGCCGGCCGAGGTGTACCCGCAGGTAGCCGGCGAGGTCCGGGCCCTCGCCGACCGGGCCGCCACGGCACCGTCACAGGCCAGCACGGCCTAAGACACGCTCGATTGGCCACGGCCCGGTCGCACCACCGGTATTTCAGTACGTGATGCCGGGAAACTGCTCGCGGGCGCGCTCCAGCTGGTCGGCCCACTCGCACGGCCAGCCGAAAGCGCGGGCGGCCTGGCCGCTCATGTCGGCGGCCGCGGCACCGCTGGTGAAGTGGACGTACTCACCCCAGTTCATCC
>DATBGO010000061.1:0-8506 GCA_036558005.1 Streptosporangiaceae bacterium | reverse complement strand
CGGTGCCGCGGACCGGATCGTCCTCGATCCAGTCCTGGCGCCTGCGGTCACGGCTCATCCAGGCCTCCCGGTGGCCGGCCCGGCCAGCTCGCCCGCCGGCCGGCCGGTGGCGCGCTCGCCGTCGAGCGCGCTCTGCAGCAGCAGCGCGGCGGCGGCCTGGTCAACGACCGGCCGCCTGCTCCTGGAGTCCCGGCCGCGCTGGCGCAGCCGGTCGTGCGCGATCACGGTGGTGAACCGCTCGTCCACCAGGCGCACCGGCACCGGCGCTACCGCGGCGGCCAGCGCGGCCGCGAACGACGCCGCGTCCGCGGCGGCGGGCCCGGCCCGGCCCGACAACGTGGCGGGCAGTCCGACGATCACCTCGACCGCCCCGGCCTCGGCGGCCAGCGCGGCGATCTGGGTGGTGTCGCCGCGTCCCCTGGGCACCGTCGTGAGCGGGCTGGCCAGCAGCCCGGCCGGGTCGCTGCGGGCCACGCCGATGCGCACCGAGCCGACATCGACGCCGAGGCGGACGCCCGCTCTCACGACCTGATTCCCGGCGGCATTTGTCTCAGGCTGGCAACGATGCAGCTGCAGCACGGTCTCACGCTACGCCTTCGGCCTAGCGCTGTCCCTGATAACCGTACGAACCGCCCTAAATGACTCCTCTATCACCTGGGCAGCGTTGTCGCCCAGGGCGGCGCCGCCGCCCTGGGCGATGTCGTCCTTGCCGCCGCCGCGGCCGCCGAGCGCGCCCGCCGCCGCCCGCACCAGCGGCCCTGCCGCCAGGCCGCGCTCGCGGCCCGCGTCGTTGACGGTCACCACCACGGTGGGCCGGTCAGCGGGCACCCCGACGATGGCCACCACGCCCGGCCGGCCGGCCGGCAGCAGGCCGCGCACGTCCAGCGCCAGCTTCCTGATCCCGTCGGCCGGGGTCCCGTCCGGGGCCCGCGCCGTGACCACCGCGGCCGCGCCGATGTCGCCGGCGCCGCGGGCCAGCTCCGCGGCCGAGTCGAGCAGCCGGGCCGACTGCAGCCGCTGCAGGTCGCGCTCGGCGTCGCGCAGCCTTGTCACCAGCCCCGAGATCCGCTCCGGCAGCTCCTCCCTGCGCGCCTTGAGCTGCTCGGCGAGCTGGCTGACCAGCACGTGCTCCCTGGCCAGGTAGCGGAAGGCGTCCATGCCGACAAGGGCCTCGACCCGGCGCACGCCCGAGCCGATCGACGACTCGCCCAGGATCTTGACCAGGCCCAGCTGGCCGGACCTGGCCACGTGGGTGCCGCCGCACAGCTCACGGGAATAGTCGCCGACCTCGACCACCCGGACCTCGCCGCCGTACTTCTCCCCGAACAGCGCCAGCGCGCCGGACTGCCTGGCCTGTTCCAGCGAGGTGTGGTAGGCGCGGACGTCCAGGTCGTCGGTCAGCACCTGGTTCACCTCGTCCTCGGCGTCGGCGAGCACCGCGGCAGGGACCGCGCCCATCGCGGTGAAGTCGAACCGGAACCGGCCCGGGGAGTTCTCCGAGCCCGCCTGGGCGGCCGACTCGCCCAGCGCGCCGCGGAACGCGCGGTGCACCAGGTGGGTCGCGGTGTGCGAGCGGGAGATCGCGCGGCGGCGCTCGGTGTCGACCTGGGCGTGCACCGCCGCGCCGACCCGGATCTCGCCTGCGGTGACCCGGCCGCGGTGCACGATCAGCCCGCGCACCGGGGACTGCACGTCGGCGACGGTCACCTCGGCGCCGTCGCCGGCGCCCTGGCCGGCCGTGCTGAGCACCCCGGCGTCCGCGAGCTGCCCGCCGCCCTCGGCGTAGAACGGCGTCCGGTCCAGCACCACCTCGACCTCGGTGCCCTCGCCCGCGGCCGGCACCGGCGCCCCGCTCACCAGCAGGCCGATGACGGTCGCCTCCCCGGCCAGGTCGTCGTAGCCGGTGAAGGTGACCTGGCCGGCCGAGTCCAGGATGCCGGCGTACACCGAGATATCGGCGTTGCCGGTCTTCTTCTGCGCCGCGTCCTGCTTGGCCCGCTGCCGCTGCTGCGCCATCAGCCGGCGGAACTCCTGCTCGTCGACGGCCAGGCCCTGCTCGGAGGCCATCTCCAGGGTCAGGTCGATCGGGAAGCCGTAGGTGTCGTGCAGCTGGAACGCCAGGTCGCCGCGGACGGTCTGGGAGCCGCGGCGGCGGGTCTCCTCCACCGCGGCGTCGAAGATGGCGGTGCCGGTGCGCAGCGTCGAGCTGAACGCCGCCTCCTCGGCGTCGATGACAGTGTGGATGTGCGGCGCGTCGGCGCGCAGCTCGGGGTACTGGTCGCCGAGCGCGCCGACCGCGGCGGCCGCCAGCTCGTGCAGGTAGCGCTCGCCGTCGCCGCCCGCCCCCGAGCCGCCGCGCTGCGACCCGGCCAGCAGCCGCAGGTTGTGCACGCTGCGCCGCAGGATCCGGCGCAGCACGTAGCCGCGGCCCTCGTTCGCGGGGATCACCCCGTCGGCGACCAGCATCACCGCGGTCCGCACGTGGTCGGCGACCACCCGCAGCGACACGTCGGCGCGCTGGTCCCTGCCGTAGCGCTGCTCGGTCAGCTCGGCGGCCCGCTCGAGCACCTTCCACATGGTGTCGATCTCGTAGATGTTGTCGACGCCCTGCAGCAGCGCCGCCATCCGCTCCAGGCCCATCCCGGTGTCGATGTTGCGCGAGGGCAGCTCGCCCAGGATCGGGAAGCCCTCCTTGCCCGGCCCCTCGCCGCGGGCGTACTGCATGAAGACGAGGTTCCACACCTCCAGGTAGCGGTCCTCGTCGACGACCGGGCCGCCGTCGGCGCCGTACTCGCGCCCGCGGTCGTAGTAGATCTCCGAGCACGGGCCGCACGGCCCCGGCACGCCCATCGACCAGAAGTTGTCGGCCATGCCGCGGCGCTGGATCCGCTCCTGCGGCACGCCGACCTTGTCGTGCCAGAGCTTGGCCGCCTCGTCGTCGTCGGTGTAGACGGTGACCCACAGCCTGTCCTCGGAGAAGCCGAACCCGCCGTCGCGCTCGGCCGAGGTGAGCAGCTCCCAGGCCAGCGGGATGGCGGTCTCCTTGAAGTAGTCGCCGAAGGAGAAGTTGCCCAGCATCTGGAAGAACGTGCCGTGCCTGGTGGTCTTGCCGACTTCCTCGATGTCGGGGGTGCGCACGCACTTCTGCACGCTGGCCGCGCGCTGGAACGGCGGCACCCGCTGGCCGAGGAAATACGGCTTGAACGGGACCATGCCGGCGTTCACCAGCAGCAGCGTCGGATCGTCGGCGACCAGGCTGGCCGAGGGCACGATGGTGTGCCCGCGCTCGGAGAAGAAGCTAAGGAAACGGCGGGCGACCTCTGCCGACTCCATCAACGGCCATCCTTCGCGTAATCGGTGCCTGGGTGACCGCGGCCCGGGGCGGCCCGCTGGTCCTGGTACTGCGCCATGCCGTCGCGCACGTCGCGCGCGAACGACGCGAGCCCGCCGCTCTCCCGCGCCCGGCCGCGGCGCGGCACGGGCAGCGCGGCCCGCAGCAGCCGGCTGAGCCGGCGGTAGCCGGTCACGCCCGCCACCGCGCCCAGGGTCAGCCAGAACAGCCGGCCGATCATCGCCCGGCCCGATCCCGCCGGCCGGCCAGCGCGGGCCGGCTGCTGGCCAGCGTGGTGCGCCCGGGACCGGCCGGGGCGGGCAGCCCGCTGCCGCGGCGGATCGCGACCGCGCGGCGGATCCCGTAAGCCAGCGCGGCCAGCCGGGCCAGCGGCGTGCCCAGGCCCGCCGAGATCCCGCGCGCCATCCCCGACAGCGCCGAGACCTGCGTGGACAGCTCGGCCATGTTGGCGCTGACCTGGTCCAGGTTCGCGGTGATCTCCCCGGCCCTGGCCAGCTGCTCGGTGCTGGCGTCCACCGCGGCCTGGGCGGTGTCGATCAGCGCGCCGGCCCGCTCGCGGTACTGCGACAGCAGCTGCCCGGCCGTCCCGAGCAGCAGCCAGAGCCTGATCAGCACCAGAATGCCGGCGCACACGCCGATCGCGAAGAAAACCGCTGCGATCAGGGCAGCGGCCTGCAGGGCATTCACCTCTGGCTGCTCCTTCGGCCGGGCCGGCTGCTCAGTTACCTGCCTGACCCTACCGCGTGCCCGGCGCTGGCTCAGGTCCCGCCGTCATCGCCGCCGCCCGGCTCGCCGCGGCCCAGGACCGACCGGATCCGCTCGCTGCGCTCGGCGTAGCGGGCCTCGGTGCCGTGCCTGGTCGGCTCGTAGTAGCGCCGGCCGGCGATCGCCTCCGGCGCGTACGCCTGGCGGAGCACGCCTTCCTCGGCGTCGTGCGGGTACTGGTAGCCGCGCCCGTGCCCCAGCCGGGCCGCGCCCCGGTAGCTGGCGTCGCGCAGGTGCGCGGGCACCGGCCCGGCCAGCCCGGCCTGCACGTCGGCGGCGGCCGCGCCGATCGCCCGGTACACCGCGTTGGACTTGGGCGCCAGCGACAGGTGGATGGTCGCCTGGGCCAGCGCGAGCCTGGCCTCGGGCAGCCCGACGAACTCGACCGCCTGCGCGGCGGCGACCGCGGCCTGCAGCGCGGACGGGTCGGCCAGCCCGACGTCCTCGCTGGCGTGCACGATCAGCCGCCGGGCGATGTACCGCGGGTCCTCGCCCGCCTCGATCATCCGGGCCAGGTAGTGCACCGCCGCGTCGGCGTCGCTGCCCCTGATGCTCTTGATGAACGCGCTGATCACGTCGTAGTGCTGGTCCCCGGCCCGGTCGTAGCGGACCGCGGCCCGGTCCACCGCGCGCTCCAGCTCGGCCAGGTCCAGCACGCCGCCGGCCGGCTGGCCAAGCGCGGCCGCCTCCAGGTAGGTCAGCGCCCGCCTGGCGTCGCCGCCGGCCAGCATGATGAGCTGCTGCTCCACCCCTGGCCCCAGCCCGACCGAGCCGCCCAGGCCCCGGTCATCGCGCAGCGCCCGGCCGATGACCTGCGCCATGTCCTCATCGCTCAGCCCGGTGAGGGTGAGCAGCAGCGAGCGGGACAGCAGCGGCCCGACCACCGAGAACGAGGGGTTCTCGGTGGTGGCGCCGATGAACGACACCCACCGGTTCTCCACCGCCGGCAGCAGCGCGTCCTGCTGGGCCTTGTTGAACCGGTGCACCTCGTCGATGAACAGGATCGTCTGGGTGCCGCTCAGCCCGAGCTGCCTGCGCGCGTCCTCGATCGCCGCGCGCACATCCCTGACCCCGGCTGACACCGCCGACAGCTCGACGAACCTGCGCCGGGTGACCGCCGCGACGACGTAGGCCAGGGTGGTCTTCCCGGTGCCCGGCGGCCCCCACAGCAGCACCGACATCGGCGAGTCGGTCTCGGCCAGCTTGCGCAGCGGCGCCCCCGGCTGGGTCAGGTGCCGCTGGCCGATCACCTCGTCCAGGTTCGCGGGCCGCATCCGGACCGCGAGCGGCGCGGCGGCGCGGGCCGCCTCGTCGGCGGCCGCGTCGAACAGCGAGTCGCGCTGGCCCGGCTCAGCTCTGGGCACAGCCTGACTCTATGCGCAAACCGGCGGGCCGGCCCTCACCCGGGCGGGTGCCCGCCGGGCGCGGGCGCCGCGTCCACCCCGGCCTCCTTGCGCTGCTCGGCGGTGATCGGCGTGGGCGCGCCGGTCAGCGGGTCGTGCCCGGAGGCCGCCTTCGGGAACGCGATCACGTCCCTGATGCTGTCCCGGCCGGTGAGCAGCATCAGCAGCCGGTCCCAGCCGAACGCGATGCCGCCGTGCGGCGGCGGGCCGAACCGCAGCGCGTCGAGCAGGAAGCCGAACTGGGCCTGGGCGTCGGCGCGGGACAGCCCGATCACGTCGAAGACCCGCTGCTGCGTGTCCGGGCGGTGGATCCGGATCGAGCCGCCGCCGATCTCGGTGCCGTTGCAGACGATGTCGTAGGCGTCGGCCAGCGCCCCGCCCGGCTCGGCCTCGAACTTGTCCGCCCACTCCGGCAGCGGCGCGGTGAACGGGTGGTGCACCGCGGTCCAGCCGCCGGCCCCGTCCTCCTCGAACATGGGCGCGTCCACCACCCAGGTGAACGCCCAGGCGGCGGGGTCGATCAGCCCGCACCGCTGGCCGATCTCCAGCCGGGCCGCGCCGAGCAGCCCGCGGGCCGCGGCCGGGGTCCCCGCGGCGAAGAAGATGCAGTCGCCCGGGCCGGCCCCGGCCGCGGCGGGCAGCCCGGCCCGCTCGGCCTCGGACAGGTGCCTGGCCACCGGGCCGGCGTCGGTCACCGCGCCGTCGGCGCCGGTCAGCACGTATGCCAGGCCGCGGGCGCCGCGGGAGCGGGCCCAGTCCTGCCAGCCGTCCAG
The DNA here is from genome assembly GCA_036558005.1 of Streptosporangiaceae bacterium. GTDB lineage: Bacteria > Actinomycetota > Actinomycetes > Streptosporangiales > Streptosporangiaceae > DATBGO01. The sequence goes on along the minus strand of DATBGO010000061.1, from coordinate 2,213 downwards.
TTCCCTGCGGGACTGCCCGGCGCCGCCGGGCATCACCACCGCGCCCACGTGCGGCGCCTGGAAGACCCGGAACCCGGTCTGGCTGAAGTAACCGGTGAGGTCGGCGAGCTCGCAGCCGAACCGCAGGTCCGGCTTGTCGGACCCGAACCGGCTCATCGCGCTGGCGTAGCTCAGCTGGCCGATCGGCCGCGGCACCTGGTACCCGGCCAGCTCCCGCCATAGGCGTTCTACCAGGTCTTCGGCCACCTCGACGACGTCGCTCCTGGTCACGAACGACATCTCCAGGTCGATCTGGGTGAATTCAGGCTGCCGGTCGGCGCGGAAGTCCTCGTCCCTGAAGCAGCGCACCAGCTGGTAGTAGCGTTCCAGGCCGGAGACCATCAGCAGCTGCTTGAACAGCTGCGGTGACTGCGGCAGCGCGTACCAGCTGCCCGGCCGCAGCCGCACCGGCACCAGGAAGTCGCGCGCGCCCTCCGGGGTGGACCTGGTCAGGAACGGCGTCTCCACGTTCACGAAGCCGTGCCCGGCCATCACGTCGCTGACCAGGTAGGCCGCCCGGGACCTGGCGTGCAGCGCGGCCGCCATCTCGGGCCGCCTGATGTCCAGGTACCGGTACCGCAGCCGGACCTCCTCGCTCAGCTCGGCGGCGCCCTCGACCGGGAACGGCAGCGGGTCGGCTTCCGACAGCACCTCGAGCCCGGCCGCGTCCACCTCCACCTCGCCGGTGGGCAGCTCAGGGTTCTCGTTGCCCGCAGGCCGGCGCCGCACCTGGCCGGTCACCGCCACGCAGTACTCGGCCCGCAGGTCGTGCGCGATGTCCTCGGCCCGGCAGACGACCTGGACGACGCCGCTGGCGTCGCGCAGGTCGATGAAGACCACGCCGCCGTGGTCGCGCCGCCTGGCGACCCAGCCGGCCAGCGTCACCTGCTGGCCCTGGTGCGCGGTGCGCAGGGTGCCTGCCTCATGCGTGCGGATCATTCACAGCCCCTCATGGGTCGCGCTCTGGTGACCGGCCACCGGCGGCTAGAGGCCGCGCTCCGGGCCGGCGGCGGGCGCCAGGCCCGCCAGGAACGGGTTGGACGCGCGCTCGGCGCCGATCGTGGTCTGCGGCCCGTGCCCGGGCAGCACCGCGGTCTCATCCTCCAGCGGCAGGCAGACCCGGGCCAGGCTGTCCAGGATCTGCGGGTAGTCGCCGCCGGGCAGGTCGGTCCGCCCGATCGAGCCGGCGAACAGCAGGTCCCCGGTGAACAGCGCGGGCGGCTGCGCGGCCCCGGCGGCGCCGAAGGTCACCGATCCCTGGGTGTGCCCGGGGGCGTGCCGCACCTGCAGGGACAGGCCCGCCAGCTCCAGCACGGCGCCGTCGGCCAGCTCGGCGACCTCGTCCGGCTCGGTGAAGGTGATCCCGGGCAGCAGCTGCTGGCCCGGGCGCAGCGAGAAGCCGCGGGCCGGGTCGCTGAGCAGCGCGCGGTCGGCCGGGTGGATGTAGGCGGGGATGTCCCTGGCGCCGCACACCGGCACCACCGACCAGATGTGGTCGATGTGGCCGTGGGTCAGCAGCACCGCCACCGGGCGCAGCCGGTGCCGCTCGGCGATCTCCTCGATGCCCCGCTCCGCGCCCTCACCCGGGTCGATGATCACGCACTCCGCGCCTGGCCCTGGCGCCACCAGGTAGCAGTTGGCGGCGAACGAGCCGGCCGGGAACCCGGCAACCAGCACTGCTTCCTCCCTCAACGAGCGCCCGTGCCGGGCGCGGTTCCCGCGGCGCCAGCGGCGGCGCGGCGGGCGTGCGTACAGGCTACCGATGAACCGCCCCGGCCGGGTTCCTGGCCCGGACGCAGGACACGGCACGGCGCAGTTGATACTGCGAACATGTAACGGATGCGCCGACGGCGGCTGCACGCGGGTACCATTCGCGAAGTTTCGCTATTGCCAGCGGGCGGCTTAATGCTGAGGACGGGCCGCCGCCGAGCGGGAGGGCAGGACGAGTGGCGGGAAAGAAGGCGCGCCAGCGCAAGCTCGCCAGGGCGCATTACCAGCGCCAGGCAACCCGGCGGGCGGAGCAGGCGAGGCGGGCGCGGCAATGGAGCGCGGTGGGCCTGGTCTGCTGCGTGGTGGCCGGGCTGGCGGTCGGCGGGTACTTCCTGTTCCGCGGTTCTGGCCAGCACGCCGCGGCTGCCAGCAAGCCCGCCGCCACCCCGTCGGCCAGCCCGCCG
>DATBGO010000060.1:0-3489 GCA_036558005.1 Streptosporangiaceae bacterium | reverse complement strand
ACGGTGGTGTCGGGTGAGCGGGGGGCGGTCGCGGAGCTGGCGGCGGCGTGTGAGGGGTGGGGGGTGCGGGCGCGGGTGCTGGCGGTGGATTACGCCTCGCATCGCGCGCAGGTGGAGGAGATCGGGGAGGGGCTGCTGGGGGCGCTGGCGGGGGTGGAGCCTCAGCGGGGGCGGGTGCCGGTGGTGTCGGCGATGACGGGGGGGTGGGTGCGGGGCGAGGAGCTGGGGGCGGGGTACTGGTTTGAGAGTTTGCGGGCGCCGGTGGAGTTCGCGTCGGCGGTGCGGGCGCTGGCGCAGGGCGGGCATGGGGTGTTTGTGGAGGTGTCGCCGCATCCGGTGCTGACCGCGGCGGTCAGCCAGGTGCTGGAGGAGGCGGCCGGTGATGAGGCCGTTGCTGGCGGGCCGGGTGGGGGCGGGCCAGCAGCGCCAGTGGTGGTGACCGGGACGCTGCGCCGGGATGAGGGCGGCGCGGGCCGGTTCGTGGCGTCGCTGGCGCAGGTGCATGTGCGTGGTGTGGCGGTGGACTGGGCGGCGGTGCTGGGCGGCGGCCGGGTGGTGCCGTTGCCGACCTACGCCTTCCAGCATCAGCGGTACTGGCCCGAGGCCCGTGACGCGGCCGGAGGCGATGGGGCCCGCACAGCGGCAGAGGCGCGGTTCTGGGCGGCAGTCGACGGCGGTGATACCCGGGGACTGGCCGCGGCGCTGGCCGTGGACGAGCAGGCCGGGCTGGACCAGGTGCTCCCGGCGCTGGCGTCCTGGCGGCGCCGGGAACGCGGCCGGTCCACGGTCGCGGGCTGGCGGTACCGGGTGGCGTGGGTGCCGGTCGCCGTCCGGGAGACGGCCGCGCCGTCTGGGACGTGGCTGATCGTTTCCCCGGCCGGGCAACCGGACGGTGAACTGGGCCGGGCGTGCGCGCAGGCGCTGACCGAGCGCGGCGCCCGGGTGGTGGCCATCGAGATGACCGTGGCCGGGCAGGACCGGCCGGTACTGGCGGACCGGATCCGCCAGGTGCTGACCGGTACTGACCTGTCCGACGTCACCGGGGTCTTGTCGCTCCTGGCACTGGACGAGACACCGCGGGCAGGCTCCCCCGCTGTGCCGAACGGCCTGGCCGGGACGCTGGCGCTGGTGCAGGCCCTGGCCGACGCGCAGGTCGCGGCGCGGCTCTGCGTGCTGACGCGAGGTGCGGTGGCCGCGGCGCAGCAGGACGTGGTGACCCGCCCGGCGCAGGCGATGGCGTGGGGCCTCGGGCTGGCTGCCGCGCTGGAGCAGCCCGACCGGTGGGGCGGGCTGGTGGACCTGCCAGCCGGCTGGGACGAACGGGTCGCGGCCCGCTTCTGTGCGGTGCTATCGGGCTGCGGGGAGGATCAGGTCGCGATCCGGCCCGCCGGGGTGCTGGCCCGGCGGCTGGTCCGCGCGCCGCTGCCGGCGTCGGCGGCGCGAGGATGGTCGGCGGCCGGCACGGTGCTGGTGACCGGGGGGACCGGGGCGGTCGGCGGGCACGTGGCCCGGTGGCTGGCCGGCGCCGGCGCCTCCCATCTCGCACTCGTGAGCCGCTCAGGACCAGGGGCAGCGGGAGTGGCGCACCGCGCGGCCGGACTGGCCCGCCAAGGCACCCGGGTGAGCGTGCTGGCCTGTGACGTCGCCGAACGCCCGCAGCTGGCCGGACTGCTGGACCGGCTCCGGGCGGCCGGCCCGCTGACCGGAGTGTTCCACGCGGCGGGCGTGCTCGACGACGGGATGCTGGACCGGCTGACCCCGGGCCGGCTGGCCGGTGTCCTGGACGTCAAGGCGGCTGGCGCAGCACATCTGGACGAGCTGACCGCCGGCGCGGAACTCGACGCGTTCGTGCTCTTCTCTTCCGCGGCCGCCACGCTGGGCAGTGCCGGGCAGGGGAACTACACGGCGGCCAGCGCCTACCTCGACGCCCTGGCCCAGGCGCGGCGGGGCCGGGGCCAGCAGGCACTGTCGGTGGCCTGGGGCGCGTGGGGCGGCGGCGGACTGGCCCAGTCGGCGGTGGTACGGCGGCGGCTGCGGCGCAGCGGGCAGGCCGAGATGGACCCGGCGCTGGCCGTGCGGGCCCTGGAGCAGGCGCTGGCGGGCGGCGAAACGACGCTCACGGTGCTGGACGCCGACTGGGCCCAGATGACCGGCGGCAGCGCGGGAACACCCTCACTGCTGCGGGAATTGCCCGAGGCGGCCACAGCGGCCCGCCCGGCCGCGCCGCAAGGCGAGCTGGCCGGGAAGCTGGCCGGGTGGCCCCAAGGTGAGCAGCTCAGGGTGGTCACCGACCTAGTCCGGGCCGAAGCCGCGGTGGTGCTCGGGCACGCCACGCCGGAGGCCGTCGCGCCTGGACGGGCGTTCAAGGACCTGGGCTTCGACTCGCTGACCGCGGTGGAGCTGCGGAACCGGCTGGCCGCGCTCACCGGGCTGCGCCTGCCGGCCACGCTGGTTTTCGACCACCCCACGCCGCAGGCGCTGGCGCGTTTCGTCCGTGCCGCACTGGCCGGGGAACATGCCGACGTGGCACAGGCCCGGCCGCCGGCCCCGCCGGTGACCGGGGAGCCGGTCGCGATCGTGGGCATGGGCTGCCGGTATCCCGGCGGGGCCACTGATCCGGACGCTCTGTGGGAACTGCTGGCCGACGGCCAGGACACGGTCTCCGAACTACCGGACGACCGCAACTGGGACATCGACGCCATATTCAACCCGGACCCCGATCACGCCGGGACCACCTACACCCGCCAGGGCTCGTTCCTGCGGGACGCGGCGGAGTTCGACGCGGGCTTCTTCGGGATCAGCCCGCGGGAGGCGCTGGCCATGGACCCGCAGCAGCGGCTGCTGCTGGAGGTGTGCTGGGAAGCCATCGAGCGGGCCGGCATCGACCCGGAGTCGCTGCGCGATTCCCGGACCGGGGTGTTCGCCGGAGCGGCGGCGTCGGGATACGACGCAGGCTTCGACGCGGCCGGGGAGTCGGAAGGCTACCTGCTGACCGGGAACGCGATCTCCGTGCTCTCCGGCCGGGTGTCCTACACGCTGGGACTGGAAGGGCCAGCGGTGTCGGTGGACACCGCCTGCTCCTCGTCCCTGGTGGCGCTGCACCTGGCCAGCCAGGCGCTGCGGTCCGGGGAATGCGAGCTGGCGCTGGCCGGCGGCATCGGGGTGATCGTCCACCTGCACGCCTTCACCGAGTTCTCCCGGCAGCGCGGGCTGGCGCCGGACGGCCGGTGCAAGGCGTTCTCGGCGGCGGCCGACGGAGTCGGGTGGAGCGAGGGCGCGGGGGTGCTGCTGCTGGAGCGGTTGTCTGATGCGCGGCGGAACGGGCACCGGGTGCTGGCGGTGGTGGCCGGCAGCGCGGTCAATCAGGACGGGGCCAGTAACGGGCTGACCGCGCCGAATGGCCCGTCGCAGCAGCGGGTGATCCGGGCGGCGCTGGCCTCGGCGGGCCTGGCGCCGGGCGAGGTCGACGCGGTGGAGGCGCACGGCACC
>DATBGO010000059.1:0-78189 GCA_036558005.1 Streptosporangiaceae bacterium | reverse complement strand
CCGGTGGTGTGATCGAAGTGGCCGTGACTGCAGATGATCGCCTCGATCGCCGCCGGGTCCAGTTCGAGGCGATCCATGTTGGCGACGACTCCGTCGGGGCTGGTGCCGGCGTCGAACAGGAGCTGGTGGCGTGAGCCGTCCTTGGAGACCGTCACCAGGACGGAGAAGCCGTGCTCGGCCAGCAGGGCGTCCGGGGCCATGCCGCCTTCCATGGTCGCTGCGGGCCGCTGCGGGCCGGCCCACACCGGCCAGCGGCGGGCCGGTCCCTGGTCGGGCATGAAGATATCGGTGACGCTGTCCATCAGCGCGGTCACGGTGACCGCGTCAACCGGCTCTAGATCGAATACCACGCCAGGATCGAAGTCATGCAGCAGGTGCTGGCCCATAACGGGAGCCTGCGCCCCAGGCTGGTCTGTGCACACGATGACCGCTCCTCACCCCGCGGCCAGCTCGGCCGGCCCGCAACTTCGCTGGTCATGGTGACCATACCGGCGCAGCCGGTCGTCATGATTGACCGCCTGCTGTAATCAGAGCCGTCGGCCGGCCACTTCCACAGTGCAGGACAGGAATGACGGCGCGGGAGGCTGAAGCGTGGATGCGGACGCAGCACGGTTTCGCGAGTTGTACCAGGTCCACTTCGAGGCTGTCTGCGGGTATGCCCGGGCCCGTGCTGACCCGGACATGGCTAAGGACGCGACCGCGCAGACGTTCCTGGTGGCGTGGCGTCGCCGGGCTGAGTTCTTCGGCGCCGCGCATCCGCTGGGCTGGCTGCTGGGTGTCACCCGGCGGACGCTCGCGGACGAGCGTCGCGCAGCGTCCCGGCAGGCCAGGCTGCGCAGCCGGCTCGAGGTCGGCGACGTGGCGGTCGCGCCGCCGCGGCGCGATCCGGCGGTTGTCGTCACCGAGCGGGATGCCGTCGCCGCGGCGTTCAGCCGGCTTCGTGGCACCGACCGTGAAGTCCTGGCGCTGATCGCCTGGGATGAGCTGTCTGCTGCCGAAGCCGCCGGGGTGCTCGGCTGCTCCCGGGCGGCTTTCGCGGTCCGGCTGCACCGTGCCCGCACCCGGTTCCGCGCTCAACTGCGCCTGCTCGACACCGACGACGCGCCGGTGCCCCCGGCGGCGCCCGTCCTGACCTCTCAGCCACCACTGAAGGGATTGACTCATGAAGTCCGACGACATTGACCGGCTCCGCGGCATCGCGCCGGGGACCGGGCGGCCGCCAGAACTGTTCACCGCAGCAGAACGAGAGGCCCTGTTCGCGGCGGCCATCGCCGAGCGCAGCGACCGCCGCCGCAGCGACCGCCGGCCAGGCCCCGCCAGGCACCCGGTGCGGACCTGGGCGGCCCGGCTGGTTCCGCTCGCGGTCGTCGCCGCGGCCGGCGCGGCTGTGGCGGTCATCGCATTCGGGCCGGGCGCGACCAACGGGCCGGGTGCGGCGAATCCCCGGCGCGCTGCGGCTGGCCACCGGCATCCGGCGGCGGCTCCGCAGATTCGTACCGCTGCTTACGTCCAGGGCCGCGCCGTCGCGGCGCTCGCCAACCAGGACACGGGCACGCTCCGGGTCACGACCACCTACTCGAACGGGGTGTCCAGGGATATCCAGGACCTGGGCAGCGGAGCGACCCGGACCACCTTCACCGCGCCCGACGGCACGATCCAGGAGGATGACGCGGCTACCGGCACGGGCGATTCGGCCACCACGACGATCGTCGACTACGCCGTCAGGGCATGGTGGACGATCAGGAACGAGGGCGGTTCGGACCTCACCGGCTCTACCGGGCCGAGCCTGCGCCAGCAGCTGGCCGGCGGGGCCCTTGCCATCGTCGGTGACGACACTGTTGACGGGCAGCGGGCCATCCACCTGCGGTACACATCCCGGACTTTCACGGTGAACGGGAAGAAGTACGGCGTGGACACCAGCGACGTCTGGGTCAGCGCGAGCACATTCCTGCCCATCCGCGAGACCGGTACCGACGGCAGGTGGACCGCCACAATGACCTGGTCACCGCAGCCGCCCACGCACGCCGAGCTCACCCCGGTGCCGCCAGCCGGGTTCGCCCACCGCCACGGGCCGCCGCCGTCCCTGCTCCAGACTGGTGGCGGACTCGGCTGACGTCGAGAACGCCTAGCTCATCCAGGACGTGCACCTGCCCGGGAGCTCGCCGGAGCGCCCGGGCCGGTGCACGCCTGGCGGGGGCGGCGGGGCCGAGGGCCCGCAAACGTCTTCGCAGGCGGGCGACTGTCGGCGAGACCCGCGAGATGGTCAACCGGCGCTCCCATACGCTGGCCATGCCCGTCATCAAGCATCTGATGTCGCCCTGCGGCCGCCCAGGCCGCCAGGCGCTCAGGCGGTGCGTCGTTGGAAGATCAAGCTGGAAATGGCCAGCGAGATGAGCACGATCCCGCCGCACCAGGCCGCTGATTCCCAGGCGTAATTGCCTGGCGAGTGGTGGCGGAGGGACGAGCGCAGAGACTCGATGATGAGGGTCGCTGGCTGGCGGGACACGAACCCGTGAAGCCAGCTGGGCATGGTGGCGACCGGGACGAAGGCGCTACTCGTGAACGGCACGAGCATCATGAAAAAGGTGAAGCTGCTGGCCGCTTCCGGCGAGCGGACGAGCAGGCCGCCCACTGCGGACAGCCAGGAGACGGCGAGTATCAGCAGCAGGATGATTCCGGCTGCTCCGAGCCAGCCCAGCCAGCCGGCCTGGAAACGGGCGCCCATCGGGAACGCGACGGCGAACACCAGCGCCACGGTCGCCGCACTGCGCACGGTGCTGGCGCTGACGTGTCCCGAAAGGAAGGCCGGCCCGCCGACATTCAGCGTGCGGAACCGATCGATGACGCCTTTGGCCATATCGGTGTTGACGCTTACGGCGGTTGTCGATGAGCCAAGTACCACACAGGTGAGAACGATCCCGGGCACCAGGTAGGTGACGTACCCGGTGGCAATGTGAATGGCGCCGCTGAACAGGTAGCCGAATACCACCATGAGCAGGATGGGCATCAGCAGCGCGGTGAGCATCGCATCCGGCCTGCGCATGGTGAGGGTGATGCTTCGGGCGGCCAGCGTTACTGAATCGCTCAGCATCCGGTTCCGGCGGGACCTGGCTGGGGTCCGTCCGGCGGCGGCCGGGGCGATCAGCGCGACACGCATCTACCTCTCCCTTCGCACGTCCTCGCCTCGCCCGGCAGTGTGCGGTGCCGCCGATGCACCATGGCCAGTGAGACAGAGGAAGACATCGTCGAGCGTGGGCGTATGAACGGTGAACCGGCTCACCGCCCTACGCTCAGGATCGAGTTCATCTAGCAGGTCCCGTACCTGCCTGGCGGTGCCATCGGAGGCAGCGCCGATCGTCAGCCGGCTGGGATCACTCTGGATGATCCGGTGGCCGAGAACTCGCGTTATGGCCGCGAACGCGTCCGAGCTGGCGGCGGTGATGTCCAGCCGCTGGGCGGCAACGCGCTCCTTCAGCCGCTCAGGGGTGCCCTCAGCGATCACGCGGCCGGCGTCGAGCACGGCGATCCAGTCGGCCATCCGGTCCGCCTCTTCCAGGTACTGCGTGGTCAGGAAGACGGTCGTTCCCGTCTGCGCGAGCCCGGTGATCACCTGCCACATGGCTTGCCTGCTCCGCAGGTCAAGGCCGGTAGTGGGTTCGTCCAGGAAGATCACTGACGGGGTGGTTACCAGGCTGGCCGCGAGATCCAGGCGGCGCCGCATGCCGCCCGAGTAGGTCGAGACCCTTCGCCTGGCTGCCGTGTCGAGCTCGAATTGGGCCAGCAGGTCGGCCGCACGCAGGCGAGCCCGTCGGCGGGACAGGCCGCAGAGCCGGCCCATCATCCGCAGGTTCTCTTCACCCGTCTGCAGGTCGTCAACGGTCGGATACTGGCCGGTCAGGCTGATGACCTGACGAACCTGCCGCCGCTGACGCACGACGTCGAAGCCCGCTATCCGGGCTGCACCGCTGTCGGGGGCCAGCAGGGTGGACAAGATCCGGATGGTCGTCGTCTTGCCTGCGCCGTTGGGACCGAGCATCGCGAACACGCTGCCGTGCTTTACCTGGAGATCCAGATCCCGCAGGACGATGTTCCCGCGGAAGGCCTTCCCCAGAGCGCTGGCTTCGATCTCTAGCTGTGTGGTCATCTCAGGCTTATTGCCCCGGCTGTCAGCGTTCCCTGCGGCGTGGAGATAAGTACAGCGTATCAGGTACGCTGTACTTACTGCATACCAGCCACGCAGTTAGGTGCCCCCTTGCCCCGCGCGTGAGTCCATCGCCGAGGCGGCGCGGCTGGCCGCGACCGCGACGCATCTGCATGCGCTGACCGTCATGGGTGTTCGCCAGGCGGTTCCCAGGGGCACTGCCTAGATTGTACGGAGCACTTTCCCGGCGACGGAGCAACGCCAATGGCCCAGATCAGCAGCATGGACCTGCCTGCCAGCATCGAGGCGGCCTGGGGACTGCGGGCGGTGCCGAGCAAGGGCCCCAAGCGCGGGCTCAGCCTCGACGGCATCGTCGCGGTGGCTATCCGGATCGCGGAGGCGGAGGGCCTTGCCGCCGTCTCCATGAGCAACGTCGCCGCCAGTCTCGGGGTCGCGACGATGTCCCTCTACCGCTATGTCTCGGCCAAGCGCGAGTTGCTCGCGCTGATGATCGACTCCGCCTTCGGCGACCCGTCCGGGCTCGACCCGGGCTGGCGGCAAGGCCTTTCCGGCTGGGCCTGGGGGCAGCACGCGGTCTTCCGCAAGCACCCCTGGGTGCTGCGGGTGCCGATCAGTGATCCGCCGGTCGCCCCGCATCAGATCGCCTGGCTTGAAGCAGCCCTGTTGTGCCTGCGGGACACGGGCCTGGCCGAGAGCGAGAAGCTGTCGGTGGTGCTGCTGCTTGGCAACTTCGTTCGCAGCGAGGCCGCGCTGGTCAACGACGTGAACGCGGCGTTCCGAGCGGCGGGCACGACGTCACCTCAGGCCATGGCCGCATACGGCCGGTTGCTGGCCAGGCTCATCGGGCCTGGCCGCTTCCCCGCCCTGACCGCCGTTATCGAGGCCGGGGTGTTCGATGCCGAGGACGACCCCGATGCCGAGTTCAAGTTCGGCCTGCGGCGGGTCCTCGACGGGATCGCCGTGCTCGTAGACTCCCGGCGGTGACCAGGCGGGCGTGACCAGGCCATGACATTTCCAGGCCGAGCTGGCCAGCGCTGGCCTGGCCGCGAAGCCGGGGCCGCCAGGGCCATCCTGGGCTTGCGTTATGGTGGCCCGTGCCTGAAGCTGTGCGCGATGTGGATTCCTTCGCGCAGAATGCGAGGCATGAATTCGTGGCCATACCAGCGATAGCGGTGATCGGTGCGGGCTGGGCTGGGTGCACCACTGCCCGGATGCTGCATGACGCGGGCTACCGGGTGTCCATCTTCGAGAAAGAAAGGGTGGTGGGCGGCCACTCGCGGTCGGAATCGATCAATGGCGTCCTGTTCGAACCGAATGGACCGCACATCTTTCACACGACGAACAAGCAGGTCGCGGGGTTCGCGATGGCTCACGGCATGCGCAGGGCCTTCGCGCATCACGTGGTCACCGAGATCTTCCTCGATGACGCCGACGAGAGGCCGCACATCTTGTCCTGGCCGCCGCAGGTGCCGGAGTTGCGGGAGCTGCCGGTCTGGCCGCAGATCGAGCGCGAGCTGGCGGATCTTCCCGCCGCCCCGGCACACGAAAACCTGGAAGCCTACTGCCTGTCGATCATGGGCCAGACCCTGTACCGGCTCTTCATCCGCGACTACTCCGTCAAGCAGTGGGGACGCGACCCCGTCGAGCTGTCGAGCGCCTTCGGCCCCAAGCGCCTGGGGCTGCGGACAGACGGGAACCGCCGGCTTTTCACCGACCCGTGGGAGTTCTTTCCTCCGGCCGGCGCGCAGGAGATCATCGAGAACATCATCCGTCCCGTCCCGACCACGCTCGGCAGCTACCTCACGCTGGCCGATCTCGCGGACCTGGAGGGCGAGTACCAGGCTGTGGTGGTCACCGTGGGACTGGACGATTTCGCGGGCCGGCCAGGCGAGCTGGAGTGGCGGGGGGTCCGCACCGTCTCGCGTTACACTCCGCTCAAGGATCCGGACGGGACGCTCACTCCGGCCTACCAGGTGAACCGGCCATCGCTCCGGCGCGCTTACACCAGGACGGTGGAGACGAAACACGCGACCGGGCAGTCGGTCCCTGCGACGGTCGTGACGGAGGAGTACCCGGGAAGCGCCGGCCGGCATTATCCGGTCCCCACCACCGACGCCCGCAACGAGCGGCTCAACCGCGCGCTCCAGGAGGAGATCCGGCTGGCGGCTCCCATGCCGGTGTTCTTCAGCGGCCGCCTGGCGAACTACAGCTACATCAACCAGGACGAGGCCATCGCGCAGGGCATGGCCTGCGCCGCGGAGATATCAGCGGCCATCCCGGCCGGCCCGGCCTGAGGGCTGGCGGGGGACGCGGGCGAGCCGCTCAGGGCCCGGCCAGGTCGCTGGCGCAGCGAAATCCCGTGGCGAAGTTGGCGTACCCCGGATCGCAGGCGATCCGCTCGGACGTGCGGACCTGGTAGCGGAACTTCATCCAGTCGCCCCCGCGCACTACGACGTACCGGCCGGCCGCGATCGCGTAGACCGGATCGTAGCGGCGGCCCGGGTCATACATCTGATACCTGGTGGCGGTCCATTCGGTGACGTTGCCGGCCATGTCGGCGACCCCGAACGGCGAATCCCCGGCCGGGGAGAACGCCCCGACCGGGCTGGTCGCGGGCACCTCGCGGCACTCTTTCTGGCGCCGTTCCCACCAGGTCCGCCAGTCGCGGAAGTCGGCGATGGGGGTCTTGGCCCAGTATTCGGCGGTATTGGCCCGCTCCAGGTCCCAGTCGTCACCCCAGGGCCAGCACGCCCAGGCCGCCCCGTGGGCGGCGTATTCCCATTCGTCTTCAGTCGGCAGCCGGGCCCCGGCCCAGGCGGCGTAGGCCGCTGCGTCCGCGTGCGTGACCTGCACCACGGGATGATCCAGCCGGTCCTCGACGGAGTCATAAGGCCCGGCGGGCCGGCGCCAGCTGGCGCCCTGCCGCTCCTCCCAGTAGCCGGCCGCGTAGACCAGGCCGAACCCGCGTTCCTCGGCCGTCGTCAGGTACCCGGTCGCGGCGGTGAAATCGGTGAACTCCGCGTTCGTGACCGGGTACCGGCTGATACCGAACGTGCCCACCGTGACGCGATGCTGCGGGGTCTCGTCCTCGAACCACTCCCGCGGGTAATGCTGGACGCCTGCGATCGCATCGAGATGGTCTTCCGGGGATCCGATGGTCACGGTTCCCGCGGGAATCGCCAGCCATCGGCGGGGCACGCTCGGCAACTCGACCCTGGCCGCTACCCGCCGGCGAAGGCCGGGACGATGGTCATCTCCGCGGGGCGGGGTATCGGGGTGTCGAGGCCCGCCAGCTGGCGGACCTCATCCTCGCCCAGGTAGACGTTGACCCACGAGGCGAGCTGCCTGGGCCGGCTGAACACGCGGGGCTGGAATTGCGGATGAGCCGAGGTCAGCCAGTCCAGGGCGGCGCCCACCGTGCTGACCTCACAGGCCAGCACGCCCAGGTCGTGGCCGGCGACGACCCGCCAGTTCGCAGGCACGATGATCTTCACGGTGGGCATGGCCGATCAGCCTCCCGGCAGGTTCGAGCGCATCCAGGCGATGGTCTGGGCCAGGCCCGACCGCAGCGACGTGGTGGGCTGCCAGCTCAGCAGACGGCGGGCACGGCTGGTGTCCGGGCGCCGGACCGAGACATCCTGCTCGCGGGGCGGGAGGAACTCGATTCTCCCCGTCCCGGCGGCCGCGATGATCCGCTCGGCCAGGTCCAGCATGGTGATCTCGTCTTCGGAGCCGAGGTTGAGGGGGCCCGCCTCGTCGCTGTCCAGCAGCGCGATCAGCCCGCCGATCAGGTCATCGACGTAGCACAGCGAGCGGGTCTGCTTGCCGTCACCGTGCAGTTTCAGTGGCTGCCCGCGCAGTGCGGCGGCGCAGAACGCCGCGACGACCCTCCCGTCGTCGGGCCACATCCCTGGTCCGTACACGTTGAACGGGCGGACGATCGCCGTGGCGGTGCCGAAGGTGCGACGGTAGGCCGTGGTGGCTGCCTCGCCGAAGCGCTTGGCTTCGTCGTAGACCGAGCGCGGGCCGGTCGGGTCGACATTGCCCCGGTAGCTCTCGTCCTGCGGATGGACGAGCGGGTCTCCGTACACCTCCGACGACGAGGCGAACAGGAACCGCGCGTCGTTCGCGTGCGCGAGCGCCAGGGCGTTCAGCGTGCCGAGCGAGCCGACCCGGAGCGTATCGATCGGCATCCTCATGAAGGCGGTGGGCGACGCGGGACACGCGAGGTGTACCACCGCCTTGACCGGAGTATCGACGTTGAGCGATTCCGATACGTCGCCCTCCATCAGGGTGAGGCCCGGGCTGTCGGCTATACCGGCCAGGCTCGCCGGGCGCCCGGTGCTCATATTGTCGACACCGATTATGCGCTCGCCGCGATCGAGAAGTGCCCGGCACAGGTGGGAACCGAGAAAGCCCGCCGCGCCGGTGATTACTATGCTGCCATCGTTACGTGCCATTTGATCTCCCGATTGGCCGTCTCGCATGGTATGCGCACTGCGCTGCCCGCGACCGGTGTATTCCATCGATAACGCGCATAGTCTGGCGATGCGCGATTCTTAACGCCAGACGGCCGGCGGGGACGATCTCTACCGAGAATTCTTCAATCTCGGGTAAGCTTGCGGCTGCCTCTGCGGGGCTCAGCGCATTGATCAATCCGAAGCCTCACGTTCGCCTTAGGCTCTAAGGGTCCTTGAGCACGCTCAAGGACTTGAAGCCCTTGCTACCCTGAAGCGTAAATTGCCCAAACTTGCTTGTCAATGCGAAGGACAAGCCATTTTGGCATAGAACTGGCGGCTCGCACCATCAGCGCGGATCCGGCGCCGCCGCCATCGGCGCGGGCTGGCGGGAGCCGAGGGCGACGCGGATGCCGAGCAGCGCCGTCGCGACCGCGGCCAGCCCGGCGCAGATCCAGAACACGTTACGGAAGCCGACCGCGGCCGCGGTCAGGCCGGTGAGGGCGCCGGCGACCAGCGCGGCGAAGGTGAAGGCAGTGCTGTAGAGCGCCGAGGCCGCGCCTGCCCAGCCAGGCGTCTCCTGCTGCACCATCACCATCGGGATGCTCAGCGTCACCGCCATCCACGACGCGTTCAGGAACTGCAGCCCGAGCAGGGCCGGGGCGGTGCTCGACAGCGGCAGGAGGCAGTAGAACAAGATCGCGCCGAAGCCCGCCACGATGACGACGCGCAGCTTGCCCAGCCGGTCGGCCGCCCGCCCCACGGCGATCATGACCGGGATTTCCAGAGCCGCGCTGAGCCCTGCCACCCAGCCGACCAGCGTCACCTGAAGGTGCAGGTACTTCGTGACGTACAGGGCGAAGTCGATGCCGTACATCTGGGCGGCGGTGCCGAGGACGACGATGGCGGCGAGCAGCAGGCGGGTGTCAGTCGCCATGCCGCCGAACATGGCCGCCAGTTCGGCGCACGTCCGCCGGGGTCCGCGGGCCCCGACCTGGCCCGGTGTCCCGGCCGGGCCGGGCCCGGCCGGGGCAGCCGGCAGGGCCCTGCGGCCCAGCGCCGCGGTGACCAGGAACAGCCCGCAGGTGGCCAGGTACATCGGCCCGAACCCGTACCTGGTCAGCAGGTAGAACCCGAACGGCGGCCCGATCACCCAGGCCGCGGAGAACACCGCTCGCATCGCGGACGTGAACCCGGTCACCGCCCGCCCGCGGGCATCGGCGAGTTCCTTGGCGCAGGCGAACAGCTGAAAGAAGGACGTGCCGCCGATGCCGAGGAAAACGGTCCCGGTCACCAGGACCGCGGCGTAGCCGCGCAGGACCGCGAGGCAGACCGCGCCGATCGCGCCCGCCAGCCCGGCGGCCCCGAGCAGGACGCGGCGGTCCGGCAGGCGGTCCGACAGGCTTCCGGCGGTGAGGTTGACGCCCACCGCGATCACCGCGCGGGCGACGAAGAACAGGCCGATCTGCAGCGGCGTGGCGTGGACCGCGTCAGCGAGGAACAAGCTCGCGGTGGCGGACGTGATCGCGTCCGCGGCCCCGAATGTCCCGATCGCCCCGGCCAATGCCGCCACGCTCCGGAGACCAGGCATCCCGCGCCTCCATCAGCCCGACGCCAACGATCTTCGATCCCCGGGGCGCAACCCCGGGCTACTGCCAGTACGAGCGGTAGAGCACCCGGTTGCGCCCGTCAGGGTAGGAGTCCAGCCAGGGCTTGTCACGCCCGACGAAGTGCAGGATCTTAGCCTGTGCCTCTAGTTCCCGCAGCCCGTCCAGCGCGACGCCGTTCGCCGCCAGCATCGTCTGGAAGTACTCGTGCCGCGCCAGCTCGCTGATCGGGAAGCAGTTCCAGAGGGGATCAACCGGCGTCCAGCGACCGATGAGAACGCTGTTGAGCGACTCCTGGTCGCGGATCCTGGTCTGCGACCTGTGCCGGGCGAACTCCACTGACCTGCGGGTCGTGTCGGCGGCCATCCACCGCCGGGTATCGACGACCATCACCCCGGCGTTGAAGTACGGCAGATCGCCGGCCGCGCCGTCGGGCGGGCCTTCGGGAAAGGCGTACGGGGACGACACGGTCGGGGTGAAGGCATCCTGTACCGCTCCTATGACCGCATTCCGCAGGTCCGCCTCGAACAGTTCCCGTATATCGCCGAGCACGATCAGGTCGACGTCCAACACGGCGATGCGGCCGAATTCCCGGCACTCATCCGCGGCCACCAGCCTGCGGTAACTCGCCGAGGAGATATGTGAGCCCTCGTTTACCGGGATGTCGGGCGCGGGCACCATGACCGGCACGACGTTCAGCACGTCCGGCCGCTGATCGCGAAGGCGGGCGACAGCCGCGTCGTCAAGATCGTCATGCAGCACGCGCACGTCGACCCCGGCCAGGCTGGTGTTCGCCGCCAGCGACCGCAGCATGGTGCAGGCTGGCTCCAGGTAGCCCTGGTCGATGCTGATGACAACCGCGCTGTTGTCCGTCACGCCGTCAGACTCCCTCGCCGGATCGTAAGGCAACACTCTCATGCGGACGCTCGGGCAGGCACGTGGCGTCCGGGGCGGCGCGCACGGAGGCCACCCGCGCTTGACAGGAAAGGCGGGCTATCGGAAGCTGAGGGAACATCGCCGCTGGCATCCAATAGCGAGAATTGCGCGTAGGCCAATCTTATTCGGCAGCCAGGCGATAACTTCCCATGACCCTGCTGACAGCCAAAGCGAGCCAATCGTGGCACCCAACGGCGCACTGTGCCCGGCCGCGGGTCGTCCTGGTGGGAGCCGGACGCTGGGGGGAGAGGCACCTTCGCGCCTGGAAGGCCCTGGAAGCCAGGGGAGAGTGCCGCCTCGTCGGCGTGATCGGCAGGAACCCGCGGCGGCTTGAGCA
Organism: Streptosporangiaceae bacterium; assembly: GCA_036558005.1. GTDB lineage: Bacteria > Actinomycetota > Actinomycetes > Streptosporangiales > Streptosporangiaceae > DATBGO01. The sequence goes on along the minus strand of DATBGO010000059.1, from coordinate 66,690 downwards.
GATCGCGACCTGCTACGAAGTCGTCACCAGCACCGGAATGGAGCTGCTCGGCGAGGCGTGCGCGGTCGACATCGTCACCGGCACGCCGGCCCACGGCCCGCTGCTGCTGAGGTGCATCGACCTGGGGAAACATGTCCTCGTCGAGAAGCCCATGACAGCCACGCTGGCGCAGGCGGAGCGCGTGCGCGACGCGTGCCGTGGCTACCCGGGCATCGTCATGGTCGGCCACCTGTTCCGGTACAACGCGGCGGCCGACTGGGCGATGGCGCGCGTGTCCGCTGGCGACATCGGGAGAATCCGCTTCATGCGCGGGCGGTTCACGGGCTTTCGCTTTCCAGAACGCGACTGCGGCATCCTCGCCACCTCGGCAATGCATTTCATGTACCTCAGCGACTTCTTCATCGGTGAACACCCGGTCAAGGTCCGGGCGGAGACACACAATCTGCTGGGACACGACCTTGACGACGCGTGCCAGATCACCCTCACCTACCCGAGCTCCGCTTTCTGCTGGGTCGAGTCCGATTACTTCACCCCGGGGAAATGGCGGACCTTCGACATCATGGGCGAACTCGGATCGATACGGTGCGATCTCCTGGAGCAGCGGGGGATGCTCTGCGGGTCCCGCCACGTGATCGACGCGGAAGCGGGATCGGTCCGGGCCGTGACCGGCGAGATGATCGAATTCAGCCCGGCAGAAAAGAAGGAACCGCTGGTGGCGGAGCTCGAGCACTTCGTCAGCTGTATCCGCACTGGCGCACCGCCCAGAACCGGCGTGGGCGACGCGGTCGCGGTCCTTGCGACCATCGAGAAGTGCTACCAATCGGCGGCAACAGGTCAGGAGATCATCTGTGAATGACGCTTCGACTCCCTGCCAGACATGCCGGGACGTCGCGATCAGGTCGTTCTTGTCGTTCGGCATGCAGCCCGCGTGCAGCTTCCCCCGGGATGCCGACGAAGCCCGCGACGAGCGGTTCTACCCGCTCGACGTCGGCTTCTGCCCGAAGTGCGGCCTGGTCCAGACCATGCAGCCGGTCGGCGAGCAGATCTTGTTCTCCGACGGCTATCACCACATCGCCGGGCTCTCCAGCAGCTTCCGTGAGCACCTGCGGGAACTGGCGGGCGAACTGGCGGGGCTGCCCGGCTCCGGGACACGGCCGCGCTCCGCCGTCGAGATCGGGAGCAACGACGGCAGCCTCCTGCGCGAACTGGGCGGCCACGGGTTTGACGCCGTTGGCGTCGACCCGTGCGGCACGGAGCCGGCCACCGGGCAGCCGGTGATAAGGGAATACTTCGGCTCAGCACTCGCGCGACGGCTGCTGCGCCAGACCGGGTCCGCGGACGTGTTCGTAGCCCTCAACACCCTTGCCCATGTCACTGACCTGCACGACGTCCTGGACGGCATTCGCTTACTGCTGAGCGACGGCGGGACCTTCGTGTCCGAATCGCACTACCTGCCTGCCCTTCTCCAGTCGCTGCAGTACGACTTCATCTACCACGAGCACGCCAGGTACTACTCGCTCGGCGCGCTCGAGGCTGCGTTCAGGCCGCATGGCCTGGAGATCTACCGCATACGGCGGATTCCCACTCACGGGGGCTCCGTCCGCGTCTACGCCGGCCTTGCGGGGGCGCATGAGCCAGACGATTCCGTTGCCGCGCTCCGCGGTTACGAGGCTGCGCTGGAGTTGACCAGCGAGCCCGTTTACCGCGAGTTCGCCGCCCGCACCGCGAGCCACCGGGACCGCTTCCGCGGCATGCTGAACCAGCTATCGGGCGATGGATCCCGCATCGCGGGCGCGTCGTTTCCTGCGCGTGCGGTCACCCTGCTCAACTACTGCGCGCTAGGGCCGGCCGAGATCTGCTTCATCTCGGAGATAAGCGAGCTCAAGGTCGGCAGGCTGTCCCCCGGCACCCACATTCCGATCATCCACCAGAGTGTGCTGCAGGGCCCCAGCCAGCCGCCGTACACATTGCTGCTCTCCTGGCACATCGCCGGCGAACTGGTCCCGCGCCTGCGGCAGGGAGGGTTCAAGGGAAAGTTCATCATCCCGCTTCCCGAGCCCCGGATCATCGACGATTGACGGGCCGCCCTACGCCACCGTCCCCGCGGCCGCGCGAATCTCCGCGGCGCGCGAGAACCGCAGGTAGAGGTCACGGAGCGAGCTTTCGGGATAGTCCCGCATCCATGGCTTACGCGGCCCGGCGAAATGCAGGATCGCGGCGGTCTCCTCCTCCGCGATGAGCGTGCTGAGCGGGAGCACTTCCTCGGCGGGGTGCGTGTACTCCCCGATGCTCTTGAGCGGTGACAAGGCGAAGGTATTCCACTTCCGTTCCAGCCGCGCCCAGTTGTCGGTCGCCGCCCAGTTCATTCCGTCCTGATCCCAGTACCGCACGTTCTCCCGGTGCTCAGCGAGGAAACGAGCGGCTTCGGAAAAGAGCCGCTGAGCGGCGCACCGTTCCACGTCCATGAGCATTATCCCGTTGTTGAAATACGCCCGGTCACCGGAGAGCCCGAGCTCCTGCCATCCGGGAAGCGCCCGGCCCAGCCGCAGCAGGGGCTTGGTCGGGTCGGGGACCGCGGCGAAGGGCGCGTCGCCGAGCGGCCGGTAAAGTAGCTCGCTGATGTCCTGAAGGACAATGGTATCGACATCGAGGTAGAGCACGACGCGATGATCGGGGATTACCTCTGGAATCGCCAGGCGCGTGTAGGTGACGTTACTGTCCCACCGGAACTGAGGAAACAGGGAGCTGGGCGGTGGCGCCGTACGCAGTTGCAGCTCGAAGGATAGCAGCTCGGCGTGTTTCATAATGGCGTGGCGCCCGGCCTCGCTCAGATCGTCATTAATGACGATCATCAGCATCTCTGGAGCGCCGGCGGGTCGCGCGGCGGCAATTGATTCCATCAGGACGCAGAGCGGTGTGGCGAAGCGATCGTCTACACAGCACACGACCGGGACTAAAGTATTAGGCCTTTCACTATCACGCCGTTCGCCGGACGCAGCCATCGCTAAACTCCTGATCGTATTATCAGCAGGCCAAGGCTATTCAATCCTTCCAGCATAGATCGTCACGCTAAGGTCGAGCGTCGTGACCCGCCCGGTCCCGGGTCCCGGGGGTCAGGATGATCTGCCGGCCCCGATGCCTATCCAGTAGTCCTGCCCCTTAGCGGGCTGGACGATCACCGTGGCCACCTCGGCACGGGGATGGCGGGGCGAGAAAGACACCCCGGCGACCAGGGGCGAGCGCGCGGGCGGCCCGCCGCATGTCCCGGTGAACGGCACTGGCTTGCGGCCGGGGAACCTGACCGTGGCCTTCAGCATGCCGCCGCCCAGGCACGTCTCCTCGATCTTCAGTGCCGGGAGGCCAGGCGTCAGAGCGGCGCGGAGCGCTCTCGCGTTGTGCCTGGCCCCGGCGGTCTTCGTCCCGGCCAGGAAATGATCGACGGCCGCGCGGCGCTGAGCGGCGGTCTGGTGCGCTGCTGACCGCTGGCCCCCGCTGTTGCACGCAGCGAGGGCCAGGACAGCCAAGACCACGGGCACAGACCGCGGCAGCGGGCTCACGGGCACCGGTTCTTGCAGCTCCAGTGCTTGTTCCGGAACGTGCCCGCGGTCGATGCGGTGGTCGTTCCCGCCGGGATGAACCGGCTCACCGGCTGCTCCCAATGCTGAGCACGCCCGGTGCGGGTCTTGCCGTCCGGCTTGCCCTGATCCAGCTGGCGTTCATGCAGCGCGTTGGCGCTGTACTGGTTGGCCCACTCCACTTCGCCACGGGCTTTCTGATTGACCGGCGTGTAGGTGGTCCCGCCGGTGATCGAGGTGCTGTACGTGACGCTATAGCCGACACTCACGCTAATCAGATCAGCTGAAAGACCGATGGTGTTCGAGAAGGAATTGGAGATGGTTCCGGTGAACGAGCAGGTGTAGCTCTTCTTGAAGCCTGGCGTCGGCGAGACCTGGACACAGTCACGCCATGTGCCGTTGATCGTGAAAGCCTTACCAATACTGTAGATCTGCCAGCAGATGCCCATGCAGGGCTTGCCGTTTCCCTGCGGGACGACAGCGGCACCGTGACTGGCTTGAGCGTGCGGCCGTCCTGAGCTGGCTGCCGACGCGGGCAGCGCGAGCGGCAGAGCCAGGGTCAGCGACGCCAGGATGGATAGGGGCAGCAAGAGGCGAAGTGTGCGCATGTGGCCAGGATGCACGGCAGGGCTTTAGGAAATGTGGGATAAATCTTGAATCATGGTGCTGGCGCGGCTGGGTCAGCCACGGGCTCGATGGCGGCCTTCGGGATAGGCCCGTCATGGTCCGGGCGATTGCTGGCTGACGGCAGCGCCGCGGCCAGTTCGCCTGCGGCCTGTCCGGCTGGGGCTTGCTCGCTGCCCGGCAGAGCGTTCAGGCTTTCTCCGCCGGGCTCAGGCGGCGGGGCTGGCTCGCCCTGTGCTGGAGGCGCGCCAGCCAGCGCCTTGGGACCGCTCGCCTGCTTGCGCAGCGAGGTAATGGCCCGGTCCTTCATCTCAACCGGAGGTATGAAGGTGGCTACGACGATTGCCTCGACGACTTCCGCGTTCCACAGTGGCTGCTCGGCCTGCGTGGCCACCTTGCCGAGCGTGGATCCTACGGTCTTCCAGGAGACGCCCAGCGACCCGGCCGCGGTCGCGATGAGGGCTGCCACCGATGCCGCTCCGCCTGGCGCGTAGGCGACGATGGTCCAGACGATGGCGCCGGTGCCGCCGAGCACGATGATGACCGCCAGCCAGAAGCGGCGCACGAAGCTCCAGACAAGCCTGCCGATCCGGCCAAGGTAGTCACTGGCTGCCTTGCGGTAACTGTCGGCGGAGAGCAGATCGCGAGCGAGTATTTCGCCGGACAGCAGCCGCCGCCACCGCTCTCCCTGGAGGCTGAGCATCCGCCTGACCCGCTGGTCTTGCCCGGCGGGCGCTACCCCGCCGGTATTTGCCACCCATTGCTGCCAGTACTGGAGTGATCCCTTGACAGCGTCGGAGGCATGATCGGGGAAGGACGTGTGCAGGTCTTCGAGCCATTCGTAGGCATTCTGGAGCCGGCTGGTTTCGAACTCGGTCAGGTAGGCGCCGGGGGAGTTCGCGAGGATGACGGTGTCGGCGAGCATGCGGCCAAGGTCGATGGCCGTGCTGAGGTGCGCATCGTCAGCGCCGATTTCTATCCTGAGGCGGCGGAAGGTCAGGAGTACCTGAGTCTTCTTCCCCTTGCTGTCGATGGGCCCGCGCATGACCTTTAACATCGTGTCCAAGGACGCCGGGTCGTCATCATCAGCGGCTGCCAGCTCAGGCTTTAGCGCCGTGATGTCATGCTCGATTTCCCGCAGGATCAGCTCAGTGCGGTTACCGGCGCTGAGCTCGCCGAGACTCGGCAGGTGCTTAGGCAGTTTCCCGGTCCTCGCGCTAGCCTCAAGAGTCGCACGATGAGGTTCATGGTACAGCTGAGCAAATCGCCAGCCCAGCCGGAACGCGCGCTGGACATTTATGTCTCCGGTTGCCAGAGCAGGCTCGGTTTGCGTTGACATTCGATCCCCCACGACAGTAGAGCCCGCCGGCCATTGTGCAGGCGAATAGGCTCTTGTGGCTGTATGGTACGGGGCTGCGATCCTGCCGTCTACGGCAAACCGCCTATGTCACATATTGCGCATAATATGACTATTTGGCATGCCCGCTGCCCGCTGTGAGTTTCAGCTGACGCAGAACTCGTTGCCTTCCGGGTCGTGCATGACCACGTAGTAGATCGGGTCCTCCGGATCGTCGCGCCGGGCCCGGTTCCGCACGCTGGCACCCAGCCGGATCAGTTCGGCGGCCTTCGCCTCGACGATCTCGATCCGCCGCTGCATGGGCAGCGCGTTATCGCGGCCAGTGGGGTAGAGGTCGAGATGGAGGCGGTTCTTCCCTGCCTTCGCCTCCGGCACTTGCTGAAACCTGATCGGCGGGCGCAGCCCGGCCGGGTCGAAGAGCCGGTCGTCGAAGGCCGCGTCCTCGCCCAGCCGGGCGTGGTAGTGCGCGTGCCAGGTCGTCGCTGGCTCGGCCGGCGGCACCGGCTGATAGCCCAGCGCCTGCGCCCAGAACCGGGCCAGTACAGCCGGGTCGTTCGCGTCGATGGTCAACTGCCAGAACATCATGTCTAGACGCTAGACCCGTTCGCTGACATCTAATGTGATCGTGCACAGTTGACCGGCGCGATGAGAAGGGGCGCGAGCGTGACGACCCACCGGCTGGATCCCACTCCGGGCACGACGGCGGATGTGCTCTCCCGCGACCACGCGCCCGTCCTGTGCATCGACCCTGGCGACACGGTGGTAGTCCGGTCGCTCGACGCCACCGGGCACCTCGAGCGGCAGACATTCCCGGGGGAGAAGCGGCCATTGATGATTCCCGGCCGGCGTGGCCACTGCCTGACGGGGCCGATCATGGTGCGCGGGGCGCAGCCGGGCGACATGCTGTGCCTGCGGCTTGTGTCGCTGCGGCCAGATCCCTGGGGCTGGACGGTCGCCGGTGCCAGGGACACCCCTGTTACCCGCCGCCTCGGGCTGGCCGGCGGGCCGCCGTCCTGGCTGCTGTGGGACATCGACCCCGGTGCGGGCACGGCGACCTGCGACACAGGCTTCAGCCGGAGCCTGGCTCCGTTCCTCGGGGTGATGGGCACCGCCCCGGAAGAGCCGGGCGAGCACTCAACGACCCCGCCGCGCGCGGCCAGCGGCGGCAACATCGACTGCCGGGAACTGGTCGCCGGAACCACCTTGTATCTTCCGGTGACCGTTCCGGGAGCCCTGCTCTACCTGGGCGACGGCCACGCCGCTCAGGGCGACGGCGAGGTCGGCGGCACGGCGATCGAATGTGCCATGACGACCGAGGTGGTGATCGACCGGGCAGCGGGCCGGCCGCTGCGCACGATCCACGCCGAGACACCGGCCGGGCGGATCACGTTCGGCTTCGACGCGGACCTCAACGCGGCCATGGGCGACGCGCTGGAGGCGATGGTGTGCTGGCTGCAGGCGCTGCTCGACCTCGGCAAGGGCGCTGCCCTGGCGCTCGCGAGCACCTGCGTCGACCTGCGCATCACCCAGGTGGCCAACCAGACCTGGGGCGTGCACGCCGTCCTGCCAGCCGAGATCCTCCGATGATCGCCGGCCAGGGCTGGATGGCCGGGCCGCCTGCCCGGGGACGCCATGGCGTCCCTGGCCCGGCCGCGGCCCTGATGGGGTGACCAGTCACCGGGGGTAGTCGTCCTCGTAGGTGAAGTGGTCGTTGATGTATTTCTCGCCCTCGTCGCAAAAGAACGTCACGACCTGCCGCAGGGCAGGCTGGCTGGCCCGCAACCGCCGGGCCGCGAGCAGGTTGGCGCCAGAACTCGGGCCGGCGAACAACCCGTGCTCGCGGGCCAGCCGGCGCATCTCGCCAATCGCGGCGCGGCTGTCTATCGCCACGACATGGTCGATCAGGTGCCGGCCCACCTCACCGCACAGCAGGGTGCACGACTCGCTGGGCTCCACCGCGACGATCTGGCAAGAGGCGTTGCGGGCGCGGAAACACTGGCCCACCCCGGCGATCGTGCCGCCGGTGCCGACCCCGGCGACCACAGCATCCGGCACCGTGCCGGCCGGCAGCTGGGCGAGCGTCTCGGAGCCGAGCCAGGTGCGGGGTGTCACCGATCGCATCCAGGATCGTGCCCCGGTGCTGGCGCCGCAGCCCGGCAACTGGTGAACCCGCCCCGCTTGTGGCGTTCATGTCCCGACTCCCGCGTCCGGCTAATTCCGGCATCAACGCCCGCCCACTACCCCGCGGCCGGGCGCCCGGACCGGCTCGGCCATCTCGTCCTGACCGGTCCGTCGCTTCGCGTCGCGGGCATCCCCTCCGACCTGGGCGTAGACGAGGTGCTGGCGCTGCGGGCACACGAGCCCTGGTACTCCGGCGCGGTCGCCGCCTTGCACGCCGAGGCTAATTCGCCGCGGGAACTGGAGCGCTACCGCTGGCTGGCGGCGCCGCTGCTGTACCGGCAGTGGAACGCCGCGGCGCAGGCGCAGGCCGCCGCCGAGCCCGCCCAGTTCGCCCAGCCCGCTACGGACGGGTTCTACGCCGGCTTCGAGCCAGATCCCGCGCTGCCCGGGCGGCTCTCGGCGCTGGCGCTGCCGGTGCTGCTGGTGGCGGGCGAGTACGACATCTGGCCGACGAGCACGTCGGTCGGCGAGCTGGCCGCGCTCCTCGGCAACGCCGGCCTGGCGGTGATGCCGCGAACCGGGCACTTCCCCTGGGTGGACGACCCAGCCTCGTTCGCGGCGATCCTGCGTGAATTCCTCTGACTGCCAAGGAGCATCGTGAACCGCACGGCGCCCTGCGGGAAATTCCCGCAGGGCGCCGTCGGCGTGCTGGCGAAGGCTAACTCCCGGGCTTGGCCGGCAGCCGGTTGGTCCAGGTGAAGCTGAACGCGGTGTAGTTCAGCACCGTGCCTGACGGGGCACCTTCCACGGACCCGCGGGCGAGCGTCTCAAAACTGAGGATGCTGGCCGTTGCCGGGTCGATCAGGAGGATGTTTGTCTCGTAGCTGAGTGATCCGGTGGCCATTGCCGGCGTCCACACGGCGGTGCCGGCCCGCCCCTCCGGGTCTCGCATTCCGGGCTTCATCTGAATTCCGGGCACGCTGGCGAGAAGCCGGAGCGCGGCCTGGTGAACGGCCGGCCGGACGGGCGCTTGCATGACCGCGAGGGCTTCCTCTGCGATGTTGTTGTTGCGGCTCAGGTGCCCTGGCAGCGGGTGGGCCAGGAAGATCGCCTTCAGCTTTGCGGGGTCGGCGGGCAGTGACGCATCGCTTCGTCCCCACGGGCTGGTGCCGGGCTTGGTGAACGTGTAGTAGCGGCGGGTTCCGGGGTGCGCGGACACGGTCTGATGGGTGTACCACGTCGTCCAGTGACCGGGTGAGCCGTCGCGGCGCCAGGCGCTGGCGTCCGCCGGGCTCGCTGGCCGGGCGCCGAGGCCGCGGCTGTAACCCGTGTGCCGGGTGTCGTCGGACGGCGTCGTGCAGTCGACGTTGTAGCTCCTGCTGAAGAGGGCGTAACGGAAACCGGCGGGCGGTGCGGCGGGGATCTGCCGCGGGCCGTCCTGCCAGAGCGGCATGAGCAGCGTGGTGCGGGGCCCGACGAGCTGGCGGTCTCCCTGGGTGATGGCCGAACAGAAGTACCGGCCGGTCACCTGGGCGCGTCCGGCCTGGGTGGCCATCGCGAGCAGGAACGCCCGGGCGGGCCGCCCGGCCAGCGGGCTGGCCGCCGCAGAGCTGCCACCGGTACCGCCCGGGCTCAGCGCTCCAGCGCCCAGCGCCGCCGCGGCGGTTGCCGCGATGATGCCGGCGGCGGCGCCGGTAACGGCGAGCCGGGGCCAGGTCAGCACCCTTGCCCGGCCGGGCCCCTGTACCCGCCGGCGAGCCGGCCCGCTGCCGGGCGCCTCCGGGCCGCTGATCGAGGCGACCACCCTCGCCCTCGTCCTGGCCAGCCGCTGCGGCTGCGGCAATGGCTGCGCAGCGCAGAAGTCCTCGACTAGCTTCATCTCGTTCACCAGCTCATACCTCTCTGTCGTGGGTCGGATTCACGCCGCCGAGCGCGGAACGCAGTCGCCCGCGGGCCCTGGCCAGCCGGGACGCGACAGTGCCGGCCGGCACCCCGAGCGCCCTGGCCACTTCCTCGTGGCTGAGCCCGCTCGCGACCAGGAGCACCGTGTCCCGCAGCGGGCTGGACAGGCCGCCCAGCGCGGCCGCGAGCTGACCCCTGACCGCCTGGGCGTCGACCCGCTCAGTGACCTGGTCGGCGAAAGGCTCCGCGGCCGGGCTCACCCCAGCACGGGCGATAGCCCGCAGGAACCTGACTTCGTCGCGTCTGCGCCTGCCGATCAGGTTGGTGGCAATGCCGTACAGCCACGGCCGCGCATCAGCCTGCGTCCGGTCATAGCTGCCCCGCCGCTGGAAGGCGACCAGGAACGCCTCCGCGACCAGGTCGTCGGCGGCGTCTGGTCCCAGCCGCCGCGCGACATAGCGGTAAATGGCGGGCGCGTGCCGGTCGAACAGCGCCGCAAAGCAGTCCGGCGCACCGATCGACCGCTCGATCAGGCCGGCATCGTCTGCGTCATCCTGCTGCGCCCGGCCATCTCGCGCAGTCACCTGATGCATCGCAATCTCCCATCTCTGTCCCTTCGACGGCGGACACTCACCGGCTATTGCCCGATAGGCCGGATCGCTGTCCCCGCTGTCACAGCGCATCGCAAACCGCAGGTCGCACCCCCGTGACTCGCTGGCTCCCGACGGGAGATGTTGACGCAATCAACAGGTTGCTATAAGGTCGCAACCAACTGGTTGCTACTTGCCGAGGGGCTGTCATGGCATTCCCTGATCGCATCGATCGGCCGGGGCGATCACGGACCTGCCAGCCCCGCTCAGCCAAACCCGGGAACATCATGACTGATCACGGATCCACCGCCACCGTCACGACCGCCAGGACGACGGCCAGGCCACCGGTCAGCGCGGCCGCGATGGCGGCCGTGCTGACGGCGACGCTCGGGCTCGCCGCCGCGTCCTGGGGCATCGCCGTCTGGCAGATGCGCGGGATGGACATGGGAGTGCCGACCAGGCTCGGCTCATTCGCGTCCTTCATCGGCGTGTGAGTGCTGATGATGGCGGCGATGATGCTGCCGGGCGCGGCCCCGGCGGTGCTGAGACGCGCTCAGGCCGGCGGCGCAGTGCGCGCCGTGCCGCTGTTCATCGGGTCCTACCTGACGGTCTGGGCACTGGCGGGCGCCGCGGTGTACGCGCTGTACCGGCCGCACGGGTCAGTCGCCGCCGGCGCGGTGACAATCGCGGCCGGCGCCTATGAGCTCACGCCGCTCAACCGGCGCTTGCGCCGGCTGTGCCGCGGCGGCGTCCGCTCTGGATACGGGTTCGGGCTCTGCTGCGCCGGCTCGAGTATCGGGCTGATGGCCATGCTGGTCGCGCTGGGGGTCATGAGCGTCACCTGGATGTCGGTGATCGCCGTGCTGGTCCTGGCCCAGAAGCCGCTGCCCGCCAGAGCCGCCGCCGATGTGCCGCTGGCGCTCGCGATCGCGGGGCTTGGTGCCTGGATCCTCCTCGCGCCTTCGTCGGTGCCCGGGCTGATGCCGCCGATGTGAGGCGCTGCCGGCGCCGCGGGCCATACCAGCTGCCTGACAGCAGGAAGAGACGAGAGAAGGAAGATGACAATGACCAGTCACAAGACCGGGACACGTGAAGAGTGGCTTGCCGCCCGGCTGGAGCTGCTCGATGCGGAGAAAGAGCTGACGCGGCGCAGCGACGAACTGGCGCGGCGGCGCCAGGAGCTGCCCTGGGTGCCGGTCGGCAAGGAATACCGGTTCGAGACCGACCAGGGCCCGGCGTCCCTCGCCGGCCTGTTCCAGGGCCGCTCGCAGCTGCTCACCTATCACTTCATGTTCGGGCCCGACTACACCGCGGGCTGCCCGTCCTGCTCGGCGATCGCCGACGGCTTCAACGGGTCGGTGATCCACCTCGCGAATCACGACGTCACGCTGTGCGCGGTGTCGCGGGCCCCGCTGCCGAACCTGCAGGCGTACAGGCAGCGGATGGGATGGACCTTCCCCTGGGCGTCGTCAGCTGGCAGCGACTTCAACTACGACTTCCAGGCGGCGGTCACCAGGGAGCAGTGGCTGTCGGGAGCAGTCGAGTACAACTTCCGGGAGATGGACCTGCGGCCGCCGGCCGGCCAGGAGGGATCCCTGAGCGCGTGGACCGAGTCGATCGTGGGCACGGACTGGGAGACCTACCGGCGCGAAGGGCCGGGCATGAGCGCCTTCGCGCTCGAAGACGGCGTCGTCTACCACACCTACTCGGCGTACGCGCGCGGGCTGGACGGCCTGTGGGGCATGTACCAGTGGCTTGACCGCGCGCCGCGCGGGCGCGACGAGACCGGCCACTGGTGGCGCCGCCACGACGAGTACGATCCCGGGCCGGCCCGCTAACCGGCCAGGCCTAGGTCGCGCATGGCCTTGCGGTAGGCGACGGCGACGGCGTCGAAGCGCAGGTGAAGTTCGGCGGCCAGGTCGAACGGCACGCGCTCGGGCTGCTGTGATTCGACCACGACCTGGTCCTGGCCGAAGATGGTGTCCTCGAACTCGCGGATGACCCTATCGGGCTGATCGGTGTTGTAGTTGCGGCCGATGACCACATAGCCCGCGCAGCGGTCGGCGGCGACGGGCTGTGAGGCGAAGAAATACACCATGCCGCGCTGCCCGCCCCAGCCCAGCCGCAGCACGATCGTGTACGGCAGGTGCAGTTCGTAGCGGCTGCGCCGTTCCGGCGGCCCGGCCTGCTCGTTGCCGAACACCGGGAAGTCCTCGGTGTTGGCTGCCTCCGGGCGGACGATCTCATACCGCAGCACGTGCCCGCCGGCATGCACCTGATGACGGGGAACCACCGGCCGCCGCGGGTCGCCGAGCAGCCCGGGATGCACCCAGGGGAAGTGCCCGAAATCGGTGAAGTTCTCCACCTGCCTGGCCGCGTCGCAGCGCCACTGGTACGGCCCGGCCGCCACGATCGCCCAGTCGCCGTCTTCCAGCTCGGCGACTTCGGGCAGCGGCCACCGGGGCTCCTCCAGCGCGACCCAGATCAGCCCGTACCGTTCCTGCGCGCGGAACGCGCGGACCCGGGCCTTGGCCGGGACCACCGCCGGATCCTCCTTCTGCGGGATCGCCACGCACCGGCCGTCAGCGCCGTACCGCCAGCCGTGGTAGGCGCACACCAGCTCGTCGCCCTGGATCCGGCCCAGCGACAGCGCGGTGCCGCGGTGCACGCACAGATCCGACATCACCCGGGCCGCGCCGTCAGCCCCGCGCCAGACCACCAGCGGCTCACCGAGCAGGTCGGCGTGCGCGGGGCGGTCAGCGACCTGGCTGGCGAACGCGACCGGATGCCAGCACGCGCGCTGAGTAGCCAGGTCCGCGAACACTCCCGGTGAATTCATCGCCACCCCATCCAGCCCTACAGTCGGCCAGGAATCGATGGTAATCAGTGGTACAAGGACGTCGCGGGCTAGGAACGGGTGCCCCTCATGACCCAGGTTGATGGCCAGGCCGTGCTGACGGGCGTCGGGCAGTGGGTCGCCGCCCGGCACGAGGAACTGACCGGGGAATGGGCGGACTGGATCCGGCAGCCGAGCGTGAGCCGCGACGGGACGGGCTTCCCCGCCGCCACCGGCTACGCGGCTGATCTGGCCCGCCGGTGCGGCCTGGCCCCGGAAGTGATCGAGACCGGCGGTCATCCGCTGGTGCTCGGGACCGCCGGCGGCCCGCCGGACGCGCCGCACGTGCTCATCTACGGCCACTATGACGTTCAGCCGCCCGGCCCGCTCGGCGACTGGCACACGCCGCCGTTCGAGCCCGACATCAGGGACGGCCGGATGTACGGCCGGGGCACGGGCGACAACAAGGGCCAGCACCTCGCCCAGCTCCTGGCGCTGCGCGCGCTGCGGGAGGCGGCCGGCGACCTGCCGTGCCGGGTTACGTTCGTGCTGGACGGCGAGGAGGAGATCGGCAGCCCGAACCTGGCCGCCGCCATCGGCCGGCGGTTCCCGCCGGGCGCGCCTGGCCGCCCCGACCTCGCGGTGTGGAGCGACGGCCCGGTGCACGAGTCGGGCCGGGCCACGGTGGTCCTCGGCGTGCGCGGCATCGTCGCGTTCCAGTTGCGCGCCAGCGGAGCGAACTCCCCGCTGCACTCCGGCAACTGGGGCGGAGTGGCGCCGAACCCGGCCTGGCGGCTCGTCCACCTGCTCGCCTCGATGCGCACCGCGGACGGCACGGTGCTGATCGATGGCACCCGCGCTGGCCTGGCGCCGCTGTCGGCGGGTGAGCTGGCCGCGCTGGACGCGATGCCGGCCGACGTGACCGGCGTGCTGCGCCAGATCGGCGTGGACACGATGGAACCGCCCGCCGATCTCGGCTTCTATCAGCGCCTCAGCCAGCCCACGTTCACGATCAACTCGATCAGCTGCGAGGACGCCGGCGACCATCGGACGGTCATCCCCAACGTGGCGGTGGCGAAGTGCGACATGCGGCTGGTCGGCGGGCAGCGCACCACGGACGTGATCGCGGCGATCCGGGCTCACGTCGCGGCGCACGACCCGGAGATCAAGGTCACCTTCGGCGCGACGATGGAACCGCAGCGGACGCTGCCGGAGACGCCCTACACCGAGGCTGTCATCCGCGGGGCCAGCGCCGGGCTCGGTGAGAAGCCGTTGCTGATCCCGGCGCTTGGCGGCAGCCTGCCGATTGCCGAGTTCGCCGACACGCTTGGCGTTCCGTGTTATGGCGTGCCGCTGGCGAACGCCGACGAGCGCAACCACGCGCCCAACGAGAACATGGAAGTCGGCCGGTTCCTGGGTGGCATCAGCGGCGCCGCCGGCGTCCTGCTCGCGCTGAGCGGCGCGCTGTGAGGTGTATCAGGCTCCGCGCCAGTGTCTCCGTTTCTGGTGATTGCACGCACCCCGCGAACGGCATCAGGAAAGGAAGCGATTTTCATGGCTATTCCCGCAGCCCAGCCCGACTGGCGATTCTGCAACAAGTGCTATTCGCTGTACTGGAACGGCGATCCCAACAGCAACGGCCACTGCGCGGCCGGCGGGGCGCACGACGCGACCGGGAGCTGGGATTTCCTGCTGCCCGCCAATCCGGTCGGATACCCCGGCACCGAGTAGCTACCACGCTCACCTGTGCGCGGCAGCACCGCCGCGCACAGGTGCGGCGCCGATGCCCGGCACTGCCCGGGCTCACCGGCGGGAATGGCGTGCCGCCCAGGCTGGTGTGGCGTCGGCTTCGCCGGGAACGGGCGGTAACGTACGATTTTCGGGTGAGTGCATCCCTTGTCTACGCCGACCGTTACGCCTCGCTGGAGTACCAGGCGATCTACCTGCGCGCCGAGTGGGGAGACGTCCTGTTTCCCGACGGGCAGCCGGCCCCGCCCGAGCCCCGGGTGCTGGAGCCCGATGGCCTTATCGGCGACGGCAGGCCGGGTCACTTCTACCAGCGGGCCGCGGCCGTGACAGCTGCCTGGGCGGCCGGCCTGGGGCTGGAGGTGCGGCGAGGCTGTGACGTCGGGGGCAGCACCGGCCGCCTGGTGCACGAACTGGCCAGCCGCCTGCCTGGCGCGGAGGAGCTGGTGCTCGCCGAGCCGTCGACCGCGTTCTGCACGTGGGCCCGGCGGCTGCTGCTCGGCGAGGATTTCGACCGGTGGATGCCGATGCCAGACGACGTCCTGCGGCCCACCCACCGGCGGGTCGAGCCGGCCCGGCTGCCCAAGCCGGTCCCGCAGGCGTTCGTCTACCAGGTCACCGCGCCGGACGTGCCCCGGCCGCAGGGTTATTTCGACCTCGTGACGTGCGCGAACGTACTCGACCGGGTGGACGACCCGGTCGCGCTCGTGGGCGAACTGCGGCACCTGGTGCGGCCGGGCGGGCTGCTGGTGATCTCGAGCCCGATGCATTTCGACGAGCACTACACGAGCCGGGACCGGTGGATCGGCGATGTGCGCGAGGTCCTCGATCCGGCGTACTGGAGCGTGGACGACCGGGAGGTCGACGTCCGCTACGAGCTGTGGCAGACCCGGCGCCGGATCATCTCCTACCTGAGCCAGGTGATCGGGGCGGTCAGGAAGTAGCGTCACCGGCGCGCTCAGGGCGTCCGGAAGCGCGTCCGGAGGTCGACCTTGCGGATCTTGCCCATGGCGTTGCGGGGCATGGCGTCGATCACCTCAAGCCGGTCCGGCCAGCACCAGTCGCTCATCCCCGCGTCGCGCAGGTAATCGCGAAGTTCCCCGAGCGTCGGCGGGGTGCCGCCCGCGGCGGTCACGATCGCGCAGGCCCGCTCATCGGTCTCCGGATCGGGAATTCCGATCAGCGCCACGTCCGCCACCTTCGGGTGGTTGCCGAGCAGCGCCTCGATCTCCGCCACCGGCAGGTTCGAGCTCTGGTGGATGATGATGTCCTTGGCCCGGCCGGTGATCCGGATCCCGCCCCGCCCGTCGGAGCGGGCCAGGTCACCGGTGTCGAACCAGCCCTGCGCGTCGAGCGAGGCGGCGTAGATGTCGTCCTGCTTGTAGTACCCCAGGCACTGCGACGCGCCCCGGACCCACAGCGGCCCGGCTCCGTCGTCCTGGCCGGGCAGCGGGTCAATCCTGACCTCCATGCCGCCGGTGGGCCGTCCGTCGCTGTGCGCGGCCCAGTCCTGCGGGTCGTCGGGCCGGGTGCAGGTGACCGCGCCGTTCTCGCTCATCCCCCACAGCGAGTACAGGCGTACGCCGAGCACCTCCCTGGCCTGCCTGGCGAGCTGCGGCGGCACTGGCGCCGACCCCGAGACGACGCTGGTGAGGCGGCTGTCGCGGAGCGGGCGGGACCGCGCGGCGGCCAGCAGCTGGCGCATGAAGTGCGGTGAGCCGTAGAACGTGGTGACGCCGTGCCGCTCGATCAGGTCAAGGCTGGCGGCCGGATCCCACCGTTCCAGGCAGACGGCGGTGCCGCCGAGGAACACGGTGGTGAGCAGCCGGACGACCAGCCCCACGTAGTACATGTTGCTGTGCGCCGTGGTCGTGACCAGCGTGTGGTCCAGGCCGAGCGCCTCCGCGTAGCCGCGGATGCTCGAATGCAGCGTGTTCTGGCTGTGCAGCACCGCCTTGGTGGTGCCGGTCGTGCCCGAGGTGAACAGGAGCAGGAATGGCTCGTCCGGGGTCAGGCAGCGGCCGGCCAGCTCGCTCTGCGCGGTTTCCCCGGGGGCCAGGAAGTGCTCGGCGAACGACAGCGTGCCGTCCGGCCGGTCATCGCCGAACACGACGATCTGCTCCGGCAGCCCGCCGTCCCGCGCGAGTTCCCTGGCCGCCTCGGCCGGGCGGAAGCCGGAGAAATCGGGGGCCGTGATGAACAGCCGGGCCCCGGTGAGCCGGAAGGCGTGCTCCATCTCGGCGCGCCGGAACTCGGGTGAGATGGGAACGATCTGCAGTCCCGCCTGGATGCAGGCCAGCGCGAGCGGGAACATCTCCCAGCAGTCGGGCAGCATGATCGCGACCCACTCGCCCCGGCGCACCCCGAGGCCGGCCAGGCCGTGGGCCATCCTGCCGGTGAGCCGGGACAGCTCCGCGTAGTCGACCGTGTCGGTCCGCCCGGTATCGGTGCTGTGGCCGATCACCGCCGTCTTGGCCGGCTGCTGCGCGGCGTTCCGCCGCAGGTCGTCGATGAAGGTCTGATCCCGCCACCATCCGGTCTCGCGGTACGCCTGGCGCGCCTCGGTAACCTCGCTCATCTTTCCCCTCCGCGGTTCAGCCGGGCCAGATGCTCCTGGCCGGCCATGCTTTCAAGGAACGCAAATGCCACAGCTGGGCGGGCTGGCAGGGAGAACTCCCGGTCGGGGAAACCTGGCGGGAAGGCGGGCCGCGGTAAGGCACCATTCCCCGACGGCAGGCACAAGCCCGAGCATTCCGGATCTATGTGGGCAAGTCAACCTCGCTGTCGGCCGGCCCGCGGGACCGCCCGGCTGGCGCTTCCGCGTCCTGCCTGACCAGGGCGAGCAGCAGCACACAGCCGGTGTAGGCCACCCCGAGCAGGAGCGCCCTGCTGATGCCGGCCACCAGTGCCGCCCGGTGCAGGTGCGCGCCGGCCACCGCGGCGGGCCCGGCCACCGTCACCATCGTGGCGATGCCCAGCGCCCCGCCGGCCTGCTGCATCGAGTTCAGCAGGCCGGAGGCGGCCCCGGATTCCTCCGCCCGCACCCCCGCGACCGCGGCGTAGGTGACCGCCACGAACAGCAGGCCGAGGCCGAACCCGAACAGCAGCATCGGCCCGAATATCCCGGCCAGGTAGCTGGTGCTGGCCGAGATCCGGCTCACCCACACCATCCCGGCGGCGGTCAGGACGGCCCCGGAGATCGTCAGCGGGCGCAGGCCGAGCCGGGCGAGCAGCCGGGGCGCGATCCGGCCGGCCGCGACCATCGTGACCGTCGAGGGCAGGAAGGCGAGCCCGGCCAGGAACGGGCTGTAGCCAAGGACGTCCTGCACGAACAGCGTCAGCATGAACATCATGCCGATTAACGCGGCGGTGACCAGGAGCCTGATCAGGAACGCGGCGGCCCGCTGGCGGCTGGTGATCAGGCGCAGCGGTGCGATGGGCTGCCGGGCGCGCGTCTCGATGACGGCGAACGCGCTCAGCAGCGCCGCGCCGGCCAGGAACGCGGCCACGGTCCGCGGGTCCGCCCAGCCGGCCGACGAAGCCCGGACGAAACCGTAGACCAGCGCGGTCGCGCCCCCGGTGGCACTGACCGCGCCGCCCAGGTCGAAGCGGCCGCGCTGCCGCGCGGACTCGGCGAGCACGAGCGGGGCGAGCCCGGCCACCGCCAGCCCGGGCGGCACGTTGATGAACAGCACCCACCGCCAGGACGCCCAGTAGGTGAGCACGCCGCCCAGCACCATGCCCAGTGCCATCGCGAGGCCGGACACCGAGGCGTATACGCCCAGCGCCCGGTTGCGGACGGGTCCTTCGGCGAAGCTGGTGACGATCAGTGCCAGCGCCGCCGGGGAAGCCAGGGCAGCGCCGACGCCCTGGGCGGCCCGGGCGGCGAACAGCCAGCCGCCGGTGGTGGCCAGGCTGGCCGCCAGCGAGGCCAGCGTGAACACCAGCACCCCGGCGGTGAACGCCCGGCGCCGTCCCCAGATATCGCCGACCCGGCCGCCGAGCAGCAGCAGCCCGCCGAACGTCAGCGTGTAGGCGTTGACCACCCAGGAAAGGCTGGTGACCGACAGATCCAGGCCGCTGCGGATTCGCGGCAGGGCGATGTTCAGGATCGTCGCGTCGAGGACGAGCATGAGCTGGCACGTCGCGATCACGGTCAGGATCAGCCCGCCGCGAGGAGGCGGCCCCGCGTCGGCCAGGTCAGCTGCCGCGATGCTGGCCCGCTCAGCCACCCTGCGATGCAGCCGGTATCGGGGTCATGCGTCCATTCTGGGCGCCCGGCCCGGCCCGGTCCACGCCGCCCTCCTAGTAGCGGGCGCCGGACACCTGGCTGCTGAGCGGGTCGAGCACGGCTAGCTCGTCCTGGGTGAGGGTGACGCCGAGGCTGGCGATGTTCTGCTGGAGCCATGTGACCCGCTTGGTGCCGGGAATGGGGACCACCGGGATGCCGAGCCGCTCCTGCTGGGCATAGACCCAGGCGAGCGCGACCTGTGCGGGGGTTACCCCCTTGGCCTCGGCGACCTTGCGCACGGTGCCGGCGATCGCCTGGTTGGCCGCGGCCGCCGCGCCGGTGAAGCGCGGGTTGCCGGCCCGGAAGTCTTCCTGGCCCAGGGCATTGACGTCCACGGTGCCGGTGAGGAAGCCGCGGCCGAGCGGTGAGTAAGCCACCAGCCCGACGCGGAGCTCCCGCAGCGCGTCGAGCGCGTCGGTCTCCACGTCGCGGGTCCACAGCGAGTACTCGCTTTGCACCGCGGTGACCGGGTGCACCGCGCAGGCGCGGCGCAGCAGGTCGCTGTTCACCTCGGACAGGCCCAGGTAGCGGACCTTGCCCTCGGCGACCAGTTCCGCCATCGCGCCGACGGTCTCCTCGATCTCGGCGGTCTGCGGCGGCCGGTGCAGGTAATACAGGTCGATGACCTCGACCCCGAGCCGGAGCAGGCTGGCCTCGGCGGCCCGCTTGACGTAGGACCGCTCACCGCGCAGGACCCGAGCCCGGCCACCGCCGCCGGACCTGTCAATGCCGAACTTGGTGGCCAGCTGCACCTCGTCCCTGCGGCCCGCGATGGCCCGGCCGACCAGCACCTCGTTGTGGCCGGCGCCGTAGATGTCCGCCGTGTCGAGGAACGTCACCCCGCTGTCGAGCGCCGCCTGGATCGTGGCGATGGACTCGTCCCAGTCAGCCGCGCCGTACCACTCGCTCATTCCCATGCAGCCGAGGCCCTGAGCGGAGACGGTGAGGTCGCCTAGCTTGGTGGTGGGCATATCTTCCCTCCTCATGCGTGTGCTCGTGCCTGTCGTCACGATCGCGAGCCTAGGAGCTAGAGCGCGCTCTAATGCAACCGCGCCGGGACGCAAGCTCAGCACGCCCGCGTAGGATCGGGCCTGTGACCAGCAGGCCCGCCGGGGAGCAGCAGCTGCGCGACCTCGCGCGGCTGCGCCGCGTCCGGGACCGGATCGACCGGGAGTACGCCCAGCCGCTGGACGTCGAGGCGCTGGCCCGCGGCGCGCACATGTCCGCCGGGCACCTCAGCCGCGAGTTCCGGCTCGCCTACGGCGAATCGCCCTACAGCTACCTGATGACGCGGCGGATCGAGCGCGCGATGGCGCTGCTGCGCCGTGGCGACCTCAGCGTCACCGAGGTCTGCTTCGCGGTCGGCTGCTCGTCGCTGGGCACCTTCAGCACCCGGTTCACCGAACTGGTCGGCGTGCCGCCCAGCAGCTACCGGCGCGACGCGGCGGGTGCGACGGCGGGGATGCCCGCCTGCGTGGCGAAACAGGTGACCAGACCGGTCAGGAATCGAGAAGCGCCGGTCACGAGCCGCAACTAGCGTGACTGTCATGGACATCACCATTCACGCCAGCTCCCTGCCGCACGACGACCCGGAGGCCTCGCTGGCCTTCTACCGCGACACTCTCGGCTTCGAGGTCCGCACCGATGTCGGGTCCGGCAAGATGCGCTGGATCACTGTCGGCCCGCCAGGCCAGCCCGACACGTCCATCCTGCTGGCGCCGCCGGCCGTCGATCCCGGCATCACCGACGACGAGCGCCGCACGATCGCCGAGATGATGGCCAAGGGCACCTACGGCTGGATCCTCCTGGCCACCAAGGACCTCGACGGCACCTTCGAGCGCGTGCAGGCCAGCGATGCCGCCGAGGTGGTCCAGGAGCCGGTCGACCAGCCGTACGGCATCCGTGACTGCGCCTTCCGCGATCCCGCGGGCAACATGGTCCGGATCCAGGAACTGCGCTGAGCCGCCCGGGGATCGCGGCCATGTGCACAGACGCCCACCGTGACGCGCTGATCCGGGATCTGGCATCCCGTATGTCACCCGGGCCGGCCCCGGCCCCGGGCCAGCGCCCGGCGATCGCGGCTGCTCCCGCCCCGCCACCAGCCGGCCCTGATGCGGAGCCGGTCCGGGCGGCCTAGGGCGAGAGCGCCAGCACGGCCGGCACGACGTCGGGTGCGGCCATCCGCAGGAGCCCGTAACCGGCGCCGGCCAGGCCCACCATGAGACCTGGCGTCTCCACGCCCAGCGGGGTGCCGCACACCCAGCCCTGCTCCTGCGCGCTCTCCACCGCGGCCGAAACCCGCGCCCGCGCCTCGTCGCGCAGCTCCGGGCGGTCCATCGCCCCGGCGGCGTGCAGCAGCAACTCGACGTTGCCGATGTCGCCGTGGCACAGCGCGTGGCACTGGCCGAACCCGGCGCGCATCGTGGTGGCCAGTGCCGCGTCGATCTCGCGGCGGCAGGTCGCGTCGTCGCCGAGGTAGGGCAGGGACAGCACGCGTCCCATGCCGATGCCCATCGCTCCGTAGCACCAGGCGACCGGCGGCGGCCCCCCGGCGTCGACCCCGAGCGCGGCGGCGTGCCGCAGTTCCGCCCAGATGCCGAGCTCGGGCCGGAACAGCGCCTGCTCGTACCGGGTGGCTGCGAGCGCGGCGGTGCTGTACCGGTCATCTCTGAGCAGCTCTCCGGCCAGGAACAGCGGCCAGGCGATGCCGGCCGTGCCGTGCCCGAAGCCTGCGATCGGCAGGTCGGCCTTGCCGGTATCGATCAGCATCTGCGGTAGCCATCCGAGGCCGGCCGGATGCCGCTGCGCCGCGGCGAGCAGCCGGCCGGCGCTGGCCGCGATCACGTCAAGGAGCTGGTCCTCAGGGCGGTACCGGTACACCGCGGCCGCGGCGGCGATGGTGCCCGCCGAGCCGGTGGTGAAGTCGAGATTGATGTCGTCCGCGATCGCCGGCCGGACCCTGGCGATCCAGTCAACTGCCCGGCCCATCAGGTCCTCGTCGCCGAGCAGGCGGGCGAGCTGGCAGGCGGCGTAGGCGGCTCCGGGCATCCCGCTCAGGCCGAGAGCAGCACCGAGCTCACGTCGCTCGTCGATCTGGTGACACGCTGTGGCCATGGCTTTGCGGGCGAGTTCGCCCCTGGTGGGGTCACCGGTCATCCGGCCGAGCCAGCCGAAGAACAGCGCCACTCCGGTCAGGCCGTGGAACAGGTCAGGGCGCAGCGGCCCGATGGACCAGGTGTGGCCGTTTTCGGCATTGACGCCGAGCCACTGCGCGCTGTCCCCGGTCATGAACCCGACCTTCGCCAGCCGGTCGCCGAGGGTGTCGGCGACCTGGATCAGCCGCGGCGCCGTCAGCGGTTCGTCGACCGGCCGCGGCCGGTAGGACGGGAGCGGCGGCTGCTCGCTGAGCTCGATCACGGTGGTACCGAGCGACCCGCGGATCAGCCATTGCTGGCGTACCAGGTCGTCGTCGCTGAGCGCGCCGAGCCGGTCGCGGACCCGCTGCAGGCCGGGGGTCAGGGTCACCCCTGCTGCCGGCGCGCCGGAGCTGTCGAGGAGAGTGCCGGAGTCGGTGCGGGCGGTGAATACGGGCACGTCGGCCTGCCACAGGTCGCGGCGTTCGGCCGGGACGCAGCCTGCCAGGGCGTCGCGCTGCGGCACCATCCGCCAGAGCCGGTCGAAGTGCCGGTCCCGGGCCAGGCCGTCGCGCAGCAGGTCGGGGTGCATGCTGGCGAGCATCATCGCGCCGTACCACATCGTCGGGCGGAGCACGATCCGGACCTCGTCGCCGGCGAAGGCGAGAACCGGCCCGCCCGGGGCGAGCAGCTCGCCGCGTTCGTGCTGGCAGATCCGGTAGACCTCGGTGAACCCGGTCAGCAGGTCCGCCGCGTAGTCGAGCAAGCGCAGCGGGGCATCGGCCGGCACCGGGCGATGGTCGTTGCCCGCCATCTCGGCCTGCTTGAAGACGATCCGCATCTGGTCGGTGCCGGCGTCGACGATCACCGGCAGGTTGAGCGGCGTCGGCACGCCGGGCACCTGCCCGAGCCCGCTCAGGTCGGCGCCGCGCCCCGGGTGGATCGTCCACACCCGCGACGGCAGCAGGCCCACGCCGAGGACTGAGCCGCGGGTCGCGTCCGCGACCACCCGCTCGGCCGAGGTGAGCACCGGGCCGGTGACCGGGAAGCCCGGCTCGAACAGTGACTCCAGGTCGACCAGCACCGGCTGGGCGCCCGCGGCGATGAGGTTCTCCGCGTGGAAGTCGGTCGCGTGCAGCACGTGCAGCAACGCGAGCAGGCCGCCCTGGCGCCGGTAGAAGTCATGCAGCTCGCCGTCGGCAGCGCAGGGTTGCGGGCGGACGAACTCCGCCCACCCGTAGCCGTCGCGCGCGAGGTAGGTGAGGGTGCGGAAGCTCAGCGGCAGCCCCCGGCCGTTGAGCCATCCCAGCAGCTGCTGGAAATGGACGTCGGCTGCGACGGGGCGCGGCTTGTAGACCACCTGGAGTCCACTGGCCCACCGCACGGACGTGACGGTCGCCCAGCCGCGATGCCGGTCGCCCAGCCCGCTGCGCACCGCGACCACGGTGCCCAGTTCGCGGCCCGGGCTGAAGGTGTCCCTGATCGCGTCCAGGTCGGCGCTCAGCCGCCCGGCGAACACCGCGGACGCTTCTTCCCACAGCCGCAGGCCGACGGCAAGTTCCCGGCCAAGCACCGGGTACCTGGCGAAGAAGGCGCCTGCGCCAGCGGCCGACCCGAGCGCCCGCACGAACGCCGCGAACCGGGCCCGCGGTGTGCCGCCGGCGAGCCGGCCAGCCCGGCGCTCACGGTGTAGCTCGGCGATCGCGGCGCGTTCCACCATCCGGTGGATCAGCTCCGGCACCGGCCCGTACAACTGCTCCAGCAGCACCGGCGGGTCCAGCCGCGGATCGGCCAGGCCGGCCAGCCTGGCTGCCAGCCGGTCCCGGGCCTGCGCTAGCAGCGGATCGGCCACGGCGAGGAACGGCAGATCCGGATCGGGGGCTGTCCGCGACGCGCTCCCCGCTGCCGCCGTCAGCGCCGCCGCCAGGTCCGCTGCCCACACGGGGGTGGCGAGCCGGGCGGCCGCGGCCTCGGACGGCTCCGCGGCGAGCGCCGCGAGCTGGTCCTCGTCGATCCCGTCCTCAGCGAGCCGGGCCTGCCACCAGCGCTCCTGCGCGAACGGCTCCTGGGCTCGCCAGAGGCCGACCGGCGCCAGGTCGCCGGGCGCGGGACCGGGCGCGGGCAGGCGCTCGGCCAATGTCAGTGCCTGCCCGACGACGGCAAGGTCTATGCCGGATGCCTTCGTCACCTGGCTCCCTTGAGGGTGCGGTCCGGCGGCCGCGGGCCGCCGGACGCCCGGTCAGAAGCTGCGGAATCCGCGATCAGAAGCCGCAGGGTTCCCGATCAGAAACAGCACAGGTGGCCACTGCAGACAAAGGTCGTGCAGGTCGAGTTGGAGACGCGGCCGCCTACCTCAGCCACCAGCGTTTCCATGTCCGACAGCTGCGCGAGTTCTTCGTCGAGGTTGCCCGCTGGGTCAGCGTTCAGCTGTCCGCCGATCGCGCTCACGTTTATCCCTCCTTTTGCCGGATGCACTGTACGCAAAAGACCCTACGCGGCTGTTATCAGTAAATCTAGGCCTTACCAGCCGGCCTGTAATGGTATGAATTTGGTAAGGGCCTGGTAAGAATCGGAATGAGCTATGGCTGGGAGCGTATTAGCGGAAACTCTCGCCAGAATGCACATGATCGAGGGCCTGAATGCCCGGCAAACGGAGCGTAGTACTGGCCGGAATGACGAGCCGCTATGCGGCAGAGCGGCTGCGGAATCCGGTGGCAACCAGGATCTGGCCGGCCACCGCGATGACCGGGCCGGCGACCGCCCACAAGGTCGCGCCGCGAAGCGAACTGCCGCCGATTGCGCCGAGACCGTGGAGCGTGATCGCGATTCCCGCGAGTACCAGCACCGTGCCGAGCCCGGCCAGCAGGTCCCCTCTTGTCATGACGCCCTCCTGCCGTCCCGGGCCGCGGTCACCCGTCCGCGGCCCAGGCTGTAAAAGTCCAGGTCAAACCGCCTGAACCGGACAGGCTACCGGTCATCGGGCCGGCCTGGCGCGTGTTTCGCGCAGCGGTCCCCTGGCCGCCCCGCAGGACTGGCAACCTTCGAAATGTTTCGGTCCTTTTTGTCTAAGTTATGACTGATTCCAGATAGGCAACCGCACGCTATTGACAGGTTCTGCGGCACGTTTTAGCCTCGTCTTACCCAATAAATCGAAACATTTCTGAAACTAGTTCGGAGTAGCTCCGGCGGTCAGGGGAGTCCCATGAGACGGCGTAACTTCCTCGCGGTAGGCGCTGGCGCGGCCGGGCTGGTCGCGATGCCCGCTGCCGCCGCGGCGAGCACGGCCAGCCGCGCGGCGCGGTCCGCCGCGGCGGGCCAGCAGGAGCCCGGCACGCTGCGCGGCCTGGCGGGGAAGATCGGCCTGCACGTCGGGACGGCGGTCATCCCGTTCGACCTGGACACCGCCGCGTACGCCGCCGTGCTGGCGAGCCAGTTCTCGGCCGTCACCCCGGGCAACGAGATGAAGTGGGGAGTGGTCGAGCCCCAGCGGGGCGTGTTCGACTGGTCAGGCGCGGACCGCCTGGTGAGCTTCGCGAAGCAGAACGCCCAGCTGGTGCGGGGGCACACGCTGCTGTGGCACAACCAGCTGCCCGACTGGCTGACCACCGGTGTCCAGAACGGCAGCATCACCAAGTCCCAGCTGTGGGACCTGCTGGAACAGCATATTTTCACGGAGATGGGCCGTTACCGCGGCAAGATCTGGCAGTGGGATGTCGCGAACGAGTTCTTCACCGACGCCAACCCGTCCGCCATCAACCCCGGCGACTTCTGGATCTCCAGCCTCGGTCCTGACGTCATCCCGCGCGCCTTCCGCTGGGCACGTCAGGCCGACCCGCACGCGCTGCTGTTCTACAACGACTACAACATCGCGGGCGAGGACGGCACGAACGCCAAGAGCGACGCGGCCTACAACTGGCTCCGGCAGATGCTGGACCAGGGCGTTCCGATCGACGGGGTCGGCGACCAGGGACACCTCGACACCCAGTTCGGGTTCCCCACCCAGATGACCCAGAACTTCCAGCGGTTCGCCGGCCTGGGCCTGAAGGTGGCCATCACCGAGGCCGACGTGCGCACCTTCGTCGACGGCCCCGGCACCCAGGTGCCCACCGATCAGCTGGCGACGTTCGCGCAGCCGTATGAGTTCTCGCAGATGCTCCAGGCCGTCCTGGCGGTGCCGGAATGCATTTCGTTCACCGTCTGGGGCTTCGGGGACGCCGACTCCTGGATTCCGGGATTCTTCACCGGCGAGGGGTACGCCACGCTGTACGACGTGAACCTCCAGCCGAAGCCGGCCTTCTTCGCCCTGCAGCAGGATCTCCGGCTGGCCGCCTTCGGCGCCCCGGAACGGACCCCCGCGCGGCACCCCTAGCCGAGGCGGTCAGCGAACGCCGTACAGGTGCTCGAGTGCGAGCTGGTCGAGCCGTTCGAAGGCCATGCCCCGCCCGGCCAGCGCGGCGGTGTCCGCGGTGAATCCGGCCAGGTCGCGCCAGGTCTCGCCGTCGGCCAGCGTCGGCACGGCGAGGCTGGGCACCCGCGCGGCCCGCAGCGCCGCGCGCACCTCCGGGTCGGCCCGGAAGGCCGCCACCTTCGCCCGCAGGATCAGGTAGTTCCGCATGCACGCAGCCGCCGACGCCCAGACCCCGTCGTCGTCTTCGGTCCTGGGCGGCTTGTAGTCGAAGTGGACGGGGCCGTCGTACCCGCCGGCCTCCAGCGCGTCCACCACCCAGAACGCGCCGCGCGCGTTGCCCGCCCCGAAACGCAGGTCCTGGTCGTAGCGGGGGCCGTGCTGGCCGTTGAGGTCGATGTGGAACAGCTTGCCGTGCCACAGCGCCTGGCTGATGGCGTGGGCGTAGTTGAGCCCGGCCATCTCCTCGTGCCCCACCTCCGGGTTGATGCCGACGAGCCCGGGATGCTCCAGTTCGTTGATGAACGCCAGCGCGTGCCCGGCCGTGGGGAGCAGGATGTCCCCGCGCGGCTCGTTCGGCTTCGGCTCGATCGCGAACCGCAGCCCGTACCCGCGGTCGATGACGTAGCAGCACAGGACGTCCATGGCCTCCCGGTACCGGTCGAGCGCGGCCCGGACATCCTTGCTGGCCCCCGACTCGGCGCCTTCCCGCCCGCCCCACAGCACGTAGACGCCGGCCCCGAGCTCGGCGGCCAGGTCGAGGTTGCGGATCACCTTGGCGAGGGCGAACCGGCGGACGTCCCGGTCGTTGGCGGTGAACGCGCCTTCCTTGAACATGGGGTGGCTGAAGAGGTTCGTCGTGGCTGTCGTCACGACCAGCCCGGTCTGGCTGAGCGCGAGCCGGAACTCAGCGATGCGCTTGTCCCGCTCTGACTCGCTCGCGTCGAAGTCGAAGACGTCGTTGTCGTGGAAGTTGACGCCGTAGGCGCCGAGCTCGGCGAGCTTGCGGACAGCCCGGCCGGCGGCCATCGGCGGGCGTACCGCCGGGCCGAAGACGTCAGCCCCCTGCCATCCCACGGTCCAGATGCCGAACGAGAACCGGTCGGCGGGCGAGGGCAGGTACGGGTCCGCTGTCATGGGCTCAGCCCCCAGGTTCGGTGATGGTTACCGGCGTGACGAGCACCCGGTCCGGGCCGGCCGTGCGTTCGGGCCCGGTGAGCTCGATCTCGCCCTGCAGCCGGATGTCCGCCGCCGACGAGCCGATCGCGGCCTGGATCAGGCCGGCCTCGACCACCCTGCGGCCCGACCGGCCGTGGAACGCGGTCCGGTCGGCGTGCAGCCAGAAGGTCACCCGCCGGGCCTGGCCCGGCTCCAGCGCGACCCGGGCGAAGCCGGCCAGGTAACGGGCTGGCCGGGTGACCTGCGCGACCGGATCGTGCAGGTAGAGCTGCACCACCTCGGCGCCGGCCCGGCGGCCGGCGTTGCGCACGGTGCAGGAGATCTCGGCGGCGCCGTCGGTCCCGATCCGGGTCGCCGCGGCGCGCTCCAGGCCCGGCGCGGCCTGCTGCCCGCCCGGCCCGGCCGTCGCGGCGCGGACCGACAGGTCCGCGTAGTCGAAGCTGGTGTAGGAGAGCCCGTGCCCGAAGGCGAACAGCGGGGTGGGGTCGGCCGAGCTGACGTTGCTGCGCGCGGCGAGCGGGGCACCGAGGTAGGACGCCTGCTCGGTGCTGGCCAGCAGCGGTACTTCCATCGGCAGCTTGCCGCTCGGCACGACCCGGCCGGACAGCACGCCGGCGATGGCGCCGCCGCCTTCCTGGCCGGGGAAGAACGCCTGCACGACGGCTGCCAGCTGGCTCGCGGCCGGCCCGATCGCGTACGGGCGCCCGGTGATGAGCACGAGCACCACCGGCCGGCCCGCCCTGATGAGCTCGCCGAGCAGCTCGGCCTGGATTCCGGGCAGCCGCAGGTCGGCCGCGTCGCAGCCCTCGCCCGAGCTGCCCCGGCCGAACAGCCCGGCCTCGTCGCCGAGCACCGCGATGACGGTGTCCGCGGCCCGCGCGCAGGCGATCGCGGCGGCGAAGCCGGACCGGTCGGCGCCGCGGACATCGCACCCGCGCGCGTGCTCGATCCGGCTGCCGGGCAGTTCCGCGCGCAGCGCCTCGACCACGGGCGTGACCGGCACCCCGATGCTGGTCCCCGGGTGCGCGTGGCCGACGTGCCTGGGGAAGGTGTAGCAGCCGAAGTAGGCCAGCGGGTCGGCGGCCAGCGGGCCGATCACGGCGAGCCGCTGGTCCGCGCCGAGCGGTAGCGCCGCCGCGCCGTTGGCCAGCAGGACGATGGATTCCTCCGCGAGCTGCCGGGCCAGCGCGCGATGCGACGGCGGGTCGAGATCGATCGTCGCGCCGGTCCCGCTGCCGTCGGCGGGTGCCGCGGCGGCCCCGCCCGGCCCCGGTTCCGCACCGGGGTCGAGCAGGCCCAGCTCGATTTTCTGCCGCAGCACCCGGCCAGCCGCCCGGTCGACTAGTTCGGGCCGCGCCAGCCCGGACCTGACGGCGCCGGCCAGCGGCTCCCGGTAACAGCGGACGCTGGGCAGCTCGACGTCGACCCCCGCCGCCAGCGCCAGCCCGGCCGCTTCGGCGCGCGAGCCCGCGACGCCGTGCAGCGTCTGCAGGAACGAGACGCCGTAGTAGTCGGAGACGACCACGCCGTCGAACCCCAGCTCGCCGCGCAGCACCCCGGTCAGCAGCTCGTGGTCCGCCGCGGCCGGCACGCCGTCGACGGCGCAGTAGGAGTGCATGACCGCCCGCGCGCCGCCCTCCCGGATCGCCATCTCGAACGGCGGCAGGAAGACGTCGGCGAATTCCCGCCGCCCCACGCTCACCGGCGCCATGTTGCGCCCGGCGCGGGAGCCCGAGTAGCCCGCGAAGTGCTTGAGGGTGGCGATCACGCCCGCCGACTGGAGACCCCGCACGTACGCCGTGCCGAGCATCCCGGCCAGGTACGGGTCGGCGCCCATGGTCTCTTCTACCCGGCCCCACCGGGGATCGCGCGCCACGTCCAGCACCGGCGCCAGGCCCTGGTGTACCCCCGCCGCGCGCATGCTGCGCCCGATCGCGGCGGCCATCTGCCCCACCAGCTCCGGATCGAACGAGGCGCCCCAGGCGAGCGGGGTGGGGAACGCGGTCGCCGTCCACGCCGCGAAGCCGGTCAGGCACTCCTCGTGCGCGATGGCCGGTATCCCGAACCGGCTGCTGCGCCTGATCTGGGCCTGCAGGCCGGCCAGCATGGCCGCGCCCTCGGCCGGGCGCACGGGGCGGGTGCCGAAGACCCGGGTCAGCTGCCCGAGCCCGTCCCGGATCAGCTCGCTGAACGGCGGCAGCTCGGCGCTGTGCTCGCCCGGGGACGGCGCGACGCCCTCGCTGTCGCCCGGCTCGCTCAGCCAGATGCCCGACATCTGCGCGAGCTTCTCCGCCAGCGTCATCCGGCCCAGCAGGTCGGCCACCCGCTCGGCGGCCGGCCGCGCCGGATCACGCCACGCGGCGGTGACCTCGCCGGCCGCCTGCCCGGGCCCGGCGGCGATCTCCTGGGCCGCCACGGTGTCGGCCCGGCCGGCCACGATCGCGGCGGCGGGCTGCCGGGGAAGCCCGGGCCGGCCGCCGGTCATGACGCGGGCAATTCTGCGGTCGACTCCCGGACGATGAGCTCGGTCGACAGCTCGACCCGCTGGCTGCGCACCGGCGCGCCCTCGATCAGGCTGCTCAGCATCTCGGCCGCCACCCGGCCCATTTCGGCCAGCGGCTGCCGCACCGTCGTCAGCGGCGGGGAGACCCAGCGCGCGGCCGGCAGGTCGTCGAATCCGACCACGGACAGGTCCTGCGGGATCCGCAGGCCCCGCTGCCGGGCCGCCTCGTAGACCCCGAGCGCCTGCTGGTCGCTGCCCGCGAAGATCGCCGTCGGCCGCTCGGCCAGGTCCAGCAGCTCCCCGCCGCGCAGGAAGCCCCCCTCGTGCTGGAAGTCGGCGTGCCGCACCAGCGCGGGGTCAAAGGGCGCGCCGGCCCGTTCGAGTGCCGAGCGGTATCCGTCGACGCGCGCGCGGCTGCACAGGTAGTCGGCCGGCCCGCTGATCGCGCCGATCCGGCGATGGCCGCGGCTGAGCAGGTGCTCGGTAGCGGCCAGGCCGCCTGCCCAGTTCGTCGCGCCGACGCTGGGAAGGTCGGCTTCAGGCAGGTTGACGGGGTCCACCACGACCAGCGGGATGCCTTCATCCCTGACCTGCCGCAGCTGGGGCATGGTGAGCTCGGAGGTCACCAGGATCACGCCGTCGGTGTCGTGGCTTGCCAGCGCGCTCGTCCAGCTGGCGGGCCGGGCGTTGCCGTGCCGGACGGCGGAGACCGTGGCGCCCATGGCGTGCTGCGCGCACCAGTCCTCGACGCCGCGCAGGATCTCCACCGCCCACGGGCTGTCCAGCCCGTTGAAGATGAGGTCGATCAGCCCGGACCGCCGCTCGCGCCGCTGGCCTGGCCGCTGGTACCGGCGCTCGCCGAGCAGCCGCTCGATCAGGGCCCGGGTGTCTGGTGCCACATCCGGCCGGCCGTTGACGACCTTGGACACGGTGGGCAGCGAGACGCCAGCCTCAGCCGCGATGGCGGCGAGCGTCGGCCGCCGCCTCGGTGGGGCCTCCGGCGGCTCTCTGCCGCTGACCGGCTCAGTGCTCCGCACGCCGCTACCACCCCTCACGATGCCGCGTCAGCGGCGTCTTTCTGGCCTGTCTGTCGAAAGTAGTCGACGCGGGTATCGGAATGCAATCCGCATCTCCGGCGAGTCAGGAACAGGGGGTTGACCGCGACGAACAGGGTTTCTACGATAACGCTACTACGAAATATTACGGAACCTTTCGACAGCTCTCAGCACCTGACTGGACAGCCGCGGGCCAGCTGACCGGGCCAGGCTACGTTCCAACCCCGGTTCATCGTCAGGAGATGACCAATGCGCAGCACCCGGACATACGTCGCAGTGGCCGCGGCGGTAGCTGCGGCGCTCGCCCTCGCTGCGTGCAGCAGCTCGGGCTCGTCGAGCGGAAGCAGCTCAGCGACCAGCAAGGTCACCCTCACCTGGTGGAGTAACGCCAACGCGAATCCGCTGCTGGGTGTCTTCCAGAAGCTCATGAAGAGCTACCACGCCAGCCACCCGAACGTCTCGTTCAGCTACGTTCCGATCCAGAACGAGCAATACGATACGAAAATCCAGGTGGCCCTCCAGGGCAACAAGGCGCCGGACATCTTCTTTCAGCGGGGTGGCGGCTTCATGGCGACTCAGGTCAAGTCCGGCGAGCTGGCGGACCTGAAGCCGTATGACTCCAGCTGGATCGGCGAGCTGGGGTCGCTGGCGAGCGCCTGGCAGGTCGAGGGCGGGCAGTACGGGGTCCCCTACGACCAGCACACGGTGGGCTTCTGGTACCGCAAGGACGTCTTCGCCAGGGCCGGGATCAAGACCCCGCCGGCCACGATGCCCGAGCTCGAGGCCGACATCGCCAAGCTGAAGGCGGCCGGGGACGCGCCGATCGCGGTCGGCAGCAAGGATCAGTGGCCCGACGCGTTCTACTGGGACTACCTGGCGGTTCGCGAGTGCTCCGTCACCACCCTGAAGACCGCGGTCAAGGCCGTGTCGGCCAACTACCCGTGCTTCCTCAAGGCCGGTAACGACCTGAAGGCGTTCATGGCCAGCAAGCCATTCCAGCCGGCCTTCCTGAACACGCCAGCCCAGGTCGGCGCCGGCAGCTCGGCCGGCATGGTGGCCGCGGGCAAGGCGGCGATGGAGCTGCAGGGCGACTGGGATCCCAGCGTGATGGCGGCGCTGGTGCCGGGCAAGAAGTTCCTGTCCGAGATCGGCTGGTTCCCGTTCCCCTCGGTGCCGGGCGCGCCCGGCAACTCCCAGGTGCTGCTTGGCGGCGGTGACGGCAACTCCTGCTCGAAGTCCGCGCCCGAGCCGGCCTGCGCGGACTTCCTGGCCTACCTGGAGAGTACGCCGTCGCAGCGGCTGCTGGTGAGCACCGCCAACGTCGGCCTGCCCGCCAACCCGGCCGCGTCATCGGCGCTCACCCTGCCCGCTGAGCAGCAGATCCTCCAGGCGGGCAAGCACACGCCCTACATCCAGGAGTACTTCGACCTCGCTTACCCGACCAACGTCGGCACCGCGCTCGACTCCGCGGTGGCCAACCTCTTCGCCAGCAAGGGAACGCCGCAGTCGATCGTGACCGCCATAGACCAGGCCGCGGCCCGGCAGTAATGACCGGAGTCCGGGGAGCGGCGACGGCTGCGCAAACGACGCCAGCCGTCGCCGCTCCCGCGCCTGCGGCCAGGCGGCGCGGCCGGCCCGGCCGCACGCTCATCGAGCTGGTCGTGCTGCTCGCCCCGGCGCTCATCCTGTTCACCGGCTTCGTGCTGCTGCCGATCTGCGTCGCCGCCTACTACGGGATGTTCAACTGGAGCGGCTACGGCCCGCTGTCCGACTTCACCGGCCTGCACAACTACCGGCTGGTGCTGGACGACCCGGTGTTCCGGCAGTCCCTGCTGCACAACGTGATCATCGGCGTGCTCTCGCTCGTCATCCAGCTGCCGATCAGCATCGCGATAGCGTTGCTGCTGAACCGGCGGATGCGCGGCGGCTCGTTCCTGCGGATAGCGGTGTTCGCCCCCTACGTCGTCTCCCAGGCGACCACCGCGGTGCTGTGGCTGCTGCTCCTGGAGCCGGGCGGGTCGGTGGACCAGCTGATGAAGGCGGCCGGGCTGGGCGGCCTGGTGCAGGACTGGCTGGCCAACCCGACCATCGTGCTGTTCACCATGTTCGTGGTTCTCACCTGGCAGTTCATCGGCTTCGGGATCATCTTGCTGCTGGC
Source organism: Streptosporangiaceae bacterium (assembly GCA_036558005.1). Taxonomy (GTDB): domain Bacteria; phylum Actinomycetota; class Actinomycetes; order Streptosporangiales; family Streptosporangiaceae; genus DATBGO01. The sequence goes on along the minus strand of DATBGO010000059.1, from coordinate 33,214 downwards.
CGGCCTGCAGGGCATCCCGGCTGAGCTGCGGGAAGCGGCGGCGATCGACGGCGCATCGGGCTGGGCGACGACGCGGCACATCACCCTGCCGCTGCTCGGCCCGACGATCAGGATCTGGATCTTCCTGTCGATGATCGGCTCACTGCAGGTGTTCGATCTCGTGTGGATCATGACACTGGGCGGCCCGGCCAACGCATCCAGCACGATGGTGAGCTACATGATCTTTTACGGGTTCCACAGCCTGGAGTTCGGCTACGGCAGCGCCGTGGCGGTCATCCTGTTCGTCATCAGCTTCGTGTTCGCGTTCTTCTATCAGCGGTTCGCGCTGCGCCGTGACACAGCGGGCGCGCTGACCCGGGCAGTGAGGTGACGGGGAGTGTCAGCGGTACTCGGGGCGCGCCAGCGGCCTGCCAGGCCGGCCCGGCAGCGCAGGGCCGGGCCCGCGCTCCCGCTCAGCTACCTGGTGGCGCTGGTCATCGTCGCGATCACGCTGGTTCCGATCCTCTACGTGATCATCGGCGGGTTCCGGACGACCGCGCAGCTCAATGTCTCGCCCACCGGCCTGCCGCACCCCTGGGTGTGGCGCAACTACGAGGGGATCCTGACCTCCGCCTCCTTCTGGCAGAACCTCGGCAACAGCGCGCTGATCGCGATCGTGGTGACCGTGCTCGCGGTCGGGCTGGGGGCGATGGCGTCGTTCGCGCTGGCCCGGTACCAGTTCCCCGGGCGGGAGGCCTGGTACCTGCTCTTCGCGGTCGGGCTGCTGTTCCCGCCCAACGTGGCGTCGCTGCCGGTGTACCTGCTGGACAAGCAGATCAACCTGCTCGACAACTGGCTCGGCGTGGCGTTGCCCGAGGCGGCGTTCTCGCTGCCGTTCACGATCATCATCCTGCGGCCGTTCATGCGGGCGATCCCCGGCGAACTCGAGGACGCGGCCGTCGTCGACGGCGCCTCCAGGTTCACGTTCTTCCTGCGGGTCCTCATCCCGCTGTCCCGCCCGGCGCTGATGACCGCCGCGATCCTGGCGTTCGTCACGAGCTGGAACAACTACCTGCTGCCGCTCCTGGTCTTCACCACCCCGTCGAACTTCACGCTGCCGCTCGGGGTGGCCACCTTCCAGTCCACGTACTCCCAGGACACCGCCAGCGTTTTCGCGTTCACCGGGCTGTCGACGCTGCCCGCGCTCGCGTTCTTCGTGCTGGCCCAGCGGCGGATCGTCAGCGGCCTGTCCGGGCTGTCCGGCTCGATCCGGGGCTGACGCGCACCCGATGCTCGCTGACCTCCCGCTCGATGAACTGCGCGAGTACCGGCCCGAGGTCGCCGAGCCCGCCGACTTCGGCCGGTTCTGGGCCGGTGAGCTCAGCGCCGCGCGCGCGCACCGCGGCGAGCCGTCGTTCGCCAGCGCCCGCAGCCCGCTCCGGCACGCCGCGGTCTACGACGTCACCTTCGCTGGCCACGGCGGTGACCCGGTCAAGGCCTGGCTGCTGGACCCGTACCAGAGCACCGGGCCGGCCGCCGTCATCGTGCAGTTCGCGGGCTACGGCGGCGGGCGCGGCGACCCGCTCGACTGGCTGACCTGGAGCTGCGCGGGCCACCCGCACCTGATCATGGACTGCAGGGGCCAGGGCGGCGGATACCTCGGCGCGGACACCCCCGACCCCGGCGGCGACGGCGCGCCGAGCACGCCCGGCTTCCTCACCCGCGGCATCGCCGCGCCAGGCAGCCACTACTACACCCGGCTGTTCATCGACGCGGCGCTGGCCGTGGACGCCGTCAGGGCGCACCCGGCGGCATCCGGCCGGGCCGTGGTCACCGCGGGCGCCAGCCAGGGCGGGGGCCTGGCCATCGCCGCGGCGCACCTGGGGCGGGACGTCGCGGCCGTGCTGCCGGACGTGCCGTTCCTGGCCCACCCGCGGCGGGCGGCGCAGATCACCGACAGCAGGCCGTACGCCGAGCTCGCCGAGTACTGCCGGGTCTACCCGGACAGGACCGGGCAGGTGTTCGGCACCCTCGCCTACCTCGACGTGGTCAACCACGCCAAGCGCGCGACCGCGCCCGCCTTGTTCTCGGCCGGCCTCGCCGACACCACCACCCCGCCGTCGACCGTGTTCGCCGCGTTCAACCACTACGCCGGGCGCAAGGACATCGCGGTCTACGAGTTCGCCGGGCACGAGGGCGGGGGCACCCGGCACTTCCTCGCCCAGCTCGCCTTCCTGCGGTCCGCGGGCCTGCGCTGACCGGCCCGCCCGGATTCCGGGACCGGGGCCCGGCGCCGCGGGAGCGGCCTATCGCGCCGCGCTGGCCGGTGACAGCTCGGCGCGGGCAGTGGCCATGGCCAGCTCGATCAGGCGCTTGCGGGATGGCTGGTGCATCTGCCGGAGGCGGAGGATCGCCAGGCCGTCGAGCATCGCGGCGAAGCGGAGGGTGAAGTCGTCGATACCGGCCGGGGAGGCGAACTCCGCGTCCTGGACGCCGCGGGTGACGATGGCGGCAAGCTCGTTGCGCCACAGCGCCAGCAGCTCCTCCAGGAACTGGCTCACCTGGCGGTTGTGGGGCGCGCGGGCCCATGCCTCCACCCACAGGATCCAGGCCGGGTCATGCGGGCCGGCGGGCAGGTACAGGCCGATGTACCGTTCGAGCTGACGCCAGGCGCCGGTCACCCTGGCCAGGGCGGCCCGGGTCCGGCTGAGGTCCTGGTGATCCTGCCAGGCCAGGGTCTCCAGCAGGATGTGCTCCTTGCTGCTGAAGTAGTACATCACCTGGCCGGAGCTCATGCTGGCCCGGCGGGCTATCTCGGCGAGCCGCACCTGGTCGATGCCGGACTCGGTGATCAGCTCCAGTGCCGCGCTGAGTATCCGGTCGCGGCTGCGCTGCCCGTTCTCGGTGCTGCCCGGGCCGCGGCGCCGGGCCGCGGGCGCGGTTATCCGTGCTGGTTCCGTCATCGCCTGCCAGGCCTGATCCCTTTCGTCGAGTCGAGCTGACGCGGCCAGTCTAGCTAACCCTGATCTAGAGAGATAATCTAGACTACTGCTCTAGGAATTAACAGCTGAGCGGCACCGGGGCGATTCCCCGCGGCGGCTGGCCATGATCGCCGCTGCCGGGCCCGGCGGGATGCCCGCGGCGCGGTACCCGGATGTCTGCACGCGTTGTGAAGCGCCCTGCGCGCTAGCCCAACGACAGCGGGTTTCGTTCCGCCGATGCTGTCTGCAGGGCGGGATCGGCCTGCGGCGAGCAGACAGGGGGCATTGCCGATGAGCACCGTCGAGGCTGAGCGGCCGCGGGCCGTCTACGCGCTCGGGCACACGCCGGAGGAGTACGAGCGGCTGCGGACGCAGGCCCGGATGTGGGAGGCGGCGACCGGCCGGCTGCTGGACCAGGTCGGCCTCGGGCCGGGCGCCAGCTGCCTCGACGCGGGCTGCGGGCCCGGCGAGACGATGCGCGCGATGGCCGAGCGGGTCGGCCCGGCCGGCCGCGTGCTGGGCATCGACGCCGACTCCGCGCTCGGCGCGCTGGCGGAGGCGACCCTGCACGCGGCGGGCCACCGGCACTGCTCCTTCCTGGCCCGGGACCTCACCGCCGCCGAGCCGGTTCCCGGCGCCCCGTTCGACCTCGTGTACGCGCGGCTGCTGCTTTTCCATCTGCCGCAGCGCGCTGACGTGCTGGCCCGGCTGTGGGACGCGGTCGCCCCTGGCGGGCACCTGCTCATCCAGGACTACGACCTGCGCAGCATCAGCACCCTGCCCCAGCTGGACTGGGCCGGCGAGGTGCTGCGGGTACTGACCGGCGCGTTCGGCGCGGCGGGCGCGGACGTGTCCGCCGGAGCCCGGCTCCCGCAGCTGTTCGCGCAGGCAGGCATCGGGACTCCGGACGGCACCGACGTGGCCGGGCACCTCGATCCGCTGGTCACCGGCCGCGCTGGCCTGGAGGGCGCCTTCCGCAGCGTGCTGCCGACGGCCCTGGCGCATGGCGTCACGACCGAGCAGGCCGCCGCCGCCACGCTGGCCTCCATGGACCGCGACGCCACCCGCTTCCCCGACCGCCCGATGCTGTGGCCGCTGCTGATCGGCGCCTGGAAGCGCAAGGAGCCGGCGTGATCACCGCGGCCGCCCCCGGCGGGCCCCGCCGGGGGCCCGGGCGAGCGATCACGGCGGGCCCTGGCCCGGTGGACGTCCGCGCGATCCGCGGGCACTTCACGTTCCCGCGGCTCGGCCGGATCGTCACGAACAACGCGGCCAGCACCCAGCCGCCACGCGAGCTGCTGGAGCTCTACCAGTCGCTCGCGCCCGGCTACGAGAACGTCCACCGCGGCCAGTCCGCCGCCTCCAAGGCGATGACCGCGCAGTTCGAGGAGTCCTACCAGACGATCGCCCAGTTCCTCGGCGCGCCGGGCCCGGCCTGCATCGCGCTGTACCGGAACACCACGGAGGCGATCAACGCGGTGATGTACTCGCTGCTCACCGAGTTCCGCGACGGCGACAACGTCGTCACGACGCTGATGGAGCACAACTCCAACTACGTCCCCTGGTATGCGCTCTGCCGGGAGATCCTGCCCCGGCTGGGGCGGCGGGCGGAATACCGGCTGGCGCGGTTCGATCCCGTCACCGGCGAGCTGGACCTGGACCACCTCGCATCGCTGATCGACGCCCGCACCAAGCTGGTGTGCTGCACCGGCGCGTCGAACTTCCTGGGCTCCCGCACCCCGCTGGCGGCCGTGCGGGCGCTGGCGGACGCGAGCGGCTACCCGCAGCCCAGCGGTGAGCGGCGCTCCTACCTGCTGGTCGACGCCGCCCAGCTGGTTCCCGGGTCGTTCGTCGACGTGCAGGCCCTGGGCGTCGACTACCTGGCGTTCTCCTTCCACAAGATGCTGGCGCCGTTCGGGATCGGCGTGCTGTACGCCAGGGAGCACCTGCTGGCGGCCTCGCTGCCGTTCCTGTACGGCGGCGACATGATCGCCGAGGGCCGGGTGTTCCCGTGGCAGGTCGAGTACAACGCGCTGCCATGGAAGTACGCGGCCGGCACGCCCAACATCCTCGGCGCGATCGTCTCCGCGCAGGCCCTGCGCCTCCTGCTGGACCTGGCGCTGACCCCGGACAGGCCGGCCTATTACCGGACCGCCAGGCCGCTTGTGCCCGCCGCCGTTCGCGCCGCGATGGACCGCATCTCCTGCTGGAATCAGCAGCTGACGGGCAGGGCGCTGAACGGGCTAAGCGGCATCGGCGGGATCACGATCTACGGCCCACGTGACGCGGCGCGGCGCACGTCCCTGGTCGCGTTCAACCTGGCCGGCCGCGATCCCGTCAGCGTGGCCGAGGCCCTGGACCGGGCCGGGGTGGAGGCACGCGCGGGCTGTCACTGCGCGACGCTCGCCCATCACGCGCTCGGGCTCAGCCCGCCGGCCAGCTGCCGCCTGAGCTTCTACCTGTACAACACCCCGGACGAGGTCGACCAGGCGGTAGCGGCGGTGGCTGCCATCGCCGCGCCCAACCGCGCGCCCGCGCCGCCCTGGTACCGGTTCCGCCCCCGTCAGCGCGGTGACCACCGCGCTTCGTCTGGCAGCACGCAGCAGGAGGTAACCCATGCAGACGTTCGTATCGTGCCCTGACTGCGGCGTTCCGGCCGAGATCACCGGGCGCTTCTGCCTGCCGAGCACGGACGGCCCGGTCGATCACATCGTGCTGCACTGCGTGGCTGGCCACCACTTCCGGATGCCGGCCGACGGCCTGCCTGCTCGGCAGCCGCCATCGCAGGCCCCGGCGGCACGATCGGCCGTCTGACCCGAGCCGGCACCGGATCGCGTTCCGGCCGTGGCCTGTCGGCTCCTCGCGGTGGCGTGCTGTCAGGCGATCTTGCGGGCGCCCGGGCCTGGTACCGGGTTCACTTCGCGGGCTGACTCCAGCGCGTGCCCGGCGCGGCAGGTCAGCTGCAGTCGCACCGCCTCGCCGCAGTCCCGGTGCCGGAGCAGGATCTGCGGCCCGGCCGGGTCCGCCGCGTGCTGGTCCCCCCAGTGCATCAGCGCCACCAGCACGGGATAGAGGTCCAGGCCCTTCTCGGTGAGCCGGTACTCGTGCCGGGTGCGCTGGCCGCTCGCCCGGTACGGGACCTTGCGCAGTAGTCCCTCGCTGACCAGGCGGGCCAGCCGGGTGGCGAGCACCTGCCGGGGCATCCCGGTGCGGCGCTGCATGTCATCGAAGCGGCGCACGCCGGTGAACGCCTCGCGCAGCACCAGGAAGGTCGGCCGCTCGCCGATGACCGCCACGGCCGCGCCGATCGCGCAGTTGGCGGCGTCGTAGTCCAGCATCGGTGATCGTCCCACCCGCCCATGCTAAATCTATTTGACAGACTCAGCAATCAGGCGGGACTCTGGGTCTGTGGACCGAACTCAGGCTGTCCCGGTGACGGTCCGGCCAGCGGACCCGGCCGACCCCGGGGACCTGGCCGCGCTCCGCGAGTTCTTCGCCGGGCTCTCGGTCCGCACCCGCTACCGGAGGTTCTTCGCCGCTGTCACGCCGACGGCTGCCATGCTTCGCTACCTGTCCGGAGGCGCCGGCGCTGACGGGGCTGCCCGGTGCGGCGTCCACGCGCTGGTCGCCAGGTGCGGGGGGACCATCGTCGGGCACGCCATAGCGGTGGACGGGGCGGGCGACGGCGGATTCCCGACGACCGAGATCGGCGTGGTCGTCGCCGATGCCTGGCAGGGGCACGGGGTCGGCGCCGCGCTCACCCGCTCGCTGATCAGCGCTGCCCAGGCGCGCGGCGTGAACTCGGTAACCATGGAGGTCCAGCACGGCAACCGCCGGGTGCTGGCGATGATCGCCAGCCACTGGCCCGGCGCTCGCACCGGCCACGGCCCCGACTGCGCTACCGTCCGCGTCCAGCTGGAGCGCAGTGAGTGCGAGCTGACGGCCGGCCTGCCGGCGCCAGTCCCCTGACCCAGCCTGGCTGAGCGGGTGGCCTGACTGGTGGCCGTAGGCTCGTCGGCATGGCAGCAGAACCGCCCGTGCCGCGGGTGACGACGCGGAACGCGGCATTCCAGCAATGGCGGGCGCTGCTGTCCAACCGGGTCAAGCGGCAGCGCGCGGGGGAGTTCATCGTCCAGGGCGTCCGCCCCATCACGCTCGCGGTCGAGCACGGCTGGCCGGTCCGCGCGATGATCTACGACGCGAGCAGGCCGTTGTCGCGGTGGGCCAGGGACATGCTGGCGGCATCCGGGGCGCGCCGGGTCGCCATGGCACCGGACCTGCTGGCGGAGCTCGGCGAGAAGGACGGCGGCGTACCCGAGATGGTTGCCGTCGCCGCGATCCCGCCCGACGACCTCTCCCGCATCCCGCGCAGCCGGGACCTGCTCGCCGTGGCGTTCGACCGGCCCGCCAGCCCGGGCAACATCGGCACGCTGATCCGGTCGGCCGACGCCTTCGGCGCGGACGGGCTGATCGTGACCGGGCATGCCGCCGACCCTTACGACCCGAAGTCGGTCCGCGCCTCCACCGGATCGCTGCTCGCCGTCCCCGTGGTCCGGGCCGCCAGCCACGCGGACGTGACCGGCTGGGCCCGGGCCGCGGCCGCCACGATCATCGGAACCGACGAGAAGGGCGATGCGGACATCGCCGGTGTCGCGCTGACGGGACCGGTCGTGCTCGTCATCGGGAACGAGACGACCGGGCTCAGCGCGGCCTGGCGGCAGGACTGTGACGTGATCGCGCGCATCCCGATCACGGGCGCGGCCAGCTCACTCAACGCGGCGGGCGCGGCGGCAGTGCTGCTGTATGAGACGGGCCGGCAGCGACGCGGCCTGGCCGGCCTGCCGGGCCGCCGCGCCGAGGCTGTCGGGGGCCGGTGAGAACCGCTGCCGCCGGGGGCTCAGAAGTCGGGTATCAGGAAACTCTGCCAGGTCCATGTTCCGCTTGGCAGCGCAAGGCGGTCATCCATATTTGCCTGAGCCGGAATGAAGACCGGCTTCGGGTTGGGGACCTCCGGGAATAGCTCGCAGAAGGTCAGGTAATTTATGGCGGGGTAGGATGCCCCCGTTCCCTGGATCCCGCAATCCCACTGGTACGTGGCCCGGGCCAGGGTGATGACGCGTTCATTGCTGTCGCCGCCGAGGCTGGGGTTGCTGATGTTGTAACCCCAGGTGTACTTGCCCGCAGCGAGGAATATCGAGCGGCGGCCGACCATGCCATTCGGCGCTCCGGGGACGCTCGCGAAGCCGTTTGAGCTAGCGGCCAGGAATATCGAGCGGCTGATGGTGGCGGTCGGCAGCGCGCTCGCTGAGGGCGCGGCGGAGACGAGCCCGCTGGCCGCCATGATCAGGGCCGCGAGGGAGAGGAGTACCTGTCTGCCTGGCCGGCTAGGCCCCCGTCTCGGCGCTCTCCGGAATGACAGGCAGCTCAGGACAGTCATCATGTGATCGCTCCTAACCGTCAGCTGGTCAGCGGCATCGCCCTCGGCCCAGGCGATAGCCGGGTCAGTACAGCAGGCGGCTGTCTCAGCGCGCTGTCATGCCGCTGTCATCGGCGGTGGCGGGCCCCGTGCGGGCCTCCGCCGGGGAACACCGGCTGTACCAGGTCCCGCACGGTGCGCACTGTTATCACTCTCATCGGCATGTTTTGGCGAACCAGTGGGGCCCCGGGGCTTGTAGGGGATCTGCGGGTTCATTTAGCGTATTTGGTGGCTTACCAGATGATCAATGGCAAAAGCCGCAGGTAGGCCGCTCTTCTCTCGGAGGCTGTCACATGGTCGCTAGACCCCTACTCATTGCTGGCGTGGCCAGCGTGCTCCTTGCCAGCCCGCTGCTCGCGAACCCGGCGCTGGCAAGCGGTGCGGCACCGCCCGGCCAGGACCCGGGCGTCCCGCCACCCGCGGTACGCATCGCGGCGACGACAGCGACGTTCAACGCGATCGAGGCGAAGATCGCGGCCGGTCAGTCACTCCGGCAGCGTTTCCCCGACCCGACCGCCGCGGCGGACATCCTCGACTACGGCCTCAACGACCTATGGAAGAAAGGGATCGACGGCGCGGGCGTGACCGTGGCGTACGTGGTCACCAACCCCGACCCGGGCCTCGGGCAGTCAATGGCGTCCTACGACGCGGCGATGAGCCTGCCGGACGCCGACATCACCGACATGGCGCTCCCGGCGCCGGCCGACCCGAACGCGGTCTGCCAGATTGAGTGCAGCACGGGCGAAGACCGGCTCGACGCGGAGGCGATCCACTCGATGGCGCCCTTCGCGAAGATCATCTTCGTCCACCCGCCGGTGCCCGAGACCATCGGCGTCCAGGGCTGGCCGGAGGTAGCCCAGGCCATCAAGATGATCGCCGACGAGCACCTCGCCGACATCATCTCGGTCAGCCTGGGGGACGGCGAGAACTCGTTCATCAACGACCCGACCAACCCCGGGTCCAGCCAGCAGGCCGCCATCCACTCGCTGGATCCCGCCTTCCTCGACGCTGCCGCGAACAACATCCCGGTGATGTTCGCATCCGGTGACTGCGGCCCGACCGACCCGCCGGTCCTCGGCGACACCGGTCAGTGCACCCCGCCGATCGGCGTCACCGCCGGTCACCCGGTCGACAGCCCGTGGGTCACCGCGGTCGGCGGCACCATCCCCAACGCTGGCCTGTCCACCGCGACCGGGCGGACCGCGCCGGACGCGCTGTGGGTCGCGCCGAACAACCACTCCGACGCCGAAGGCGCCGGCGTCTCCACCGTCTACGCCAAGCCGTCGTGGCAGCAGGGCATCCCGGCGCTGGACGGCGTCACCGGCCGTGCCTACCCCGACATCTCGATGGATGCCGATGACGGCACCTCGCAGGCGTCGCCCACCTTCGCGGGCATCCTGGCGCTGGCCACGCAGGTACGCGGTGCCGACCTGGGCACGGTGAACCCGGCACTGGCGGCGATCGGGCCGCGCGGCACGGCGGCGGGCATCGTCGATGTCCCGGCCGGCTTCACCAACACCGCATTCGGCGTCACCGGCTTCGCGACGGATACCGGCTACGACCTCGCCTCGGGCTGGGGCACCATCTTCGCGCCTGACTTCGTGCCCGCCCTGGCTGCGCAGGTCGGCCGCCAGCACGGGCCGGACCAGCCGAGCCGGCAGGCGCAGGACGCGCTGAACCAGCTGCAGGGCAACATCAGCGCATCCGCGGGCAAGGTGGCCAGCGGCCAGTCCGTCACCGTCACCGGGAGCGGCTTCGTACCTGGCCGTTCCCCGAACGGCACGACGATCGAAGACGGCTTCGGCGTCTTCCCGCCGCTGCCGGGGCAGTTCGGGGTGACGGGCCCGCCGTTCGCCGACCCGACGTCGACGGTGCCAGGGCAGACCTGGGACAACGTGACGGCTACCCTCACCGGTCACGGGCTTCCCGCCAGCGGGCAACCGCTCACGGTGAGCGGCCCCGACGGTAACGGCAGCGTCACGGCCACCATCGACACAACCGGGCTGCACGTCGGCACGTACAAGGTGACGATCACCGGCAAGGTGCTGACCCAGTCCGTTTCCTTCCAGGTCAAGAACCCCGGTTTCGGCGGTTAACCGGCCCTGACCACTGACGGCCCGCCGGGCGGCGCGGCGCGACAAGCGCCGTGTCCCGGCGGGCCGTCACGTGTCCCGCCGCGGCGTCAGCTGGCTACCTGGCGCCGGGCGGCGGGACACCGCCCGGCGCCAGGGCAGCCGGTCACCGGGCGGGGACCCTGGCCGCGCCCCGGCCGGCCAGTTCGAGCCCGTTGACCAGGCCCGCGTCGTCGCGGGTGAAGAAGCCGCGCTGGCCCTTCATGCCGCCTTCGGTGAGGATGTACTCGTCGCCATTTCCGGGTAGCAGCCCGATCCCGGCGGGCGGGTAGTCCGGGGGCATCTCGGTGTCCGATGCCGCCCGGATCTCGGGCTTGATCCCGGCCGCCAGGGTCATGCCGTGGTCATCGGCGGCGATGACCAGCCGGAGCGCGCCGTTTTCATAGGCGCCGGCGTATTCCCTCGCCCGCGCCGGGTCGTGCGGCAGCGGCTGCGGATCCCGGTCCGTCACCCCGAGGTAGCGTTCCAGCACCCAGCGGACGACGGCCTGGTTGAAGGGGATCCCGTCGGGGCCGGCGTTGGCGGCCGAGACGACCGCCAGGTTCCGCTCAGGGACCATGAGCAGCTCGGCGAACTGGCCGTGCGCCGAGCCGCCGTGCCCGACGGTGCGCACGCCGTCGACCACGCGCAGGAACCAGCAGATGCCAAGGGCGTCGCCGAGGGTGCTGCCGTGCAGCGCGATCGTCGGCTCCCGCATCTGCTGCAGCAGGCCGGCCGGCAGGATCGGCTGGCCGCCTTCGGCCCGCCCGTCGCCCAGGTGGAACCGGGCCCAGCGCAGCTGGTCGGTGACTGATGACACCAGCCCGCCGCCCGGGTTGTTGCTGCGCCAGCGCCGCCACTGCCGCGCCACAGTGAGCTTCCCGTCGTCGCCGGGGTTATGGCCGACGGCGAACCGGCGGGTCATGACCTCGCTGTCGGTGTAGAAGCTCTCCGCCAGCCCGAGCGGCCGCAGCAGCAGGCTGGTGATGGCGTCCTCGTAGGTCAGCCCGGTGACCGCCTCGATGACCCGGCCGGCCAGGTTATAGCCGGCCTGGCTGTAGGAGGCGCGGGCGCCGGGCGCGCCGATCAGCTTCAGCCCGGGCAGCCTCGCGACAAAGGCGGCCAGGGCGTCGTCACCCGCTCCGGTGTCGACCAGCAGCGCCCAGTCCAGCCCGGCGCTGTGGTTGAGCAGCTGACCGACGGTTATCGCGGCCGCGCTCGCCTCGTCCTGCAGTCGCAGGTCTGGAACATAACGCCGGACCGGAGCGTCCAGCTCGACCTGCTTCCCCTCGACCAGGCGCATCAGCGCGGTAGCGGTGAATGACTTGGTGACCGAGCCAACCTCGAAGAGCGTGTGCCGGTCTACCGGCAGCGGGTTGTCCAGGCTGGTCACACCGTCGCAGGCGTAGTCTTCCTGGCCGTCTGCCCATACCCCGACGGCAACGCCGGGAATGCGCAGCTCCCTGGCCATGTCGCGGACGAACTCGGACAACATAGGGCACCCTCCTGGCATCGACTTGAACTATGTACAAGCCGGTACGCTACCGACGACTTGAACAATGTGCAAGTAAATACTTGGACAATGTTCAAGTACGAGTAGGGTTAGGCCGTGGCGCGTGACACCCTGACCCGGGCACAGATCGTCCAGGCCGCGAGCGACCTGCTCGACGCCGAGGGCCTGGAGGGGCTGAACATGCGCGCGCTCGGCCAGTTGCTGGGGTCGGCGGCCACCGCCGTCTACTGGCACGTCGGGAGCAAGGAGAACCTGCTCGCCCTGGCCGGTGACCAGGCGTGGAACGAGATCCCGCTGCCGGACTGGGAGGCGACAGGCTGGCGCGAGGCGATCAGGCAGATGGCGGCCGGCCTGCGGGCGATGCTCGCGCGGCACCCGTGGCTGCTCCAGGCGCTCGGCTCGTTCCTGGTGTTCGGCCCCGGCAAGGCCCGGCACGACGATCACGGCCTGGCGATCCTGGAGGCAGCCGGGTTCAACGCGGCTCAGGCCGACCAGGCGGCGGCCATCGTGTTCTGCTACGTGCTCGGCAACGCCCTCGGCCCCGCCGCGGCCGCCTCGCTAGCCCGCAAGATCGACCGGGAGGGCCCGGACGCCGCGCAGCTGGTACGCGAGAACCTGCAGCGGGCCAAGCAGATCGCCGGGCAGTACCCGCGGCTGCGCAGCCGCCTCGAAACCAGCCAGGCCGAAACCTCCGAGCCGCCGGAAGGCAGCTTCGAGATCGGCCTCGATGCCATCCTCGATGGCCTGGAGCGACGGCTCAGCCGCGGCTAGCGGGCCGCCGCGGCTCAGGCGGCGGTCTTGACCCGGCCCTGCACCTGGGGATCGCCCGGGCAGCGGTGGCCGGCGGCCGGTGGGCCGAGGCGGCCGCGAGCATCGAGGTCGCCCGCACCTCCGACGGCATCGAGCCCGCGCAGGTAGACGCGTCCGCGGCGCAGATCGCGGCCGGCCGCGGCCAGCTGGGCGCGGCGGATGAGCTGGCGCGGGCCGCGCTGGCGGCCGCCGAGGCCGGCGGGCTGCCCGAGGTGGCCTGCGAGGCGCTGGAGGTGATCGGCCGGGTCGCCCGGCAGCGCGACCTCGACGCGGCCGAGCAGGCGTTCACCCAGGCCGAGACCATCGCGGGCGCGCACGGGCTGCACCTGTGGCAGCTGCGGGCGCTGCATGAGCTCGGCACCGTCGACCAGCTGCGGACCGAGAGCGTCGACCGGCTGCAGCAGGCCCGCGAGCTCGCGGTGGCCCGGGGGGCGCTGGCGCTGACCGCGACGCTTGACCTCCAGATCGCCGCCGGGCTGGACAAGCAGTTCCGCGCCGCCGACGCGCTGCACGCCGCCCGGCGGTGCGAGCAGGCCGCACGCCGGTTCCACCTGGCCACGCTGCCGATGGCGCTGATCCTCCAGGCGGCCGCGCACGCGATCCGCGGCGAAGAGCAGGAGATGGAGGCCAGGATCGCCGAAGCGGTCACCCTCGCACCCGACGATCCGGACGTGCTGGGCAGCTCGTCGGGACACTGCCGGGCCACCTTCTGCCTGCTGGCTGAGGACCTCGCCGAGGCGCACACCCAGATGACGGCGGGCGCCGGGCTGCTGCTCAGCTCCCCGGCCGCCGTCGCGCCGCCGTTCCTCGGGCTGTGGCCGCTGCTGGGCGCGGTGCTGGACCGCGACGGTGCCGCTGCCTGCGCCAGGGTGCGGTCCGCGCACGGTACCAGGCACCTGGTGGTCGGGTCCCTGCTCGGATACGCCGATGCGGTCCTGGCCGGGCGGCAGGGCAGGCCCCGGCAGGCGGAGGCGGCGTTCGCCGCCGCGGACGAGCAGATGGGCCCGCTGGTGGCCTGGTACCGGCAGTACGCCCGCCGGGTCTGCGCGCAGGCCGGGCTCGCCGACCGGTGGGGCGACCCGGTCAGCTGGCTGCGGGAGGCCGCCGGCTACTTCGCCGGCCGCGGTGATAACCGGATAGCCGCTGCCTGCCGCGCCCTGCTGCGCCAGGCCGGCGCGCCGGTGCCGCGGCGGCGGCCAGGCGGCGCGGGCCTGCCGGGCCGGCTTCGCGCGCTGGGGGTGACCGAGCGCGAGGCCGACGTGCTGCGGCTGGCCGCCCGGGGCCTGGGTAACAGGGAGATCGCCGAGGCGATGTTCCTGTCGCCGCGCACCGTCGAGAAGCACGTGGCCAGCCTGCTGGCCAAGACCGGCCTGCGCCGCTCCCAGCTGGCCGGCTACGCCGCCGGGCTCGACGGGCAGCCGGGCTAGCTGGGTAGCGCGGCGCGGTTAGCTGGGTAGCCGGCCCGGGGCAGGCCGGGGCCCGGTACCGATGCGGCGGCAGCGGGCCGCGGGCCAGGATGCGGGCATGCGGGGACACCGGGCGCCCCGCCCGCGTCGCGGGAGGCACGTTGATGACGAGCACAGTGACCCAGACCGCCGGGGTGCTGGCGCTGCCAGGCGCCCGGCTGGCCTACCAGGTGACCGGGACCGGCCCGGCCGTGGTGTTCGTGCACGGGTTCGGGCTGGACAGGCGGATGTGGGAGGCGCAGGTGCGGCACCTGTCCGCGCACTGGCAGGTGGTGTGCTACGACATCGCGCGGCGCATCCCCGGTGCCCGGTACCACGTCGTCAGCGGCGCTGGTCACATGACCAGCATGGAGCAGCCTGCCGCGGTCAACCGGTTGCTCGATACCTTTCTGGACCAGGCCGGGCTGGCTGACGAGCGCTGAACGGCCGGCGCCGGGAAAGCTGCGGGCGGCGGGCGGGGATTGTTGATTAGGCTCAAGGTGGTCATCGCGGGACGTGGTCCCTGACGGGTACCTGACCGGCCGCGCCCGCTTGGCCGTGGGAGACGATTGTGGGGATGCAGCGCCCGGCCGCCGCGCCGCCCGGGGCCGGGCAGCCGACCGAGCTTCAGGTTGACGGTGCCGGCATGATCCGGGTCGCGCTCGACCCCTACGTGTCGGTGCTGGCCCTGGTCACCGATGCGCTCGGGCGGCGGCGCGCGGCGCCGCAGGACTGGCGTGACCGCATTCTCAGCTCACTGTCGCCGCGCGGAGCCGGCGCGATCTGGCCGATCACCATCCCGCGTTACTCGGTTGCCCCCGACTGCATCACCCCGCTGAACCCGCTGCGCGAGATCCCGGTCCGTGACCAGCTGGAGTGGCTGCGCGCCGTCTCCGAGGACGAGCTGCTCGGTGACCTGCACTCGGTGTTCGGCCAGCGGCCGCCGCAGCACTGGCAGGCGGTGCTGCGGCGGCCGCGGGCCTGGCTGGATGCGTACGCCAGCGCGATCGGCGAGGCGTGGCATGCCGTCGGGCCGCTGTGGGCGCAGGCGCAGCCCCAGCTCGAACGCGAGGTCGCACGGGTGGGCACGGCTGTCATGCGGGGCGGTCTCGACCTGATCCTGGACCGGCTGCACCCGGCCAGCCGGTTCGACGACCAGGTGCTCAGGATCCGCGACCCGGAGCCCATCCGGGTCGGCCTGGACGGGCGGCCGCTGGTGCTCGTCCCGATGCTGTCGGGCCGGCAGGCGCTGATCTGCAACCTGGAACGCCCGGACGTGGTGTGGATCGGCTACCCGCTGCACGCGGTGCACCAGGCACGGCGCCCGGACGGTCCCGGGCAGCCCGCGGACGCGCTGCTCGGGTCGGTGCTGGGCCCGGTGCGCGCCCAGGTCCTGCTGGCCGTGGGCCATCCGGTGACCATGTCGGACCTCGCCAGGCGCGCCTACGTGGTGCCCAGCGCCCTCACCTATCACTGCGAGCGGCTCGCCGCGGCCGGCCTGGTCAGCCGGGAACGTCGCGGCCGTGAGGTCTGGGTCTCCAGGACCGGCCGGGGCAGCGACCTGGTCGCGCTGTTCGCCGGCCGCCTGCCTGAGGCCGGCTAGCAGCGGGAAACCGGCTAGCAGCGGGAAACACAGTGCCCGGCCGTGCGGCGCGCCGCGGCGTCGTGCCGGGCTGCCTGCTCACGGGCGTAGACGCGCACCAGCTCCGGCACCAGGTAGTGCGGCCCCGCTGAACCGGCGCTGGCATCGAGGAGCTGCGCGTCCACCAGCCGCTCGCACAACTCCTCGGCGTCGGCCGGGCTGGTGTCCAGCAGCGCCCTGCTGGCCCGCAACGGGATGTCGGGCGCCTCCACCATGGCCAGCTTGCGCAGCATCGCCTGGGCCCCTGGTGACACGCGCGCGTAGCTGGCCGAGATGGTCGCCCGGACGTCCAGGTCGCCGTAGGTGAGCTCGTCGAGGCAGAGCCGCTCGTCGGCCAGCCGCTGCACGAGGGTGGCCAGCTGCCAGTGCGGCTTGGCGGCCAGCCGGGCGCCGGCGATCCGCAGCGCCAGCGGCAGCCCGCCGCACAGCCGGATGAGCTCCGCCGCCGACCGGGGTTCCCTGCTGACCCGCGCCGCGGAGATGATGTTGCCGAGCAGGCCGGCCGCGCTGGCGTCGTCCAGGTCGCCCAGCTCGATCAGCTGCGCTCCTGGCAGCCCGGCCAGCCGCGGCCGGGCTGTCACGATCACCGCGCAGCCAGGCCCGGCGGGCAGCAGATCCCGGATCTGGGCTTCGCCGCGCACGTTGTCCAGGATCAGCAGGAAGCGCTTGTCCGCGACCAGGGACCGGTACATGCTGGCCCGCTCTGGCAGGCCGCCGGGTATCAGCCGCTCACTGACCCCGAACGCGGCGATGATCCTCGCGATCAGGTCCGCCGGATCGGTGGCCGTCCCGCCGGCCTGCGCGTCGAGGTAGACCTGGCCGTCGGCGCACGCCGCCGCGAGCTGATGACCCGCGCGGACCGCCAGGGCCGTCTTGCCGATCCCGCCCGGGCCGGCCAGTACGACGGCCCGCGGCCCCGCGGCGTCACCGGCAGCCCGCAGGATCCGGGCCAGTTCCGTAACGCGGCCGGTGAAGTCGCCGATGTCGGGCGGTAGCTGACGTGGTACCCGGCTGGCCGGCCCTGGCGCCGCGGTGACACCGTCGGCCGCCGTGAGCGCGCTGGCCGCGTCCGGGTCGTCGAGGCTGGCGTCGCGCTGGAGGATGCTCAGGTGCAGCCGTTGCAGGGGCTGGCTGGGGTCGAGGCCCAGGCCCTCCCGTAGCGACTGCTGCAGGCCGCGGTAGGCGACCAGGGCTTCGGCCTGCCGGTGACTGCGGTACAGCGCGAGCATCAGCAGGCCGACCAGGACCTCACGGAACGGGTGCGCTGACACCAGGCCCTTCAGTTCGGCGATCATCGCCCGGTAGTGGCCGAGCTTGAGCCGCAGTTCGGCGCGCTTCTCCTGGGCACTCAGATAGCGCTCGGTCAGGAAGCTGACGCCGTCACGCAGCAGGATGTCGGACTGCACGTTCGCCAGTACCGGCAGGTTCCACAGGTCGAGGGCCTGGTCGATGGCCGCCAGCGCGCGGTCCGGCGAGTCCCCGGCCAGGGCCGCCTGGGCCACGGCGATGAGCTGCTCGAACCGCAGCAGGTCGAGCGCGTCGCCGGCCACCGACACCCGGTAGCCGGTGCTGAGAGTCTGGATGGTGTCCCCGCCCAGCCCGCGGCGCAGGCGTGACATCAGGCTCTGCAGCGCCCCGGCCGGCGAGGCCGGCAGGCTGTCTCCCCACACGATCGCGGCCAGCCTGTCATAGCCGACTGGCTGGTTCGCCGACAGCAGCAGGCCAGCCAGCAGGTTCACCGAATACCGCCCGCTCAGCGCGACCGGCTTCCCGCCGCGCATGACCTCGACATGGCCGAGCACCCGAAAGCTCAGTTGTTCCATCCTCGGGCCACCCTCCCGATGGCTCTCCTGGGCCCCTGGGTTCGCCGCGGGCATCCGATCGCTGCCCGGCCGGGTACCTCCGTTCAGGCTGGCAAGTTGTTACGCCCCTCAAAAGATGCTGCCCCCGGGGGGTGGTCTGGGGTCATTTCTACGTTTTTCGAACAATGCCGCCCTCGCGGCGTGTCAGGAGCAGGGATTAGCCCTGGCCGCCGGCGCCAGCAGGCCATTGATGGCGCCGCGGCTGTCGGCCAGGGAGTAGTAAAGGCTCTGGCTGGCCAGCGATGTGGTGGTGTCGGTGTCCCAGGTCCAGAACAGCCAGCCCTTCGCGTGCAGGGTGCAGGACGCTACCTGCAGGTTCTTCATGGCGCTGGCGGCCGTGACGATGTTGCCGCCGTAGACGGACTTGATCGCGCCGAACTCGCCGATGATGTAGGGCTTGGTGAAGCGGCCGTACTCGATGCTGTTCAGGTCGGTGGTCAGGCTGTAGCTGCTGCTGGTCGGGTACACGTGGATGTCGAGGATGTCGGCGGCGCCGTAGATCGATACCGACGCGGCCCGGCCCGGGACCCGGTAGTCCGTGCCCGGCTTGCAGTTCGCCGAGCAGAACGTGGTGAATCCGTTGAAGCCCGGCTTGCCGACGGCCTTGTTGGTGAAGAAGCCCATCATCAGCAGGGCGCCCGGGTCGGCCTGCACCAGCGCGTGCTTCATGTCAATGGAGTAGGCGACCAGGTTCGCGTCGGCGGCCTGCTGCCGCTGCGCGGGCTGCGACATGTCGTAAGTCAGGCCGTCGAGCGAGGTGAGCTTGCCGGACATGGTGCTGAACGGCGGCTGGCTGGCGTCGAAGAACACCTCGTTGTCCGACTCGTACGCCAGGACGTCGCTGTCGGCTGCCTGGCTGCCCAGCAGCCCGGCGAGTGCGGTGACGAACTGCCGCAGGTATTCCTCTTTGGCGGCGACGTAGCGGGGGTCGAGGTAGACCACGTTGTTGCCCTGGATGTTCCCGGCCGGGTTGCCCGCGATGTTGTAGTAGTACGTGTTCGCGGGGATATCCGAGAGCACCGGGATGGTGTAGATGCCATCGGCCGCGGCACGGCGGATGAGGTCAGCGACGTTGGCGATGTAGGCCGCGTTGACGGGGGTCGTGCTGGACACCGACGTCGAGATGCCATGCGAGGGGCTGGTGAACTCGCCGGGGTCGATAAAGACCCGGACGGTGTTGTAGCCGCTGGAGGACTTCATGTTGTCGAGGGTGGCCTGAACGAAGGCCTGGCTGTACTGCCCGGGCTCGAAGGCCGAGTGATAGACAGAGCCATCGGGGGCCTTGGCGAGCCGGACGAAGTTGGTTCCCCTGGGCGTGAAGGCCATCCCGGTCACGCTGTCGTACAGCCCGCCGGGCCGGGACAGGACCTTGTCGAGCGGCGCGCCAGCCGCCGCGGCCGCCGCGGTATTGGCCGCCCGGAGGGAAACCGCGGGCATGGCGCCCGCCCCGGCGACTGCCGCGGCGACCGCCGCGGCAGCGGCGCCGAGGGTCAGTAGGGTGAAGGCGCGGCGGCTGGCTGGCCGGCCGGTGAGCCTGCCCCTGGCGTGCCGTCCGGCCGCGTGGTGAATCCTGCTGCGCATCGGTGTCTCCTGTGTCGCCTGCCTGAAGCCGGTGATTGAAGCACGCGGCGATCTCACCGTGCTGTTGGCGCGCTGTCAGGGCGTAACCGCTGGCCCGGCCCTGGCATTTGGCAGCGCGCCTAGGCCAGCATCTTCTGGATGGCCTGCCTGGTGACACCGAGTTCGCGCGCGATCTCGGCCTGGGACAGGCCCTTACCGATCAGGTCGCGCAGGATGTCACGGCGCTCGGCGTGGAATTGCCGGGCCAGCCGGGTATGCATGATCGCTTTATCTCGGGCTTCGCTCAGGCGGCGGAAGGCGTCCTGGTGCTCTGACAGATCCGTTGTCTTGGTCATGAGCTGAGTATGACAACCCCTAGTTGACATGTCAACTAGGGGTTGTCATACGGCTGGTACCTGGCCGGCCGGCGCCTGGCTCAGGCCAGGCCCTCCGCCTGCGCCACGGACCGGGGTGACTCCTCTGCCCGCAGGTAGATCTCGGCCAGGAAGTCGGCGTCCGCGTAGCCCGCCAGCCGGGACAGGCCCTGCTGGCTGCGCAGTGCCAGGTGCACTTCCTCGCCGGTCTGCGGGTACCACGGCATCGGATGCTGCCAGTGCACGGCTACCAGGGTGCCGCCCGGCCTGAGCGCGCCCGCGGCGAGGCTGCGGCCCGGATGTCCTGCCCGGCACCGGGAATCGTGGCCGGGCCAGCCTGGTTGGGCGTGGCATGCGCGTGGATATCTGGGCCGACATTGTCTGCCCGTGGTGTTACATCGGCAAGCGCGAGTTCGAACTCGGGCTGGGTGAGTTCGCGCACCGCGACAGCGTCGGGGTGGTCTACCGCGCGTTCGAGCTGGACCCGTCGTTCCCGCCGGCAACCAGCACGCCGGTGCCCGAACTTCTGTCGGCCAGGTACGGCCTGACCGCCGCGCAGGCGCGGGACGCCGAGCGCCGCGTCGCGGCCCGGGCCGCGACGGTCGGCCTGGTGATGGACGGCAGCAGGGTCATGGGCAACACCTTCGACGCGCACCGGCTGGTCGCGTTCGGCCGCGACCGCGGGCGCCAGGCTGAGGTGCTGCAGCGGCTGTATGAGGCCTATTTCGGCGCGGGCCGGGGCATCTTCGAGACGGCGGACCTGGCCGGGCTGGGGGCCGCCGTGGGCCTGGACCGGGCCGAGGCGGAACGGGTGCTCCGCGGCGGAGGCTACGACGGCGAGGTACGGGCCGACGAGCAGCAGGCCACGGAACTGGGCATCAGCGGTGTGCCGTTCTTCGTGCTGGATGGCCGCTACGGGGTGTCCGGCGCTCAGCCGGCCGCCGCGTTCACCGCGGCGCTGGACCAGGCATGGGGGCAGCGAAGCCGGTAGCGCCCGCCAGCCGCCGGCGGGCCGTCATGGCGACGGCGGGAGGGCCGCGGGCTGGCAGCGAGCTCGCCGGGGGGCGGCGGGCGCGCCCTGATCGTTAGCGTTCAGCCAATTGCCGGCTCGCCTGCTCCGGCGGCATCAGGGTGCCGCGGTCGAACTGCGCGGCGAACCGCTGCTCGCCCAGCGCGGCCCTGGTCGCGGCGCTGATCCGGTCCACGTCGGCCTGCTCGGCCGGGGACCGGGGGACACCCGCGGACTGCCTGGCCGCGGTGGCGGTCCCGAGCAGCATGGCGGCCTGCTCGGCCGCTCCGGCGATGACACGCGCGCCGGCCAGGCCCTCCAGCGCGGTGGCGATGGCCCGCGGATCGCCCAGCCTGCGTGCGGTTTCGAGGCCGCCGGCGTGCAGGTCCTCGGCGGCTCGCGGGTCTGCGCGCTGCTCGGCGGCGAAGCCCAGTTCGGCCAGCACCATGGCTGAGCCGGTGTCTGCCGGGTAGCCCATCTCGCGGTACCAGCGCAGCGCCTCGCGCAGCCGGGCTTCGGCGCTGTCCAGCCGGCCTTCCCTGCGCTCCAGCGCGCCCATGCTGATCTCGGCGAAGTTCTTCCCCGGCTGGTAGCTCTGCCCGGCCGCCAGCTCGATGGCGCGGTCAAGCAGCTCTCGCGCGCCCGCATGGTCGCCGGTCAGCATCGCGATCCGGCCGAGCCAGCACAGCCGGTCCGCCGCCTGCGGCCACAGGCCAAGCTCCTGGGCCAGGCGCAGCCCGTCGGCATGCAGGCGGCGCCCCTGCTCGAAGTCGCCGGTGTCCTCGCATCGCGCGCCCAGCCATTCGGTGGCCTGCAGCTGCCCCCAGCGGTCACCAAGCTCGCGGAACAGGGCCAGGCTCTGCTCCGCGCTGGCGCTGACCGCGGCGAGGTCACCGCGGATGGCGGCGAGCTTGGCCCGGGTGCTCAGCGCCGCCGCGATGCCCCACCGGTCGCCGAGGCGGCCGAACTCCGACAGTGCCTGATCAATCAGTTCCGCGCTGGCCGACGGGTCGCCGAAGTCGGACGTGGCGAAGCCGAGCAGCCACCTAGCCTCGGCCTGCCCGGGCCCGTCGCCGGCGCCGCGGTAGCCGGCCAGCGCGACGGCCGCGGACTGGGCCGGGTCGCCGCCGCCCGCGAGCAGCGTGATTCCCGTCTGCCAGGCGGCCGCGAACGCCCGGCCACCCGCCGGGGCGGTCCCGTCGGACGGCCCGTCCGGCACGGCCAGCGCGGCTGTCAGCGCCCTGCGCGCTTCGGTGAGCCGGCCGCGGAGGAACCAGTACCAGGTCAGCGCGTTCACCAGGCGCAGTGCCAGGCCCGCCGCGCGGCCGGTGATCGCGGTGTCGAGCGCGGCGCGGAAGTTGGCCGCATCGGCGTCGAGCCGGTCCAGCCAGAGCCGCTGGTCCGCGCCGCGCAGCCGCGGCCGGGCCTGCTCGGCGAAGCCGGTCCAGAACTGGCAGTGCAGGTCCCGAACCCGGTCCAGCTCACCGCGCTCGCGCAGCCGCTGCGTGCCGTAGGCGGCGACGGATTCGAGCAGCCGGTAGCGCGGTTGCCCCGCGCTCGCGGACACGGCGACCAGGGACCGGTCCACCAGCCGGGCCAGCAGGACGGCGACGTCCGCGCGGTCCACGCCCTGCCCGGCGCAGACCTGCTCGGCCGCCGCGAGCGGGCAGCCGTCAGCGAAGACCGCCAGCCGCCGCAGCACCATCTGCTCCGGCCCGGTGGCCAGGCTCCAGCTCCACTCGATCACCGCCTGCAACGTCTGCTGCCGCGCCGGGCCGCCCCGCTTGCCCGCCGTCAGCAGCCCGAACCGGTCGTCCAGCCGGGCGGCCAGTTCCTCCACCCCGAGGGCGCGCACCCGGGCAGCGGCCAGTTCCAGTGCCAGCGGAATGCCGTCGAGCCGCTGGCAGATCGCCCGGACGGCGCTGGCGTTCGCCGCGGTCAGCGCGAATCCCGCAGCGGCGGCGCTGGCCCGGGCCACGAACAGGGCCACCGCGCCGGCCTGGGCCAGTTGCGCAGGCTCGTCCGCCGCGTCCGCGGCCGGCAGCCCGAGCGGCGGGACCTCCGACAATTGCTCGCCGGCGATGGCCAGCGGCTCCTGGCTGGTGGCCAGGATCCGCAGCCCCGGCGCCGCCCGCAGCAGCCGGCCAGCCAGCGCGGCGGCCGGCTCGATGAGATGCTCGCAGTTGTCCAGCACCAGCAGCATCTGCCGGGGCCGCAGGGCGGCTGCCAGCCAGTCAGCCAGCGAGCCGGCCGGGGCGTCGTCACGGATCCCGATCGCGGCCGCCACCTGCCCGGCCAGGCTGTCTTCGCCAGCGACCCCGCCTTCCGCGCCCTGGCCGGCGCTTCCGCCCTCGCCGCCCTCGCCGCCCTCGCCGCCCCGGCCGTCCTGCCCGTCCTTGCCGGTGCGGCCCGCCATGGCCAGTTCGGCCAGCCACGCCCCGTCGGGATAATCCCCGGCCAGGCTGGCCGCGACGGCCAGCGCCAGCCGGGTCTTGCCCACCCCGCCCGGTCCGGTGAGCGTCACCAGCCTGGACGAGCCAACCTGCGCCCGCACCCGCGCTACCGCGCCGCGGCGGCCGATGAGTTCCTCCACCGCGGCGGGCAGGTTGGTCCGCGGCGGTGCCGCCGCGGCGGCCGGGACGGCGCCCGCCGGGACGGTGCCCGCGGGAGCGGCGTCGGCCGGGGCGGTGCGGGCGGCGGCTAGACCGGTGCTGGCCGGGACGGGAACGGCCAGGGCCGGGTCCTGGCGGAGGATCGCCTGCTGCAGCGCGGCGAGCTGCGGGCCAGGGTCGAGGCCCAGCTCACCGGACAGGCGCTCGCGCAGCTCGCGGTAGCTGGCGAGGGCGTCATTCTGGCGGCCGGCCAGGTACAGCACCCGCATCTGCGCGGCCCGCAGCCGCTCCCGGAGCGGATGCCGCGAGACCAGGTCAGACAGTTCCCCGGCGAGCTGAGCGTGCTCGCCTAGCTCCAGCCGCGCCTCGGCCCGCGCTTCCAGCGCGCCGAGCCGGTCTTCCTCCAGCCGGGTGATCATCGCCTGGGTGAACAGCTCGTCACCGAAGTCCGCGAACGCCCGGCCCCGCCACAGGCTCAGCGCCTGCGTTAGCATCCTGGCCCGGGCAGCGGGATCGGCGGCCGCCATGGCGCGGCCCAGCAGCGCCTGGAACTGGAGCGCGTCGACCTGCTCGCCGGTCACCCGCAGCAGGTACCCGGGCGGCCGGTGCCCGACCAGCTCGCGTCCGCCGGGCCCGGCCGCCGCCAGGGCCCGGCGCAACTGCGAGACCTTGGCCTGCAGCGCGCCGGCCGGATCCGCCGGGGGCCGCTCGCCCCACAGGTCGTCGATGAGCCGCCCGGCCGGCACCGCCTCGCCCGCTTGGACCAGCAGGTCGGCCAGCAGCGCCCGGACCTTGACCCCGGGCACCGGCGCGGCCTCGCCTGCGCTCGTCCACACCGTCACCGGGCCGAGCACCCCGAATCGCATGGCTACCAGGCTAACCAGGCCAGGCGGCGGCCGGCCGGCGGTGGCGGCCGGCGGCGGCCGTCAGCGGATGAGCAGCAAACCGTAAGCGCCCCCCGGCAGCGTGGAGATCACGCCGGCCACCTGGACGGCCGGTCAGCCAGCCGGGCGGCACAGCACCTGAAGGAGCCGACAGTGACTCAGACAACAGCGGACCCGTCGCCAGCCGGGCGGCGCGAGTGGCTCGGGCTGGCGGTGCTCGCCTTGCCCACCCTGCTCTGCGCGATGGACTTCAGCGTGCTCTTCCTCGCGCTGCCCAGGCTCAGCGCGGACCTGCGGCCCACCAGCACCCAGCTGCTGTGGGTCACCGACGTCTACGGATTCATGGTCGCGGGCTTCCTGGTCACCATGGGCGCGGTGGGCAACCGGATCGGCCGCCGCGCGCTGCTGATGACCGGAGCCGCCGGGTTCGGCGCGGCGTCCGCGCTGGCCGCCTTCAGCGAGTCGGCGGGCATGCTGATCGGGGCGCGGGCGCTGCTGGGGATCGCCGGGGCCACCCTGATGCCCTCGGCACTCGGCCTGATCGCCGCCATGTTCCGGCAGCCGCGCCAGCGCTCCACCGCGATCAGCCTGTGGGCGGCCTGCCTGCTGGCCGGGGCCGCACTCGGCCCGGTCGCCGGGGGCGTCCTGCTGCAGGCCTTCTGGTGGGGGTCGGTGTTCCTGCTGGGCCTGCCGGTCATGGCGGTGCTGCTGATCGCCGCGCCACTGCTGCTGCCCGAATCGCGCAGCCCGGGGGCGAGCCGGCTTGACCCGGTCAGCGTGGCGCTTTCGCTGGCCGCCGTGCTGCCTGTTGTGTACGGCCTCAAGGTGCTGGCGGCCAGCGGCCCCGGCTGGCCCGCGGGCCTGGTCATGCTGGCCGGCCTGGCCTGCGGCCTGGTGTTCGTGCGGCGGCAGCTGACCCTGGCCAGCCCGCTGCTGGACGTGCGGCTGCTTCGGCACCGGACTGCGGCGGCGGCGCTGGTCATCATGCTGCTCGCCGGGGCTGTCTCCGGCGGCGCCGGGTTCCTCTACAGCCAGTACCTCCAGCTGGTCGAGAGCCTGTCGCCGCTGCGGGCGGGGCTGTGGTCGGTACCCGACGCGGCCGCGATGATCGCCTGCTCGGTGCTGTGCCCGGTCGCGGTGCGCCGGCTGCGGGCCAGCTCGGTGATCGTGGCAGGCCTGGTGATCTCGGCGGCCGGGTTCCTGGCCCTGACCCAGGTCCAGGCCGGGCACGGCCTGGCGATCGCGGTCACGGGCATCGTCGTCGTCTTCGCGGGCATCACCCCGGCCTGGGTGCTGGGCACCGACCTGATCATCGGCTCGGTCCCTGCGGACAAGGGCGGATCCGCCTCTTCCCTGTCCGAGACCGCCAGCGAACTGGGCATGGCACTGGGCGTGGCGGTGATCGGCAGTGCCCAGACCGCCGTCTACCGGCTGCGAACCGCGCACACCCTGCCCGCCGGCCTGCCGTCCCGCGCCGCCGCCGCGGCGCATGAAAGCCTGGCCAGCGCGGTGCCCGCGGCGGCCCGGCTGCCGCACGCGCTGGGCGCTGCGCTGCTGGACCCGGCCCGGGCCGCGTTCACCCTCGGCCTGAACGCCACGGCCGCCGGGAGCATCGTCGTGGTTGCCGGGCTGGCCTTGCTCGCCCTGGTACTGCTGCGCCCCCGCCCCGCGGCGTGGTCCTGAGCACCGCCCGGCAGTCCGGCCCTGACCGGCGGCCGGCCAGAACCGACAAGACACAGAAGGCACAGAAGACACAGAGATAAGGAGCAAGCCATGCTGCTGGCGGACAAGCACGCGATCATCTACGGCGCCGGAGGGGCGGTGGGCGGCGCGGTCGCCCGCGCCTTCGCCAGGGACGGCGCATCGGTCTTCCTGGCCGGCCGGACGCTCGCCCCGGTGCAGGCGGTCGCCGGCGAGATCCTGGCCGAGGGCGGGACGGCGGCGGCGGCGCAGGCCGACGCGCTGGACGAGCAGTCCGTCGAGCAGCACGTCGCCGGGGTTGCCGCGGCGGCAGGGCGGATCGACATCCTGTTTAACGCCATCGGGATGGAAGACATCCAGGGCACGCCGCTGCTGGACATCCCGGCCGCGGACTTCATGCACCCGGTCGTCACCGCGGCCAGGACGCAGTTCCTGACCGCGCGGGCCGTGGCCAGGCACATGATCGGGCAGCGGGCCGGAGTGATCATGTCCGTCACCGCCGAGCCGACCCCCGCCGCCAACCTCGGCGGCTACATGCCCGCCTGCGCGGCGGTGGAAGGACTGTGGCGCAGCCTTGCCTGCGAGCTGGGCCCGCACGGTGTCCGCCTGGTCATCCTGCGCTCGGCCGGCTCGCCGGACAGTCCCGGCGTCAGGGAAGTGATCAGGCTGCACGCCGAGGCGGCCGGGAGCTCGCTGGCGGAGTTCGAGACCGAGGCGGCCAGCGGCGCGATGCTGCGGCGGCTCCCGTTGCTCGCCGAGGTGGCTGCCGCCGCGACCCTGTACGCCAGCGACCGGGCCAGCGCCATCACCGCGGCGCTGGCGAACGTCACCTGCGGGGCGTTCACCGACCTGTGATGGCGGCAACGTGCCCTGGTCAGGAGCTGCCATCGTCGCCGCTGCCTCTTCCTCCCCGGCCCGGGCTGGGGACTCAGGCCAGCCCGGACCGGGGACGGTACCGGCCCGCGCTGGTGGCCTCGTGGTCAGCGCGGGCCGGGGTGATGGGCGGGGGCCGGGGTGAGGATGCCGGCCATGATGCCCGCGACACGCTTCGCGGTCTCGCCGGGACTGGGGGAGTGCTGGCATTCCCAGGTGAACGTGCCGTCGTCCCCGATGCGCACCTCGCCGCGGCCGGGCACGTCCGGGCGGGTGATGGTGATCTGGGTGCAGGCTTCCAGGTTCGCCTGGTCAGCGTGGATGTCCAGCCGCACGGTCAGCCCGGCCGCGCGCAGCGCCAGCCCGGCCGCGCTGATCAGCGTCAGGTCCGGGTCGGTGACCGGCGGGCCGGGCCGCCAGTCGTCCCGGTCGCTGAGCACCCGCATCGCCGTAGCCGCTAACACGCCGGCGCGGGGTGCCGGGGGGCTGGCGGGCCAGCAGTCGGCCAGCACGTAGCCGCTGTCATCGGCGATCACGGTGCAGTACCGGCCTGGCAGCCCGGTGACCCGCAGCAGGCACCCGTCGTCCTCGAACGAGTAACCAACCGGCAGCCTCCGCGCCGCCAGCTCCATGGCGATCACGCTCAGCAGCCCGCCCGGCCGGGCCGCCTGCATGTCTTGTGGTGCGCTGGGATTCACGACAAAGATTCCTATGGGTGTGGTTCACCGGCTCGGCAGCGTGCCCGGGTCAGGTGAGGGCGAGGGTGGCGAAGTTGAGGTCGTTCACCGGCTGCCCGACCCGGCTTTCCCGGTAGCCCGTCACTTTCGCGCTGTAAGCGTCGAGGGTGTCGATAAACGCCGGGATTATGTACCCGCCACTGGTGAAATCAGTATGCTGCATCCGGTAGGCGATCTCTTTACGCACGGACGCGTTCAGGGTGGCGTTCGCCTCGTGATATAGCTGAATGTATACCGGGCTGCTGTTGTGTGTCTCATTCCACGGACTACTGGGCAGCATGGAAAGCGTCGTCTGCACCAGGTACGGTGAATACGAATAGAAGTCCTGCGCGAATGGCCAGCGCAGGTAGTTTCTGCCGAAGAACGTCCCGGGATCCACCTGCCGCAGGCTGATCGTGATCCCGGCGGCGGCAGCCTGCTCCGCCAGCACGGTTGCCATCGCGACCGCCCCGGTCGCGATCGGGGAAGTGACCAGCTCGACATGCAAGTCTTCCCGCCCAGCCTGCCTGAGCAGGTGCTTCGCCTGCGGGATGTCCTGCTCGCGGCGCAGCGCAGGGTCGAACTCCGCATCCCAGGGCGAAAAAACGTCCGAGGCGAGGGTACCGTACCCGTCCAGCGCCGAATCGATTAGCTGAGGGCGGCCGGCCGCTAGCCGCAGCGCCTGCCTGACCCGCACATCATTGAACGGCGCCAGGTCGGTCCGCAACGTAAATGGCACGATCGTCCCGGCCTTGGACGCTACCGTCTTCACCTGGCCGCTAGTAGCCAGGTTAGTGAACTGAGGACCATCCAGTGTCCCGACCGCGTCCACCACTCCCGTCCGCAGCGCGTCAGCCAGCGACACCGCGTCAGGGAAATCAAGGATCTGCAGGGAATCCGCCCACGGCAGGCCATCCCGCCAGTAGCGATCATGGCGGGTGAATACGCTGCGCTGCCCCGCGGTGAAGCTCCGGTAAGCGAACGGGCCGGTGCCGTTGGGCTTATCGGTCGCGGGGTTGAGCCCTTCGGGGATGATCTGGGCGGTCAGGATCCCGGCGAGCTGCTCGGGCAAGGTGGCGAACGGGCGGGTCATCGGCACCAGCACCGTCAGCTTGTCCAGCGCCCGGATTCCAGCCGGGTCCACCGGGCCGAGGACGTTCACCGCCGAGTACTTGTTCGCGATAATCCTGCGCATCGTGTAGATCACGTCGGCTGCCGTCAGTGCCTGGCCGTCGTGGAAAGTGACCCCGGGCCGCAGCCGGATGACCCACTGGGTGGCCAGCGGGTCACGCGGGCTCATCTCGGTGGCCAGCACGTACTCGATCCCGGCGTCCGCATCCAGCTGCACCAGCGGCTCATACAGGGCCTGGGCGCGGGCGGTATCCAGGTAATTCAATCCCTGGTGCGGGTCCAGGGTGTCGCTGGAGCTGCCACCGGTCAGGCCCACCCGCAGCACCCCGCCCCGCCGCCGCACTACAGCGGCGGGGGCGGCCCTGGTGCTGATGCCGCACCCGGCCACCAGGCCCGCCGCTACGGTGCTGGCCGCGCCCAGCAAGGCCGCGCGGCGGGTCGGGGATTGTCCGTCACAGCCGAGCAAGGCCGCAGCAGATGAGGGCATACTAGGAGCCACCTCTCGGTAGGGAGGGAAGGCCCGGCGGTTGGTTTGGCGACTTGACGCCGGGCCTTCACACTGCGCGGGGACCGCGCAAATCTGGGTTAACGGGAAACGATCAGGATGGCCGCGTGATCACGGGTCAGTCATGGTTCTTGGTGCTGGTGACCGGGCGGCCTGTTCAGCCCGGGTGATCTGGCTGGCCAGCCCGGCGGCGGTCGGGTCGCTCAGGGCGGTGTCGCGGCGCGCGCCGGGCAGCCGCCGGTAAGCCCGGAACCGCCCGACCGGGGCCAGCCATATCACCACCCAGCCGACGTGATCAGCGCGCAGCGCCGCCGCCTCCCGCCACCGGTCCGCATCGTCCCCGTCCCCGCCGGTCACCAGCGCCGCCTCACCACGGCGAGCCCGGCGTACAGGTCCGCGCCATGACCGGGCCAGCCCGCGTGCCCGGGCCGCCACTCGGTCACCGGCACCACCCCCGGCGGCACCAGCCCCAGCCCGGCGAGCAGCCTGCTGACCTGCGCGTGACTGCGGGCGGTGATCCCGGCCGGGACGTGGGCGTTGTAAGCGGCGACCCCGGCGGTCACCTGCTCGGGCGCGAAGTCCGCCGTCAGGTGGGAGATCGCGATGAAGCTCCCGGGCGCTAAGCCGGCCGCCAGCGCCGCGACCGTCCCGGCCGGGTCATCCGCGTCAGCCAGGAAATGCGCCACGCAAGGCATCTGCGAAAGTAGGCTATTAGACGACGTCATCGTCGCAGCTCCAGGGCCTACGAGCCGCCGGCGCGGTCGTCTTAGGGCTTGCGGTCCTCATGAACTGGCCTCCAGTTTGGACGCTACGTGATCGCTAGAATGCCGATCAGTGCAACCAGAGTGGGTGTTCCCGCTTCCTCTGGGGAGATGACGACTAGCAACATCGGTTAACATCACGGGTACGTTAACCCCTCTCACCAGCCTCGCCGGTATCACCCTCAGACTCCGCGCCGCGCCCATCCATCGTGTGCCGAATTGAGCCACGAATCGGCCAGGCAAGTCGACGATGAGGAAGCTGCTGCCAGAAGAATGCCACGTTGCTGGCGGAAACAGATTGGGCAGATTGTGCAGGGTGCAGGGATCTCGCTGGGGGACGCAGCAGTCGCTGTGGGCTTTGGTACCGCTGGTGTGCCCCCGGCCGGGGGGCCTGATCTCGGTAACCGTGGGCGTGAGAACAATCATGGAGGCAATCGGTGAGCTTCGCGATGAGTAAGCCGGAAGACCCCTTGCGGCGCTCCCTGCAGATTGCAGCACAAGCCCAGACAGTTCATTGACGGGCCGAGTTCGGCCCCTCCTGCAGTCGGGATCGCCGTTACGCAACCTGATGACTAGGCCCGCAAGCCGGCCAGGCGCCCTCCATCTACCGGGCATCCCCTTGCCGCCGGTCGAGTCTCAGAACGTATGAAGCGGGCGAGAAGACCGGTGCCGTGTGTGGCCGCACCGGTCTGATCGAGCCAGGGAGACCCGTCGCCACGACTCTTGTATGTTCGGATGCAGCTATTATCAACCTCCGGTGGGCACCAGCTTCGCCTCAAGCAGCGATTATTACCAGATTCGTACGGAGTGTCTAGTTATGGGTAACAAGTCGAACAAGCAACCAGGTAAGGTGCCCATTTTTAGCACGCCAGCGGCACAAGTATTAACACGACTTCTCCAGGAAGCCACGCGGGCGACACCAGCATCAGGACCGGAAACTTACGTCCCCCCATCTGGCGGCCAGATAGCTGAAGCCGATTACCATCATTTTATCTTCGGTCAAAGGGGCTCTGGCAAATCGAGCCTGCTCAGACATCTGCAACATCAGATGCGCACAACGAACCGCATTGCTGTGTGGATTGATCAGGAAATATATTCTCGACTCAGTTATCCAGATGTTCTCGTAAGTGCCCTACACGAAATAATGTACGGTCTAGCGGACACGGTTGAATCAAAGATTCAGGCCGACAAAGCACTGTCGCGTCGAAGTCGATTCCCCTCGAAATCGAAAACTCTGAATCAAGATGCATCATTACTTGACGAACTCCGCGCAGCTGCAACAGAACTTGAGAAGCTTAAGTTCGCTCCGCTTAATCGAAAGATCGAATGGAAAATTGTAGGTGAAAGCACCAGGCAACAGGGACTCACTGGCGGGGTGCGAATGCAGCTCGTTTCGCTGCAGGCAGACACTAACTCAACGGAGCATAGCGTCACAACTACTAGCGAAACCGTAGATGGAACAAAAGAGGAGTATCTCGAACGAGCGCTCCTTGGCTATCGAAGTCTTATATTGCGAACATCCGACCAAGTAGGCGGGGGATTCATTTTTGTAGATGATCTATATCAAATCTCTAGAAAGGATCAGCCGGAAGTTCTCGGTTACCTGCATCGTCTTACAAAAGATACTTCGGTATGGCTAAAGATTGGTAGTATTCGCTACTCGACAATAACTTTCAAGCCAAATCCGCCCACTGGCATGCAACGTGGCCATGATGCCCAGGAAGTAGCGCTTGACCGAGGCCTCCGATACCCTTCGGTAACTCAAGATTTTCTAGAAAAGATACTTTCGCAAATAGCCAAGAAGGCCGGCATCGAAATTAATGACCTCCTGACATCAGAAGCCAGAAAACGCCTGGTGCTTGCTGCAGGTGGCGTGGCCCGAGATTATTTGCGGATCACAGCGGCTGCGATAGATGAAGCACGAAATAGAGGGATAACACCAAAATCTGGCTCTCATCGTGTGATTGTCGATGATGTCAATAAGGCGGCGGGCCGACTATCCCCTGCCAAGTTCGACGACCTTAGAGCGGATGAACCTGACGAAGCCGCCGCACTCGCAGTCCTTGTTAGGCAGCTGACGGAATTCTGTCGTGAGCGCGGACGTGCGTACTTTCTCATCGCAACGGATTCCGCAGACCTGAGCGATCAAGTGAATAAACTTCAGCACTTGCGATTCGCGCATCTCCTCGTAGAGAGTGAAACTGTGCCTGATAGAGGATCGCAGCGTTTCAATGTGTGGCTTTTGGATGTAGCTGAATTGAGTGCGCAACGGGCGGCTGAACACATGGATTTCCTCGGTTGGGAGGATCGAGAAAAACGACGCAATCGAAAATTGATATTTACTGGTAATGAGACAACTACTGAGACACGGAAGCCGAGATTGTCCAGTAAAAAGACAACAACACCCGATCCTGAAGACCCTGAAACCGCCGGTATGTTGTTCTAGGGCGACAGCCCTCTTCAGACGGCAAGGATGTGGATCTGGTCAAGGCTCCGAATCCAAAGTATGGATGTCGAGCTGACACCTGGCGGCCGGGCCGTCCTCCCCGCGCCGGGGCATCCTCTCGCCGCGCAGAGATCACCACCAATGGCGCGCGCCCGAGGGCCACGTCGCCTGCGGCGATAACGCAAGCGCCGCCCTTGACACTGATCTTCCACGGCAGAAACGGGCGCCTATCAAGGCGGACGCATAGATCATCGAGCCTTCGAATGCGGGTGGTTCTACAACGTGAGAGAGACTACTCCTGGCTCAGCATAGAGGTCGAAAGTCGAACCGATCAATACCTCATTAAGGTTGGTCATGCTCCTTTCGAAAAGCAAGCAGCCTGCTGCTGAGTTTCTCTGCTAATTGCAGTTGGCAGCTTCGGCTTCCTCGGCGATTCTATTTCTGCTTGCCCAATATTGACAACACCTTCCTAACGACATATCGGGGGTTGATTAGAGACGACATTGCCAGAGAAGCGAGACCGGTGGACAAACCTCCCCAAGTAAAATTGAGGGTAGCGCGGTTGAATATAACAGGCCGTTGCTTAATGCGCGCCAATTTTCCGTCAGCACTTTTCCACCATCGGCCTAGAGCGTCGCGAAATTCTATGGCAGCATCCACATTAGAAACTATCGCCTCTCTCGGGAAGTGCATTACCGTCGACATGTCAACCTTAACTGGGCTCACCTGTACCATACTACGCTCAAGAAGCGAGGTGGGCAGATCGTGGTTTATCGTAGCACCTGGCGGCAATATTGTGACGTTCACCACGGGCTTACCCATC
>DATBGO010000058.1:0-5459 GCA_036558005.1 Streptosporangiaceae bacterium | reverse complement strand
CGCCGCGCTGACCGACGGCCGGCTCGTCTCGGTCATCAATGCTCCGGCCGGATCGGGGAAGACCCGCGTGCTGGCCGAGGCCGCGCGGATCTGGGCCGCCCGCGGGAAACAGGTGATCGGGATCACCCCGTCCCAGTCGGCCCGCAACACGCTGGCCGCCGGGGTCCCGGTGTGCTACAACGCCGCGCAGTTCCTGGGCCACCTGCCCGGCCGCCGCGGCGGCCGCGGCCCGGTCCGGATTGGCCCGGGCACCCTGCTGGTCATCGACGAGGCCTCGATGATCTCCGGCCCGGACCTCGCCGACCTGATCGCCTACGCCCAGGCCACGGGTGCCAAGATCATCCTGGCCGGGGACCTCAGCCAGCTGCAGGCGGTGGAGAACGGCGGCGGCATGTCCCTGCTCGCCCAGACGCTGGGCTATGCCCGGCTGGCCCAGCCGGTCCGGTTCCGCCACGGGTGGGAACAGCAGGCCAGCCTGCGGCTGCGCGATGGTGACATCAGCGTGCTGGCCGAGTATGACCAGCACGGCCGGATCATCGGGGGAGACCCGGAGCAGATGATGGACGCCGCCGCGGCCGCCTACGTCGCCCTGACCACCGGCGGCACCGACACGCTGCTGATGGCCGCGGACCACGCGCTGCGCCGCGAGCTGAACCGCCGGATCCGCGAGGACCTCATCACCGTGGGCATCGTCTCGGCCGGCCCCGCGGTCACCATCGCCGACGGCACCCGGGCCAGCCCCGGTGACCTGATCTTGTGTACCTGCAACGACCACGACGTCGAGGCGGGCGAGCCGGGCCGGACGCTGGCCAACGGGGACCTGCTGCGCATCGACGCGGTCACCCGGCGCGGCCTGCTGGTCCGCCGAGCGCTGGACGCCGACCCGGTCACCGGGCAGCGTCGCTGGACCGACCGACACTTCGTGTTCAACTCCTGCAACGATGCCGAACTGGGTTACGCGGTCACCGACCACGCCGCCCAGGGCCGCACCGTGACCGCCGGCCTGGCCGTGATCACCGGCGCCGAGGACCGTCAGCACGCCTACGTCGCGCTGACCCGGGGCACCGACGTCAATGCTGCCTACGTGTTCACCACCTCGCCTAAGACCGCCGACCCGGTACCCGGTCCGCGCCCGGCCCCCGAGCTCGCCCGCTACGACCGCCGCGCCACCACCCGCAACGGTCCGGCCGCTCCCGCCGCGGCCACGCCGGGCAAGGCGCTGGCCGTGCTGGCCGGGGTGCTGGGCCGTGACGGCCAGCAGCACTCGGCCACTCAGACCCAGAACCAGGCCCTGGCCGATGCGGACCACCTGGCCCTGCTGCACGCGATCTGGGCCGCCGAGACCACCCCGGCCCGGGACGAGCGCTATCACGACCTGCTCCTGGGCGCCCTTCCGTCGGGTTACCGCCGGCGACCTGGCCACCAGGTGAAATGGCTGTGGCGCACCCTACGCGCCGCCGAACTGGCCGGCCTGGACCCCGCCCGGGTTCTCGCTGAGGCGATTGCCGAACGGGACCTGGCCGGATCCCGCGACATCGCCGCCGTCCTCGACGCCCGCGTCCGCCACCGCCTCGGCACCCTGGTCCCGCTGCCATCCGGGCCGTGGTCGGAGCAGGTCCCCGCCCTCGCCGACCCCGAGCGCCGCGCCTACGTTACCGAGATCGCCGCGCTGATGGACGCCCGCAAGGACCGGATCGGCGAGCACGCCGTCGGCCACCCCCCGGCTTGGGCCACCGTCGCGCTCGGCCCGGTCCCCGCCAGCCCGCTGGACCGGCTCGGCTGGCAGAAACGGGCCGCCTCGATCGGCGCCTGGCGCGAGCTGTCCGGCTATGGCCACCCGGCCGACCCGATCGGCCCCGAACCGGCCGCGGCTGCCCCCGACGCGCGGGCTGCCTGGTACGAGGCCCTGGCCGCGCTCGGCCCGGCCGGCGGCCCCGATTTGCGCGGCATGCCCGACGGCAGGCTGCTGCACCTGCGTGACACCTACCCGGTGGAGACCGCCTGGGCGCCCCGGTACGTCGGGGATGAGCTGCGCCAGGTCGGCGCCGCCGCCTGGGACGCCCGCCTGGTCGGCCTGCGCGCCGCTGCTGAGGCCTGCGCCGCCGCCCAGCGCGGCGACCACGACCACGCAGCGGCCCAGCAAAAGCTGGCCGCCGGCTACCAGGCGCTGGAGCAGGCCTACCGGCAGCGCGAGGCCGTGTTCGGCGCGGTCATGGCTGACCGCGCCGACTGGGAGGCCGCCACCCGCGCCCAGCGCCACCTGGCCGTGGCCGCTGACGCTGAACTGCGCCGCCGTCACCCCGGCCAGTACTTCGCGCCGCTACGGTCGGCCGAACCCGAGCCCGCCACCAGCGCCCAGCGCGACGAACTCACCCTGACTCCGGATGCACCGCCCGGCGAGACCGGCCAGCAGCTCACCGGCCTGGCCGCCGGGCACCGGACCTTCGCCGCCAAACTCGCCGACCGGCAGAGCCAGATGATCCCGTCCGAGGACCCCGATTACGGCGATCTCGGCCAGGCGTTTCCCGCCTGGACCGGCCCGGGGCGGGAGCCGATCTTGCGGCCGCCCCGGGCCGAGATCCCGCCGTCCCCGCGCATCCTCGAGCGCGCGACGGACCGCGACGCCGACTGGGAGGCCGCGGATTGACGGTGACCAGGTGCGTACTGCAGGCCCGGAGGTGACCGCGGTGACAGCAACCGGCGTTCCCGGCGCCGGGCCGGCGGGGTGCTGCGGATGATCCGGGTCCAGGACCGGCTGGCGCCTGTCGTGGAGCACAGCGACGCCGCCGTCCTGCCTTGCACCTGGACCGGGTGTGGCCTGCCCCGGGTAGTCCAGGCTGATCTCGGCCAAGGACGCAGGCCGCGGGCTGCGGCACGCCGATCCCGGCAGCCGCCGCCGGTGATTTGTTCGTGAGATCTGAACGTAGTTGTGGGTGAGTTCGCGAGAAATGACCGCACTGCGGCCGGCCGGACGGCGGTGCCTGTCCGATCTGGCTTGCCCTTCAACATGGCTAGCTTATGGAGGCGCTGGTGGCCGAGCGCCGCTCCGACCGGACGGGTACCGCCGATGGCCGGTACCGCCGTAATCGGGGCGGTCGTGCATCTGCTGGCCGCCGCCATCGAGGAGGGCCAGGATCTGTCCTGGATGAGCGGCATCCTGGCCGGCACCGTCTGCTGCTGGCCTGACAGTCCGGCCTCACTTCAGGTGCCGGGCGAAGAACCGGGCCCCGGCGTCGATCTCGAACGACGGGACGCCGGTGTGCCCGCCAAGATTGGCGTGCAGCGTCTTCTCCTCGGAGCCGAAGGCGTCGAACAGGTCCAGGGCCGACTGCCGGTCGTTGCCTTCGTCGTCCCACTGCAGCAGGACCTGCAGCGGAATGGTGACCTGGCGGGCCTCCTCGAACACGGTGGCGGGCACGAAACTCCCGGCGAACAGATTGGCGGCCGAGATGCGCGGCTCGACCACCGCCAGCCGGATGCCGATGGCGATCACTCCCCCCTCGTACCCGGCCGGGCCGCCGATCCCGGACAGCGACAGGATGGCGTCCAGGGTGGCCTGCCATTCCGGGACCGCCTTTTCGACCAGCGGGAGGACGAGGGCGTCGACAATCTCGCCGGGCGGCTCGCCGGCCGCCATCGCCCGGCGCAGGTCGGCGCGGGCCTGCTCGGCGGCGGCCGAACGGGGCCGGTCACCGCTCCCGGGGAGCTCGATGGCGGCCGAGGCGAAGCCGTACTCCGCCGCATAGTGCCGGGCCCGGGCCGTCAGCCGGGGGTGCATCTTGTGCAGTCCACCGGGGTGACCGGCCAGGATCAGCGGCGCCGGTGCGGATGCGGATCCGGGCGTCCACAGGACGCCGGGGATCTCGCCGAGGGTGAATTCGCGTTCGAGGACGCCGTCGCCGGGGCGCTGTTCAGAAGTGAATCGCATGGTCGTGCCTTCCGGGAGTGCTCTGGATCGGCGCTCCCGGACGACCTATCGCCCGGCCGTGACCCCGGAGGGAAGCACCCATGCCGGTACATTCACGGGTACCACCTCCTCGTTCTCTCGCACGGCCTCCGGAAGAGTAGCAGTGTCGCCGTGGTCCGCCAAACGGGTTAGACGAAGGCTCCGTGGTCGGCGCACAGTGCACCTCTTCTCGACGGTGGATTGCATCACTCAGCTGCCGGGGTGAGGGGCTGCCGGGTGTCACGGCCGGCGGGGTCATTTCGGCCAGAAGATGGCCAGCAGGATGGCGATCCCGAGCGCGATCGAGATCACGTCAAGGGGATGGATGCGGTAGTTGCCGATCCAGGCTCCGGGGCGGCGCGGGGCCGGGCGGGGGTTTTCGCGGATGGTGACCCGGGTGCGGCGTGGTGTCAGGGGCGCCGGGCCTAGATGCGGCGGGGGCTGGAGGAGTGAGCTGGCGGGGCCGCCGCGAGGGGGGAGGGGTCGTGGCGGCCCCCGCCGGCGCGGGGAAGGGCGGGTGGCGTACGGGTCCGCTCGATGCACGCCTTGCTCCTTCCCCTTCGCGGCAGCCGGCCGGGGGCGGCGGCCGCCGGGCTTACCTGGTCCACGTGTCGCGCATGCGAGGCTCCTCTCTGAGGCCGCATCGTCGCCGATCGCCTATTGGGTCCACTGGGCGCGCATGAGCCGTCTCCCTCCGGCTGGAGCCGTTAGACCCATTCAGCACCGAAAGATGTCGCTCTGTGTAGGCAAACAGACATTAATAGTCACGAAGATAGCCCAGCGTAAGTGATTGTGACTATTCGTGTCTAGTCAGCATGGGCTGGAGACTGGCGAGGCTGTCCCGCCTCACCCCCCAGCCCCGCGGCTTGGCGGGGCACCGCGAGACGGCTCGGCGGTCCTGGCAGGTCGCGAGGCTCCGCCATCTCGGCACCTGTCCCATAGCGGGCTTCCGGCCGGGCCGTACACGGTCGTGGGCGAGTGGCAGCGGGAGCAGTGGCCGGTGACCGGCAGGGGGCTGCCGGCCGGGCCGATAGCGACCACTCCGGCGGGCCCAGGACATCGGCCAGGAGAGCCAGGGTGATGTCTCCCCTGCATGTGTCCACGCGGTGTTCGTTCCCCAGGCCCGGGTTCGCTACCTCAGCCGCTGGAAGTCACGGCTGCTGCTGCCCGCCGCCAGGCATGCCAGCGGCGAGGACCAGGCCGCCGGCGACCGCGACCTCGTACTATGTGGCCGTTCAGGCCGCCGGCCGCGTTGCGCTGCAGTTGCTGCACTGCCCACTCCCCCTCGCGCCGGGAATTCCCACTCCGGTGGCAGGGCAGGAAGATAGCGGACAGATCGCATTCAGCACGGCACATACGGCAGCTGGAGGACTGGCTTTGTCAACCTGATGTGGACCCACCGGAGTACTTTGATCTGGCCCCGCCTGGGGCATGTGTGGCGGGGTTGTAGCACTTTGATCTGGCCCCACCCAGGTCAGAAGCTGGCGGCGGGATTGCTGCCGGCTGGTTGGGG
>DATBGO010000057.1:0-1858 GCA_036558005.1 Streptosporangiaceae bacterium | reverse complement strand
GCTGTTCTCGCTGCCAGCGAGATGGACCGACGTGGTGGCGGCGGACCCGTTCGTGGTGATC
Organism: Streptosporangiaceae bacterium; assembly: GCA_036558005.1. GTDB lineage: Bacteria > Actinomycetota > Actinomycetes > Streptosporangiales > Streptosporangiaceae > DATBGO01. The sequence continues at coordinate 1,797 of DATBGO010000057.1, read as the reverse complement.
GCGGCCGGCCGGTGCCCGTTCACCACGGCGGGCCTGCTGGCGCTGGCTGATCTGATCGACCGGCTCCGCGCGCAGCGGGACGGCGCCGAGGGCGTAAAGAAGGTTATGCCGTGACTGTTAGGGAGATTACGTCGCACCGGCTTGCCCGGCGGATGGCTGCCCTGTCCGTCCTGAGCAGACTTTCCCTAGCTTTCCTGGGGAATCTGGCGACACGCGGTTACAGGTGCGTGCACCTGGCATCCGAGTCCGGCAAAATCTTCCTGACACCCGTAGCGATGAGGAGGCGGCATGGCCAGGCGAGAGGGCAGACCGGACGCCAAGGAGACCGCGCTGGCCGCGGCGCGCTGCCTGAATCCGCACCCCGAGCAGGTGCGCGACCCGGGGTTCTTGTCCAGCGATTTCTTCGACGCCCGCGACGTGGTGCAGGTCAAGTACGAGATGGTGCGGAAAGTCAAGGCCGAGGGGGCCCCGGTCACCACGGCCGCGGCGGCGTTCGGGTATTCGCGGCCGTCGTACTACGAGGCGGCCGCCGCGCTGGAGGCCTCCGGGCTGGAAGGACTGGTGCCGGCCCGGCCCGGGCCGCGCGCCGGGCACAAGCTCACCGAGGAGATCCTCGCCTGGGCCGAGGACCAGCTGGCCGCCGACCCCGCGCTGCGGCCGGCGCAGCTGGCCGGGCCGATCGAGGCGTCCTTCGGCGTGCGCGTGCACCCCCGCTCAGTCGAGCGCGCGCTGGCCCGCCGCCGGGAGCGCCACTTTAAAAGCCGCTGACCTGCCCGCCCGCGAGATGCGGAAGGAGGAGAACCCGTCCCTGTCCCTGCTCACTTCACCTGGCCACGCGGCTGCTGACCCGGAGAACCGTCCGGATGCCGGCCAGGCTCGCGTTCCCGGCAGCGGGCTGGACGCCCGCTACGAGCAACTGCGTCATGCCGCGCTGCACGCGCGCGCCGAGGCGTTCCCGCTCGGGCTCGGCGTGCTGACCGGCAAGGGCGTCACCGCCTGGCGGCATGCCCTGGCCGGCCTGACCCCTATCAGACCAGGCGTGGCGGCACCAGCCGTCCCGCCGCCCGGCACCCACCCCACCCCGCCCGCCGGGCTCCCGGCCCCGCTGGCCGCCGAGCTCATCAACGTCCTGGCGGCCGTCGCGCTCGCCGGGGCCGTCACCGGCCCGCCCCCGTAACCGCTCATGCTGAAGGAGGCCCGATGCTCCCCGAGACCGCGGCGTCGAAGGTGACCGCCACCCACCTCTCCCGGCGGGCTTTGCTCTACATCCGCCAATCAAGCCTCAAGCAGGTCATTCACAACACCGAATCCGCGATCCGCCAGTACGACCTGCGCGGCAAGGCGATCAGCCTCGGCCGGGACGCCAGCCAGATCACCGTGATCGACATCGACCAGGGCCAGTCCGGCGCCAGCGCCGCCGACCGGGAAGGGTTCCAGCAGCTAGTCGCCGAAGTGTCGCTGGGCCGGGCCGGGATCGTGCTCGGCCTGGAATGCTCCCGGCTGGCCCGCAACAACGCCGACTGGCATCAGCTACTCGAGCTATGCGCCATGACCGGCACCCTGATCTGCGACGAAGACGGCCTCTACGACCCGCGCAGCTTTAACGACAGGCTGATCTTGGGCATGAAAGGGCAGATCAGCGAGGCAGAGCTGCATTTCATCAAGGCCCGGCTGCGCGGCGGGCAGATCTCCAAGGCCCGCCGCGGCGAGCTCGTCATGCTGCTGCCCATCGGCCTGGTCTACGACGGCGCCGGGCATGTCATCCTCGACCCCGACACCGCCATCGCCGGCGCGCTG
>DATBGO010000056.1:0-2177 GCA_036558005.1 Streptosporangiaceae bacterium | reverse complement strand
AGATCTTCTTCCCCGCGGCGTGGCCGCGCCAGCGCGCCGCCCGCGCATCGGTCCCCGGCGGGATCTGGTGTGCGGGCACCCCGGCGGTCAGCAGCAAGCTGGCCAGGGCATCGGCCGGGCTGACTGGCCGCTGCCCGGGGGTGTGGGCGTGCAGCGGCAAGAAGAATTGCCCATCTGGAAACCGATCGGCGAGCCGGTGCGCGGCGTGCACCGCGAAGGTGGTCTTGCCGATCCCGGCCATCCCACCGATCGCGTGCACCGACACCACCCCGCCGCCATCGGCCGCCACTGCCTCGGCCCATCGCGCCATCAGCTGGGCGAGCTCGGCCCGGCGGCCGGTGAAGGGGGCCATGTCCCGTGGCAGGGTTCGGCTGGCCGCCGCCGCCGACCCCGCCCCGGCATCTGGCGCCGCAGCCGCCAGCGCCTCGCTGGCCTGTGCCCGCCCGCGGGCCGCCGCGACGAACAGGTCGCGGGCTGGCCCGTCCAGGCCGAGCGCCCCGGCCAGCAGGAGCGCGGTGTCTTTGCGGGCGGTGGCGTTGATGCCGCGTTCCAGGTCGCTGATCGCCCGCTGGCTCACCTGCGCGGCCTCGGCCAGCTCGTCCTGGGTCAGCCCGGCCTGGTCGCGCAGCCGCCGCAGCAGCCCGCCGAAACCCAGCGCGGCCTGCCCGGCCGCCGGCCCATCGGCCACAGGCGCCCTGCCCCCTCTGCCGCCCGGCGCCAGCCCTCGACCCGGATCCGGCGCCGGCCCGGCTTCTCCCGCCCAGCCAAATCCTGTGCCTGTCCTGTGTCCGGCTACGTATGGTGACCGCCCGCTCCGGCCGGTGACAGTGGGGGCACAACAACCAGCCGACCACCACGAGCAAAGAGGAGAAGGCCCGCCATGTACCAGCTCACCCAGCTCGCCGCCGGCCAGCACCGCCAGCGGCTCGCCGCCGCCCAGGCGCAGCGCCCCGCGCAGCGCGCGCTCGCGGTGGCCCGGGCCACCCGACGCGCCGAGCGCGCCGAGCGGCGGTTGCGCCGCGCCGCCGGCCAGGTCCGGCGGCTGCGCGCCCAGCTCGCCACCCAGACCACCATCGACCAGTGATCACCCGCCGGCCACCTCAATCTCAGCGACCATCAGGAGGTCACCATGAACCGCACCCGCCCCTTCCGGGCCGTCCGCCGCCTGGCCAGCATCCTGGCTGCCCTGGCCGCGGCCCTGCTTGCCGCCACCGCCGCGGCCCCAGCCGCCTTCGCGCACCCCGCCCCGCCCGTGGGCGGCGGCGACGGGACCGTGGCACCACCGCCCACGGTGCAGACCGTCGTCGTGGGCGGCATGCCCGGCTGGCAGATCGCCCTCATCGCCATAGCTGCCGCGGTCGTGGCCGCCGCCGTCGCGGTGCTTCTCGACCGAGCCCGCGCAGCCCGCCGCCACCAGCCCGCGCCGAGCGCCTAACCCGTGCTGGCATCCCAGCGCCCGGCCGCGCGAGCCCACCCAGACCACGCGGCCGGGCGCCGCCATCCCACCCCACCTCTGGGCTGGAAGCAGTCGTCCCGGCCGGGCGGCCCGCCCGGCTGGGCTCATGGTGCGGTTCAATCGGCTCGTGAGCGCCGTGCCGCCACCGGGTGAAGATGCAGACGTGCCGGGCTTCTGCCGGGCCCTGGGCGTGCCCGGGCTGGCGGACGTGCACGTGCATTTCCTGCCGCCCCGGCTGCTGCGCCGGGTCTGGGCGTACTTCGACGCGGCCGGGCCGCTGGTGGGCACCGCCTGGCCGATCCGTTACCGCTGGCCGGACGGCCAGCGCGTCGCGCACCTGCGCGCGCTCGGTGTGCGTGCGTTCAGCGCGCTGGCCTACGCGCACCGTCCCGGCATGGCCGCCGATCTCAACGCGTGGACCCTGGAATTCGCCCGCGCCACCCCGGGCTGCCTGCCGTCGGCGACGTTCTACCCCGAGCCCGGCGTCACGGGCTACGTCGGGGCGGCGCTCGACGCCGGTGCCCGCGTTTTCAAGGTGCATCTGCAGGTGAGCGGCTTCCCGGCGGACGAGCCCGGGCTCCGGCCGGTGTGGGGGCTGCTGGCCGAGGCGGGTGTGCCGGTGGTGGTGCACGCCGGGCACGCGCCGGTGGCCACGGCCCACACCGGCCCGGGGCCGTTCGGGGCGCTGCTCGCCCGCCACCCGCGGCTGACCGCGATCGTC
>DATBGO010000055.1:0-1754 GCA_036558005.1 Streptosporangiaceae bacterium | reverse complement strand
CATCACGATGATGATGTACAGCGGGTCCCCGATGACCAGCACCAGGACGCCGAACCCTGGGCTCAGCCGGAACGCGATGATCGTGTAGAACAGCGCCACCAGCGAGACCAGGACCAGGATCAGGACGTAGAGGACCTTGATAATCCGGGTGGTCACGAACGAGGTGAAGCTGAAGTCGAACAGCGCGCTCAGGAAGCCCCGCCCGTCTGCGGCCCGCGACTCCCTGGCCGTCGGCCCCATCGGCTGCGCGCCGCCCGGCGGCGTCGCCGAACCGAACCCAGCCTGTCCCGGCGCCGCCTGCCCCGGTGCGCCCGATCCAAATGCGCCCGATCCAAATGCGCCCGATCCCAGCGCGCCCGATCCCGGTGCGCCCGAGCCCGGTGCGCTCGATCCCGGTGCATTCGATCCCGGTGCATTCGATCCCGGTATGCCTTGTCCCTGGGCGCCCTGGCCCGGTGCGGGCTGCCAGATCGGAGCGGTGGCCATGCCCGGCCCGGGGGCGCCAGCCTGGCCGGGAGTCCCCGGCACGGGCCGCGCCGCGCCTACTCCGCCGCCCTGCCCGGAACTGCCGTAACCGGAGCCGCCCTGCGCGGAATTCCCGTACCCCGAGCCACCCGAACCAGACCGGGACGATCCAGGCGAACCCGAGCCGTAGTACTGCTCACCGGGATACTGCTCGTCCGGGTACTGCTCGCCGGAAGCGTAGCTGCGGCGGTTCCAGTCGCCGTCCCGGTCCTGGCCTGATGGGTACTCAGTCATCATCACCCCATAGGGAACTCCGATTTACCCCGGCCACCCTACCCGGCCGGTACCGCCGGCGTGCGGTGCTCGGCATCACCGGCCGGGTGAAGCCTGCCCGGCCCTGATCCGGAGCCCGCGCGGGGTCGGCCGGAACCCGGCTGCCTCCAGGGCCTGCGTCAGCGGCGAGTCGCCGCCTGCCCGCTCCCCGTCGGCACGTTCCACCGTCAGCCGGCCGAGCGCGCCGTCCCGGACGGCCGCGGCCAGCGCCACCGCGCTGGCGGCCAGCCGCTCCGGATCGTCGGTCCAGGACAGCAAGGTACGGCCGCCGCGCTCGACGTACAGCGCCAGCGCGCCGTCTACCAGCACGGTCAGCGCACCCGCCTTGCGTCCCGGCCGGTGGGAGGAAGGTGTCTCGCCGGGGCGCTCCGGCCAGGGCAGCGCCGCCCCGTAGGGCTGAGCCGGATCCGCCGCGGCGAGTACGAGAGCCCGCTCGGGAGACTTGTTCCCCTTCGTGTCGGCGAGCGCTCGCATCCTGTCCACCGCGCCGGGCAGCGCGAACTGCGCCCCGCCGAGGCCCTCGACGAAGTAGCCACGGCGGCACTGGCCGGCTTCCTCCATCGCCCGCAGGACCGGGTAGACCGCGGCGAAGCCGCCCGTGATCCGTTCGGCGGCGACCGCGCCCCTGGTCAGCACGCCGTGCCGCTCGAGCAGCGTCAGTGCGAGCGTGTGCGCCCGGACAGTGGGGTCAGCGTCGTCCCGCGCAGGCAGCAGCGACCACCGCCCGCTGACCGTCGGCGGTCCGGTCCGGCTCGGCATCGACGGCCGGCCGAAACTGTACCGGCCGCCCGATCCGGCCAGCCGGCCCGGGCGCGGCCGCGGCGCGGGCCGGGCGGGCGCGGCGGCGCGCCGCTGCTGGCCACCGCCGAGCAGCACCCGGAGCGGGCCGAGCGTGTCGTTGGTGAGCAGGCCGGCCCAGACCAGGTCCCAGATCGCGTCGGCGACCTCCGCATCGG
>DATBGO010000054.1:0-6091 GCA_036558005.1 Streptosporangiaceae bacterium | reverse complement strand
GATCACCTTGGCGCCCTGCCGGACCGCGTACCTGATGCCGGACGCGATCGCGTCCGGCCGCGCCGCGGCGCCGGCTGAGCTGGCCAGCAGCGGATCGGCCGGGTCCAGGGTCACCCGGACCGGCAGGATCCTCGCGGCCGGGGCGATGCCCACGATGCCCGAGTTCCTGGCTCCGCCGCCGTGCCCGTGGCCGGCGATCAGGCTGGCCACCGCGGTCCCGTGCGCGGCGTAGAACGGGCTGGCCGGCGTCTCGCCGGAGCGGGTGTAGTCCGGGCCGGGCAGGACCGAGCCGCGCAGGTCGGGCTGCTGCGAATTCACCCCCGTGTCCAGCACGGCGATGGTCACCCCGGCGCCCTGGGTGACCTGCCACGCCTGCGGCACGTGCAGTGCGCGCAGCCACCACTCCTGGGTGCGGACCTGGTCGGCGAGGGCGGGCGAGCTGGCCGAGGCCACGCACGCCACGGCGAGGAAGAGCGCGCCTGGCATCATCGCCGGGCGCGGGAACCTCAGCGGCACGCCTAACTGCCTTCCGTGACGGGGTAATGGGCATTCTGCCACGTACCGGCCTGGTAAGTGCCGGTCCGGCTGTATTCGGGCGGCCGGGCCCAAGCCGGGCACCGGCCGGCCGGCCGGCGGTCAGGGCTGATGCGCCACCGAGAGCCGCACGTGCGCGCCCGGCGGCAGGCCCAGTTGCTGGGCGGCATCCCCGGCGTTGACCGCCAGCGAGATCAGCCCGGCGCTGTCGGTGAACGCCACGATCTCGCCCGGCGCCACCGCCGCGAACGTCTCCAGGAAGGGGACGGTGAGCTGGCGCCGTCCGCACCGGACCACCAGCGGCGCGCCGAACCTGACGCCCAGGCGGCTGGCCTCAGCGGCCGGGATGGACAGCTGGACGTTGCCGAACCGGTCAACCGACATCACCTCCCCCTCCGCCTCGCCGTCGCGCACCCTGCTGGTCGGGGCGGGCAGCCGCACCAGCTCGGTCAGGCTGATCTCGGTGCCCGCGTCGGCCAGGTCGGCGCCGGCCGCCAGCCGGGCCGCGGTCGGCATGAAGATGTCCCGGCCGTGAAAGGTGGGCGACACCGGGTGCAGCCACATCTCGCCGTTGGTGAGCTGCACCGCGCGCTCGCCCCCGCCGAGGCCAGCCAGTGCCCACGACAGCAGGCCGTTGTCCGGGCCGATCAGGATGCTGTCCGCGGCCTGTACCGCCACGCCGCGCCGCGCGCTGCCGACACCCGGGTCGACGACGGCGACGTGCACCGCGGCCGGCAGGTAAGGGATCGTCTGGGCGAGCACGGCCGCGCCGCGCCGCACGTCCCCCGGCGGCACCAGGTGGGTGACGTCGATGATCTTGGCGGCCGGGGCGATTTTCGCCGCCACCCCATGGCAGGCGGCGACGAATCCGTCCTCCAGGCCGTAGTCCGTCAGGAATGTCAGGTAATCGAAGGTCACGAAGGGTGAGCGTACGTCTCAGCCGCCTGCGCGCATAGGCCTGCCTACGATGCAATTGGGAACCGACGCGGGAGGCGGCATGGCGGCGCTGTCTGAGCTGGAGAAGCGCATCCTCGCCTTCGAGCAGCGCTGGTGGCGTCAGCCGGGGGCCAAGGAGCGGGAGATCCTGGAGCTGCTCGGGCTGCCGGTGACCCGGTACTACCAGCTGCTCAACGAGCTCATCGACCGGCCGGAGGCCGCGCAGTTCGACCCTGCCCTGGTGGCCAGGCTGCGCCGGCAGCGGACCAGGCGGAGCCGGATGCGCTCGCCGCGCCCCGACTAGCCCGCGGCCCGCGCTGGCCGCCGGGCCGGGCCTGGCGCCGCTCAGCCGCCGCCTGGCGGCCGGTTCAGGGCGGCCAGCTGGTCGGCGAACCACTGCGCGGGGGGCAGCGCGCTGGCCGCCTTGGCCATCGCGGCGCAGCGCCGCCTGCGCTCGGCGTCGGGCATCGTCAGCGCCTGGTGCAGGGCCGCAGCGGTGCCGCTGACGTCGTACGGGTTGACCATGATCGCGTCCGCGCCGAGCTCGGCCGCGGCGCCGGCCTCGGTGGACAGCACCAGCGCGCAGCCCCGGTCAGACAGCAGCGGGCCCTCCTTGGCGAGCAGGTTCATCCCGTCCCTGATCGGGTTCACCAGCAGCACGTCAGCGAGCCGGTAAGCGGCCAGGGACCGGGCATAGTCGTCATTGACCTCGAGGATCAGCGGGTTCCAGTCGTCGGTGCCGAACTCGTCCTCGATCTGCCTGGCCAGCCGCTGCACGCTGGCGGTGTACTCGCGGTACTCGGGCAGGTCGTGCCGTGACGGGTAGGCGAACGCGACGTGGATGACCTGGCCGCGCCACTGCGGATAGCTGATCAGCAGCTCCCGGTAGGCGGCCAGGCCGCGGACGATGTTCTTGGACAGCTCGGTCCGGTCGATCCGGACGATCAGCCGCCGCCCGCCCGCCGCCTCGGCCAGCGCCCGGACCCTAGACTGCACGTCCGGCTCGGCCGCCCGGCTGGTCAGCTCGTCCGCCTGCACCCCCAGCGGGTGCACCCCGATGCCGGTGACGTGCCCGTGGTAGGTCACCTGCTGCCGGGCCCGGTCGACCTGCGCGCCCAGCACCGCCTCGCAGCAGTCCAGGAAGGCCTCAGCCCAGCGCTGGCTGAGGAAGCCGGCGTGGTCGGCGCCCAGCACCCCGGCCAGCACCTCACGGCCGACCTCGGCAGGCAGCATCCGGTAGTAGTCGGGCGGCGCCCAGGGGGTGTGAGTGAAATGCGCGATCTGGATGTCCGGGCGCAGCTCAGCCAGCATCCGCGGGACCAGCGTCAGGTGATAGTCCTGCACCGCGGCGCGCACCGCGCCCTGGCGCCCTGGCTGCCCGGCGGCGGCCAGGGCCCGGGCGAACGCGGTGTTGTAGGCGCGGAACGACTCCCACTCCCGGCTGAAGGCCAGCCCGAAACGGGGCTGGTTCGGGGTGTCGTAGAGCATGTGGTGCACGAACCAGAGCGTCGAGTTGGCGACCGCGTTATAGGCCCGCTGGAAGGTCCCGGGCGGGATGTCCAGCATCTGTAGCCCGGCGCCGCCGGGGGCGCCGTCCAGGCCGAGCATGCCGCCGGGCGTGCGCCGCGCGGCCGCCCGGTCCGCGTCGCTGAGCGCCGCGCAGACCCACAGCACGTCCGCCTGGCCGGCCACCGAGGCGAGCCCGGACACCACCCCGCCGCCGCCGCGCCGCGCCGACAGCTGGCCGTCGTCGCCGACGGCGAACGACACGGGACCGCGGTTGGATGCGATGAGCACCCGCTCATCGGCTGATCTTGCGCTCATGTCCGGCCAGGCTATCTGCCCTGTCCGGACCGGGGCGGCCAGGCCCCGGCGGGCCGCGTGTCCGCCCCGGGGCGGTGCGGACAACCGCCCCCGTATCCAGCTAGAATGGCTGGCACAACTGCATAACGCTCATCCAGAGGGGTGGAGGGACCGGCCCTGCGAAGCCCCGGCAACCATCACGGTGAGACCGCCCGCTAACCGCGGGCCTGGCGGCAGCCGCCCGGCGGCCCGCCTGGCCGAACGCGACGGCGAGGCCATCCCGTGACAGGTGCCAACTCCGGCCCGCGGCCATCAGGCCGCCGGGAAAGATGAGGAGAGAGGCCTCGCCACGTGAGCACCGCTGCTTCAACCAAGACCCCGTCCCGGCTCGGCTACGCCAGCGAACTGGCCTGCCGCGAGTGCGGGCAGACCTATCAGCTCGGCGCCGGGCACGCCTGCGCGCAATGTTTCGGCCCGCTCGAGGTCAGCTATGACCTGCCGCCGCTGACCCGGGCCGCCATCGAGGCTGGCCCGCTGAACATGTGGCGCTACGCCAGCCTGCTGCCGGTGCCGCCGGACGTGGCGGCCACGCCGAGCACCGATCCTGGCTGGACTCCGCTGGTGCGGGCCGACCGGCTGGCCAGCGCGCTCGGCATGCGCGCCTTGTGGATCAAGGACGAGCGGGCCAACCCGACGCACTCGTTCAAGGACCGGGTGGTCGCGGTCGCGCTCGCGGCCGCGGTCGAGCTGGGCTTCAAGGTGCTGGCCTGCCCGTCCACCGGCAACCTGGCCAACGCGGTGGCGGCCGCCGCCGCCCGGGCCGGGATCAGCTCGGTGGTACTCGTTCCCGCTGACCTGGAGCCGCAGAAGATCATCGGCACCGCGGTCTACGGCGGCACCGTGGTGGCGGTGCGCGGCAGCTACGACGACGTGAACAAGCTCGCCGCCGAGCTGGCCGATGAGCACGAGGACTGGGCGTTCGTCAACGTCAACGTGCGGCCCTATTACGCCGAGGGCAGCAAGACGATCGGCTTCGAGATCGCCGAGCAGCTCGGCTGGCGGCTGCCGCCGCAGGTCGTGGTGCCGGTCGCCTCCGGCGCGCAGCTAGTCAAGATCGACAAGGCGTTCCGTGAGCTGGCCGGGCTGGGGCTGACCCGGGACGCCGGCTGGCGGGTGTTCGGCGCGCAGGCGGCCGGGTGCGCGCCGGTGGCGGCCGCGTTCGAGGCGGGCCATGACGTGGTGCGGCCGGTCCGGCCGGACACGATCGCCAAGTCGCTGGCGATCGGCAACCCGGCCGACGGGCCCTATGTGCTCGACGTGGCGCGCCGGACCGGGGGCGCGGTGGCCGCGGTGACCGACGCCGAGATCGTCGACGCGATCGGCCTGATGGCGGCCACCGAGGGGATCTTCGCCGAGACGGCCGGCGGGGTCACCCTCGCCACCACCCGCAAGCTGCTGGGCGCCGGGCTGCTCGACCCCGCCGCCGAGACCGTGATCATCAACTCCGGCGACGGCCTGAAGACCTTGGATGCTGTCGCGGGCTCGGTGCGGATGGCCGGCCCGATCTCGCCCTCGCTCGCGGCGTTCGCCGCACTCGACTGAAGAAGGCAGGCATAGATGAGCGTGTCGGTCCGAATCCCTACCATCCTGCGCTCGTTCACCGGCGGCGAAGCCGAGGTCGCGGCCGAGGCCGGGACCTTGCGGGAGGTCATCACCGGCCTGGACGCCGCCTACCCTGGCCTGTCTGGCCGGCTGCTCGACGACACCGGGAAGCTGCGCCGGTTCATCAACGTGTACGTCGGCGACGAGGACGTGCGGCTGGGCGAGGGACTGGAGACCGCGGTGCCGGCCGGCAGCCAGGTATCGGTGATACCGGCGGTGGCAGGCGGCTGACCAGCTAGCGGGCGGTGCCCGCTTTCGGGGAGTAACTAGGCACGGCTGCGCACGCCACGTTGTAAAGTCGTGTCCGGTCGCTGTCGGCACGGCGAGATTCGGCAAGTCCAGGCTTGCCCGGCCCGTCTAGCCAGTTCCGCGATCGACGGGTTTCGCGGTCGCAAGGGCGGAGCCCGAAAGCCCGAGCGTAGTTAGGGAGTTGTTGGTAATGGCTCAGGGCACCGTCAAATGGTTCAACGCGGACAAGGGCTACGGCTTTATCGCGGTCGACGGTGGTAGGGACGTGTTTGTTCACTTCTCGGCCATCCAGTCGGATGGTTACCGCACCCTGGAAGAGGGTCAGCGGGTCGAGTTCGAGATCACGCAGAGCGACCGCGGGCCGCAGGCAGAAGCCGTGCACACCGTGTAAGTCTCTGAGGACGTGCCAGCAGGCCCGGCGCCGTGCGCGGCGCCGGGCCTGCTGCGTGCCTGCGCTGTGGGCGAAACCGGTCCGGACCCTGCCCTGGCAGCAGGCCGGTCAGCTTGCACTCTCACCCCGAGAGTGCTAAACAAGTCGTTGGCACTCTCGGGGTGAGAGTGACAACGAAGTGTGGCGTGATCGGGGCGATGAGGCTCATCTGGCGGCAGGCAGGGACTGCCCGCGGATAAGGCCGTCCGTCGCGGGCGTCGGCTCGATCGGCACGCGAGGCAAAAAGTTCCGGGAGGACTGGAGCCTATGGCAGCGAAGATGATCGCGTTCGACGAGGACGCCAGGCGCGGCCTCGAACGCGGCATGAACCAGCTCGCCGACGCCGTGAAGGTAACCCTCGGCCCCAAGGGCCGGAACGTGGTGCTCGAGAAGAAGTGGGGCGCCCCCACGATCACCAACGATGGCGTGTCCATCGCCAAGGAGATCGAGCTCGAGGACCCGTGGGAGAAGATCGGC
>DATBGO010000053.1:0-2317 GCA_036558005.1 Streptosporangiaceae bacterium | reverse complement strand
CCGCCGCGTGGCAGCAGCCGCAGCGACGCGTCGGTCAGCTCCCCCGCCAGCGCGTTCAGCACGATATCCACCCCGGCCCCGCCCGTCGCGGCCAGGAACTCCGCCGCGAACCCGCCATCACGCGAGGAGGCAACATGCGCGGCATCCAGCCCACGGCCAGCCAGCACCCCGTGCTTGCCAGCAGAAGCAGTGCCATACACCTCCAGGCCCAGATACCGCCCGATCGACACCGCCGCCATCCCCACCCCGCCCGCCGCCGCATGCACCAGCACCCGCTGACCCGCCCGCGCCCCCGCCAGGTCCACCAGCCCATACCACGCCGTCATGAACGGGGACGGCACCGACGCCGCCTGCGCGAACGACCAGCCGTCGGGGATGCGCACGAGTAGCCGCGCGTCGGTCACCGCGACCGGGCCGAACGCGCCGCCAACCATGCCCAGCACCCGGTCGCCGGCCGCGAGGCCGGTCACGCCGGGCCCGGTCTCGGTCACCACCCCGGCCAGGTCACCGCCGATGGGGGAGTCCTGTAGCTGGATGAGACCCAGGGAGATGGCGATGTCCCGGAAGTTCATCCCGGCGGCGCGGACCGCGACCCGGACCTGCCCGGGCCCGAGCGGCGCGGCAACCTCGGGGCAGGCAACGAAGCGGAGCGCGTCGAGCGAGCCCTGTTCGGTGATGTCGAGCCGCCACGGCACCGGCCCGTCCGGTGGTGTCAGCTCACCTGCCGGCCGGGCCAGCCGACGGCCGTAGGCACCCTGCTCCCGGATCGCCAGCTCCGGCTCGCCAGTGGCCAGCGCGCCCGCCAGGGTGCCCAGCAGATTCACGTGGCCGGGGACCGGCCCGGCTGGCAGGTCAGCCAGGATCAGCCGGCCCGGGTTTTCCGACTGCGCGGACCGGACCAGGCCCCATGCCGCCGCCGCGGCCAGGTCCGTCACTCCTTCGCCCGGTACCGCCGCGACCGCCCCGCGCGTCACCAGCACGAGTTGGGCCGCGGCCAGTTGCTCGTGCCCCAGCCATTCCTGCACCAGTCCGAGCACCTGCGTGGCCGTCCGCCGCGCCGCCTCAGCCGCGGAGCCGGCGTCCGCCGGCGAGCCGAGACAGGCCAGGACCACCTCCGGCACTGGCTGGCCGGCTTGCACCGCCGCCGCCAGGGCGGCGAGGCCGGGGTAGTCGCGGATATCCGGCCCGTCAATTCCCAGGGCCGGATCGCTGGCGCCGATCAGCGCCCACCGGCCCGGGGCTGCGCCGTCCGCCGGGATCGGAGTCCACTCCACCGTGAGCAGCGCTTGCTGCGGGCCGTCGCTGGCCGCCGCGAAGGTCGCGGCCGAGATCGGCCGGGACACCAGGGAGTCGGCCGACAAGACTAGGACCCCTGCCTCGTCGGCGGCGGCCAGCGACAGGCCGTTCCCTTCGGGCCGCAACCGGACCCGCAGCGCGGTAGCTCCCGTCGCATGCAGCGACACTCCGGTATAGGAGAACGGCAGCTGGACGACGCCCGCGCCGCTGGATTCGTCCGGGGCCACTTCGGCGCCGGACTGCTCCACGCCCGCGGGCTCGCGCATCAGGGTGGCGGGGTGGAGTGCGGCGTCGAGGAGGGCGGGGTGGATGTGGTAGCCGCTGCCGCTGGCGGCGGGGGTGGCGTGGGCGGGGAGGGTGATGTCGGCGTAGATGCCGCCGTCGTGGTGGTGCCAGGCACGGCGGACGCCCCGGAACGCCGGCCCGTACCGGCACCCGGCCGCGGCCAGGGCCGCATACAAGCCGCTGATGTCAGCGGGCCGGGCACCAGGCGGCGGCCACGCCGCGAACTCCCCGGCCAGCCCTCCGGTACCGGCAGGATCGGGGGGAGTGAGGTACCCGCTGGCGTGCCGGGCCCACGCCGTGCCCGGCCCCGCCGCCGCCGGGCGGGCATAGACAGTGAGCTGGCGGGCACCCGAAGAATCAGCAGGCCCGGCCGCCGCCTGCACGTTCACCGCCCCGCCCGCGGGCAGGATCAGCGGCTGCTCCAGCGTCAGCTCCCCGATCCGCGAGCACCCCGCCGCCAGTCCCGCCGTGACCGCCATCTCCGCGAACGCCGTACCCGGCACCACGATGACACCGGCCACCACGTGGTCAGCCAGCCACGGCTGGGACCGTACCGACAACTGCCCGGTCAGCAAGTACCCCTGCCCGCCGCCCAGCTCCACCCCCGCGCCCAGCAGCGGGTGACCCACCTCAGCCAGCCCCAGCCGCCCCGCACCCCCCGGCCGGGCCGGCGGCGGCCAGTACGACTCATGCTGGAACGCATACGTCGGCAGCCCCACCCGCCGCCCGGCCGGCA
>DATBGO010000052.1:0-1632 GCA_036558005.1 Streptosporangiaceae bacterium | reverse complement strand
GGACCAGGGAGCTAACCGCAGGCGGCGGCGGTCATCGGGCAGCCGCTGGGTGACCCCGGCCCGGTCCAGGTATTCCAGCAGCGGGATCGCGACCCGCCGGGTGGTGCCGAGCGCCTGCCTGGCCTCGGCGGTGGTGAACGGCTGCGGCAGCCGGGCCAGGATCCGCACCGCCTGGGTCCGCGCATCCGGGGCCAGCACGATCTGCTCGCTCACCCGGAGCAGCAGGCCGGCCCGCGCAGCGGCGGCGATCGCCCGCGAATCGAGTCCCAGTTCCCGCAGCCGTCCCGCGTCGGGGGCCAGGAAGGGCGCGCCCTCGAGGTCGGCCAGGATGGCCTTCACCGCGTCGGCGGTCCGCGGCGGCAGAGACGACGGCCTTGCCCCGGCCGCTGGGTCCCCGGTCACTGGGTCCCCGGCCGCTGGGTGCCCGGCCGCTGGGTCCCCGGCCGCTGGGTGCCCGGCCGCTGGGTCCCCGGTCACCTGGTCCCGAGCCTCCGGCGACCCGGCCGGCCGCAGGTAACCGTCCTCGAGCCGGACCTGGCCGCGGGGGGGCTCGGCGGGGTCGGCCCCCCCGGAGCTAGCAGGGCCCCGGGCCAGCGCCTCGACCAGCGCTCGGTCGGGCAGGCCCAGCGCGGCGCGGGCCGCCTCGGGCGGCATGCCGATGGCCAGCGGGTCGCGCCTGGCGTGCGCGGCGACCATCTCGGCCAGCCGTCCGCGCAGGCCGGCCCAGCGGTCCGGGTCGGCGAGCCAGTCCCCCGCCACCGGCTCCTGGCCGCCCGCCACGCCCATCGCGGCCAGCGCTCCGGCCCGCAGGAAGCCGTGCCGGCGCAGCAGATCGGCGGCTGACGGCGGCTCAGGCCAGCTGGCCAGCTCGCGCCCGGCCGCGGTGGCCGCGCCGCGCCGGGCGAGCGCGGGCGGGACGACGTCGAGCACGGTCGCTCCCAGGATCGTCATGGCCGCACTGCCCGCGTCGCGCAGCAGCACCCGGTCGCCGACGTGCAGCGGGAGCGGGTCGCGCAGCGCCAGCCGGGCGATCGGCGACCCTGCGAAGGGCCGGATCCGGGCCTGGGTGCGAGCCGAGCCGATGTGCAGGGTCATCTCGGGCGGCAGGGTCATCTCGGGCGGCAGGGTCATCTCGGGCGGCAGGGCCATCTCGGGCGGCAGGGCCAGGTCCTGATCGCGGGATGGCATCCGCACGTCCACCAGCCTGGTCAGGGTCCAGCGCCCGGCCTCGACCAGCGCCATGCCGCGGGCCGGGAAGCCGACCGGGATGCCGCGCAGGTTGACCGCCACGCGCGCGACCCCGGCGACCGACGCGACCGGCTCGTTCATCGACTCAAGGCCCCTGATCCTGACGGGCCGCAGCGACGGGGTGAGCAGCAGTTCCTGCCCGGCGGTGACGGTCCCGGCCGGCAGGGTCCCGGTGACGACGGTGCCGCTCCCCCTGATGCTGAACGCCCGGTCTACCCAGAGCCGGACCGAGGCGGCCGGATCGGGTACGGGCAGCGCCGCCACCAGCCGCGACAGCGCGTCCCGCAGTTCCGGCAGGCCGGCCCCGGTGACCGCGCTGACCGCGACCGCGGGCACGGCGCCCAGGCTGGTGCGGGAGATGCGGTCGAGCGCCTGCCGCGTCGC
>DATBGO010000051.1:0-2927 GCA_036558005.1 Streptosporangiaceae bacterium | reverse complement strand
GGCTTCAAGGTCAAGCGCACCGGCAACGCCGGCTCGCAGAACGTGACCCAGACGCTGATCAAATACCACGCCGGGCAGCTGCCGCAGGCGGAGCTGCTGGCGGCCAAGGTGCACGGCGCCGCGCTGCAGGAGGTGCCGGGCACCGGCCAGGTCACCCTGGTGCTGGGCAGCAACTACGGGAGCACCGCCAACGCCGGCCCGCGGACGACCCCGCAGCCGGCCTCCAGCTTCGCACCCAGGACCGCCAGCCAGAGCATCTGCACCTGACGGCGGGCGCGGGCCCGCCGCCGGCCAGCGTCCGCTGGGTGTGTCCTGGAGGTCTTGGCCGTCGCGAGCGGTTGCCGGCGGGATGGATCGCAAGCCACACGCCGCGAGACGCCCGCCCGGCGGCCGCGTAGCTGGCCGAAGATCTATGGGGCACGCCCTGACGGGCACGGTGACCCTCCGGCCCTGGATACGGTGGACGGCGTGCGCGTGACCGTGGGCAGAGCGCTGGCGGCCGGTGCCGCCATCCTGGCCCTGGCCGCGCCGGCCACGGTCATGGCCAGCAGCGCCGCTGGCGCGACGCGAGTCACAGGCGTGGCCCACGCTGAGGCCGGCGATGCGCCCCCGGAGGTCGGCAGGGCCACCGACGCCGGCCAGGCCACTGGCCCGCGCGCGCCAGCAGCCAGTCATGTGGTCCTGGTCGGGATCGGCGGGCTGCGCTGGAGCGACGTCTCTCCCGCCGCCACCCCGGCGCTCTGGCGGCTGGCCGGCCAGGAGTCGGTCGGGTCACTGGTCGTCAGCGGAATCCATCCCCGCACCTGCCCGGCCGACGGCTGGCTGACGCTGAACGCGGCCGCGCGGGCGGCCGTCCCGCACCCCGCCACCGGCCAGTGCCCGGCGGGCCCTGCCGTCACCGCCCAGCCGTCCCGCGGCCACCCGGGCGCGCCCGCGCCCGCGCGGATATCCCGGATGCCCGGCCTGGTCAGCTACAACGCCAGGTTCCACTACAACCCGCAGTGGGGCCTGCTCGCCGCCGCGGCGGGGGCGCCGGGCACGCGGAGCGCGCTGAGCCCGGCCGGCCCGCCGGGCCCCGGCCGGTGCGCCACCGCCGTCGGTCCCGGCGCGGCGCTCGCCCTCGCCCGCCCGGACGGCCGGGTCGCCTCCTATCTCCCGTCCCCGGCCCAGCTGACCGCGGCCACGCTGGCCCGCTGCCCGCTGACCGTCGTCGACCTCGGCGATCTTCCGGCGGCGCCGGGCCCGAGCGGGATGTCCGCCCGGGCGGCGGCCGCCCGGGCCGACGACCGGCAGCTCGGCCGGATCGCCGCCGGGCTCCCGGCCGGCTCGATCCTGGTGGTCGCGGCGCCGGGCGACGGGCCCGAGCCGCATCTGCGGGTGATCGTGGTGAGCGGGCCGCACTACTCCCACGGGCTGCTGGCGGCGTCCTCGACCCGCCAGCCGGGGATGGTGCTGCTGACCGACCTGACCCCGACCGTGCTGGGCTGGCTGGGCACGCCGGTCCCGCCGGCGGTCGTGGGCTCGCCGCTGCACGCCGTGTCCCGGGCCGGGCCGTCCGGGCCGGGCGGCCTCGCCGCCGCGCTGCGCACGCTGGCCGGGCAGGACGCCGCCGCCCAGGTCTACCGCCACACTGTGACCCCCTTCTACCAGCTGGTCGGGTTCGGCTACGCGGCGCTCTTCGCGCTGATCGCGCTGGCCGCCTGGGCGGGCGCGCGGGCCGGCTGGGCCGGCCAGCCGCGGCGCCGTTCCCGCTTCCGGGGCACCGCCCGGGCGGTCGCGGCCTGGGCGGCCTCGCTGCCGGCCGGGACGTTCCTGGCCGGGCTCGTGCCGTGGTCGACGGCGGGGCACCCCGCCCTCGTTCTGTATGCGCTGGCCGTGGCGTGGGCCGCGGTGGTAGCGGCCGCCGCCCTGGCCGGGCCGTGGCGGCGCGATCCGCTCGGGCCGCCCGGGGCGATCGCGGCCGTCACCCTCGGCGTGATCGGGCTCGGCCTCCTGACCGGGTCGCGGCTGATGCTGGAGACGCCGTTCGGCCTCAATGTGCTGGAGGCCGGGCGGTTCTACGGCCTGGGGAACAACGCGGTCGTGATCTACGCCGCGTCCGGGATCGTGTGCGCGGCCTGGCTGAGTGGCGCCTGCCTGCGCCGGGGCGAGCGCCGCCGGGCGCTGCTGGTCATGGCCGCGGTGACCGCGTTCACGGTGATCGTGGCCGCCTGGCCCGGTTTCGGCGCCAAGGTGGGCGGGACCATCGCGATGCTGCCCGGTTTCCTGATCCTGTTCGCGGCCGCCGCGGGCAGGCCGGTCACCTGGTGGCGGGCGGCCCTGATTGGCGTCAGCGGCCTCGCGCTGGTGACCGTGTTCGCGCTGGTCAACTACTTCGTCCCGGCCACCGGGCACTCCGACATCGGCGGGTTCGTCGGCCAGGTGCTGCACGGCGGCGCGGGCGCCACCGTGCAGCGGAAGATCGGCTCGAACCTCGGCTCCCTCACCGCCGGCCCGTTCAACCTGGTGATCCCGGTCGTGGTGGCGGCGCTGGGCGCCGTCGTCGCCTGGCCCACCCGGCTGCGGTGCCCGCAGCTGGCCCGGGCCTACCGGCAGATCCCGCTGCTGCAGCCCGCCCTGGCCGCGGTATGGCTGACCGCCGTGCTCGGCTGGCTGGTGGAGGACTCCGGGGTCACCGTGCCGGCCGCCGCGCTGCCGTTGGTGCTGCCGCTGGTGATCGTGATTCTCCTGTCGCTGCCGCCCGGGGACCCGGGGGAGGTCGCGGCCGAGCGTCCCGCCTCACAAGCGCGCGCCGCCCGGTTATCGTTAGGGGGCGCCAGCACGCTGACGCCGGGCTCGCCAGGAGGCGCCAGCAGGCTGACACCGGACCGGGCTGGTGGAGGGATCGAGTGAAATACCAGGTCTCCAGGGCTGTCGTCGGCCCGTTC
>DATBGO010000050.1:0-1681 GCA_036558005.1 Streptosporangiaceae bacterium | reverse complement strand
AGCCCGGGCCGGCCCGGCAGGAGCCGGCCGGGGAGCTCATCTACTGAGGAGGCCTGCTGTGACCGGACCGGTAGCCAGCCTGAACACGGCCTGGTTCGCGTGGATCGGGCTGCTGTGGACCGGGTACTTCGTGCTGGAGGGCTTTGACTTCGGGGTGGGCGTGCTCAGCCTGCCGCTCGGCCGCGACGACCTGGACCGGCGGCTCTGCCGGAACGCGATCGGCCCGTTCTGGGACGGCAACGAGGTCTGGCTGATCGTGGCCGGCGGCGCGACGTTCGCCGCCTTCCCGGTCTGGTACGCCAGCATGTTCAGCGGCTTCTACCTCGCGCTGTTCATCGTGCTGGTCGCGCTGATCGTGCGCGGGGTGAGCTTCGAGTTCCGGGGCAAACGGGACAGCGCCCGGTGGCGGGCGGGCTGGGACGTGGCGCTCGCCGTGACCAGCCTGGTGCCCGCCTTCGGCTGGGGCCTGGCCTTCACCGACCTGGTACACGGACTCCCGCTCTCCTCGTCGGGCCTGTACCTGCGGAGCTTCGGCGGCCTCCTGGCCCCGGTGGCGATCGTCGGCGGGCTGGCCAGCCTGACCGTGTTCCTGGCGCACGGCGCCACGTTCCTGGCGCTCAAGACGGCCGGGCCGCTGGCCGCCCGGGCGCGCCGGGCGGCGGCGTGGCTGTCGCCCTTGGGCGGCGGGCTGGTGATCGGCACCGCGGTCTGGCTGGAAGTCAGCGGCTCCCATGGTCCCGGCGGCCTGGGCGGCACGGTGCCGGTGGTGCTCGCGGCCGCGGCCGCGCTCGTGCTCGCCGGGTCCGGGCCGCTGGCCGCGGCCGGCCGGGCCGGCCTGGCGTTCGGGCTGACCGCACTGGGGATCGTGGCGTTGACGGCCGCGGTGTTCACCGCGCTGTTCCCGCGGGTGATGGTGTCGAGCGGCCCCGGCCCGTCGCTGACCATCTGGAGCGCGGCCTCGGCGCACCTAACGCTGCTGGTGATGACCGTGGTCGCGGCGATCTTCGTCCCGCTGGTGCTGGCCTACCAGGGCTGGAGCTACTGGGTGTTCCGGCAGCGGCTGACCCGGCCGGCCGAGTCGCCGGCCGCTCCCGCGCCCGTTCCGCACCAGTAGGCCCGGCGGCTCGATGGGAACCGGGGCATGGCGGCTGGTCGGCCGGGCCCGATGGTGGCTCGCGGGCGCGGCCGGAGTGGGGTTCGGCCAGGCGGTGCTGCTGGTGGCGCAGGCCAGCGTGCTGGCGCGGTTGCTGGCCAGCGCGATGGAGGGCGGGCTCTCGGCCGCTGCGGTGGACCGGGACGTGCTGCTGATCGTGCTGTTCGCAGGCGGGCAGGCGGCGGCCGGGTGGGCCTGGGAGGCGTGCGCGGAGGCGGCGGCCCGGCGGGTGCGGGCGGAGGCGCGGCGGCGGGCGCTGGCGGCGGCCATGGACGCGCGGGCTGCCCCGGAGGGGTGGACGGAGCTGGGACCGGGCGGGCTGACCACGCTGATCGGCTCGGAGGTGGACGAGCTCGACCCGTTCGTGGGGAGGGTGCTGCCCCGGGCCGTGCTGGCGCTGGCCGTGCCGGCGCTGCTGCTGGCCTGGATCGGCGGGCTGGACCCGGTCTCGGCGGCCCTGGCGGGCGGGATCCTCCTGCTCGCCCCGGTGCTGGCCGGGCTGGTCGGGGCGGACACCGCGGCGGCGGT
>DATBGO010000049.1:0-4012 GCA_036558005.1 Streptosporangiaceae bacterium | reverse complement strand
GCCTCGGCCGCGCCGCGCGCCACGGCGAGCACGCCGAGCAGCGCGGCCAGCGGGACGGCCACCGCGATGAAGTCGGAGGAGGTGAAGTTGCCCAGCGCGTTGAGCGCTCCGGCGAACCCGACGATCAGCACCGCGACCACCGTCAGGCCCCACCCGTGCAGGAACAGCCGGAGCGTGAACGGCGGCCTGGGCTCCGCCACCTCGGGCACCGCGGTGACGGTCTTGGTCGCGCGCCGCTCGGTCAGGCCCTCGCGCACCCGGGCGATGATGGTCAGGTCGCCCGGCTGTTCGGCGATCAGCAGCAGGTCGCCGGGATGCCCGGGATCGGGCCCGTGCGACACGGCGCCGCCGCCGACCGCCCACGTAACCACCTGCAGCGGGCCCGCGGACTGGACGCGGAACCTGGCCTGCTCGCCCGCCATCACCTCGTCGGGTCCGTCGATCACCTCGGGCGGCGCCTTGCCGCCTCGCCCGCCCGCACCAGCGGGGCCCGCCCGGCCGCCCGCGGCACCGGAGCCCGCCCGGCCGCCTGCGCCGTCGGGCTTGGCCTGCGTCCCCTCCTTGGCCGTGGCGGCAGCCTCGATCGCAGTGCCCTCGGTCCCCGGCGGACTCTCCTTGGCCGGGCCGTTTCCGCTGGTGATCGGGACTTGGCGCCGGGTCAGCAACTCTGCCAGCCGAATCTGGCGCGCGTTCACGCTCCACGCCATGGCCACGATCACGGCGGCCACCGCGGCCGTGCCCAGCCCGAGCCAGGCGGCGACGGCGGGATGGCTGGCACCCTGGGCTAGGGATTCGAACATGCCATCTATTAAAACATATAATCGAACACCCGGAAACCTCGTTCGATTTCATTCGAATCGAACGACTGCCGCCTCTCGCCCCTGCCCGCGGGGCGCAGCCCTGTGGCCCCTCGTGGTGCTGCTGCGCTCCTGGTCAGCTCCCGTGACCACCGGGACCCGCCCGGCATGCTCCCCTGGCCCGCCCATACTGCATGGTTGCCTCTGCCATGCAGCTCTTACGACGTGAGCGCGGCATCCACGCCGTATCGTCCTGGCACTGATAGTGCCATTGTGGCTGACGCGCTTCCCGTGCACGGCGTGCCGCTCCACGACGCCTGCCAGCTAAGACGCCTGCCAGCTAACCGGCATGGAAGGCAGGACGACATGATGAGACATCGACGATTGACGGGCGGAGGGGCGGGCGGGCAGGCGCACGAGAACTACTGACCGGCCAAGCCGAGCCGATCGCGGTGCGCCTCGACGCCGTCCCTAACCGCTGCTGCCGGGGCTGACTGAGCTGAGCGCGTCGTCCAGCAGGAACGGGAACGTGTCCGGGTACCTAGCCAGCAGGTAGGTCATGACGGCGACCAGGTCCTGGTGGTTCAGCGCCCGGACCCGGGAGATGCGCAGCTCGGCCTCTGCCTCGCGGGGACTGGTTTCACTATCAGCCATGCGTCCTCGCTACCCCGCGCGACCAGGAAAAATCCAAAACCTTCATACCGAACGGACCAGGCTTTCGCGCCCCGCCCCCGGCCGGAGCGGTAACGATCCCGGAACGAACGTGACCTAGCCTGATCGTCATGCATGTCAGGGGCCTCGCCAGAACCGGCGGGCTGGTCGTCCTGGCGCTGCTGGCCGGGCTGGCGCTGGTCGCCGCGGTGCCGCTGGCATGGCTCAGCCATGACCTCGGCTCCGGGGTGCCGGCCGTGATGTTCGGCCTGCCTAGCGCGGCCGTCGGCCTGCTGGTGGCCCGGCGCCAGCCGGGCAACCCGCTCGGCTGGCTGTTCCTGCTGACCGGCACCGGCATGCTGCTCGGCACCGATGCCGGGAACTACGCGGTCTACGTCTACCGTCTGGGGCACCGGCTGCCGTTCGGGTCGGCCGGGGTGGTGCTGGACCAGGTGTGGGTGCCCAGCCTCGTTCTCCTCGTCGTGATCATCCTGCTGTTTCCCGACGGCACGCTGCCCTCGCGGCCCTGGCGCTGGGCGCTGCGCGCCTACTGGGTGCTGTACGCCTTGTTCGTCGGCGGCACGGCCGTGGCCATGGCGGCCTATCTGTCCGCCCACCCGGTCCGCGCCGACCCGGGTGGCGGGCTGGCGGTCATCGACTACCCGGCTGGCTGGTACGCGACCCTGATGCTTGTCGTCGGGCCGGCCCTGCTCATCCTGGCGGCCGCTTTCGTCGTCCGCCAGGTGCTCAGCTGGCGGCATTCCTCCGGCGAGCGGCGTCAGCAGCTGAAGTGGCTGGCCTGCGGTGCGGGCATCGCCATCGCCTGCGTCCTGGTCGCGGCGCCGCTGGGATCCTCGGAGAGCGGCGTGCCGGGCTGGCTGCACAGCGTGCTGTGGTGCGGGCTAGCCGCGCTGCCGGTGTCGATGGGCGTGGCCATCCTGCGGTACCGGCTGTACGAGATCGACCGGATCATCTCCCGGACGCTTGCCTACGCCATCGTCACCGGCCTGCTGGTCGGCGTGTACGCCGGGCTGGTCCTGCTGGCCACCCAGGTGCTCAGGTTCCACGACCAGGTGGCGGTGGCCGCCGCTACGCTGGTCGCGGCCGCGCTGTTCAGCCCGCTGCGGGGCCGGGTGCAGCGGGTCGTGGATCGCCACTTCAACCGGGCGCGCTACAACGCGGACCTGACGATCGCCGCGTTCGCGTCCCGGCTCCAGGACGCCGTGGACGCCGACGCGGTCCGCGCCGACCTGACCGGCGTGGTGCAGGCTGCCCTGGAGCCCGCGCATGTCTCGCTGTGGACGGCCAGTGCGGGAAGCCGGCCGGCGTGAGAGCCGGAGAGGCCGCGCGCCCGTCGCCGCTGCACGTCACCAACGGCGACAGCGCGGGCAACACGCTGCGCCAGACCGCGCTCGGCGGCGCGGTGCTGCCCTGGCAGGACGTCCTGCACGAGGGGCCGGTGCCCGCCGGGCCGCGGCCCGCGCTGCTCCAGGCCCGTGCGGCATTCCTCTCCGCCTGCGGCTGGGGGAACAGGCAGTCGATCCTGGCCTCGCTGGAAGAACGGGACCGGCAGCTGACCCGGGCGCTGGGCGACGGGCAGCAGGTAGTGCTGTGGTTCGAGCACGACCTGTACGACCAGCTGCAGCTGGTGGACGTGCTGGCGCTGGCTGCCCCGGTCGCCCCTGAGCTCATCGTGGTGGGCTCGTTTCCCGGGCGGCCGGGCTTCCGCGGCCTCGGCGAGCTGACCGCCGACGAGCTCGAGACGCTCTGGCCGGCTCGCGTGCCGGCCGCCCAGGACACGCTGGCCGCGGCGGTCTCGGTCTGGGCCGCCCTGCGCCACCCGGACCCGTCTGCCCTGGCCGCGGCCGCCCGGGCCGATCTGCCCGGGCTGCCGTTCCTCGGGCCGGCCCTGCTCCGGCTGCTCGAGGAGCTGCCCGCCCCCGGCGACGGCCTGTCCGGGACCGAACGGCGCGCGCTGCAGGCCGTGGCGGCGGGGGCGGCGACGCCGGGTGCCGCCTTCCTGGCCGAACAGGATCTCGAGGCGGCCCCGTTCCTGGGCGACGCGTGGTTCTTCCGCGCGCTGGCCGGCCTCGGCGCCGGCCCGGCGCGCCTGGTCGAGACGCAGGCCGGCGACCCGCTGCCGCCACCCCCGCCGCTGGGCAACGCCCGCGCCTTCGCCCGGCTGCCGCTCCGGCTGACCGGCCCGGGCGAGCGGGTCCTGGACGGCCGCCAGGACCGGGTGGCGCTGCTGGGCCTGGATCGCTGGCTGGGCGGCACGCACCTCACCGCGGCCACGGCCTGGCGCTGGGATCCCGCCGCCCGCGTCCTGACCAGGCCAGCTGGGTTACGGCACCAGCGCCAGCACCTCGGCCGCGGCAGCCGGAACGCCGCTGACGTACAGCGGCGGCGCCAGCGTGTGCGAGTCGGCCGCGACGATCGTGACGTCGGACAGGCCGATGGCCAGGTCCGCCGGGTCGGCCGCCAGCTTGTCCCGCACCGCGGCGGTGGCGCGGGCCAGCGCGCCGGCCGGGGCGCCGGCGTGGTGCCCCACCACCAGGTGCAGG
>DATBGO010000048.1:0-3199 GCA_036558005.1 Streptosporangiaceae bacterium | reverse complement strand
CGCCAGGGAACTACGTGTACTCGGTCGCGTTCGCGCCCAGCGAGCACACCCTGGCCGCGGCCAGCACCGACCACCTAACCCGGCTTTGGGATCTCGCCAACCCCGCCAGACCCACCCAGCTCGCCTATGTGTCCGGGCCGGCCAGCTACGCCATCTCGGTGGCCTTCTCCCCCAGCGGGCGGCTGCTCGCGGTCGGCAGCGCGGACAAGTCGGTCTGGCTGTGGGACGTCGCCGACCCCGCCCAGCCGCACCAACTCGGGTCGCGGCTGACCGGGCCGGGCGGCTACGTGTACTCGGTCGCGTTCAGCCCGGACGGGCAGACGCTCGCGGGCGGCGCCACCGACGGCTCGGTGTGGCTGTGGCGCGTCGCCGACCCCGCCCATCCCAGGCTGGTCAGCAGCCTGACCGGGCCGGCCGGGCACGTGTACTCGGTCGCGTTCGGCCCGGGCGGGCAGACGCTCGCCGCCGGCAGCTCCGACGGCACCGTGTGGCAGTGGGACATCCGCCCGGCGCGGGTGGCCGCCGGGATCTGCGCGCTGGCCGGCCAGCCGCTGACCCGCACCGAGTGGCACGACTACGTGCCCGGCCGCGACTACGCTCCGCCGTGCGGCAACCGGCCGGGCTAGACCCTACGTGCGCCAGATGAGCGCCAGCGCGCAGTCGTCACCGCCGCCGACCGCGGCGGCCAGCACCCGGACCAGGTCGCCCGCGCCCTCCCGGAACCCGGAGGTGACCAGCCGGTCCGCCTCGCCGAGCAGCCGGTCGGTGCCGTAGTCGATGTCACGGCCGGGTGCTTCCACCAGCCCGTCGGTGTACAGCATGAGCGCGTCACCCGGCCGCAGCGTGCCGCGCTCTGGCACCAGGCGCAGGTCAGGCACCACGCCGAGGACGATGCCGCGGGCCTGGGTGAGGCGCCAGGTGCCGCTGGCCGCGCTGAACTGCGCGGCGGGCGGGTGGCCCGCCGAGGTGACGGTGTAGTCGCCGGTGGTGAGGTCGAGCGCGAGATGGATGGCGGTGACGAAGCCTTCCCTGACGGCACCCCCCTTGACCGCGCTGCGGTCCAGGTAGGCGTTGCAGGCGGGGAGGAATTCCTCCCCCGGCACCGACCCGAGCAGCCCGCCGAACGCGCCGGACAGCAGCAGCGCCCTGGTGCCCGCGTCGACCCCCTTGCCCGCCACATCGACGAGGGCGACCTCCAGCGTCTTGCCGTCGCAGGCGGACACCACGAAGTCGCCGCCGAACGACGACCCGCCCGCCGGCTTGAGCACCGAGACCGAGCCCCAGCCCTCGGGCAGCTGCGGCATCGACCCCTGGGCCCGGATCCGGTCGCGCAGCTCGATCAGCATGGCCTCGCCCCGCAGGCCCTGCATGCCCAGCTTTTCTCTGGTGCGCGCCAGCACGTCCGCGACCAGCGCGGTCACCACGATGGTGGCGATCAGCCCGGGGCCGGCCTTATCCTCGATCACGTCGTAGGCGAGACCCGCCGCGATCAGCACGAACAGGATTCGCAACGCGCGTGGCCACAGCAGCAGGCCACCCGCTATCACCGGGAGGATCAGCAGCCCCGGCGAGAACCAGGCCTGCGACACGTGCACAGCCGCCACGCTGATCACCGCGGTCACAGCGGTCAGCGCGAGGGCCACCCGCCGGTTCCTGGTGATCAGCCGCCGCTTCACCCACGTGCGCGACTTGCGCGTGACGTCACGCGCTGCGCGCAGCGGAGCGGACCAGGCAGCCGAAACCATAATGGCCGCACTGTATCCGCCTCCCGCACCCTCTGGCACCCGCGCAGGTCAGCGTTACGTGGCCAGATCGCTGCGGCGCGTGCGGGTAGCTCAGTTGGCCCGGCGGGGGTTCGGCAGGTAGGAAGGCTGGATGGCCACCTCCTACCCGATCCGCCTGCTGACAGAAGATGACCTGCCCGGCTTCCAGCTCGTGCACCAGCACGCGTTCCACGGTGGGGAGCCCAGCGAGCAGTCGCGCGCCCGCATGCTCGCGCGGTTCGAGTTCGACCGGAACCTGGCGGCGTTCGACGGGCCCACCCAGGTGGGCGTGGCTGGCATATTCAGTTTCCGGATGCGGGTGCCTGGTGCGCTGATCCCGGTGGCCGGGGTGACCATGATCGCGGTGCTGCCGTCGCACCGGCGCCGGGGCATCCTGACCGCGCTCATGCGGCAGCAGCTGCGCGACATTCACGAGCGCGGCGAGGCGGTGGCCGCGCTGTTCGCCTCCGAGGCCGGGATCTACCGGCGGTACGGCTACGGGCAGGCTTCCCAGCAGGCCTGCTTCCGGCTGCGCGGTGGCGAAGCCAGGCTGGCCGCTGACGCGCCGGCCAGGGAAGGGCTCCGGCTGCGGCTAGCCGACCCCGGCTCGGTCCGGCCCGAGCTCGCCAAGGTCTACGACCTGGTGCTGGCGGAGCGGCCGGGGCTCTACGGCCGCAACTACGCCTGGTGGGACAAGGTCCTGACCGACGACATATCGCCCGGTACCCCGCTGCGCTGCGTGCTGATCGAGGATGACGCGGGCCCGCTCGGTTACGCCCTGTTCACCGGCACGCCCAAGTGGGACGGCCCGACCTTCCTCGCCGACTCCTCGCTGGACATCCGCGAGGTCATGGTGTGCGACCCGGCGGCCGCGGCGGCACTCTGGGGCGACCTGCTGACCCGCGACCTGACCACCGAGTTCACCGCCGAGATGCGGCCGGTGGACGACCTGCTGCTGCACTTGCTGGCCGACCCCCGCCGGCTTCGCACCCAGATCAGCGACGGCCTCTGGGTGCGGCTGGTGGACGTCGGCCGGGCGCTGGCGCAGCGCAGGTACGCCGCGCCGGTGGACGCCGTGATCGAGATCCCGGGCGACGACCTGTGCCCCCACAACGCGTGCCGCTGGCGCCTCACCACCCAGCAGGCCGCGCCCCCAGCCGGCTCCCCCGCCACCGGCTCTGCGGCTACCGGCGTCCCGGCCTTCCCCGTCGGCGGCCTGGCCGCCAGCTGCGAGCGCACCAGCGCCCCGGCGGATGTGACCCTCCCCGTCCACGCGCTGGGCTCCGCCTACCTCGGCGGCGTGCCGCTCGGCTCCCTGGCCCGGGCCGGCCTGGTCAGCGAGGCCCGCCCCGGCGCGGTAGCCGCCCTCTCCACCGCCCTCAGCTGGGACCCCGCCCCCTGGTGCCCCTACATCTTCTAACCGCCCGCCCAGCACC
>DATBGO010000047.1:0-15122 GCA_036558005.1 Streptosporangiaceae bacterium | reverse complement strand
CAACACCGCACCGGACCTCACCAGGCCGGCCAGCATCTCACCCGGCAATCCCCCGCCGGACCTCACCAGGCCGGCCAGCATCTCACCCGGCAACAACGCACCGGACCTCACCAGGCCGGCCAGCATCTCACCCGGCAATCCCCCGCCGGACCTCACCAGGCCGGCCAGCATCTCACCCGGCAATCCCCCGCCGGTCAGCACCGCCGTACCCGCCGCACCGGAACCACCGCACCCGGCCACTCCCCCGCCGGCCCCGGATCGCTCCCCCGCCCGCCCGGCCACTCCTCCCGCAGCCCCGGACCACCCGGTTCCCGCCCGCCCGGTCCACCCCGACCACCAGGTTCCCGCCCGCCCGGTCCACCCCGACCACCCGGTTCCCGCCCACCCGGTCCACCCCCACCACCCGGTTCCCGCCCACCCGGCCGACGCGGACCGTACTGTCTCCGCTGGCCCGGCTGATCAGGCTCAGCCAGCCGCGGAGGTCGGCCAGCAGCCCGACGACAACCCCGCCGCCCCCGCCGCCCCGCCGGCCGCGCCGACCAGGCGCCGCCGCCACCGCAACCGGCACCGGCCGCGTTAAGCAGTCCCGACGCTAATCCGACATATGTCGGATTGGGCCGGGGGCGCGGGCTACCTGTCAATGGATGCGCTGGCCCGGAGCTGCGCATACAACGACAGCAGCGGGCCAGCGCATCCCTATCGGCCCCGCTGCCGGCGGCCGGGCGGGCGGCGCTGGCGGCTGCGGGCGATCCGTCCGGGGACAGGAATTCGGATGCGCTGGCCCGCCGCTGCGCAAACAGCAGCAGCGCTGAGCCATAGCCGCTCATCGCCCGGATAGTGCGGTGAACGTCAGCGCACGGCGCCGGGCGGGCGCCAGGTTCCGTTCCTGATCGCCTGCTCCCGCCGGGCCCGCTGATGCTTGCGATCGGCTCGCCGCCCCCGGGCCGCGGGGCCGAACGAGTCGGCCACGTTGCCGTTCAGCTGCCACCGGGCACCCGTCAGCGCGGTCGCCGCGAGCGCGGCGATGGCAGCGGCAATCAGCGCATAGGAGGCGCCGCCGCCCACGATCACCGCCGCGGCGACCAGGCCGGCGAAGGCGAGGAACAGCACCCGGAGCACCAGGATCCGGCGCCGGCGCTGCTGATACAGCCGCTCCTCGTTGTCCGACCAGCGGTCAGCCGGGCGATCCTCGGGGTCGATCGTCACATGCTCACGGTAAGACGCCTGCCCGGGCCGGTCAGTGGAACCGGGATTTAGCGGCTATGCCACGGCACCGGTAAAACAGTGGCAGCGGTGTGGCATAGCCGCTGAATACCTCGGGGCCGCCGGCCCGCGCTCGGGTCGGCGGGAATTGCGTTATTGCCGGATCCGGCGCAGCAGGTAGCTGGAGAAATACTCTCCGTACTTGCGTTGCAACTCCGGCAGCTGCCAGTCGCGGCCGCCGATCGTGCCCCGGCAGGTGTTGTGCCCGCACCGGCACGGCATTTCCCCGTCGTAGTCGTCGAACAACGCATAGTCAGTTGTCAGTTCCTCGCCCGCGCTGATGTCCCGCATCGCGACCAGGACGATGTTGCCGCTGAAGCCCACGTTCGGCTCGCAGGAGTGGTTGAGGAACAGCATCACCGGCTCGAACTCGGCGTCGTCGAGCGCCGCGAGGTGAAACCCGTCGGCTATCTGGACGTCGGACTCCTGCAGCCGTTCCGGCAGTGCCCGCAGGGTGGCGGTGTCCACGATGTGGCCGCTCTTGATCGCCACGACCTCGCCGGCGCCGATCGGCGCCACCGCGGCCAGCCCGCGGCCCTCGATCGAGCTCGGCTGGCCCTTCACCGCCTTCGGCGATATGTAGCTGGAAACAACCATGACGGTCCCTCCGCGCATTGTGAGCCGGCGGATCTCGTAAGGTAGCCGGGCATGGCAGGACACGGCACCCCGGCGATCACGCTACTGACCCGGCAGGGCATCACGCACACCGTGCACGCCTATGAGCACGACCCGCGCCGTTCCTCTTACGGCGCCGAGGCCAGTGACGCGCTCGGGGTCGCGCCGGACCGGGTGTTCAAGACGCTGGTCGCCGAGGTGGACCGGGCGCTGACGGTGGCGGTAGTGCCCGTCGCCAGCACCCTGGACCTGAAGGCGCTGGCCGCGGCGGCGGGCGGGAAGAAGGCGGCGATGGCAGCGGTGGCCGCGGCGGAGCGGGCCACCGGCTACGTGGCGGGCGGGATCTCGCCGCTTGGCCAGCGCAAGCGGCTGCCGGTCATCATCGACGCCACCGCGCTGGACCATCCGACGGTGTTCTGCAGCGCCGGCCGCCGCGGCCTGGAGATCGAGCTGGCACCGGCCGACCTGGTCCGGGCCGCGAACGCCGCGGTGGCGCCGATCGCGGCCCCGCCGGGCCCACCCCGCTAGGAGATCAGGCCCAGGCCGCTCAGAGGTAAGGAGCCAGATCATGACAGAACCCGCATGGCCGCTCGCCGGGCGGCGCGCCCTGGTAACCGGCGCGGCCAGCGGCATCGGCGCCGCCTGCGCCCGGGCCCTGGCCGGCGCGGGCGCCCGTGTCACCGCCGCGGACCTGGACGGGGATGGCGCGAGCCGGATCGCCGCCGAGCTCGGCGGCCAGGCCTGGGCCGTCGACCTGACCGACGTGGCGGCGCTGGAGACCGCGCGGCTGGACGTCGACATCCTGGTCAACAACGCCGGGATCCAGCACGTCGCGCCGGTCGGCGAGTTCCCCCCGGCCGAGTTCCGCCGGATGCTGGTGCTCATGCTGGAGGCACCGTTCCTGCTGGTGCGGGCGGCGCTGCCGGGCATGTACCAGCGCGGGTTCGGCCGGATCATCAACATCAGCTCGGTGCACGGGCTGCGCGCCTCGCCGTACAAGAGCGCCTACGTCGCCGCCAAGCACGGCCTGGAGGGACTGTCGAAGGTGATCGCGCTGGAAGGCGGCGAGCACGGCGTCACCAGCAACTGCATCAGCCCCGGCTACGCCCGCACGCCGCTGGTCGAGAAGCAGATAGCCGACCAGGCCCGGGTACACGGCATCGGCGAGGACGAGGTCGTGTCGCGGGTCATGCTGGCCGGGTCAGCCATCAAGCGGCTGATCGAGCCGGACGAGATCGCCCAGCTCGCCCTCTGGCTGGCCAGCCCGGCCGCGGCCATGGCGACCGGCGCCTCGTACACCATCGACGGCGGCTGGTCCGCCAGGTGACGGCGCCCGGGCCGCCGTCCTGGACCCGCACCCGCGGGGCGTGGTCACCGGGCCGTTCCGGGTCGAGGTGCTCATCGCTGCCCGGCCAGGACCGAGCGGTCCGCGGCCCGGATCGAGGGATCCCGGCCGGGCGGGGAACGCCATCCGGTCAGTCGAGCGAGGCGAACATGCCCGGCTCGTAGGAGCCCCCCTGGCTGTGCACGATCACGCCCATCCGGTTGGCCGCGTTGATCATGGCCACCAGGCAGATCAGCGTGCCGAGCTGGTCGTCGTCGTAGTGCTTGCGCACCTGGTCCCAGGTCTCGTCGGACACGCCGTGGCTGGCGTCGGCGAGCCGGGTGCCCTCCTCGGTCAGGGCCAGCGCGGCCCGCTCGGCCTCGGTGAACACGCAGGACTCGCGCCAGGCGGCGACCAGGTTGAGCCGCAGCGGGGTCTCGCCGGCGGCCGCGGCCTCCTTGGTGTGGATGTCGACGCACCAGCCGCAGCCGTTGATCTGGCTGGCGCGCAGCTCGACCAGATGCTGGGTGGCCGTGGGCAGCGTGGACTCGCCGAGGACTTTGGAGGTGCTGTAGAACCGCTTGGCGAGCTTCGCGGCGGTCGGGCTCTCGAACAGGTTGAACCGGGGTTCCATGATGTCGTCCTCACTCGTGGTGGCATCGTGCTGGCGCACTGGACGAACACAAGATGCCGGCCGCCTGGCCCCTGTGACAGCGAAGCCAGGTGAGCCACGCCACCGCGCGCGGATGTCACAAACCGGCGGGGACCAGCGTCTGGTGTATGAGACAGCCGTGCGCGAACCGGGCAGGAGGCCGGCCTTGAGCGAGCACAGCGCGCGACCCGCGGGCGCACCGGGCCAGCCCGCTCACGGTGGCCGCACCGACCCAGCCACCGAAGCGTTCGTCGCCCACCGCAACCTGCTGTTCACCGTCGCCTACGAGATGCTCGGCTCGGCCGCGGACGCGGAGGACGTCCTGCAGGAGACCTGGCTGCGCTGGGCGGGCGTCGATCTGGCGGCCGTGCGGGACCAGCGTGCGTACCTGGTCCGGATCACCACCCGCCAGGCACTCAGCCAGCTGCGCACGCTCGGCAGGCGCAAGGAGACCTACGTCGGCCCCTGGCTGCCCGAGCCGCTGCTCACCTCGCCCGACGTGGCCGAGGACGTCGAACTGGCCGACAGCGTCTCGATGGCGATGCTGCTCGTGCTCGAGACGCTCACGCCGGCCGAGCGGGCGGTGTTCGTGCTGCGGGATGTGTTCGGCCTGGAGTACGAGGAGATCGCCGAGGCTGTCGGCAAGAGCCCGGACGCGGTCCGCCAGGTCGCCCACCGGGCCCGGGCACACGTCGCCGCGCGGCGGCCGCGGGGGGCCGTTTCCGCGGCCCAGGCCCGCGGCGCGCTGGAGGCGTTCCAGCGGGCGGTCGAAACCGGCGAGCTGCAGGGCCTGCTCGACCTGCTCGCGCCGGACGTCGTCCTGCTCACTGACGGCGGCGGCGTCAAGCAGGCCGCGGTGCGGCCCATCGCCGGGGCCAGCCGGGTGGCCCGCTTCCTGTCGGTCGGCCTGCCCAGGATCAGCGGCGCTGTGTCGGTCGAGCCTGCCCAGCTGAACGCCAGCCCGGCGCTGATCATCCGGATCGACGGGGAGATCGAGCACGTCGTGGCGATGCGGATCGACGACGGCCTGATCAGCGGGCTCTACGTCGTGCGCAATCCGGAGAAGCTGTCGCGGATCGAGCGCGAGGCCCCGGTGAGCCGCTGATCCCGCGAGACCCGCCCGGACAGCGCCCCTGGACCCGGACAGGCCCCTAGAACTGCAGCGCCTTGACTTCCAGGAACTCCTCCAGGCCGGGCTTGCCCAGTTCGCGGCCGTAGCCGGACTGGCCGAACCCGCCGAACGGCGCCACCACGTTGAACGCGCCGCCGTTCACCTCGACCTGCCCGGCCCGCAGCCGCCGCGCGATCGCCACGGCGTGATCCTGGTCGGCCGACCAGACGCCGGCCGCCAGCCCGTACCGGGTGCCGTTGGCGATCTCGACCGCCTCGTCCTCGGTCGAGTAGCTGAGCACCGAGAGCACCGGCCCGAAGATCTCCTCCTGCGCGATCGTCATGTCCGGCGTGACGTCGGCGAACACGGTCGGCAGCACGTAATAGCCATGGTCCAGCCCGGTCGGCGGCTGCGCGCCGCCCGCGGTCAGCCGCGCGCCCTCGGCCCGGCCCTGCTCGATGAACGCGCGCACCCGGCCGCGCTGGGCGGCGGAAACCAGCGGTCCGAGCCGGGTGCCCTCGGCGAGCGGGTCACCGGGAGGGTAGCGTTCAGAATTCTTCACGGCGTAGCTGACCGCCTCGTCGTAGCTGTCGCGGTGCACCAGCATCCGGGTGAGCGCGTTGCAGGTCTGGCCGGCGTTGACGAACGCCTTGGCCACACCCACCTTGACCGCGGTGGCCAGGTCGGCGTCCGGCAGGATCAGGTTGGCGGACTTGCCGCCCAGCTCCAGCGTGACCCGTTTCACCGTGGCCGCGGCGGCCCCGGCCACCTGCTGCCCGGCCGCCACCGAGCCGGTGAACGACACCGCGTCGATGCCCGGATGCCCCGCGATGGCCGCCCCGGTCACCGGCCCGGTGCCGCTGACCAGGTTGAACACGCCCGCCGGCAGCCCCGTCTCATGGAAGATGGCGGCCAGCTCATAGGCGGCCAGCGGCGCCACCTCACTGGGCTTGAGCACCACCGTGCAGCCGGCCGCGAGCGCCGCGGCGACCTTGGCCACGATCTGGTGCAGCGGGTAGTTCCACGGCGTGATCGCGCCGACCACCCCGGCAGGCTCCCTGACGATCAGCGAGTTGGCCACCCGGTCGCCGCCGAAGTCGTAGCTGGCCAGCAGGTCGACGTAGCTGGCCAGGACCGCCAGCGGCGTCCCGACCTGGACCTTCCTGGCGAACCCGAGCGGGGCGCCCATGTCGGAGCTGATCGTCGCCGCGACCGCGTCGGCCCGCTGCTCCAGCAGCGACCTGGCCGCTTCGAGGTAGGCGGCCCGCTGCGTCGCGGTGGTGACCGACCAGCCGCCGAACGCCGCCCTGGCCGCGTCCACCGCGGCGTCGACGTCGGCCGGGTGGCCGGCCGGAACCTGCTCGATCAGCTGCTCGGTCGCCGGGTTCCGCACGTCGATGGCCTGCTCGCTCGCTGACGGGCGCCAGCTGCCGCCGATGTAGTTGCTGCGCATGACGTCATCCTTTCGCATGGCGCCCGGCCGGCAAAGCCACCCCCCGCAGGCCGTTCGCCAGCCAAAACGCCGGTAAAGGCCGGAGCTGAATGCGGTTCGTGATACAACGACTCCTGAGCGTAATGACGGTGACTGGTCATTACGAAGCAGGAAGTTACCGGCTCAGCGAGGAGCCTGGATGATGCAACGTTCCCCGGCCGCGCGGTGGCAGCGCGAGCCATGGCGGCCGGGCGGGCGCGGCCATCCGCTGCCGCTGCGGTTACGCCTGCGCCGCGCCGTCCGGCTGCTGGCCGCGGCCGGCACCGCCGGGCTCGGCATGTGCCTGGTGGTCGGCGCGGTGGCGCTGGTCGCCGAGATCACCGCGCTGCCAGCGCCCGCGCACCAGCACCCGGCCAGCTGGCGCAAGCCCGCCACGCTGGCCTCGATCGGCCACGGCCGGGGGCCGGCCATGGTGCCGCGCAAGCTGCGCCGGCGCAGCCAGCCTGGCCAGCCCGGCCCGGCCAGCCGGTGGTGCCCGCCGCTGGCCGGGGTCCGGTTCTGGCTGGGGCTCGAGGCCAGCTGCGCCCGCCGCTGACCGCCTGCGCCGCCAGGTCAGTCGAAGATCGGGTCCCTGGTGCGGCTGCGCTTGAGCTCGAAGAACCCGTCCGTGCCCGCGACCAGCAGGAAACCGTCCCACAGCCTGCCCGCCGCCGCACCGCGCGGGATCGGGGAGACCACCGGGCCGAAGCAGGAGAACCCCTTCACTGAGATCACCGGGGTGCCGACTTCGTAGCCGACCCGGTCCATGCCGTCCTTGTGCGAGGCGCGCAGCGCCTCGTCGTAGCTGGCCGAGTCCATCGCGTCGGCCAGGTCGGCGGGCAGCCCCGCCTCGGCCAGCGCCGCCTCGATGGTGGCCCGGTTCAGCTCTTCCTTCTGGTCGTGCCTGCGGGTGCCGAGCGCGGTGTACAGCGGGCCGAGCACCTGCGGCCCCGCCTTCTGCTCGGCGGCGATGCACACCCGCACCGGGCCCCAGGCCCGCTGCATCAGCTCGCGGTAGCGCTCGGGCAAGTCGTCCTTGTTCTCGTTCAGCACCGCCAGGCTCATCACGTGCCAGCGGGTGTTGACCGGGCGTACCTGCGCCACCTCCTCCATCCACCGGGAGGTGATCCACGCCCACGGGCAAAGCGGGTCAAACCAAAAGTCAGCGTCCACGAGCTCGTGCTCGGTCATGCATGCTCCTTCGAAGGTGGCTTGCTGCTGCAGGTAACCGCCTGCCGGCCCGCCGCATTCCATACGGCAGCATGGGACCATGCAGCAACGGCCCGCCAGGCGAAAGGAATCCCGCGGTGGCTCGGAACCTTACGCGCGATGAAGCGCGGGACCGCGCCCGCTTGCTCGCTGTCGAGTCCTACCAGGTAGAACTCGACCTGACAGGCGGCGACACCACCTTCAGCACGGTCACGACCATCCGGTTCCGGTGCGCGAGCCCCGGGGCGTCGACCTTCGCCGACCTCACCGCGCCGGCCGTGACAGAGATCACCCTGAACGCCAGTCGGGTGCCAGTCACCAGCTTCGACGGCCAGCGGATCACCCTGGACGGCCTGGCGGCCGCCAACGAGCTGCGGATCGTGGCCCGCTGCGCCTACTCGCGCAGCGCCGAGGGAATGCACCGGTTCACCGACCCGGTGGACGGCGGCATCTACATGTACACCGACCTGGAGACGTTCGAGGCGAACCGGGTCTTTCCCTGCTTCGACCAGCCCGACCTGAAGGCGACCTTCGAGTTCACCGTGCTGGCCAGGCCGGGCTGGCAGGTGGTGTCGAACGCCGCGCCGGACGTGGCCGCCTGGCCGGCCGGCCAGGGCACCGAGCGCTGGCATTTCCCGGCGGGCGCGGTGATGTCGACGTACCTGGCCGCGCTGGCGGCCGGCCCCTACCACGTGATCAGGGACGAGCACGACGGCATCCCGCTGGCCATCTACTGCCGGGAGTCGCTGGCCAGCTTCCTGGACCCGGACGAGATCTTCGAGCTGACCCGGCAGGGGTTCGACTTCTACCACGCGGCGTTCGGGGTCAGGTACCCGTTCGGCAAGTACGACCAGCTGTTCGCGCCCGAGTACCGAAGCGGCGCGATGGAGAACGCGGGCCTGGTCACGATCCTGGACGACTACGTGTTCCGGTCCCGGGTGACCAACACCATGCGCGGCTACCGGACCTCGACGATCCTGCACGAGCTGGCCCACATGTGGTTCGGTGACCTGGTCACCATGCGCTGGTGGGACGATCTGTGGCTGAACGAGTCGTTCGCCACCTGGGCCAGCTTCGCGGCCATGGCCGAGGCGACCAGGTGGACCAGCGCCTGGACCACGTTCGCGCAGACCCAGAAGGCGCTGGCGTACCGGCAGGACCAGCTGCCGACCACCCACCCGGTCGCCGCCGACATCCCCGACATCGCCGCGGTCGAGGTCAACTTCGACGCGATCACCTACGAGAAGGGCGCGGCGGTACTCAAGCAGCTGGTCGCCTACGTCGGCCGGGACCAGTTCCTGGCCGGCATCCGCGGCTACTTCGCCCAGCACGCCTGGGGCAACGCGACTCTCGGCGACCTGCTGGCCGCGCTGGAGGCGGCCTCGGGGCGAGACCTGTCCACCTGGTCCAAGCACTGGCTGGAGACGGCCGGGGTGAACACGCTGCGGCCGGAATTCAGCCTCGGCGCGGACGGCGAGTTCACCAGGTTCGCGGTGCTGCAGTCGGCCCCGGCCAGCCAGCCGGTGCTGCGCCCGCACCGGATCGCGGTCGGCCTGTACGACCTGACCGGCACCGGGCTGGTCCGGCGGCACCGGGCCGAGACCGACGTCATCGGCGAGCGCACCGAGATCCCGGCGCTGGCCGGCCAGCGCCAGCCCGACCTGGTGCTGATCAACGACGACGACCTCAGCTACGCCAAGATCAGGTTCGACGAGCGCTCGCTGCGCACCCTGATCAGCAGCATCGGCGAGTTCACCGAGCCGCTGCCCGCGACCTTGTGCTGGGCGGCGGCCTGGGACATGTGCCGGGACGGCGAGATGGCCGCGCGCGACTACCTCAGCCTGGTCCTGGCCGGGGTGGAGTCCATCGCCGACGTCGAGGTGATGCACGCGGTGCTCGCCCAGGCCAGCGCGGCCGTGCGGCGCTACGCCGACCCGGCGTGGGCGCCCGCGGGGCTGGCCACGCTCGCCGCCGCGCTGCGCGGGCTGATCCAGCGGGCCGAGCCCGGCTCGGACCGCCAGCTCGACTACGTCCACGCGTTCGCGGACGTGGCCACGTCCGCGGATGACCTGGCGCTGCTGGCCGGCCTGCTGGCTGGCAGCTCCGGGTTCGACGGCCTGGCGGTCGACACCGAGCTGCGCTGGCGGCTGCTGCACCGGCTGGTCAGCCGGGGCGCGGCGGACCAGGCCGCGATCGACGCCGAGCTGGCCAGGGACCAGACCGACGCGGGCGCGCGGCACGCCGCGACCTGCCGGGCCGCGATCCCCGCCGCTGCGGCCAAGGAAGCCACCTGGGCGCAGATCACCGGCGGCAGGCTGACCACGCTGAATCTCCGCGCGGTGCTGGCCGGCTTCACCACCAGCGATCAGGACGAGCTGCTGGCGCCCTACCGGCAGCGGTACTTCGACGTCGTCGCGGACTTGTGGCGGGACTGGAGCTCGGACACCGGCCAGCAGTTCGTGAAGCGGGCCTACCCGGGCTGGGTCGTCAGCCAGGAGGCGATCAGCGGCACGGACGAGTTCATCGCCCGGCCTGGCCTGCCCGCCGCGCTGCGCCGCCTGCTGACCGAGGGCAGGGACGGGGTGGCCAGGGCGCTGGCCTGCCGGGAGGCCGACCGGGCCGCCGCGGCCTGACCCGGTCGGCCGGCCGGGCTGGTCAGCGGCCTGGCGGTGCTGGCCGCCCGGCCGCGGCCCTGGCCACGGCCATGACCAGCGGCAGCGCGGGCAGGTCCTCCAGCAGCACGGCCTGGTGCTCGCTGTCGCACAGCGGGATCCGCCAGTTCGGGTATTCGGTGCTGGTGCCGGGCACGTTCTGGGTGCGCTGGTCGCCGGTCGCGTCGGCCAGCGAGACCCCGATCAGCAGGGCGGGCGTCCTGGCCAGGTAGCCGTACAGGGCCGTGGTGAACCCGGCGATGCCCGGCCTGGCGCCGGGCTCGATCAGCCGCTGCTGCTCCAGCGCGCGCTGCCAGCTGGCCAGCATGCGCTCGGCCCGCTCGCGCTCGGCGTCGGCGGGCACGTTCAGCAGTCCCAGCCGGGCCCGGATGGTCACCTGCTCGCCGGTCAGGAAGCCGGACACGGTGGGCAGGTCGTGCGATCCCACCGTGGCCATGCAGGCTCGCCGCCAGCGGCCCGGCGGCAGCGGCGCGCCGTCGCCATCCCTGGCGAACCACAGCAGCGTGGTGCCCAGGATGCCGCTGTCGGCCAGGTACTGGCGGAACCACGGCTCGACCGTGCCGAGATCCTCGCCGATGGCCACGCCGCCGACCCGGGCGGCGGCGCCGGCCAGCGCCGCGACGCTGGCACGGTGATCGTACCTGATGTAGGCGCCGCGGTCTGGCGGCATCCCGGCCGGCACGCACCACAGCCGCATCAGGCCCATCACGTGGTCGGCCCGCAGGCCGCCCGCGTGCCGCAGCGCGGCGCCGAACAGGCTGGACAGCGGCTGGTAGCCGGCCGCCGCGAGCCGCTGCGGATGCCAGGGCGGCTGTGCCCAGTCCTGGCCCAGCTGGTTGAACTCATCCGGCGGCGCGCCGACGCTCAGCCCGGACACCAGCAGGTCCTGGTGCGCCCAGGCGTCCGCGCCCGCCGGGTGCACCCCGACGGCCAGGTCGTGGATGATCCCGATGTCCATCCCGGCCGCCAGCGCCGCCCGCTGGGCCGCGGCGAGCTGCTCGTCGAGCAGCCATTGCAGCCAGGCGTGGAACTCGGGCTGGCTGCCGAGCCGGCCGGCCGCCTGCGCGGCGGCGGCCGAGCCCGGCGTCCGCGCGGACCGCG
Source organism: Streptosporangiaceae bacterium (assembly GCA_036558005.1). GTDB lineage: Bacteria > Actinomycetota > Actinomycetes > Streptosporangiales > Streptosporangiaceae > DATBGO01. The sequence goes on along the minus strand of DATBGO010000047.1, from coordinate 3,704 downwards.
GCCAGCCGCGCCAGTCCGGCCCGTGCAGCTGGGCCAGCGCGCACCAGGCCGCCCAGTCGGCGAGCTCGCTGCCCTCCCGCTGCCGGTACCGCTCGAACGCGGCCCGCCGCCGGCCGGTCAGCGGCACCTGCCTGATGATCTCCAGCGCGGCCCGCTTCGCGGTCCACACTGCGTCCCGGTCGATCAGCTCGCTGCTGGTGTTGCGGGCCCGCAGCGGGGCGGCCAGCGACTCGATCCTGGCCTGGCCGGCCGCGGACAGCCCGCGGTACTCCGGGATGTCCTCGATCCGCAGGTACAGCGGACTGACGTACCTGCGGGTCATCGGCAGGTAAGGGGACGGGCTGACCGGCGGCAGCGGCTCGGCCGCGTGCAGCGGGTTGACCAGCACGAAGCCAGCGCCGAGCGCGCGCGCGCTCCAGGCCGCCAGGTCCGCGAGGTCGCGCAGGTCGCCGTGCCCCCAGGAGGCCCGCGACCGCAGCGAGTACAGCTGGACGGTGAACCCCCAGCGCCGCCCGGCCGGGACGACGGCCGCCGCGCCAGGCTGACCAGGCCCGGGCTGATCGGTCCCTGGCGGCTCGACCCCGCGCTGACCGGCCCCGCGCGGATCGGTCTCGGGCTGATCGGTCCCGGGGCGACCGGGCCTGCGCGGATCGGCCCCGCGCGGATCGGCCCCGCGCGGATCGGGCCCGCGCGGATCGGGCCCGCGCTGATCCTGGCTGGGCAGCTGGCCACCGGCCTGCCCGGGCGGCCGCCCCGCCGCGGCGGGGCCAGGACGGCCGACTGCCCGCCCGCCGCCGGGAGCCCGCGTTCCCCGGCCGGCCCCGGGTGCCTGGTCGAGCGCGGCCAGGATCGCGGCGACCGTCTCGGCGCTCACCTCGGCGGTCTCCCCGCGCCAGTCCCGGTAGCTGAGCGCGATCCCGGCCGCCTCCGCCCGGCGGGCGAGGTCGGGTTCGATCATCCCCCCATGATTGCCCCTGCCGGCCGCGGCTACACCGCCAGGCCCCGGCCCGTCCGCCCCGCAGCCGGCCGGACAACAGCGACCGGCCCAGTCCGGCACGGGCTGACCCGGCGACCGGTCATGATCACGGTGATTCTAGGTGCTCAGCAACCCCAAAAGTAACTGTGACGATCATGGGTGGCCGGGAAATCTGGATTGGGGCGGTCTGTCCGACCCGTGTCTGATGTGGTGCTCTGGCGGGCCGGGGTTCAGCTAGGTGCCTCCGGCGAGGACGGCGAGCATGTCCGCGATCTGCAGGGCCCGGTGTGCGGGGTCACTGATGTGCGGGTCGTCGTATTCCCATGAGAGGGCACCGTCATCGCCAATGCGCACCTGGCCGCGCCAAGACTGGCCCAGGCGGGTGACCACGAGCTGAGCGTAGACCTCGAAGTTACGCTCATCAGCCTGCACATCGAGCGCTACGGACAGCCCGGTCGCGCGCAGCGCCAGCCCCACCCGGCCCAGCAGCGTCAGGTCTGGGTCACTGACCTGCGGGCCAGGCTGCCAGTCGTTTTGGTCGCCAAGGACGCGCATCGCGGTGGCTGCCAGGGCGGCCGGGTCAGGAGCAGGCGGGCCTGCGGGCCAGCAGTCCGCCAGCACATACCCGCTGTCCTCAGCGATCACCGTGCAATGCAGGCCTGTCAGCCCGGTCACCCGCAGCAGGCTCCCCCCGTCGTCGTGGCAGTACCCGCCGGGCAGGCCCCGGGCTGACAATTGCGTGGCAATCATGCGCAGCAGCCCGCCCGGCCGCGCATCCTGGATGCTTAGCGCGATGGGATTCACGAAAGGGGGCTCCTCATACATTTCGTCTCGCCTCGTGCCGTGCCCGCTTTAAATGAAGGCAAGGGTCGCGAAGTTGAGGTCGTTCACCGGCTGCCCGACCCGGCTTTCCCGGTAACCGGTCACCTTCGTGCTGTAGGCGTCCAGGGTGTCCACGAACGCCGGAATTATGTACCCGCCCCGGGTGAAGTCGTCCTGCTGCATCCGGTAGGCGATCTCCTTGCGCACCGACGCGCTCAAGGTGGCGTTGGCCTGGTGGTACAGCCGGATGTAGGCCGGGCTGTCTTCGTGTGTCTCGTTCCATGGACTGCTGGGCAGCATCGACAGCGTGGCCTGCACCAGATACGGCGAGTAGCTGTAGAAATCCTGGGCGAACGGCCATTGCAGGTACTGGGGGCCGAAGAACGTCCCGGGATCCACCTGGCGCAGCCGGATGGTGATCCCGGCGGCGGCGGCCTGCTCGGCCAGCACGGTGGCCATCGCGACCGCCCCGGTCGCGATCGGCGAGGTGATCAGCTCGACGTGCAGGTCTTCCCGCCCGGCCTGCTTGAGCAGGTGCTTTGCCCGCGGGATGTCCTGCTCGCGGCGCAGCGCGTGGTCGAACTCCGCATCCCAGGGGGAAAACACGTCGGAGGCGGGGGTGCCGTACCCGTCCAGCGCCGAGTCGATCAGCTGCGGGCGGCTGGCGGCCAGCCGCAGCGCCTGCCGGACCCGCACGTCGCTGAACGGGGCCAGATCGGTCCGCATCGTGAACGGCACGATCGCGCCCGCCTTGGACGCGACGGTCTTGACCTGGGCGCTGTTAGCCAGGCTGGTGAACTGCGGCCCGTCCAGCGTCCCGACCGCGTCCACCACCCCGGTCCGCAGCGCGTCAGCCAGCGACACCGGGTCGGGGAAGTCCAGGATCTGCAGGGAGTCCGCCCACGGCAGTCCATCCCGCCAGTACTGAGTGTTGCGGGTGAACACGCTGCGCTGCCCGGCGGTGAAGCTGTGGTACCGGAACGGTCCGGTGCCGTTGGGCTTATCGGTGGCCGGGCTGAACTGGTCGGGGATGATCTGGGCGGTCAGGATCCCGGCGAGCTGCTCAGGCAGCGTCGCGAACGGGCGGGTCATCGGCACCAATACGGTGTGCTTGTCCAGTGCCCTGATCCCCGAGGGGTCGACCGGGCCGAGCACGTTGATAGCCGAGTACTTGTTCGTGATGATCCGCCGCATCGTGTAGATGACATCAGCGGCGGTCAGGGGCTGCCCGTCGTGGAAGGTGACGCCGGGCCGCAGCCGGATGACCCACTGGGTGGCCAGCGGGTCACGCGGGCTCATCTCACTGGCGAGCACGTACTCGACCCGGGCGTCCGCGTCCAGTTGCACCAGCGGCTCATACAGCGCCTGCGCGCGGGCGGTATCGAGGTAGTTAAGTCCCTGGTGGGGGTCGAGGGTGTCGCTGCTGCTGCCGCCGGTCAGCCCGACCCGCAGCACACCGCCCCGGCGGCGGACCACAGCAGCCGGGGCGGCGCGGCTGCTGGTGCCGCACCCGGCCAGCAGCCCGGCCGCCACCGTGCTGCCCGCTCCCGCGAGGACGGTGCGGCGTGAGGGGAGTTGCCTGGTGCCGGGCCGGGCTCCAGCAGTTGGGGGCATAATCGGAAACCACCTCTCTAACGGAGGCGAAGGCCCGGCGATTGGTTTGGCGACTAGCGCCGGGCCTTCACACTGCGCAGCAAGGGCTGCGCGGGGGCTAACAGGAAACGATCACGGCAACCCCGTGATCACGGGTCAGTCATGATTCTTGGGCGCTGATGGTGTCCGGGCGGCCTGTTCAGCCCGGGTGATCTGGCTGGCCAGCCCGGCAGCTGAAGGGTCGCTGAGGGCGGTGTCGCGGCGCGTCCCGGGCAGCCTGCGGTAGGCGCGGAACACCCCGGTCGAGGCCAGC
>DATBGO010000046.1:0-22474 GCA_036558005.1 Streptosporangiaceae bacterium | reverse complement strand
GCGCGCCTGTCGCGGGCAGGCGCGCGCCGCGCGGCATCTTGATGAGCGGGGCGCGTCGCGGATGGCATTCTTCGTCCAGGAACTGGTCAACGGCATCACCACCGGCGCGCTCTACGCGCTGGTGGCGCTCGGCTTCTCGATGGTCTACGGGGTGCTGAAGCTGCTCAACTTCGCCCACGGCGACCTGTACATGATCGGGGCGTTCATCGGCTACTTCGTCATTCAGTGGTTCGGCGGCCCCGCTGCCCTGGTCATCCCGGTGCCGCTGCTGATACTGATCATGTTCGTGCTGGCCGGCGGCCTGGTCGGCGGTCTCGGGGTCGCGATCGAGCGGTTCGCCTACCGGCCGCTGCGGGACGCGCCCAGGATCGCGCCGCTGATCACCGCGCTGGGCATCTCGTTCTTCCTGGAGAACGCGGTCCTGCTGCTGTTCGGCGGGCAGACCAGGGTCTACAACACCCCGGAGTTCATCCCGTTCTCCGACAGCATCCACATCGGCCCGGTCAGCCTCTACGCGGTGCAGATCATGGTGGTGGTGCTCGGCCTGGCGCTGATGACCGGGCTGCGCCAGCTGGTCAGCCGGACCAGGCTGGGCAAGCAGATGCGCGCGGTGGCCGCCGACCGGGAGGCCGCCGAGATGCTGGGCATCAACGTGAACCTGACGATCGCGGTGACGTTCTTCCTCGGCTCGGCGCTGGCCGGCATCGCCGGGGTGATGGCCGGGCTGCTGTTCAACCAGGTGACGAACCTGATCGGGTTCATCGTCGGGCTCAAGGCGTTCACCGCGGCCGTGGTCGGCGGGATCGGCTCGATCCCCGGCGCGATGGTCGGCGGGCTGCTGATCGGGGTCGCGGAGTCGTTCACCACCGGCTACATCTCCTCGACCTACACCAACCTGATCGTGTTCGGCATCCTCATCGCCGTCATGCTGGCCCGCCCCAGCGGGCTGCTCGGCCGGGTGCAGCTGCAGAAGGTATGAGCCAGCCGTGAGCACCGACCCCGAGACGCCCGCCACCCCGGCCGCCGCGCCTGAGCCCGGTCCCGCCGCGCCCGGTCCCGCCGCGCCCGGGCCGGCCGCCGCCGCCCGGGCACCGAGAGTCGGGGCCGATGAGTGGGTCGCCCGGCAGGCGCGGCGGCGCGAGTACCGGCCCGGCTGGCAGGGCGGCGCGCAGCGGCTGGCCGACCGGATCGGCTGGTGGCCGCGGCTGGCGGTGGCCGGCCTTGCCGGGGCGGCGCTGCCGCTGCTCGGCCTCGGCGGATTCCAGCTGCAGGTGGGGATCGACGCGCTGGTGCTGGCCCTGCTGGCGGTGGGCCTGAACGTGGTCGTGGGCTGGGCCGGGCTGCTCGACCTGGGCTACGTGGCCTTCTTCGGCTTCGGCGCCTACGGGTTCGCGCTGCTGTCCTCGAACCAGCTCAGCTCGGCCGGGATTCACCTGCCCGCCTACGCCTCGCTTCCGGCCGTGCTGGTCGCCGCGGCGGTCCTCGGCCTGCTGGTCGGGCTGCCGTCCAGGCGGCTGATCGGCGACTACCTGGCGATCGTGACGCTGTTCTTCGGCGAGGCGTTCGTCGAGTTCACCAACAACGTGGCACCAGGCACCCTGGGCGGGCCGAACGGGATCTTCGGGATCGACCCGGTCCGGGCGTTCGGCCATCAGCTCACCACCGACGAGGGTTACTACTACCTGCTGGTGATCGCGCTGGTGGCGACCATGGCGGTGCTCCGGCTGCTGGAGACCTCCCGGACCGGCCGGGCCTGGCGCGCGGTGCGCGAGGATCCGCTGGCCGCGGCGTCGATGACGATACCGGTCAACCGGCTGCGGCTGATGGCGTTCGCGTTCGGCGCGATGGTCGCCGCGCTGGCGGGCACGATCTTCGCCGCGCAGCAGATCAGCGTGTTCCCGACCGACTTCGACACGCCGTACCTGATCCTCATCTACGCCGGGCTCATCCTCGGCGGCGCGGGCAGCATCGGCGGCGCCGCCCTGGGCGCCCTGATCCTGATGGTCACCCTGGACGGCATCCTGCGCAGCCCGACCGACGCGGGGTACATCTTCTACGGCCTGATCGCGGTGACCCTGGTGGTCAGGCTGCGGCCGTGGCGCAAGCTCGCCGCGGTGCTCGGCGCGACGGCGGCATTCGGGCTGGCCGTGCACGCGATCGTCGCGGCGGTCTCGGCCAGCGCGGTGGCCGGCGGGCCGCAGTCATCGGGCTGGATCGCCAGCGTGCTGCGCTACTGGGTGGTCGTCCCTGCCGATCCCAGGGTCCCCGGCAACATCGGGTTCGTGCTGCTGGTATGCCTGCTGATCGCGCTGGTCCAGCTGCGGGGCTGGTGGCGCGCGGCGGCGATGGTGCCGGCCATCTACCTGGCGGCCTGCGTCTGGGAGGCCCGGCTGGTCGCCGAGCCGTCGATTACCCGGCAGATCCTGATCGGAGCGATCCTGATCGTGATGATGAACGCCCGGCCGCAGGGGCTGCTCGGGACCAAGCGGGTCGAGGTCACGACGTGAGCGGTCACAGCGTGCTGACCCTGGACCAGCTGTGCCTGTCCTTCGGCGGGCTGGCGGCCCTGTCGGACCTCGAACTGCACGTCGGCGAGCGCGAGATCGTCAGCGTGATCGGGCCCAACGGGGCCGGGAAGACCACGGTCTTCAACGTGATCACCGGCATCTACCAGCCAACCTCGGGCGACGTCAGGTTCGCGGGGGAATCGGTCGTCGGCCAGCAGCCGCACCGCATCGCCGGGCTGGGAATCGCCCGGACGTTCCAGAGCCTGCGGCTGTTCCTCAACATGTCGGTGCTGGAGAACGTGATGGCCGCGACCTACGGCCAGACCAGGGCGATGCCGGCCGAATCGATCCTCCGGCTGCCCCGGGCCCGGCGGGAGGAGCGCGAGGCGCGGGAGCTGGCGCAGGAAGTGCTGTCGTTCTTCGGCCAGCGGCTGGCCGGCTACCGCTGGGACCAGCCCGCCTACTCGCTGTCCTACGCCAACCGGCGGCGGCTGGAGATCGCCCGGGCCCTCGCCACCCGGCCCCGGCTGCTGCTGCTGGACGAGCCCGCCGCGGGGATGAACCCGGCCGAGACGCACGAGATCACCGAGCTGATCGGGCGGCTGCGCGACGAGCGGGGCGTCGCGATCCTGGTGATCGAGCACGACATGCACGTGGTGGCCGGCTGCTCAGACCGGGTCGTCGCGCTCGACCACGGTGTCAAGATCGCTGAAGGCGGCTTCGACCAGGTCGCCAGGCACCCGGCCGTGGTCGAGGCCTACATGGGCCACGACCCTGAGGCACTGGCGGAGGACGGATGAGCGCCCCGCTGCTGAGCCTGGACGGCATCACCACCTACTACGGCCAGATGCGGATCCTGGAGGGGATCTCGCTGCGGGTGGACGAGGGGGAGCTGGTCTGCCTGCTCGGCGGCAACGCCTCGGGCAAGTCGACCACGCTCAAGACGATCCTCGGGATCGTCCGCCCGCGCGCGGGCACGGTGCGGCTCTCCGGCCAGGACGTGACCGGCTGGCCGGTGCCGCAGCGGATCGCCGGCGGGATCGCCATCGTGCCGGAGAACCGGCGGCTGTTCGGGCAGATGACCGTCAGGGAGAACCTCGAGCTGGGCGCGGTGCTGCGGCGCGGTGAGTCACTGGAGGAGGACCTGGGGCGGGTACACGAGCTGTTCCCGCGGCTGCTCGAGCGCCGCCAGCAGCTGGCCGGCACGCTGTCGGGCGGCGAGCAGCAGATGGTGGCGATGGGCCGCGCGCTGATGTCACGGCCGCGGCTGCTGCTGATGGACGAGCCCTCAATGGGGCTGTCGCCCGCTCTGGTCCAGCAGAACTTCCAGATCATCAAGGACATCCACGCGACCGGCGTCGCGGTGCTGATGGTCGAGCAGAACGCGACCATGGCGCTGTCGATCGCCGACCGCGGCTATGTCCTGTCCACCGGCGAGATCGTGCTGGAGGGGCCCGCATCCGAGCTGCTGCGCAGCGACGACCTCAAGCGCGCCTACCTGGGCCGCTGACTCCCCGCCGTCCAGCCGGTGCCGCGGTGCTGCGCTACGACCGGCGTCCCTCGGGGGCTGGCGAGGACGTACCGCTGGCCGCCCAGGCCAGTGACGCGGCAGCGGCGATCAGGCTGCTGCGCGGTGCGGCGGGCGATGTCCCGACGGACCAGTGGGTGCAGGTTGATGCCAGTATCAGCGCCTGGCAGCAGGCCGCGCGGGCCAGCGGCAATGAGCAGGTCACGATCACCCGGCTGCCCGGCTGTGACCACACTCCGGCCAGCGGCCAGGAGATGGCGGTCTCCGAGGTCAGCCCGCATTACACCGCCGCCATGATCAGCTGGCTCGGCGCGCGGCTGAGCTGAGCCTGCGGCCGAGGCAGCAGAGACAGGCGGTACAGGATGCATTATCTGGTCTAGATGGTTCCTTTCCGGGCTAAGCCGGGCCAGAGTATGCGCATGACAACTACGCAGCCGCGGCTGAGCGGGCTCGAGGTCCGCTCAATCGACTACGTTCCGCTGAGCGAACGGCATGGCAAGATCTGGCATCTCGGCCCGCTCTGGTTCATGTCGAACGCGCAGATCGCCACGCTGGCGGTCGGCCTGATCAGCATCAGCGAAGGTGGCTCGCTGTTCTGGTCGGTGGTCGCCATCGCCGTGGGCGTGCTGGTGGGCACGCTGTTCATGGCGTTCCACTCGGCCCAGGGCCCGCAACTCGGCCTGCCGCAGATGATCCAGTCCCGCCCGCAGTTCGGCTACATCGGGGCGCTGCTGGTCTGGCTGTTCGCCTACGTGCAGTACGCCGGGTTCAACATCTTCAACAGCATCCTCGGCGCCGACGCGATGAGCCGCACCGCGCACGGCTCGACGAAGCTGTGGGTGGTCCTGGTCACCGTGGTCGCTTTCGCCGTCGCGCTGATCGGCTACGACCTCATCCACAAGGCCGAGCAGTGGCTGACGTACCTGATGATCGTGATCTTCGGCATCTTCACGATCACCTTGTTCTTCCTGCACTACCCGGCGGGCACCTTCGCCGTCGGCACCTTCAAGGCCAGCCCGTTCCTCGGCCAGTTCGGGGTGGTGGCGGGCTACCAGATCAGCTGGGCGATCTACGTCTCTGACTACTCCCGCTACATGCGGCAGGACGTGCCCGTGCGCAAGACCTTCTACTGGACCTACTGGGGGTCGGCGATCGGCGGCGCCTGGATGATGATCGCCGGCTCGGTGCTGGCCGCCTGGGCGGGCAAGAACTTCGACGGCACCGGCATCGCCGAGCTGGACCAGGTCGGCGACCACGTCTTCACCGGGTTCGGCGCTGTCGTGCTCATCCTGGCGACGCTCGGGCTCGTCTCGGTCACCGCGCTGAACATGTACGGCGGCTCGCTGACGCTGATCAGCGCCATCGACTCGGTCCGCAAGGTGGCGCCGACGCTCAGCCTGCGCGTGCTCACCATCGGGTTCACCGCGGTGCTGTCCCTGATCGGCGCGCTCGCCGCGACCGCGAACTTCCTCTCCAACTTCAACAACTTCCTGCTGCTGATCCTGTACTTGTTCATCCCGTGGACGGCGGTGAACCTGGTCGACTACTACATCGTGCGGCGCGGTCACTACGCCATCGCCGAGATCTTCAAGCCATCGGGCATGTACGGCCGGTGGGGGTGGCGCGGGATCGTCGCGTACCTGGTCGCCTTCGCCGCCATGGTCCCGTTCTTCGACGTCGGCACCCTCTTCGAGGGTGCCGCGGCCAAGGCGCTCGGCGCGGACATCTCGTTCTTCATCGGGCTGCCGGTGGCCGGGGTGCTGTACTACCTCTTCTCCCGGTCGATCGACGTGGCCGCCGAAACCCGGGTCGCCCAGGCCGAGGCGGCCGGGCTGGAGCAGGCGGCGGCGCCAGCGCCGGAGGCCTGAGCACGGCGCCCTGAGCGGCGGCGGCCCGGAGGCGGGCACTCAGGCCTCCGGCCGCCGCCGTGCCCGGCCGGCCGCGGCGGCCGCCGGGACCTGCGGGTCAGGACACGTTGATGGCGGTGTCGTCGACGACGAAGGACGTCTGCTTGGTGAAGTCCTCGCTGCCGGTGAACTTCAGCGTGATGCTCTGCCCGGCGAAGGCGGCCAGGCTGAACGAGTGCTGGGCGTACCCGGTGACGTGACCCAGGTTGGAATAGGTGGCCAGCGTGCCGAGCACTGTGCCCGAGCTGTTCAGGACCTGGACGGTCAGGGTGTCGTAGGCGGTCGTGGTCGTGGTCTCCGCGGTGTCGATGTGCAGCCAGAAGCTCAGCTGCTCGGTGGTGCAGCCGCTGGGCAGCGTGACGGCCTGGGACAGCGTGTCGGTGTGGGTGGTGCCGTAACCGTCAAGCCAGGCGTCCCAGGTCCCTGAGTGCGGCGGCTCCTTGGCGTTGTCGGCGATCACCCCGGTTCCGGCCGTCCATGGTGCCGCGCTGCCGGTCTCGAAGCCCGGGTTGCCCAGCAGCTGGGCCGCGGTGCAGGTGCCGCCCCCGCCGCCCCCGCCGCCGCTGGCGACCTGGTTGAAGTCGTCGGTGATCGTCGTCTCGATCCCGTTCATCACGCCCGCGTCGGTGGTGATCAGCCCCAGCTCGCGGTTGTCGTTCAGCGAGTTGTCGGAGAAGTTCTCCGAGCCGGCGAACACCTTCGCGGTCGAGGTGCCGTAGTCCGCGACGATCGCCTTGGCGTGCACGTAGAACCCGGTGCTGGAGGAGTACCCGGTCCACCTGCCGCCGGCCGCGGTGATCTTGTTCAGCTCGGTGGTGTAGGAGGACGGGTCCTCGACGACCACCCGGACGGTCACCCCGCGATTCTCGGCCGCGACGATGGCGTTCACCAGGGCGGTGTCGCCGAACTCCTCCTGCTCGATGTCCAGGCTGTGCTGCGCGCCGTTGATCAGCGCCAGCAGGTGAGTCTGCGAGTCGGTCGGCGACCAGACCAGGTCAGCACCGTCGGACGGGGTGATCGAGGTCTTGGCGTAGTCGGCGTTGAAGACCGCCACCACCGCGGCCACGTCAGACTGATTGGTATCGAAGATCCCGTAGTCGCGCGAGGTGGAGTAGAACATCGTGTCGAGGTTGCCGGTCGAGATGAACGACTCGTCGTTGTCGACGGTGATCGTCTTCTGGTGGGTGAAGGTGAACGCGGTCGAGGAGTAGGTGACGCCCACCCCGCCGGCCTGCAGCGCGCTGAAGGCGGTGCCGTTCACCGATTTCTGCGCGCCGTCCAGGATCACCCGCACATTGACCCCGGCCTTCTCGCGGTTGACCAGGTCATTGACCACGGTGGTGTCCCGCAGCTCATACATGGTCACGTCGACCGAACTGGTCGCCGAGTTGATGAAGTTGTAGATCGCGGTCTCACCCTGATCCGGAAGGATCAGCAGGGAGAAACTGCTGGCGGCATGGGCGGGAGCGGCTGCCAGCCCGGCCGCGGAAATGGCGGCTGTGGCAGCGATGGAGAGGGTGAGTAAGACGCGGCGCATGATGCTACGGGGCATTCCGGCCTCCTGGCGGCGGACGAGCGGGCTTGAATGCGGAGCGTCTTGAAAATAAATCGCGAAACGGGCCGGGGCAATAGCCGGGAAAATGGCCGCTGGGTGAACTAGCGGGGCGGCCGGCCGGCGCTGGCCCGGACGACCAGGTCAGGGGTGATCGGCATGGCCGGCTGGAAGCTGCCCTCGCCGGAGATGCGGCTGACCAGCATGTGCAGCGCCCGCCTGCCGAGCTCGCCGAAATCCTGGCGGACCGTGGTGAGCGGCGGCCGGAAGTAGGCCGCCTCGGGGACGTCGTCGTAACCCACGACGCTGACGTCGCCGGGGACCTGGCGGCCGCGCTCGGCGAAGGCGCGCAGCAACCCGAGCGCCATCGCGTCGTTGCCGCACAGCACCGCGGTCACCTCGGGCATCGCGGCCAGCCGGTGGCCGATCTCGTAGCCGGAGCGGGCCGACCAGTCGCCGCGGATCAGGTCCGGCACCGGGGCGCCCGCCGCGCGCAGCGTCTCCCGCCAGCCCTCGGCCCGTTCCTGCGCGTCCAGCCAGGTATCGGGCCCGCCGACGTGATAGACGGTCTCGTGGCCGAGGTCGAGCAGGTGCCTGGTCGCCTGCGCGGCCCCGGCCAGGTTGTCGATGGCCACCGACGGCAGCGGCGCGCGGGTCCCGCAGCCCACCGCGACCAGCGGGAGGCTGGCCAGCCCGGCCAGCGCCGCCACCGCGGACGTCTCGGGCGCGATGACGATGACACCCTCGGCCTGGCTGAGGAACTGCTCCACCGCCTCGGGCAGCGAGCGGCGGTCGTAAGCCGGCAGGCTGGCGATCATCACCGAGTAGCCGGGATGCGCGGCCCGCTCGATCCCGTACAGCATCGAGGCCGGCCCGTACAGCGTGGTGTCGAAGCTGATCACGCCCAGTACGTTGGTCCGCCCGGTGACCAGCGTCCTGGCCGCCGCGTTGGGCCGGTAGCCGAGGTCGCGGATCGCCGCCAGCACACCGGCCCTGGTCTCGGGGCTGACATTCGGGTGCCCGTTGAGCACCCGGGAGACCGTCTGGTGCGATACCCCCGCCAGCCTGGCGACATCAACCATCACCGGCCGCGCGGGTGAGCCGCCTCCAGCGCTCACGCGGCCCTCACAATCCCGGCCTGCCCACTGGCCGATGTCCCGTCCGTCGCCACCAGCGCTCGGCGGGGTCAGCAAACTATAGCCCAGGCCCCGGACAGCACCGCCGGCCTCGGCTCGCTGACCTCGGCCGACGGCGGCGGCTCTTGATGTGAGCGATAACAATTCAACTCTAGCCGCCGCCTGCCGTCGCCGGCGCCGGGTCGGCGCCGGTGCCGCCGGCCCGAGGAGACCCAGCGAAATCAGCACTAAATGCGGCCAGATCGCGCATACGAGCCGGACTGCGGGCCAGAATAGGACTGTGAGCGTTAACATCCCGGCTGATGCCTGCGTTGTCGGGGTGGATTTCGGCACGCTGTCTGGCCGGGCGCTGGTCGCGGCGGTCAGCGACGGGGCCGAGCTCGGCACCGCGGTGCACGAGTACCGCAGCGGCGCGATGGACGAGGTGCTCGCGGTCACCGGCGAGGCGCTGCCGCCGGACTGGGCGCTGCAGGATCCCGAGGACTACCGGGACGTGCTGCGCACCGCCGTGCCGGCCGCGCTCGCCGCGGCCGGCGTCAGCCCGGGCCAGGTCATCGGCATCGGCACCGACTTCACCGCGTGCACGGTGCTGCCGGTGCTGGCCGACGGGACCCCGCTGTGCCAGCTGCCCGGGCTGTACCGCCGCCCGCACGCCTACCCCAAGCTGTGGAAGCACCATGCCGCGCAGCCGCAGGCCGACCGGATCACGGCGCTGGCCCGCGAGCGCGGCGAGCCGTGGCTGGCGCGTTACGGCGGCAAGATCTCGGCCGAGTGGGAGTTCGCCAAGGCGCTGCAGCTGCTGGAAGAGGACCCGGGCCTGTACCACCGCGCTGACCGGTGGATCGAGGCCGCCGACTGGATCATCTGGCAGCTGACCGGCGCGGAGACCAGGAACGCCTGCACCGCCGGGTACAAGGGGATCTGGCAGGACGGCCGGTACCCTGGCGCCGGTTTCCTGGCCGCGCTGAACCGGGGTTTCGGCAGCTTCGCGGCGGCGAAGCTGGAGCACCCGGTGCTGCCGCTGGGCGCCCGGGCCGGCTCGCTGACCGCCCAGGCGGCCAGCTGGACCGGCCTGCCCGAGGGGATAGCGGTCGCGGCCGGCAACGTCGACGCGCACGTCACCGCGTCCGCGGCCGGCGCGGTCGAGCCAGGCCAGCTGGTCGCCATCATGGGCACATCGACCTGCCACGTGCTGAACGGGACCACGCTGGCCGACGTGCCGGGCATGTGCGGCGTCGTGCACGGCGGCATCGTGCCCGGGCTGTGGGGCTACGAGGCCGGGCAGAGCGGCGTCGGCGACATCTTCGGCTGGTTCGCTGACCACGCCGTGCCGCCCGGCTACCGGGACGAGGCGGCCCGCCGCGGCGTGTCCGTGCACGACCTGCTGTCGGCGCAGGCGGCCGCGCAGCCGGCCGGCGGCACCGGGCTGATCGCGCTGGACTGGCTCAGCGGCAACCGCTCGGTCCTGGTCGACCACCACCTGTCCGGCGCGGTCATCGGCCTCACCCTCGCCACCAGGGCGCCCGACATCTACCGGGCGCTGGTGGAGTCGACCGCGTTCGGCACCAGGGTCATCATCGGGGCGTTCGGCTCGGCCGGGGTCCCGGTCACCGAGCTGGTGATCGCCGGCGGCCTGGCCCGCAGCGAGTTCATCATGCAGGTGTACGCGGACGTGACCCGGCGCCCGCTGAGCCTGATCAGCTCCGCGCAGGGCCCGGCGCTCGGGTCGGCCATCCACGCCGCGGTCGCGGCCGGCGCGTACCGGGACATCCAGGCCGCCGCGGGGGCGATGGGCGGCCGCCGGCCGGCCGTCTACCTGCCCGACCCGGCCAGCGCCGACGTCTACGACCAGCTGTTCGCCGAGTACCTGCGGCTGCACGAGCACTTCGGCCGCGGCCCCGGCCTGGCCATGCACCGGCTCAGGGCGATCCGCGGCCAGGCGCTGGCCCGCCAGGCGGCCGGCCGCGAGCGGAGCGCGACGTGACCGCGGGGCCGGCCAGCCCGCTGCCGGACCCGGCCGCCGCGGCCGCCATCGCCCGGGCCAGGCGGGAGGTCTGCGACCTGCATGCCGCGCTGGTCGACAACGACCTGGTGGCGTGGACCTCGGGCAACATCTCCGCGCGGGTGCCCGCGGCCGGCGTCATGGTGATCAAGCCCAGCGGCGTCGCCTACCCGGACCTGACCCCGGACGCCATGGTGGTCTGCGACCTGCGGGGCCAGCCGGCCGGCGGCGGGCTGAAGCCCTCCAGCGACACCGCGACCCACGCGTACGTGTACCGGCACATGCCGGAGGTCGGCGGGATCGTGCACACCCACTCCGCGCACGCCACCGCGTGGGCGGCCAGGGGCGAGCCGATCCCGTGCGTGATCACCGCCATGGCTGACGAGTTCGGCGGCGAGATCCCGGTCGGGCCGTTCGCGCCGATCGGCGGTGAGGAGATCGGCCAGGTCATCGTCTCGGTGCTGGCCGGGCACCGCTCGCCCGCCGTGCTGCTGCGCAGCCACGGCGTCTTCACCATCGGGCGCACCGCGCGGGACGCGGTCAAGGCGGCCGTGATGTGCGAGGACGTGGCCAGGACCGTCCATCTCGCCGGGGCCGGAGGCCGCCTGCAGCCGCTACCGCAAGAGCAGGTGGACGCCCTGCACAAGCGCTACAAGGAGCAGTACGGGCAGCGCTGACCCCGCCGCCAGCCCGGCCGGCGGCGGTTAAGGAGGAAGATTGTCTGAGCGCAGGCCGCGCATCGGGATCCTGGGGATTATGCAGGACCTGTATGACGACATGATCCCCGGGATCACCGGGCGGCAGGAGGACTTCGCCGGGCGGCTCGCGGCGAGCCTGGCGGGCCAGGGGGAGTTCATCGCGAGCAAGCCGGTGAAGTACCGCGAGGACGCCGAGCGGGAAATGCGGGCGTTCGAGCAGGCCGGCCTGGACGGGGTCATGGTGGTGATGCTGACCTACGGGCCGGCCATGCGGGTGGCCCGGCTGCTGGCGCAGGCCAGGCTGCCGCTCTGCCTGGCCAACATCCAGCCCGAGCCGGCCGTGACGCCGGCCTGGGACATGGCCGACATGACCTATAACCAGGGCGTGCACGGCTCCCAGGACACCGCCAACGCGATGGTCAGGGCGGGCCGGCCGTTCTGCGTGCTGACCGACGACTGGCGCAGCGAGTCGTTCCGCGCGGCGGCCGGCCGGTGGGCCAGGGCCGCGGCCGCGGTGACCGGGTGGAAGTCGCTGAAGACCGCGATCTTCGGCTACCCGATGAACGACATGGGCGACATCAGGGTCGACGAGAGCGCGCTGATCCGGACCCTCGGCCCGGAAGTCCTCTCGGTCGCGCCCGGGGACCTGATCCGGGGCATGGCCGCGGTCACCGGCGCCGAGATCGCGGCGGTCATCGAGTTCGAGGACGACCGGTTCGAGATCGACCCGGGGCTGAGCGACGGCGAGCGCCGCGATCACGCCCGGATGCAGGCCGCCATCGAGCAGATCCTGGCCGGGCGCGGCTTCGGCGCCTACACCGCGCACTTCGACGCGATCGGCGAGGACGGCCGGTTCAGCAGGCTGCCGCTGGCGGCCGCCTCCACCCTGATGGCCAAGGGATACGGCTACGCGGCCGAGGGCGACGTGCTCACCGCCTGCCTGGTCTGGGCCGGGCATCAGCTGATCGGCGACGCGCACTTCACCGAGATGTACGCGATGGACTTCCCGTCCGGCTCGGTGCTGATGAGCCACATGGGCGAGGGGAACTGGAAGGTCGCCCGGTCCGACCGGCCGGTACGGCTGATCAAGCGGCCGCTGGGCATCGGCAGGCTGGGCGACCCGCCGACGTTCCTGTTCCAGTACCAGCCGGGCCCGGCCACGCTGGCCACCCTGGCCTCGCTGGAAGGCGAGCGGTTCCGGCTGGTGGTCGCCGAGGGCGAGATACTCGACAGCCAGGAACTGCCCGCCCTGCAGATGCCCTACGGCCAGTTCCGTCCCGCCAGCGGGCTGCGCGAGTGCCTGAACGGCTGGCTGGCCGCGGGCGGCCCGCACCACGAGGTGCTCAACCTGGGCCATCACGCCACGGACTGGATGGCGTTCTGCCAGCTCGCCGGCATCGAGTACGTGCAGGTCTGAGCCTGCGGGCTAGCCGCCGCCCGCGCGCTGCCTGAGTGCCTTTCGGTACTCGGCGACCACCAGCTCGGTCAGTTCCTGCACCGAGGTGTCCTTGCTGGCGCGGTCGAAGGTGATCTCGCCGTGCTGCAGCAGGTTCACCCGGTCGCACACCTCCAGCACCTGGCCGTAGTTGTGGGCGATGATGATGACCGAGACGTCGCCGCGCCGCTTGAGGTCCTGCACCAGGTCCAGGATCAGCGCGCCCTCCTTCACCCCCATCGCGGCCAGCGGCTCGTCCAGCAGCAGGATCTTGGCGTCGGAATAGACCGACCTGGCCACCGCGATCGCCTGCCGCTGGCCGCCGGACAGCTTGGCGACCTCGACGTCGACCGAGCGGATCCGCACGCTCATCGCGTCCAGGTGCTCGCGGGCGAGCCTGCGCATCTTGCGGTTGTTCAGCAGCGGCCCGCGTACGTGCTCCCGGTTCAGGAACATGTTGTGGTACACGCTGAGCTCGTTGATGAGGGCGAGGTCCTGGTAGACGGCGTCGATGCCGACCGAGCGCGCGTGGTCCACCGATTTCAGCGCGACTTCCTCGCCGTCGAGCACGATCGCGCCAGAGTCGGGCCGGTGGAACCCGCAGAGGATCTTGAGCAGGGTGGACTTGCCCGCGCCGTTGTCGCCGATCAGGCCGAGCACCTCACCGCGGCCCAGCCGCAGGTTCACGTCGCTGAGCGCGGTCAGCGCGCCGAACCGCTTGCTGATGTGCTCGGCCCGCAGCACGTCGGGAACGGCGCGCTGGCCGTCCTCCGCCGGGCGCCCGGCCGCGGCAGTAGTCATCAGGTTTCGCCTGCCCTTCGCAGCCGGGTCAGGTAGACGTTGGCGACCATCGCCACGATGATCGCGCTGCCCAGGATGATCTGGTACGGGTTCGTGCTGATCCCGCGCAGGTTGAAGCCGTCCTGCAAGATCGCGAGCACCACCATGCCCAGCAGCGCGCCGGCCACCGTGCCCGAGCCCCCGGCCAGCGCGGTGCCGCCGATCACCGCGGCCGACACGGCGGTGAACATCACCGGGTAGCCGCCCGCGCTGGGGTCGATGGTGTTGGTGCGGAACGCCTCCAGGATGCCGGCCAGCGCGCCCAGGGTGCTGGTCAGCATGAAGTTGCCGATCTTCACCCGGGCCACGTTGATGCCCGCCTCGCTCGCCCCGATCAGGTTGCCGCCCGCGGCGATCGTGTACAGCCCCCAGCGGGTCCTGGTCAGCACGATATGGAAGATCACCGCCAGGCCGGCCGCCCAGCTGATCTCCGCCCAGGTGGCGCTGCCCAGCCAGGCCCCGGTGCCCAGCGAGTTCGGGGGCAGGTTCAGCGCCTGGGCGTGCGAGGAGGTCAGCATGAACCCGTAGATGATGAACGAGGTCCCCAGCGTGGCGATGAACGACGCGACCTTCAGCCGCACCGTGATCAGGCCGTTGACCAGGCCGATCAGCGTGCCGCAGGCGAGCGCGAGCAGCACCGCGAGCACCACGGGGATGCCGTAGTAGGTGATGAAGAAGTACATCAGGAACGGTGACAGCGTCCAGACGTAGCCCACCGACAGGTCGATCTCACCGCAGACCAGCAGCATCACCTCGCCGATGGCGATGATCGCGAACGCGGCCGTGCCATAGGAGATGTTGGCCAGGTTGAGGCTGGTGAAGAAGTTGGTGGTGGTCAGGCCGAAGTAGATCACCAGCGCCACCGCGATGACGAAGATGCTGGCCTCGCGCTGGCTCAGGAAGACCGTCCGGCCGGTCCTGAGCACCCCGGCCAGGCCGCCGCCCGGCCCCGGCGGGCCGCCGGGGCCGTCGGACAGGCCGGTCTCGGCGCGCTGCGCGGTCTCGCTCACATCGCTCATCCGTTCTGCCCGGCCCGCCGGGCGGGATCAGGAACTGATCGCCCCGGTCTTCTGCACGTACTTCTGCTGCGTGGTCGATCCTTCGAACCGGGTCGAGGGCGAGGTGTAGGGGGCGACGTTGGCCTTGGTGACGAACTTCAGGCCGGTGTCGGTCTCCGGCGGCGCGACCAGGCCGCCCGACAGCTTGAACAGGTACAGGTACAGGACGGGCAGGAAGCCCTGCAGGTACGGCGACTGGTCGATGGTGAAGCCAAGGTGGCCCGCGGCGACCGCCTGCAGCGTCTGCGGTTCCAGGTCGAACCCGCCGGAGGCCACCTTGCCGGCCAGCCCGAACTTGGCCAGGGCCGGCCCGAGCAGCGCGGTCGAGCCGCCATCCACCGCGAACACGCCCTGCAGCTTAGGCCCGTTGGCCTGGATAAACTCCGGAATGCTGGAGTTTTCCTGGCTTTGCGAGGTACCGCTGTCGAAGCCCGCCGTGTGCAAGATCTTCAGTCCCTTGCCTGCCGCCAGGATGGACGCGTTGGCCCCGTCCAGCCGGGGCTGGATGTTCAGCGAGCCGGGCTGGGCGATGATGCCGCAAGCGGTACCGCCGCGCGGCATCGCGGCCGCGATCCTGGCGCCGACCTCCTGGCCGGAGACATACAGTTCCTGGCCGACATAGGCCAGGCCGTTGGTCGGGTTGTTCGTCGCGCCGTTCGCGTTATAGGTGACAACCGGGATGCCCGCGGCCAGGGCCTTGTTGATCGGGCTGGTGAACGCGGTGCCGGACACGACGGTGGTGGCGATGCCGGGCGAGTTGGCCGCGGTCGCCGAGTTCAGCGCGGTCAGCATGGTCGGGACTGTCGGCTGCGTGGAGGTGGCGCCGGTCCAGGCGGGCTTGTCCAGGCCCAGCAGCGCCGCGCAGTCGGAGAAACCGTACTGGGTGGGCGTGAAGAACGAGTTGTCGGTCACGTGATTGACGAAAGTGAACCTCCAGGCTGGCGTCTTGGGGAAATCGCCCGCCGCGTTCTTCGAGTCGCTCGCGCTGCTGCCCGATGAACTGCACGCCGCCAGCAGCGCCGATGCCGCGGCCGAGGCGCTGACCAGCCCGGCGCCACTCAGCAGCCGCCGTCTGGCCAGGCCGTCTTTCATGTTGAGCGTCTCGATGGCCTCTTCAACCTTCGGGTGGACAGGGTCCATCACGGGTCTCCGTTCGCTGGGGTGGCGGGATCACTCGTGGCCGGTGGCCTCCAGTTCGCGCAGCCCAGGGCGGCGCGCGATGTTAGCGTTCACAATATGAGGTACAAAATACCTATGGGGCTACAAGTTAGAACAGGCCAACATCGGCGTCAATGATCAGCTGTCCGGAAGTCCGGATCGGCCAATCGGCACCCGCTGCTGATCGGCGGCCGGCGCCCTGTTGCCGGGACCGTCCTGGCCCGCCCGCCACCCGGCCCGGGGGCCCGGATGCCGGCCCCGGCCAAACCTCACAGGCAACGGCAGAACCATCAGCATCAGGCGGCCAGGGGCCGGGCCCGCGGCCGCCCGGTTCCGTCCCGCTGGCCGGCACCGTTCATGTGAGCGCTAACAAAACGGCTGGCGCGCACGGCCGCCGTCCCGGCTCAGCCCGGCCGGCCCGGCGGCCCGGGTACGGTGCTCAGGCCAGGGCACGTATCCAGCTCACCGGCCGTCTTCCCGTCCGGCACGTCCTGAAGCCTCGCCCAGGGAGGTCCGATGACCGCGCAGCCCGCCCCGCCGTCCCGGCTGGCAGCCGAGCAGCCGCGGGGGACGCGATGACGGTGCTGGTGGCCGGGGTCGACTCCTCGACCCAGTCGTGCAAGGTGGTGATCAGGGACGCCCGCACCGGCGCGCTGGCGCGGTCCGGGCAGGCCGCGCACCCGCCGGGCACCGAGGTCGACCCGGCCCGCTGGCGGGACGCGCTGACGGCGGCGCTGGCCGCCGCGGGCGGCCTGGATGAGGTGGCGGCGGTGTCGGTGGCCGGCCAGCAGCACGGCATGGTCTGCCTGGACGCGGCCGGCGAGGTGGTCAGGCCCGCGCTGCTGTGGAACGACATGCGGTCCGCGGCGGCGGCCGCTGACCTGGTCGCCGAGCTCGGCGGCGGAGACCAGGCGCGCGGCCGGGCGGCGTGGGCGGCAGCGGCCGGCAGCGTGCCGACCGCGTCGTTCACCGTGACCAAGCTGCGCTGGCTGGCCGAGCACGAGCCGGCCGCGATGGCCCGCACCGCCGCGGTGTGCCTGCCGCATGACTGGCTGACCTGGCGGCTGGCGGGCGGCGGCAGCCTGGACGGGCTGCGCACCGACCGGGGCGAGGCCAGCGGCACCGGCTACTGGTCGCCGGCCGGCGGCTGCTACCGGCCCGACCTGCTGCGGCTGGCGGCCGGCCGTTGCCCGGCCGTGCCCCGGGTGCTCGGGCCCGCCGAGCAGGCCGGTGAGCTGGCAGGCCACGGGCCGGCCGGGAGCGGGCCGCGGCTCGGCCCTGGCACCGGCGACAACGCGGCCGCCGCGCTCGGCCTCGGCGCCCAGGCCGGCGACGTGGTCGTCTCGATCGGCACCTCCGGCACCGTGTTCGCGGTCAGCGCCGTCCCGGCCGCCGACCCGTCCGGCGCGATCGCCGGCTTCGCCGACGCCTCCGGGCAGTTCCTGCCGCTGGTCTGCACGCTGAACGCGGCCCGGGTGCTGACCGCGGCCGCCGCGCTGCTGCGGATGGGCCTGAGCCGGCTGTCGGCGTGCGCGCTCGCGGCCCGGCCGGGGGCGGGCGGGCTGACCTTGCTGCCCTACCTGGAGGGGGAGCGGACCCCCGACCGGCCCGGCGCCACCGCCGAACTGCACGGCCTGACCGGCTCGAACGCCAGCCCGGAGAACCTTGCCAGGGCCGCGGTCGAGGGGATGCTGTGCGGGCTGGCCGACGGGCTGGACGCGATCAGGGCGGCCGGGGTGCCGGTGCGCCGGATCCTGCTGATCGGCGGCGGTGCCCGGTCGCAGGCGGTCCGGCGGATCGCCCCCGCGGTATTCGGCGTGCCGGTCGACGTCCCCGCGGCGGCCGAGTACGTGGCCGACGGCGCCGCCCGGCAGGCCGCCTGGGCGCTCGCGGGCACGCCAGGGCCGCCGTCCTGGCGGACGGGCCGGACCCGCCGGTACGAGGCCGATCCGCAGCCCGTCGTGCGGGCCCGCTACGCCGCCGTGCGCGGCCAGTGAGCGAGCCGGTCGCCAGGGCGGCGACCACCCTGGCGGACGGGCGCGAGCTGATCTACTTCGGGGCCGGCGCGGCGGCGGCGGCCAGCTGCCCCGACCGCAGGCAACCTGGCCAGGCCGCGGCCCGCTCGCAGCTGCGGTATGACCCGCTGCTCGGCGAGTGGGTCATCTACGCCAGCCACCGGCAGGACCGCACCTACCTGCCCGCGGCCGCCGACTGCCCGCTGTGCCCGTCCGCGCCAGGCCGGCTGACCGAGATCCCGGCGCCCGGCTACCAGGTCGCGGTGTTCGAGAACCGGTTCCCCGCGCTGCCCGCCGAGACCGGCGGCCGGTGCGAGATGGTGTGCTTCAGCCCCGAGCACGCCGCCTCCTTCGCCAGCCTGAGCACCGCCCAGGCCGCGGTCATCCTGGCCGCCTGGACCGACCGCAGCGGCGCGCTGTCCGCGCTGCCCGGGGTCGAGCAGGTCTACTGCTTCGAGAACCGGGGCGCCGAGATCGGCGCGACCCTCAGCCACCCGCACGGCCAGATCTACGCCTACCCGTTCGTCACCCCCCGGACCGGCCGGATGCTCACGATGGCCCGCGCCTGGCAGCGCGACACCGGCCAGAACCTGTTCGATCACCTGCTCGCGGCCGCCCGCGGCGACCGGGCCCGGGTCGTGCTCGACGGCGCGCACTGGACCGCGTTCGTGCCGCAGGCCGCCCGCTGGCCGTATGAGGTGCATCTCTACCCCCGCCGCCGGGTGCCCGACCTGGCGGCGCTGAGGCCCGCCGAGCGAGCCGAGTTCTGCGGGCTCTACCTCGACCTGCTGGGCCGGCTGGACCGGCTGTTCGACGCGCCCGCGCCCTACATCGCCGGCTGGCACCAGGCGCCGGCGCACCCGGGCCGGGAGGAGTTCGCGCTGCACCTGGAGCTGTTCACGATGCGCAGGGCCGAGGGCAAGCTGAAATACCTGGCCGGGTCGGAGTCGGGGATGGGCGCGTTCACCAACGATGTCACGCCGGAGGCAGCCGCGGCCCGGCTGCGCCAGCTCGGATGACCGGGCGGGCGGCCGCCTGGTTCGGGCAGTGCTACCAGCGGGCGCCCGAGGGGGTCTGGCACGCGCCGGGCCGGGTTAACCTCATCGGCGAGCACACCGACTACAACGAAGGCTTCGTGCTGCCGTTCGCGCTCCGCAGGGGGATCTGGGCGGCCGCCGCCCGGCGCTCCGACGGGCTGCTGGAACTGCGGTCACGGCAGTTCCCCGGCGAGCCGGTCACGGTGGCACTGGACTGGCTGGCGCCCGGGTCGGTCACCGGCTGGGCCGCCTACCCGGCCGGCGTCGCCTGGGCGCTGCGCCGGGCCGGCCACGACATCGGCGGCGCCAGCCTGGCCATCGACGCGGACCTGGCCGCGGGCGCCGCGCTGTCGTCGTCGGCGGCGCTGGAATGCGCGGCCGCGCTGGCGCTGGCCGGCCTGTACCAGCTGGCCGTGCCGCGAGCCGAGCTGGCCAGGCTGGCAGCGGCGGCGGAAAACGACTTCGCCGGCGTGCCGGCCGGGATCATGGACCAGTCCGCGTCGCTGCGCTGCGAGGCCGGGCACGCGCTGCTGCTGGACTGCCGCACCGGGGCGGGCACCGCCGTGCCGCTTGACCTGGCCGGCCCGGGTCTGGCCCTGCTGCTGATCGACACCCGCACCCGCCGCGCGCTGGCTGACGGCCGGTACGCGGCCAGGCGGCGGGCCTGCGAGGAGGCCGCCCGCGCCCTCGGCGTGCGGGCACTACGAGATGTAACGGATAGCTCCGCGATAGCCCGCCGCCTCACCGACCCCGTCCTCCGGCGCGCCGCCCGGCACGTGATCACCGAGAACGCGCGGGTGCTGGCGGCCGCCGACCTGCTGCTGGCTGGCCGGCCGGGCGGCTGCGGCGAACTCCTGACCGCCTCGCACCAGTCGCTGCGCGACGACTTCGCGGTGTCCTGGCCGCAGGCCGACGCCGCGGTCAGCGCGGCGGTCCGGGCCGGCGCGCTGGGTGCCAGGATGACCGGCGGCGGGTTCGCCGGCGCGGTGATCGCGCTGATCCCGCAGGACCGGCTCGCCCAGGTGCGGGCGAGCGTCAGCGCCGCGTTCGGCCGCGACGGCTGGCAGCCGCCCGGCTTCAGCCAGGTGCGGCCCGCGGCGGGCGCGGGCCGGCTGCGCTGACCCGGCCGGCGCTGCCGGGCTGTTTCCGCGGCGGCCGGCTGCGGTAGGGCATGCTGCAAGCAGGCTCGGTATCGGGAACGGAGTGGATCATGGTGGAAGCTGGTGGGCCAGGGCCGCATGCGCCGGTCACCGCCGCGGACGTGATGCAGCCGGCCGCGACGACGGTCGAGCCTGAGGACCATGTGGCTGCGGCCGCGTACCTGATGCGGCACGCGGGCACGACCGCGCTGGTGATCGTTGACGCGCAGGACCCCAGCCACCCGGTCGGCCTGATCACCGAGGCGGACGTCGTCCGCGCGGTGGCCGACGGGAAGGACGTGAACCACGTCCGCATCAGGGAGATGATGACCGCCGGCCCGACCGTCATAGCCGCGACCACCAGGATCCCGGACGCCGCCCGGCTGATGATGACCGGTCATTTCCGGCATCTGCCGGTCGTCAGCGACCGCGGCCTCGTCGGCATCGTCGACATCAGGAACGTCTGCCAGGCCCTCCTCGACGCCACCCCGTGATCCGCCAGGCGATCACGTCGGGGTGAGGGGCTGGTCTCTACCCCACGAAGCCGTCGCCCACCTTGCTACCCTGGTAATACTCCGGGTAGCATCAGAGGTATGAAGGTGAGTGTTAGCCTGCCGGCCGATGATGTCGAGTTCCTGGACTCCTACGCCAAGGCCCGGAACATTGAGTCCAGGTCCGCGGTCTTGCACACGGCGGTGGTGCTGCTGCGGGCCGCCCAGCTGGGAGATGCGTACGAGGAAGCATGGGCTTCCTGGGCGGCCACGGATGATGCCGGCGCCTGGGAGGCGGTTACTGCCGACGGTCTGGGAAGCTGAATGCGCCGCGGCGAGATCGTCATGGTCGGCCTTGACCCTGTCCTCGGCTCGGAAGCCAGTAAGACCCGTCCCGCCGTAGTGGTCAGCAACGACGCCGCGAATGCCACCGCAACCAGGCTCGGGCGAGGGGTCGTCACGGTAGTCCCGGTGACATCGAACATCGCTCGCATCTACCCGTTCCAGGTTCTGCTGCCCGCAGGTGAGACGGGGCTGCCGCACGACTCGAAAGCACAGGCAGAGCAGGTCCGCTCGGTAGCAGTAGAACGGATCGGCAAACGCGCCGGGCAACTGCCGCCAGCGCTCATCACTGAACTCGATCGAGCACTGCGAGTCCACCTGAGCCTGTAGCCGGCGAACCCGCACTGGTACCGGGAAGTCCTCGGAAGAAATCCGGGAGGCGGTGTCGGATCGGCGCAGAGGTGTTCGTAGCAGGGGTGCGAGGAGGTCCGCGAGGGGCGCCCGAACTTCGACTCAAGGAAGGGCCCGTCGGTGAACAACCCGAAAGTCGAGGCGCGACCGCTCCGGTGAGCGTGACCGGGGTCCCCGACGCGATCACCCAGGCGCATCACGAGGAGTGGGCCCGGGTGGTCGCCTCCCTGACCAGGCGTTTCGGTGACCTCGACATCGCCGAGGAGGCGGCGGCCGAGGCGTTCGCGACCGCCGTCGCACGGTGGCCGGCCGACGGCGTACCGCCCAACCCCGGCGCCTGGCTGACCACCACGGCCAACCGCAAGGCCATCGACCGGATCCGGCGCGAGAGCAAGCGCGACGACAACCAGAGGGAGGCTCAGCTGTTGTACGACGACTCGCCCGAGCCCCTCGGTGCCATCGACGACGAGCGGCTCCGGCTGATCTTCACCTGCTGTCACCCGGCGCTCGCGATGAACACCCGCGTGGCGCTGACGCTGCGCATGGTCGGCGGTCTGACCGTGGCCGAGATCGCTCGCGCCTTCCTGGTGAAGGAGACCGCCATGGAGCAGCGGATCACCCGCGCGAAGGCCAAGATCAAAGCGGCTCGCATCCCCTATCGGGTGCCGTCCGCGGAGGACCTCCCGGCCCGCGTCTCCGGCGTGCTCTCCGTCCTCTTCCTCGTCTTCAACGAGGGCTACCTGGCGACCGGCCCCGACACCGATCCCGTACGTCACGAGCTGACCGCCGAGGCGATCCGGCTGACTCGCCTGATCCGTACCCTCATGCCGACCGACGGTGAGGTGGCCGGGCTGCTGGCGCTGATGCTCCTCACCGAGGCCCGCCGCACCGCCAGAGTCTCGGCGAGCGGCGAACTCGTCGCCCTCGACGAGCAGGACCGTGCGACCTGGGACGCTGCGCTGGACGCCGAAGGCCATCGGCTGGTGCGCGAGCGCCTGGCCACCGGCGCGGCACCGGGTCCCTACCAGATCCTCGCCGCGATCAACGCCGTGCACACCTCCGCCCGGGACATCCGCGACACCGACTGGTCGCAGGTCGTCGCCCTGTACGACCAGCTCGTCCGCGTCGATCCGTCGCCGATCGTCGCCCTCAACCGGGCCGTCGCCGTCGCCGAGATCGACGGCCCTGAGGTGGCACTGGCGACCGTCGACCGGCTCGAGGAGCAGCTGGCCGGCTATCACGCCTTCCATGCGGTCCGCGCCGACCTGCTGCGCCGGC
>DATBGO010000045.1:0-3148 GCA_036558005.1 Streptosporangiaceae bacterium | reverse complement strand
GCCTCGACGCGGCCGCCGCGGGCGACCAGCGCCGCCACCACGTCAGGGACCTGGTCCGCGGCTAGGTCCCTGACCAGCAGCCACTCCCCCTCGGCGGTCCACCGGCCCGGGGCCTGCGGGGCTCGCCACCAGCCGTCGGGCAGCCCGGTCACCCGGAGCCGGACGCTGGAGGCCTGCCCCCGCAGCTCGGCCAGGGTGCCGGTGGCCAGGGACCGGCCCTGGCTGATCACGGACACCCTGTCGCACACCTGCTCGGCCTCCTGCAGCAGGTGGGTGTTCAGGAAGACCGTGGTGCCGCGGCCGCGCAGCTCCCGGATGATGGCCCGGACCTGATGCCGGCCCACCGGGTCCAGGGCACTGGTCGGCTCGTCGAGAATGACCAGCGCGGGCTCGCCCAGCAGGGCCGCCCCCAGGCCGAGGCGCTGCTGCATGCCCTTGGAGAACGTGCCGACCTTGTCGTCACCGCGCCCGGCCAGGCCCACGGTGGCCAGGGCGTCGTCGGCCGCGGCCCGCTGCCGGGCCCGGGGCAGGCCCAGCAGCCGGCCGTGCAGCTCCAGGACCTCGCGGGCGGTCAGCCAGCTCTGGTAGCGGAACAGCTCGGGCAGGTACCCGATGCGGCGCCGGGTTTCCCTGTCGCCGGCCGGGGCCCCGAGGACCAGGGCCTCGCCGCCGGTCGGGCGGGCCAGGCCGAGCAGGAGCTTGACCGCGGTGGTCTTGCCCGCCCCGTTGGGGCCCAGGAACCCGAACACCTCGCCCCGGCGGACCGTCATCGACAGGCCGGCCAGCGCGACCGTGCCCCGGTACTGCTTGCGCAGCTCGATCGTGTGCACCGCGGGAGACGGCCCGGTGCCCCGGCCGGCGCCCGGGGGCGCGGGCCGGGGCACGGCCTGCGGCTCAGCCGATCTGGCGGGCAACATGCAGGATGTCCGTCTGGTTCAGCAGGCCGCCCACGCCGTGCACGACCCCGTGGCTGTCTTCCCAGGCCACCCCGGTGGCCACGGCAGAACCGGTCAGCAGCACCGCCGGGGAGCCGCCCACAGTGACGTGCCGGCCGGTCATGCCCGGCGGGACCGGCACCGGCAGCGCGGTCGTGCCGAGCATCCGGATCTCCTGGACCAGGCTGGACGGCAGGCCCGGCCGGGACAGCAGGAACGCCTCCAGCTGGCGGGCGGTCGCGCCGGTCGAGGTGGCCACGGGCCGCTGCATGGCCACGATCACGAGGGTGGTGAGCCTGCTGCCCCCGGACGGGCTGCCGTACTGGGCCACGACCCCGGGGCCCGCGCTGACGACCAGCGTGCTGCCGCCGACCGCGCCGCCGGCCTCCCGGCTGAACCGGATCGTGACCGTCAGCCTGGGCTGGACCATGACCCGGGGCACGGGGCCGACGCCGGATGGCAGGCTGGCCGGCCCGGTGACCGGCAGGTGCGTCTGCGCCCGGGCCTGCGCGAGCGAGGTCACGGTCTCGGCCGGGCCGGCCGAGGTCCAGCTGAGCGTCCCGAAGGAGAGCTGGCGGACGCCGGACGGGGGCAGGCCGCCGCCGAGCTGGCCCAGGCCGATCTGGGTGATGCTGGACAGGGCCCGCAGGTCACTCTGGCTGACCGGGACCGGTGCCACATGCGTCGGGGTGTAGACGGTGCTGAGCGCGGCGGCCGCGCCCGCCCCGGCGAGCACCACGCCCGCGGTCACGAGCGTTCCTGTGCCGAGCGAGAGCCTGGTCATGCGCCGCGGCCGGCCCACCCGCGCGGCCACGGCGCCCGGCCGGGGGGCGCGGAGCCGGGCCTGTAGCCGCTCCCAGGCCAGATCCGGGTCGGCGGTCACCTCCGGCGCCGTGAGCAGGCGGGCGGCCATGCGGGCGTCCTGCCTGATCGTGCTGTGCCGGACTTGGCACCGGGAACAGCCGGCCAGGTGGCCCTGGGCGCGGTCGGGTACTGCCCGCGGCTCATCGTGGAGCCGGCGCAGGACCGGGCTGGTTACGTGGCTCATCGCTTGAGCTCCTTGCGTAGTGCTGACTCGGCCCGGCGGAGCATGGTTCCGACGTGCCCCACTTTGACGTTCATGGCCTCGGCCACCTCGGCGTAGCTCAGCCCGCTGTGCCTGAGCACCAGGACCGCCGCCGAGCGGCGGGGCAGGCGGCCGAGGGCCTGCCTGACCTCGGTCCTGGACTCGGAGTCCAGGACCGTTTCCTCGGGGCTGAGCGGCGCGGCCGCCACGCCGCTGAGCTGCTGCCTGCGGTCCCGGCGCCGTTCCGCCCGGATCGCGTTCAGGCCGGTGTGCGCGGCCGCGGCCCGCACCCAGCCGGCCGCGTGGCCACACTGGTCCGGATCCGGGAACCGTCGCAGGGCCGCGATGAACACGTCCTGCGCCACGTCCTGGGCCGCCTGCGAGTCACCGACCACGCTGGCCGCGATGCGCACCACCGCGGGGTAGTGCGCACGGAAGAACTCCTCGAAGGACGAGAACGCTGCCTGCGGCGGTGCTGCCGCCTGCTGGGCCGCCCCCGGACGGATCACGTAGCTGGCTCTCATCTCAACCTCTCCGCCAACTAAGCACCGCCGGGCCCGGCTATGTGACAGCTTGGCTCACCAGATCGTGAACCTGATCAGGCTGAGCAGGCCGGCGGCCAGGCAGTAGACCGCGAACGGCGTGAGCGTGCGGGTGCGGAACCACCGGGACAGGAACACGATGGCCAGCAGCGATGCGGCCGCGGCGGCCACGCTGCCCACCAGTACCTGGCCCCGGATGCCGTGGCCAAGTGGCCCGGTGAGGTCGGGGACCTTCAGCGCCCCGGCGGCCAGGATGACCGGGGTGGACAGCAGGAACGCGAAGCGCAGCGCGTCCTCATGATTCAGGCCGCGGACAAGGCCACCGGCCATGGTCACGCCCTCCCGGCTGATCCCGGCGAACAGGGCCAGGATCTGCGCCGCCCCGATCCACAGGGCCGAGCCCGCGCCGAGCCCGGCCAGGCGCTGTTCGGCGGCCAGGTCGACCATGGCCCGCTCCGGCTGATGCGGGCCCGCGCCGGGGCGGCGGGCCCTGGGCTGCTCCTGGCCCGCACCCGCGGCGGCCGCCGCCACGGCCACCGGGGCGTCTTCCCGGTCGCGTCCCGTCCCGTTCCCGGCGCCGTCCGCGGCGGGCGGCGCGCGCCGGT
>DATBGO010000044.1:0-1903 GCA_036558005.1 Streptosporangiaceae bacterium | reverse complement strand
GTTCAACCCGGCCGGCGGCGGTCTCTACCTGGTGCTCCGGCCGCACGCTGACGCTGCCGCGTTCACCCGGCAGGCCACAGCCCTGGCCAAGCGGTACCGGGTGGGCAACATCCAGGTCGCCCATCTGGCCACCACGTACGCCGCAGCGCAGCGGTCGATCCGGCCGGAAGCGGCCGCGCTGGCCATCTTCGCCGGGCTCGCCGGCCTGATCGCGCTGGCCATCATCGGGCAGCTGCTGAGCCGCCAGCTCGTCCTCGACTCCGCAGAATTCCCGGTCCTGCGCGCCCTTGGCATGCCCAGATCCCGGCTGGCCGCGCTGTCGCTGGCCCGGGTGGCCGCCGTGACCACCGCGGGGGCCGTGGTCGCCGTGGGGATCGCGATCGCGGCGTCCCCGCTGATGCCGATAGGCCCGGCCCGGTCCGCCGAGCCGAGCCCCGGCGTGGAGCTCAACCTGGCCATTCTCGGCGCTGGGTTCATCCTCATCGCGACCGCGCCGCTGCTGGTGGTGCTGCCCGCGGCGCTGCGGGCCGCGGGCCGGGCCCGGGGCACGCTCGGGCCGGCCGAGCCGGCCGCGCTGGTGCACGCCTCCCGACTGAGCCCGGCGCTCGGGCTCGCCGGGTCTGTCCCAGGCAACCTAGGGGTGCGGATGGCGTTCGAGCCCGGCCATGGGCGGACCGCGGTGCCGGTGCGCAGCGCCCTGGTCGGGACGACGGTCGCGGTGGCGGCGGTGGTGGCGGCCATGGTGTTCGGCGCCACGTTCCTCGGGCTGGTCAGCACGCCACACCGGTACGGGCAGAACTGGCCCCAGGAGCTGAACCTGCAGGCTGGGGCAGTGCCCGGGATCATTGGCGAGAGGGTCCTGGCGCAGGTCAAGGGGCTGGCCCAATACGCGGGCGGCAATTACGGGGAGGTCAGCGTCGCTGCCCCCGCCGGCGGTGGCACGGTGGTGCCCGCGATCGGCCTCGACCAGTTGCGCGGGCGCGGGTTCCTGACTCTGCTCGCCGGCCGGGCCCCGGCCGGCCCGCATGAGATCGCGCTCGGTCCCCGCACACTGCGCACGCTGGGCCTGCACGTCGGGCAGCAGGTGAGGGTGGGGGTCAACGGCCGGGCCTCCCAGATGCGCATCGTGGGCTCGGCGGTCTTCGCGGCCTTCCACGTCGGCGGCAATACCCCCACCGACCTGGGCACCGGCGCTGTGGTCGCCGCCTCGGTGCTCTCCCAGCCGAATCCCCCGTTCTGTACCGGCGGCATTACCTGCTACAACTTCTTCCTGCTGCGGTACCGGCCGGGGACCGACCTGCGGCTGGCGGCGGCCCAGGTGAGCCGCGCCGCCGTCCGCAGTCACTGCCCTCCCGGCCTGTGCGTGGTGCAGACCGACCAGCGGCCCAGCGATATCCAGAACTTCACCGAGGTCCGGGACACCCCGCTCATCCTGGGCGCCGTCCTGGCGCTGCTCGCGGTGGGGACGCTCGCCCACGTGCTGGTCACCGGGGTACGGCGCCGCCGGCGCGACCTCGCTGTGCTCAAGACCCTCGGCCTGCTCCGGTCGCAGCTGCTGCGGGTGGTGTCCTGGCAGGCCATCGCGCTGGCCACAGCGGCGCTGCTGGTGGGCGTGCCGCTCGGCCTGCTGGCGGGCCGCTGGGCGTGGCTGCTCTTCGCCGGCTCGGCCGGGGTCGGGAGCCAGGCCGACGTCCCGGTCCCGCTGGTGCTGCTGGTCATCCCGGTGACGCTCGTCCTGGCCGTCCTGCTCGCCGTGGTCCCCGGCTGGACGGCCGCCCGGATCCGGCCGGCGCTGATCTTGCGCAGCGAATAGGAGGAACCCGGCGGATGGGGGCAATGTGGCTGGCCCTGCGGGCCGACCTGCGGGTCCGCTGGCGGGCGATGGCCGGGCTGGCGCTGCTGC
>DATBGO010000043.1:0-6326 GCA_036558005.1 Streptosporangiaceae bacterium | reverse complement strand
AGTGGCTGCCCGACGGCTCCTACCGCAGCTACATCGCCGGCCCGCAGGTCAAGCGCCTCACCCGCAACCGCAGCCGCCTGCTGGCCGGCACCATGCACATCACCGAGCTGCCCGGCATGCACGTCCGCGTCATCGACTACGACGTCCCCGGCCCCGGCCGCGGCAGCGGCGAGCTGTTCACCATCGTCACCAGCATCACCGATCACCAGGACCTGCCCGCCCCGGAGATCGCCGCCGCCTACCACCAGCGCTGGGAAATCGAGATTGGCCACTGCTGATGCCGGTCAAGCGCTGTTTTTCCATGATTGCGCTCCTTGCCGGTTGTCGGGTTGCGGTTGTGGGGTGTCCCAGCGCCTGCGGACGTAGTAGCCGGGGGGACGCGCCCTGCGCTCGCGCAGTTCCCGCATCTGCTGGTCGTCGGCTGTGATGATCCAGCACTGGCTCCCGGGGGCGCGGCGGGCGGTGATCCAGCCTCGGTAGATCCAGGTGCAGACAGTAGGGACGGGCATGCTGAGCTCGGCGGCCAGGCCGGGGACTGACCACTGGCCGGGCGGCAGGCTCGTGAGCGCGGCGGGCCGGCCTTTCTGCTGGCCGCGGATGCCGCGCTGGGTGAGCAGGGCGCGGACCTGCCCGCCGGTGAACCGGCTGGTGCGCTTGGGCGGCCGGAACCCCTCGGCGTTGAGGGTGTCCGCGATCTGCCTGCTGTTGCGGCCGGCTTCGGCGAGCTCGCTGACGCGGGCGAGGAGCGCGGGGAAGTACGACAGCTGTTCCAGGCGCCCGACGGGGCGGACGGCCTGGCCGGTGGTCTGCTGGCCGCCGGCCCAGGTGATGGTGACGTCGACGATCTCGCTGTCCCCGGCGACGTTCACGGTGATGTCCTGGATGAGGATGCGCAGCAGTTCCTTGCGGTCGGCCTGGGTGGTGGACGGCGCGCTCCAGACCCGGGGAAGGTCGCCGGCCAGGGCCTGGATGGCGGCCCGCTCGGCTGCGGTGAGCGTGGCCGGCTGCTGTTCGGTGAACCGCTGGTAGTCCGCTTCCAGCCGGGCCGCCTCGGCGAGGGCCGTCTCCCAGTCAGCCTCCAGCTGCCGGGTGACGAGCCTGTTCTCGGGCTCGGCCAGCTGATACTGACGGCGGGCGCGGTCGGCGGCGTAGCGGGCGCGGTCGACCCGCTGCCGCCAGAGCCTGTCGAGCATGGCGCGCTCGTCCTCGGCCTGGGACGCCGCGGCCATGGAGACCTCCAGCGCGGCCGGCGCCACCGCTTGCAGGACCTGGCTGGCGACGTAGCGGTCGAGCGCCGGCCCGGAGACGTGCTGGCATGCCCCGCCGGTCCCGTAGTTGGCCTGGTAGAACGAGCACCCGTAGCCGTGCACCGAGCGGGCCCTTCCCGTGCCGTTGCCGTCGGGGTAGCGGACCGACATGCGGTGCCCGCCGCACCGGCCGCAGCGCAGCAGCCCGGACAGCAGCGCCGCCCCGTCCCGGGGCGGTCCCGGAGTCGCGGCGGTCTGCTGGTTGGCGGCCATCCTCGCGGCGTTCGCCGCGTACTGCTCCTCGGTGATGTAAGCGGGCAGCCGCCCGGGCAGCAGGACCAGCCACTCGGTGCTGTCCTTCACCACCCGGCCGGTGCTGGGCCGGCCAGGTGCCTTGCGACGCTGGTCGACCTGGCGGCGCCCCCAGGCGAAGTAGCCCGCATAGACCGGGTTGTGCAGCATGTTCTGCAGCGTCTCCCGGGTCGGGCGGCGCCACTCCAACTCGCCCTTCGCCGGCCCGGCATGGACCCGGACGGGCAGCTGGATCTCCTGTCCGACCAGGTAGCGCAGCACGCCGTTGACTGTCCCGATCCTGCTGAAGGCGCTGAAGACCAGCCGGACGACGTGCTGTGCCTGCTCGTCCGGGTCGAAGGAGGCCTCGCCGGACGGGCGGCGGACGTAGCCGATCGGCAGCGGGATAGCCAGCTCGCCCCGCTTGGCCTTGGCCAGGCGGCCCGACAGCATCCGCTGCCGGATCAGGTATAGCTCTGCCTCGCTCATCGTTCCCTTCAGGCCGAGTTATCTGACCCCGGTGAGCTTCCGAGATGCGAATGGCCAGGTCATTTCGTTGATGACGCGTCTTTAACGTCGAGTCGTCGCGGACGGGCGGCCGGGTCAGTCGCGGGGAACGGTGCTGCCGGGTTGCCTGCGCAGCGCGAGCAGCTCGCCGTGGGCGGCCGCGAGCTGGGCCTTGGTCTCGGCCAGTTCGCGGCGCAGCTCGGTCAGCCGGGCCGTCAAGGTAGCGACCACGCTGGAGGCGGCGGGGTTGCCGGGGCCGCCGGGCGGGGCCTGTCCGGCGGGTGCGGGCTTGGGGCCGCGGAGCCGTTCGATGCGGGCGCGCAGCCCGGGGTGGCGGTAGAGGAAGTCCACCGACACGCCGCCCGCGGCGGCGACCGCGCGGAATGTGACGGGCTGGCCGGCCTTGGTCAGCTTGCGGATCCCGGCTTCGGCGCGGGTGACGGCGGCGTCGCGTTTGGCGGCCGCGGCCTGGCGCAGCGTGGCGATCCTGTCTGGCTCAGCCGGCATGTCCGTACTCCTCTGGCTTGCTGCCGATGGTGACGGGCACCGGCTGGCCCGGCCTGGCCGGGACTCCGGCGCCGCGCACCGCGCTGGGACGCTGCCCGGCCTCCAAGGCGGCGATGATCGCCCGCAGTGAATCCAGTTCCCTGGTGCGTTCGGCGAGCCAGACGTGGCCGGGTCCCATCTCGGTTCCGGTGCGCTGGCGGTGCTGGGCCTGACGGGCCTGGATGAGTCGTTCGGTGGCGGCCAGCTGGGCGCGCAGTTCTTCGAGGTGGCGGGCGTCGGTCGCGAAATGATCGCAGGTCAGGCAGGCGTTCCCGCGGTCGCAGCGCTTCGGCGGCGGGAGCAGGCAGACCCCGTTGGGCAAGACCCGGTCGGTGTGGCGGTCCAGCTGCACCAGTTCGTAGACGTCGGCGGGGTCCATCTCCAGCGGCCGGCCATCACGGCGGAGCTTGGCGAACCGCAGGAATTCCGCCTCGTGGGTCTCGGCGAGGGTCTTGGCGTAGTGCATCGTCATCGCCGGCGAGACATGCCCCATATAGCGCTGCACGACGTGGATCGGCACGCCCGCGTTCAGCAGGTCGGTGGCCTTGGTATGGCGCATCCGGTGGGTGCGCTGGAAGTCCACCACCGCCCCGGTGGCGTCGGTGACCTGCAGCGCGGCGGCGAGCTGGGTGAGCAGCCCGTTCAGGGTGTTCGCGCGGTAGTGGCGCTGGCCGGCGGTGTTGGCCTGCCGGGCCAGGAACAGATACGGCGGGTCAGCGGCGGCCGGATCGCCGGCCCGGACCAGGGCGCGGGCGAACTGCTGCTGCTCGGCCACGATGGCCGCCACGTCGGCGCCGACCAGAATGCCCTGCGGTGCGCCGGGGATCTTGGTTTGCTGGTAGCGCAGCCTCGCGGCCGGGCCGCCGTCTTGCGCGGCCTGGCCGGGATCCAGGCCGGGGACCGGTGACAGCGGCGCGAAGTCCATCATCAAGATCTCGTTGATCCGCCGTCCGGTCGCGATCGCGAGCAGGAACGCCCGCATCGCCTGCTCATCGCCCAGCCCGCGGACCTGGCGCGGCGTCCCGTTCACCGTGACGGTCCTGGCCTGGTCGCGGGGCAGCCCGAGGATCTCGACGTGCCCGGCGATGCGGGACAGGGCGGCCGCGTCGATGTAGTTGCCCTCGGCCGGGCCGCGGTACCGGCCGGCGATCTCGCCGGGCCGCCACCAGCGGGCGTGGGCATCGGTCAGCCCGGCCCACCGCGGCTCGCTCAGTTCCCGGGCGGCTTCGGCGCGCTGGTCGGCCATGAAGGCGTAAAACCCGGACACTGTGGTCTGGATCAGCCCGATGGTGGGCGGCGCGAGCGGGCGGCCGGAACGGGTGCGCTGCTGACGCAGCCAGGCTGCCAGCCGCAGCGCCACCGGGCGGATCCCGGCGTCGGGACCGATGCCCAGGTCCGGGCTGCCGATGCCCTCGGCGGCCAGGAACGCGGCGAAGTGGCGGCCGAGGTAGCTGAGGTAACCCGGCAGCGAGCTCCATGACAGCAGCCCGGTGCTCAGCCCGGCCGCGAAGTACCACTGGATCGCCTCACGCAGCCACGCCGGGCTGACCCGGGCGAAGTTCAGCCGCTGGCCTTCCAGGGGCTCGTGCTCGCGGACCGGGATCCGCCGGTCGTGCCGCGGGTCCCACACCACCGAGCGCCACCACGGCTGCCCGGCCTGGCAGGCCAGCGTGAGCGCCTGGTGCAGCCGGGCGATCGTGGCCCGGTGGTTATGCAGGTAGCTGGGCGGCGGCAGCTGGCGGTGCCGGTCGTGGTAGCGGCGGCGGGCCGCCGCCACCCATTCCTCCACGCTCAGCCCGGTGAACGAGCACAGGTCCTGCCCGGCCGCCGCGGCCGCGGCGACGCGCACCCACTCGGCCAGCGCCCAGGAGTTCACCCGCTCCCCGGCCACCGCCAGCGTGTGCAGCCAGTACGCCACCTCCTGGCGCATCGGCACCGGCAGCACGGCCAGATCCAGCCGGGCTGGCGGCCGGGCCGGGTAGGCGTAGGTCAGCCGGGCGAACGGCTCGGCGGTGAAATCGACCGTCACTGCCTGGAAGCTGGCCGGCACCGCGGTGAACAGCGCCGCCGGGCCCGGCCGCCCGGACGCGGAAGGCCGCCGGCTAGGCACCGGTCACCCGCCAGCCCTCGGTGAACGACCGCCAGCCGGCGACCGCCCGCAGCTCGGCGTCCTCGGTCACCCAGCCATACAGGTCCATCGTGGTCTGCACGTCGGCGTGCCCCAGCCGCCGTGACACCACATGCAACGGCACCCCGGCCAGCAGCAAAGCGGTGGCGTGGGTGTGGCGCAGCCAGTGCGGCGACCAGCCCTCCGGCAGGCCGGGCAGCCTCTCGTGCAGCCGGTCCCTGATCCGGTAGACCCGCTCGGGACGCAGCGGGGCGAACCGGGGCTCGCCGTCGAGGTTGACAAAGCAGAACCATTCGTCGCTGACCTCGAACCCGTTCTGCCCGGCCCGCTCAGCCAGATCCCACAGGTAGTCCCCGTAAAGGCGCTCGAGCTCACCGGAGATATAGATACGCCGGCCGCGCCCGCCCTTAACCCGCGCCCCGCGCGGATGATCCCGGGGAACGACCTGGATGAACGGCGTGCCTCCCGACCCCGGGTGCCAGTCGGCATGGGTCAGGCACAGCACCTCACCCAGGCGCATGCCGGTCTCCGCAAGCGTGGCGAACAGCAGGCGGTCCCGCAGCGACCCCGACCATTCGCCGCTGACCGCATCCCGCGCCGCGCACGCCGACAAGATCCCGGCGACCTGCGCCGGGCTCAGCAGCGGGCAGGCCTCCCGGCGCCGGGGCCGCACCGGCATCGGGCTGCGCCGGCCAGAGCGGGACCGGCCGTCCAGGTGGGCCAGGAACGCCCGGTAGCGGCCGCGCCGCGGCGGCCCGGACCACGCCCGGGCCAGCGCCGCGGCCACCCCGTGCGCGTCATGGTGATAACGGTAGAAGCTGACCACCGCCGCCAGCCGCGCCGCCAGCGTCGATTCCGCCAGCCGGGGCGGTGCGGCGGCCGCCGGATCCAGCAGCGCCACCCCCGGCGGGGTGCCCTGCCGCAGCCAGGAGACGAACCCGGCCAGCGCGGGCACGTCCACCTCGGCCCAGTCGCGGCCGTCCAGCCCCAGGTACCGCCACCACAGCTGCAGCGCCTTGGCATACGCGCGGACCGTGTGCGGCGACGAGCCGGTCACCCGGTGATACTCCAGGAACTCCTCCGCCGGCCCCACCTGACGGTGGTCTGCCCCCAGCACGGTCCAGGTCTTATCCCCGTCCGGCAACTCGACCGGCTGCACGCAGACACTCATCTGCTCCCCCCTTGCAGACGTTGCCTATAAGGGGAAGATAACCAGTCGCCAACGACCATTACGGGAGGCGCGCCGCAACGTTGCGCGACGTTAAAGACGCCGGTCAGACGGGGTCGGATAAGCCGAGCACGAGGCGGTCGTTGTAGTTTCCCTGGTGGTAGACGCCGTCGGCGTCGGCGATCAGGGTGTCGGTCAGCGCGCAGATCTCGAGCAGCCGGTGCCAGTCGGCGTTGTTCCTCGCGAGCCTCGAGACCTCGAGCCCCATCACGATGCCGGCACGCCCGAGTCCGACGTCCGTCACCAGCCGCCGAAACCCTTCGCGCCACGCCGCGGAGGCCCCCGATTCTCCCTGGTCGGAGTCGATCACGACGATGCGATCGTCGGACCAGCCAAGCGCCGTCGCGCGGGAACGAAGCGCGTACTGCCGCTTCGTACT
>DATBGO010000042.1:0-1779 GCA_036558005.1 Streptosporangiaceae bacterium | reverse complement strand
GGCGCCGCAGGCCAGCAGGGCCAGGCAGGCCAGCGGCAGCGGAGGACGGAACACCAGCGCGAGCAGCGGCACGCCCATGGCCACGGCCAGCGGGAAGGCCAGCCGCGTGCGCGTGCCCGGCGTGCAGAACCGGCCGACGAGCAGGTCACCGAGCAGCATCCCGGCCGGCATCGCGGCGAGCAGCGGCGCGGCGGCGCTGGCCGGTCGGCCCAGTGACCCGTTGTACGGCACGATCAGCGACTCGGCGCCGGCCACCAGCCAGGCAGGCAGCCACTGCGCGAGCAGCAGACCCCGGACCGTTCGGTCCCTCAACAACGCGACGTTGCCGGCCACCGTGGCTCGCACGACGCCGCGAGCCTGGCCCCGGGGCGCCCGCGCGGCCCGGCGCCGCAGGCCCAGCCGGGTGATGACGGCCGCGATCACCAGCGCTCCGCCCGCGGCCAGCAGCAGCCAGCGCACCGGCACGGCGGCCAGCACCACGCCGCCGACGCCCAACCCGGCGATCTGGGTGCCCGCGCCGGTCAGGTTGAAGACCGAGCGGCCCAGGACGTAGCGGTCGCCGTCGAGCACGTCGGGGAGCAGGCCCGAGATCGCGGCGGTGAACACCGGGGCGATCGCCGCCGCGGCGGCGACCAGGGCCAGCATGACCGGGATCGGCAACGCCGGCCACAGGCCTATCACCAGCCCGGGCGCGGCCCGGGTGAGCAGGCCCGTCCCGATGACCAGGCGGGACGGCAGCCGGTCGGCCAGCGCGGTGAACAGCGCGCCGCCGACGGCCTGCGGCGCGAAGCCCATGCTGAACGCCAGCGCGGTCAGGAACGCCGATCCGGTCTGGGCGAAGATCAGCACCGACAGGCCGAGGAGCTCGAACTGGAAGCCGAGTACGTACATGGTCATCCCGGCGAACAGCACCCGGAACTCTCCGGCCGCAAACACCGAGCGGTACGTGGTCCGGCCCGGCGGTGGTCCGGGACGGGTCGTGGCTGGGGTGGCGGCGGTCATGAACGCCATGGTGCGGGCCGCGTGCCGCCGGGAGTACTCTTTCGCCTCAGGACGAAAGCTGGTGCGCTGTGGTACTGCGGATCGAGGTGCGCAACGAGGACCTGACGATGAGCCGGTTCGCGGTGTCGCCGCTGTGGGAGCTGACCCAGGCGCTGCGCCTGCTGGCCAGCGAGGCGCGCCAGCGGGACCGCGCGGTGCTCCGCCCGTGGCTGCTCCGCGCCCGCGATCGGTACCGGGCGCTGGCTCGCGAGACGGACCTCGGCGTGATCGACGCGCTGAACCCTCCCGGCTGGGGCGCCGACTTCCTGGCTCCCGTCCCGGCGACCGTGCACACCACCATCGGCGACCTGCTGGACCAGGTCCGGTCGACACCCCCGGACCAGGCGCAGCGCGAGGTCGCGGTGGCGCTCGGCCGGCAGCCGCGGCTCGATCCCCGCGTCCAGCGCATCCTGACCAGCGACCAGGTGGCGGGGTACGTCGCCGACGTGCTGGCCGCCGCCTGGCGGGCGCTGCTCGAGCCGGAATGGCGGACGCTACGCGCCATCTTGGAGCGCGACGTGGTGTACCGCGCCGGGCAGCTGGCGTCGAAAGGCTGGGCCGCCGCGCTGACCGACCTGCACGCCGACCTGAGCTGGCGCCAGGGCCGGATCGAGCTGAGCCGCTGGGCCGCCGAGGACGAAGCCGACCTCGGGGGGCGCGGACTGCTGTTCATCCCCACGGTCTTCGGCTGGCCCCGGCTCGCGCTGAGCCTCGATCCGCCGTGGCCGCCGGCCCTGA
>DATBGO010000041.1:0-4206 GCA_036558005.1 Streptosporangiaceae bacterium | reverse complement strand
CGGGTGGGTTCACTGCTGCGGATGGCGCCCGAACCGGTGCTGTTTGCCCGGGTCAAGCTGGCCATGGCCGCCGATCCGGCGGTTGAGCGGCCGGCGATCGCCCAGGTCAGCATCGACCTGAACGGGCGGCTGGTCCGGGCCTGGGCGGCGGGCCAGACGATGCGCGCGGCGACCGGGCATGCCTGCGACCGGCTCCGGATCGGGATGGGGCGGGCGGCCCGCAACTGGGCAGCGATCCGGGGCGGCCAGCCGGCGGCCGGGCCCGGTGAATGGCGGCACCAGAGCCGGCCGGCGCCGCGGCTGCCCTGCTATCCCCGGCCGCCGGATGAGCGTACTATCGCCCGGCGCAAGTCCTACGCGCTGGCGCATGAGACCCTGGATGAGGCGGTCGCCGACGCCGGGCTGCTGGGCTATGACTTCCACCTGTTCACCGAGAAGTCCACC
The DNA here is from genome assembly GCA_036558005.1 of Streptosporangiaceae bacterium. Lineage (GTDB taxonomy): Bacteria > Actinomycetota > Actinomycetes > Streptosporangiales > Streptosporangiaceae > DATBGO01. Next base: position 3,762 of record DATBGO010000041.1, on the reverse strand, counting down.
GGCGAGGATAGCGTGATCTGCCGGTCCGGGGACGGGTACCGGCTGATGATGGCCCGCCCGCGGGCCTGCCGGCTGGGCCCGGTTGACCCGTCGATCACCGTGTGCCCGGCTCCGGCGCCGCGCTTGTCCATGGCAGGGGCGATCGGCCGGCTGGAGGCGGCCGGGCAGCCCTTCTTGTTCTTCGTCAACGCCGAAACCAGCCGCGGCAACCTGATCTACCACCGGTATGACGGCCACTATGGCCTGGTAGGCCCGGCGGACTGACCTGCACGCCGGGCTCAAGGCCGGGCGCTGGCCAGCGTCTGCCACCGCAGCGCCTGCCTGGGTATGGGCCTGGCGCGGATACACCTCCTGGGAGGCAGGGCCGGGGTCTGGGTGTCCGGCTTAGCCGGTGGTCAGGGCCGTGGGCGGGTCGGCCCGCTGGGTGATCCAGTGGGCTGCGGGCCGCCAGAGGTCCTGCCGTCACGGGAATATTGCCTCTGGCCGCTGGCCGGGCAGGGCCGCAGGGTAGATATAGCGGCCGCAGGAGGTGATGCTTCTGTGAAGCAGACTGTGCGGCTGGGCCGGGTGGCCGGTATTCCGGTGGGGGCGCACTGGTCGGTCGCTGTCATCTTGGCGATCATCGCTGAGCTGCTGGCCGTGACGGTGCTGCCCGGCGCGTTCCCGCATCAGAGCGCGGGGCTGTACTGGGCGGTGGCGGGTATCGCGGCTGTGCTGTTCCTGGCCTCGCTGCTGGCGCATGAGCTTGCGCACGCGCTGGTGGCGCGCCGCAACGGGGTCGGGGTGCGGTCCATCACCTTGTGGATGCTCGGCGGCATGGCCGAGCTTGATGCGGACCCGGCCAGCGCTGGCGCCGACTTGCGGATTGCCCTGGCGGGGCCCGCCGCGAGCCTGGCGGCCGGGCTGGCGCTGTTCGGCGCGGCCGCGGGCATCGGCGCGGCCGGCGGGCCGGGTGTGGCGGTCGCTGCGGCGACGTGGCTGGCGGTGATGAATGGGATTCTGGCGGTGTTCAACCTGCTGCCCGGGGCGCCGTTGGATGGTGGCCGGGTGCTGCGGGCCGTGTTGTGGCGGCACTATGGCGACCGTGAGCGCGCGGAGCGGGGCGCGGCCCGGGCCGGGCGGGTCCTGGGCGCGGCCCTGATCGGGCTGGGGATCGGCGAGTTGCTGGCCTTCCGGTCGTTCAGCGGCCTGTGGCTGATGCTGATCGGGTGGTTCCTGTTCAGCGCGGCCGCCGCGGAGGAAAAGACGGCGGCGGCCAAGGCCGCGCTGGCCGGTGTGCGGGTCGCTGATGTCATGACCGCGGACCCCGGGCTCGCGGGCGGCTGGGAGAGCGTGCCGGAGTTCATCGGCCGGGCCGCGGCCCGGTCCCGGCAGGACGCGTTCCCGGTGGTCGGCCCCGGCGGGGAGCTCACCGGGGTGGTGCTGGCCAGCCAGCTGGCCCCCATCCCCGCCGGCGACCGGGCGCGGCTGCGGCTGGACCAGGTGGCGCTGGCTGTCCCGCCCGGCTACCTGGCCGCGCCCGATGACCCGGCCGGCCCGCTGCTGACCCGCCGCCCGCTCGGCGGCCAGGTGGCCGCGATAGTGCTCGCCGGGGGCCACGTGGTGGGCTTGGTGACGGCCGGCGACCTGCAGCGGGCGCTGCAATGGCGGACGCTGGCCCGGGCCCGGCCATGAGCCGGGCACGACATAAGCGCCCCGCCAGGGGCGCACCTGGGGCAGGCGGGCCGGTGAGGAGGAGTGATGATCAGCCGTGCCGAAGTGGACAAGCTGCTGAGCGTGCGCGCCGGCGGGCCGTCGGTGCTGTCGCTGTACCTGTGGGTGCCGCTGGACCCGGCCGCGCTGCGCGGCCTGCCGGCCCGCGCCGGTGAACTGTTCGCCCTCGCCGCCCGCGGCGAGGGCGCCCACCCGGCGTTGGTCCAGGTGCAGGCCGGGGACCGGCGGGCCGTCCGCGGCCTGCTGGCAGCCCACGCCCGGGACTGGCTGGGCCACACCGTGGCGATCTTCACCTGCGGGCAGCTCGGCCTGGCCGAAACGATCACGCTGCCGTGCCCGCTGCAGGAGCGGGCCGTGCTCGCCACCCGCCCGCACGTGCGGCCCCTGCTGCTGGCCATCCAGCGCTGCCCCGCCTACCGCGCCGCCGTGGTCGACCGGCGCCACGCCTGGCTGTTCCATATCACCGGCGAACACATCGAATCCACCGCCCTGCCACCGGCGCCCGGGCTGCGCAGCCACGGCTTCAGCGGCTGGTACGGCCTGCAGGCCTACCGGGTCAACGAGCGCATCATCGAGCTCACCCGCCAGCACTACCACGACACCGCGGCGCTGCTCGAGCATGCCGCCCGCGCAACCGGGCCAGAACCGCTGGTGATCGGCGGGCACGAAAGCAGCATCGCGCAGTTCCTCGCCGCCCTCCCGGCGCGGCTTCGCGACGACTTCGCCGGCAGCTTCGTCGCCGACCCGCACACCCTGACCCCGGCGAAGGCCCGCGACCTCGCCGGCCGGGTCATCCAGAACTGGCTGGACCAGCGCGACCAGCACCTGCTCACCCAGATCCTGCAGGAACCACCGGACGGGCTGACCGCGGCCGGCCTGAGCGCCTGCCTCGCCGCGGCCAGCCAGCACGCCATCCAGCTCCTGCTCGTGCCCGGCGGCGGGCTGATCCCCGGATACGCCTGCCAGCACTGCGGCACGCTCAGCAGCACCGGTGACGCCTGCCCGCACGGCACAGCGGCACTGCTGGCCGTGCCTGATCTCCTCGAGGAACTCGCCGTCACCACCCTCAGCGACGGCGGGCAGGTACAGACGCTCCACGACCCACCAGCCGGCATCTGCGCACGCCTGCGCTACCCGCTGGCACCAGCATGATGAGAAGGCGCCGCCCGCCGCCGGGATTGCGCGCCGTGGGCTCTACCGCGGCCTGCCGGCCGCCCTGTGCCCGCGCAGAAGGCTAAGGCACGTGTTGCGCGGCACAAGTGCTGAGAACCCGGCGACCTCAGAGGTCCCAGAAACCCGCAGCTGTGCCCCGGCGGGAATCCCGGGTCACAGCTGCAGCCGGGCCCGCTCGTGGGTGAGATCCTCCAGCTCTGCAGCAGCCGACCCCAGCAGCAGATGGGCCAGGTCAGACAACGCCCGGGCCACCGCGATCCTCTCGCCGATCTCGGTGACATCCGGGTCGCGCGGATGACGGCGCGCCATGCCATGGCCCACCAGGTGATCGCCACCGTCCACCACCAGGCGCGCGTCGGCGCGGGTCTGGCCCCCATGTTCCTGGATGGACAGCTCAACCGACCAGCGGTCAACCATACTCACCGCAACACCTCCAGCGTCATTGGCAACCCACCCCGCGGGTGCCGGGACCAGGGAAGCTCCGCCATCAGATGCCACCACGAGCTGACCCCCAGCCAGGCACCCGAGCAGGCAATCGCCGCCACGCACGGACCCACTCGGCTATCCACTAGGCGAGGCCGCCTGCGGGCCTGACCGGCGTGGCTCTGCCAGGAGCAGCAGCTCATAGGCCCGCCGGGCGGCTTCAGCGGCGGGCCGCCCGCCAGGCTCAGCCACCGGAACGTCCTCAAGGCCATGGGCGAGCACGCGGACCGCGTCCACAACTGCCGCCAGGCGGTCTTCCAGCACCTGCACGTGCTCCTCCAGCGCAGCCACGGCCAGCTCCGGGTTACGCTCACCAGCCTGCTCGATCATCGGGACACCTCCCCGCCGCCGGGTCACGCTTGCTGTGATCACGACGTCTGGTTGTCTTCCCTG
>DATBGO010000040.1:0-2027 GCA_036558005.1 Streptosporangiaceae bacterium | reverse complement strand
GATGCGGGGGCGCGGCGGCTGCTGGCCGCGCTGGCGCGGGTGCACGTGCACGGGGTCAGCGTCGACTGGGCCGCGGTGACCGGCAGCGGGCAGCGAGTCGAACTGCCCACCTACGCCTTCCAGCGGCAACGCTACTGGCCGCAAGCCACCCGGGGGCTGCGCAGCCGGGAGCAAGACCGGTCCGCGACCCAGGACTGGCGGTACCGGGTCTCCTGGGTGCCGGTACCCGAGCCTTCACCGGCGATGCTGCCAGGCACCTGGCTGCTGGTCGTGCCTGCCGGGCGGCCGGGCGCGACCCTGGCCGGCGCGTGCGCGCGGGCACTGGCCGCGCGCGGCGCGCGGACGGTGGTGGTGGAAGCCGCGGCGGACGAACTCGACCGCCGCACGCTGGCGGCCCGGATCGCGGCGGACGCCGGACCCGGGGTGTGCGGGGTCTTGTCGCTGCTCGCCTTGGACGAAGCGCCTGCCGCGGGCTATCCGGTGCTGTCCAGCGGGCTGGCCGGGACGCAGGAACTGGTGCAGGCCCTGGGCGACGCCGGACTGGGCGCCCCGCTGTGGGTGCTCACCTGCGGTGCGGTCGCGGCCGGCGAGGAGCTGGCCAGGCCGGTGCAGGCGATGGCCTGGGGGCTGGGCCGGGTGGCCGGCCTGGAGCACCCCGACCGGTGGGGCGGGCTGATCGACCTGCCGCCGGTGCTGGACGAGCGGGCCGCCGCCCGGCTGTGCGCGGTGCTGGCCGGGATCGGAGAGGACCAGGTCGCGATCCGCGGCCCCGGAATCCTGGCCCGGCGGCTGACCCGGGCCGCGCAGCCCCGCGGCGGCCAGCCGTGGATGCCGGGCGGCACGGTCCTCATCACCGGCGGTACCGGGGCGATCGGCGGGCACGTGGCCCGGTGGCTGGCCAGCCGGGGCGCACCCGGGCTGGTGCTGTCCAGCCGGTCCGGCCCGGCCGCGCCCGGCGCGACGGCCCTGGCCGCGAGCCTCGCGCAGGCGGGCGCGAACGTGGACGTGATCGCGTCCGACACCGCGGACCGGGCGCAGGTCGCGGGCCTGCTGGCCCGGATCGCGGCTAACGGGCCGCCGCTGGCCGCGGTGCTGCACGCCGCCGGGATCGGGCAGGCCACCGCGCTGGCCGACACCACGGCGGCGGAACTGGCCGCGGTGGTGGCCGCCAAGGCGGCGAGCGCCGGATACCTGGACGAGCTGACCGCGGACCTGGGCCTGGAACGGTTCGTCCTGTTCTCCTCGATAGCGGCCACCTGGGGCAGCGGGCTGCAGCCCGGCTACGCGGCGGCGAACACCTTCCTGGACGCGCTGGCGCAGGCACGCCGGGCCGCGGGAGGCCACGCCGCGTCCGTGGCGTGGGGTCCCTGGGGCGGCGGCGGCATGACGGACCGGGAAGGCGCGCAGCAACTCGAACGGCGCGGGTTGCGGGTGATGGACCCAGCTGCCCTGGTGCGGGTGCTCGCCGAGGTGGTCGACGGCGCCGAAGGCCTGGTGACAGTGGCCGACGTGGACTGGGCGCGGTTCGCCCCGCCGTTCACGCTGCGGCGGCCCAGCCCGCTGATCGAGGCGCTGCCCGAGGTCGCGCAGGTGCTGGCCGCTGACGCCGGGGCAGGCCTGGCCGCGGAGGGAGCCGGCCTGGCGCTGGAGCAGCGGCTGACGGGCCTGGCCCCGGACGAGCAGGAACGGATCCTGGTTGGCCTGGTCCGGTCCGAGGCCGCCGCGGTGCTCGGGCACGCCTCGCCGGACGCGGTGCAGGCCGACCGGGCCTTCAGCGAACTCGGGTTCGACTCGCTGACCGCGGTGGAACTGCGGAACCGGCTGGCCGCGGCGACCGGGCTGACACTGCCCGCCACCCTCGTGTTCGACTACCCGACCGCCCGCGCTCTGGCCGACTTCATCGACACACAGCTGTCCGGGGTGACCACACCGGCCCACGTCGAGGTCGCCCATGTCTCCGGCGACGACGACCCGATCGTGATCGTCGGCATGGCCTGCCGTTATCCCGGCGGTGTCACCACACCGGA
>DATBGO010000039.1:0-1551 GCA_036558005.1 Streptosporangiaceae bacterium | reverse complement strand
ACCGGCAGGCCGTAGCTGTCATACCCGTGGCCGTGCAGGTAGGCGGGCAGCACCTCCAGCGCGGCCGCCATCGCGGCGGGAAGCTCCGCGCACGCCTCGGGTGAGGCCAGCGCCAGGTCGAGCGCGTCCTCGTCATCGGGCACGGCCGGGACCCACGAGGCGTGCCGGCGCAGCCGCCCCGGCGGGAGGGCGGTGACGCTGCCGGAACCCTGGCGGCTGGCCAGGTAACCCTCGTCGCGCAGCAGCCGGTAGGCGGCGGCGACCGTGGCCCGGCTCAGCCCGAGCGCCGCGGCGAGCCTGCGCTCGGCCGGGAGGCGCGCCCCGGCGGGCAGACGCGCGTCCAGCAGCAGCGCCCGCACGGCTGCCGCCAGCCGCGCATAACCCGGCATCCCGGCCGGGCCGGCCGACCCCGCCCGGCCCGGCCCGCCTGGCTGCGCACCGGTCCAGTCACCGAGCAGCCGGACCAGCTGGGCCTCCGGAACGCTGAGCATAACCAGTCCACTTGTTCAGAATTGGCTCTTTTCTTATGGCCAATTATCGGCAAGTGTGGTTCATGGCGAGCCAATTGGCAAGGCCGGGGAGCTGACGAGCGCGGCTGGAGGGACTGAGTTGAAGCTGGGGCGCCTCGCCCGCCTGCTGGTCAGCCCGCCACCGGCGGACCAGCTGGCGCGGCGCCTGGCCCAGCTCCTGGTGGGCCTGGTCCTGTACGGCGTCAGCGACGCGCTGCTGGTGCTCGGCGGGCTCGGGCTCGATCCCTGGGACGTGCTGCATCAGGGCCTGGCCCGCTGGACCGGGATCCCGATCGGGACCTGGACGATCATCGTGGGCGCGGCGGTGCTGCTGATCTGGATCCCGCTCCGGCAGCGCCCGGGCGTCGGCACCGCCTGCAACGTGATCGTCATCGGGACGGTGATCGACGTCGTCCTGGCCGTGGTCCCCACGCCGGACGCCCTGCCGCTGCGCTGGGCGTCGCTGCTGGCAGGGGTCGCGCTCAACGGCGTGGCCACCGCCTGCTACATCGGGGCCGGGCTGGGGCCCGGGCCCCGGGACGGGCTGATGACCGGCATCGCGCGGCGCGGCCACTCGCTGCGCGTGGTGCGCACCTCGATCGAGCTGAGCGTGCTGGCGGCGGGGTGGCTGCTCGGCGGCACGGTCGGGATCGGCACCGTGCTCTACGCGGTCAGCATCGGGCCCATCGTCCACCTGCTGCTGCCCCGGCTCACCATCCGGCCCGGCCAGCGCCCGGCGGACGGGCCCCGTCAGGGCCCGAGGTCCGCGGCCGAGGGGAAGCTGGATCCGGACCGGTCCAGCCACTCCCGCACGGCGAGTGCCGCCTCCACGTCGTTGCGGTTGTAGGCGAGCAGCCAGTCGCGCGCGGCCTGCGCCGCGGCCGGGGCGCCCGCGCCGGTCGCCTCGTCGTAGCGGATCATGGACCCGGCGCCCCCCGGATCGCCGACCTCCCACGCGAAGCCCGCCAGCGGGGCCACCGCCTTGAGCCCGGCCGAGGATCCCGTCAGGAGCTGCGTCTCGAACACGCGCAGCAGGTCCACC
>DATBGO010000038.1:0-4627 GCA_036558005.1 Streptosporangiaceae bacterium | reverse complement strand
GTCAAGCCTGCCCCGGCCGGTGACCGCCGGGTGCTGGACCTGCGGACCGGCCTCCTGGTCCGCACCGAGCTGACAACCAGTGCCTGTCCGTTGCGGACCGTCCGGCTGGCCAGCATCACCGTCCCCGGCGTGGTCGCTATGCGCGCCGAGGCGCCAGCCGCCCGGCTACCCCGGCCGGGCCGTCCGCTGCGCCGCCCTCCAGGTGCCAAGATGACCGCCGGCCGCCAGGACGGCGTGTCCTGGGCGCGGATCGATGCCGGTAGCGGAGGAGGCATCGCCGCCGCCGCCATCCAGGAGGCCCGCCGCGACGGCCCTGTCCGTACCGTGCAACGGGTAGCCGCTTACGCCGCCAGCGGGCGCCGCCGGCCTGATCCGCGCACGGCCGCAGACGCGCTCGAGGCGGCTGGCCGACTCGGCTTCGACCGGCTGCTCGCCGATCACCGCGCGGCCTGGGCGCACCGCTGGGACGCCGTCGACATCCAGGTCCGCGGCGACCCCCAGGCGCAGCTCGCGCTGCGGTTCGCGCTGTTCCAGCTGTGGTGCGCGATCAAGGCGCGCGGCGAGCTGGCGGTCGGCGCCCGGGGACTGTCCGGCACCGGGTACGCGGGTCACGTGTTCTGGGACGCGGACGTGTTCGTGCTTCCCGCTGTGGCGGCCATGGACCCGGCGGCCGCCGCGGCGATGATCCGCTACCGGCTGCGGCGGCTGGATTCCGCGCGGACCTGGGCCCGCGCGGCCGGGCGGCACGGCGCCCGGTTCCCCTGGGAGTCCGCCGCCAGCGGGGACGAAGCCACCCCGGCCAGCGCACGGATCGGCGGGCGAAGGACGCCGATCCTGACCGGCCAGCTCGAGGAGCACATCACCGCCGACGTCGCGTGGGCGGCCGCGCACTATGCCAGCTGGACCGGGCTCGGCACGCCGACGGTGGCGCCGCTGCTGACCGAGACGGCCAGGTACTGGGCGTCGCGGTGCCGCCTGGACGCCGCAGGCAGCGCCCATATCGACGACGTGATCGGCCCGGACGAGTACCACGAGCGGGTCGATGACAACGCGTTCACCAACGTGATGGCCCGCTGGAACCTGCGGGCCGGAGCCGACGCCGCCGACCGCGCCGGAACGGCGCTGACGGAAACAGCCCGGTGGCGGGAACTGGCCGGGCGGCTCGTCGACGGATACGACCCGGCATCGGGGCGGTACGAGCAGTTCGCCGGCTATTTCGCCCTGCAGCCGCTGCTGATCACCGACGTCGCTGTCCCGCCGGTGGCGGCGGATCTGCTGCTGGGCCGAGACCGGGTCGCCCGGTCGCAGCTGATCAAGCAGCCGGACGTGCTCATGGCCCATCACCTGGTCCCGGACCAGGTCGAGCCGGGCTCGCTGGGGCCGAACCTGGACTACTACGATCCGCGGACCGCGCACGGCTCGTCGCTGTCCCCCGCGATTACCGCCTCGCTGCTGGCCCGGGCGGGCAGGCCGGATGAGGCGCTGGAGATGCTGCGGATGGCGCTCGCGCTGGACCTGGACGACCTGACCGGGATGACCGGCGCGGGCCTGCACATGGCCAGCCTCGGCGGCGTCTGGCAGGCGGTCGTGACCGGCATGGCCGGGGTACGTGTCCGCGCGGGCGTGCTGACCGTCGATCCCCGGCTCCCCGCCGGCTGGGACGGCCTGCACCTGCGGTTCCGCTGCCTGGGCCGCAAGGTGCGGCTGGACATCACCCATGACCGGACCTCGGTGTGGGCCGATGCCCCGCTGATGGTCGCGCTGCCTGGTCAGACGCCACGCAAGGTGGCAGGCGCTACCAGCCTCGAACGGGCCGGCTGAGGAGGCTCACATGACGACGATAGAGCCCGCGGGCGTTGCAGAGGTCCTGGCTATACTGGGCCACGGCGAGCCGGAGCCGCCCGTGGCCCAGACGGCGGCGGTGATCGCCCGGCTAGCCGGCGGCGAGGTCCGGCAGGTGCGCTTGGCCGCCGACCTCAGCCCGCAGCAGGCTGCCAGGGAGGTGATGCGGGCGCTGCACCAGCCCCGCGCGGTTTCCGGCGTGCTGGCCAGCGGCGAGCTGTCGCGGCCTTTGTGGCAGCGCGTGGCGCAGCAATCGGCCAAGCCGGTCGTGCTCGTGCCCGCCGATGCGCGGGATCAGCCGCCCCGGATCCGGCGGGTCCTCCTGCCGCTGGACGGGACGGCCCAGTCAGCCTCTGCCGTCGCCGGCACCGCGGAGCAATTGGCCCACGGCGGCGCCGAACTAGTGGTGCTGCACGTCTTCGACGCCCAGACCGTCCCGAAGTTCTGGGACCAGCATGCCCACGCCGGCCAGGCGTGGGGGCAGGAGTTCCTGGCCCGCTACTGCGCGCTGCCCGGGGCGCGGCTAGAACTGCGCAGCGGGGCCGCGGCCGAGCATGTCGTAAAGGTAGCTGGAACAGAGCAGGCGGACATGATCGCGCTGGCCTGGTCACAGCGGCTCGAACCCGGCCGCGCGCTCGTCGTCCGGCACGCCGTCCTGGACACCGGACTGCCGGTGATGCTGGTACCAATGCCGGCCAATTGACGGACTTCCGGCCCTCCCGACCCGGCAAGCGCCCGAATGGACTTTATCCATGGCCGTCTACCTTGTCCCGCCCGGCACCGCGACCGCGCCTCCCGTACAGGCCGGCCAGCGGTCCTCGCCATCGACATGAGGAGCCCTGCCATGAGAATCGGAATGATCGCCCCGCCCTGGATCCCGGTCCCGCCGGCCGGTTACGGCGGTACCGAGGAGGTCATCGACAACCTCGCCCGCGGCCTGACCGCGCTCGGCCACGACGTCCTGCTGTTCACCGTCGGCGAGTCCACCTGCCCGGTACCACGGCAGTGTCTGTTCCGGTCGCCGGCCGAGCCGATGGGTGCCAGCGCCCCCGAGACAGCGCACGTGCTGGCCGCCTACGAGGCGCTGGCCGGCGACGTTGACATCATCCACGACCACACCGACCTGGGTCCCGTGCTGGCCGGGCGGCGCGGGATAGTCCGGCCGCCGGTGGTGACGACCATCCACGGGCAGGTGACCGCCCAGAATCGCCGTCGGCTGGCCGAGGCCGCCCGGCACGCGTCGATTGTGGCGATCTCACGCGCACATGCCCGCAGCTTCCGCGGCATCCCGGTGGCGGCGGTCATCCACCACGGCATCGACCTGGACGTCCACAAGCCCGGCCCCGGAACGGGCGGTTACCTGCTGTTCGTCGGCCGGATGTCCGCCGACAAGGGCGCGCATCACGCGGTGCGAGTCGCCCGGCGGGCAGGCTGGCCGCTGGTCATCGCGGCGAGGATCGGCGAGCCTGCCGAGCGTACCTACTTCGAGAAGCAGGTCCAGCCGCTGCTCGGCCCCGATGACGACATGCTGGCCGAACAGCCGCTGGCCGCCCGGGTGGACCTGATGGGCCACGCGGCCGCCCTGCTCAACCCGATCACCTGGCCCGAGCCGTTCGGCCTGGTGATGGCCGAGGCGCTGGCCACGGCCACCCCGGTCCTGGCATTCCCCGACGGCGCGGCGCCGGAGATCATCGACCATGGCCGGACCGGGTACCTGTGCGGCGGCGAGGACGAGATGACCGCCGCGGTCGCGCGCGTGCCCCAGATCAGCCGCCGGCACTGCCGTACCGCCGCCGAGCGGCGGTTCTCCCTGGCCCGGATGGCCGCCGATTATGAGCGGCTGTACCGGGCCATCCTGGAACACCCCGGACGGCCGGCGCTTGAGCGGGCGGGAACGGGCGCACCGTGACCGTACCCGCGGACCCGGGCCATCACAGAAAAGATCTTCACCCCGAACGGACCGGCGGGGCAGTTCCCGCGCGGGCTCGGCGCTCCGGCCGGATCGCGCCATCGGCGAGACTCCGGTCCCCTTGAAATCTCCGTTCGACGATACGGCAGCCACCAGAGCCGCCCGAGGAAGCCGAAAGCGGCAGATCCGGTAGGAACGGATGGGACCGGGCCGCGGTCTTGAGAAAGGCGCGCGCCGACAAGCGCGGAGCTGACCGGTCAGCGGCCGGTCAGCTCTCGCCCTGTCATGCGGCCCGGTCATGCGACCCGGCGCAGGGTCTCCGAGTTCTCCATCAACTTGGCCTCATCGGTGTACTTGCGCTACAGCCCGCCGAACATGCCCAGTACCTCGCGCCAGAAGTAGCCGGCGCCGGCGAGCAGGAGGCCCGTCAGCGTGACCGCGATATCGCTGTTGCGGACCGGGATCGACCAGATGCTGAACAGGTTCAGGTTCATCAGCCAGGCCGCCCCGACTCCCAGCGCCACCAGCGTGGCCACCCAGGCACCGGGTACCTGCCGCAGGTAGTGGTTCCCGATCTTGGCTACCACCAGGATGGCCAGTCCCAGCAGCACCACCATTGCGAATGCGTACATGATGCCTTCTTCCATCGGCCCTCTCTTATCCCAATTCCACCTTCCCGCGTGCGCCGTACCGGGGTTAGGGTCCGAGGACCCACGACGCCAGGGAAGGAAGGCTCTTGTTGCGGCCAGGTCAGCTGGGGTATTTGCGACAGGGGGTGAGAGCAGATGACGCCCGCAGCAGCACAACACCGCAGACCGCAAGCTCGAACCCGGCGGCCCGGTAAGGCCGCAGGTAGGGGTCAGCCTTCGGCGAGAA
>DATBGO010000037.1:0-66282 GCA_036558005.1 Streptosporangiaceae bacterium | reverse complement strand
CTGCGTCCACGAGCTGTTCGAGGCGCAGGCCGCCCGCGTGCCGGACGCGCTCGCGCTGATATGGGACGGCGGGGCGATGACGTACGCCGAGCTGAACCGCCGGGCCAACCAGCTCGCGGCGCTGCTGCGCGAGCGCGGCGCGGCCGCGGGCGCGATCGTCGGGCTGTGCCTGCGGCGCGACGCCGACCTGGTGGTCGCCATGCTGGCCGCGCTCAAGTCCGGTGCCGCCTACCTCCCGCTCGACCCGTCGCACCCGCCGGCCCGGCTGGCCGGGATCGTCGCCGACGCCGGGCCGGTGGCGGTGCTCGCGCACGCGGCCACCGCGGCGGCGCTGGCTGAGGCCAGCGCCCCGGTGCTGGTCCTGGACGAGCTGCGGGACGAGCTGGCGGCCCGGCCCGCCGCCGACCCGCGGCCGGCCAGCGGGCCAGGTGACATCTCCTACGTGATCTACACCTCGGGCACCACCGGCCAGCCCAAGGGCGTCCTCACTACCCACCGCAGCCTGGTGAATTTCACCGACTCCATCCGCGACCTGTTCGAGGTGACGCCCGATGACCGGATACTCGGTTTCGCGTCGGCCACCTTTGACGTGTCGCTGTTCGAGATATTCGCCGCGCTGCTCAACGGCGCGTGCGTGCGGCTGCTCAGCGACGAGGAGCGGCTGTCCGTCGACGGCCTGCAGGCGGTGCTCGAGAACGAGGGCATCACGATCACCGACATCCCGCCCGCGGTCATGACCCTGCTGGCGCCCGAGGGCCTGACCAGCCTGCGGATCGCGTTCGTCGGCTGCGAGGCGTTCAGCGGCGAGCTGGTGAACCGGTGGAACAAGGGCCGCAGGCTGTTCAACGGGTACGGGCCGACCGAGTGCACCGTCACCATGATCGTCGAGGAGTGCCCGGGCAGCTGGGACGCCGAGCCGCCGATCGGGCTGCCGATGGCCAATCACGTCGCGCACGTGCTGGACGGGCGGCAGCGGCTGCTGCCGCCGGGGATTCCCGGCGAGCTGGTCATCGGCGGGGCCGGCCTGGCCGCCGGGTACCTGCGCAGCCCGGGGCTCAACGAGCAGAAGTTCCTGCCCGATCCGTTCGGGACCGCGCATGACGGGCGGCTGTACCGCACCGGCGACCTGGTGACCAGGCTGGCGGACGGGCGGCTGGTCTTCCTCGGCCGGGTCGACCAGCAGGTCAAGATCCGCGGGCTGCGGATCGAGCTTGGCGACGTGGAGTCCGCGCTCGCCTCCTTCCCTGGCCTCGGCCAGGTCAGCGTCAGGGACTGGACCGGCAGCGACGGCGAGCGCTACCTGGCCGGGTACCTCACCCCGGCCCCGGGCAGCGGCGCCGCGCCCGACATCGGGGCCATCCGCGACCACCTGGCGGAGCGGCTGCCCTCGTACATGATCCCGGCGCACTTCGTGGTGCTGGCCGAGCTGCCGCTGAACAGCAGCGGCAAGACCGACAAGAACCAGCTGCCCGAGCCCGACCTGTCGCTGGCGGAGGGGCCGCCCGAGGACGGGCCGCGAACCGAGACCGAGCAGATCGTGCTGCGCGAGGTGCTGGCCCCGCTGCTGCGCAACGACAAGATCGGCATTCATGACGACTTCTTCCGGGCCGGCGGCAACAGCCTGCAGGCTGCGCAGCTGATGTCGGCCCTGAACCGCAGGTTCGGGGTGGCGATCTCACTCGCCGACTTCTTCACCTCGCCCACCGCGGCGCACCTCGCCTCGGTGGTGGACGGGCTGCGGGCCGCCCAGCTCAGCGACGACGAGCTGCTCGACCTGCTGGAGAAAATGCCCGACAGCCAGGTGGCCAGCCTGCTCGACGACGGGGGAAGGAGCGCGTGAACGGCCCGGCGGGCGACCGGCTGGACAGCCTGCCCGCGAACCGGCGGGCGCTGTTCCTGAAGCTGAAGGCCGAGCGGGCCGGCGCAGCGGCCGGTCACCCGCTGGTGCCGCTGCGGCCCGGCCGCGGGCCTGGCCGGATGGTGCTGCTGCACCCCTCCGGCGGCGCGCTGTTCTGCTACACCCCGCTGGTGCGCGCGCTGCGCCCAGAGATCGACGTGATCGGGTTCGCCGCCGATCCAGCCGACCACGGCCTGCCGGCCAGCGACCGGATGAGGGTGGTGGCCGGCCGGCTGCTGGCGGCGCTGGCCAGGGTCGCCGACCCCGGCCGCTGCCTGCTGGCCGGCTGGTCGCACGGCGGGGTGCTGGCCTATGAGATGGCCCGCCAGCACGCGGCCGCGGGCGGCACCCCGCCGCACGCCGTGCTGATCGACTGCTGCTACTGGGGGGACCGCCCGCCCGAGGACGAGCCGACGCTCCGGCGCCGGTTCGTCTACGACCTGATCCGGGTGACCGGCGGAGACGAGGCGGCGGCGCAGGCCGCGGCGGACGCGCCTGGCCTGGCCGGGACGCGGCTGCGCGCGGCGCTCGACGCGGCCGGCCTGCGGATCACCCTCACCGACGCGGAACTGGCCGACAGGTGGGCGACCTTCCGCGGCTGCTGCCTGGGACTGCAGTCCTACCACCGGCCGGCCACGCCGTACCCAGGGGACGTCACCCTGCTGGTGACCCGGGAAGCCGACATCATCGAGCAGCGCTGGGCGGCGGTGGTCAGCGGGCGGATGCGCTCGGTCCGGCTGCCCGGCGACCACTTCACCTTGTTCCGCCCGCCCGCGCTGGCGGCGGTAGTCAGCGAGCTTGAGGCCGCTGCGGGGCTGCGACAACAGAAAGAGGGCGGCGATGGACTTCGGCCTGACTGACCGGCAGGAGCGCTATCGCGACGAGGTCCGGCGCGAGCTGCGCTGCCCGGCGGTCAGGGCCGCGCTGGCCAGCGTGCCGGCCGGCGACATCGGCGGCCCCGAGCTGCGGCGGCTGTACCGGGTGCTGGGCGAGCGCGGGCTGCTCGGGCCGCACTGGCCGGCCGAGTTCGGCGGCCGGGGCCGGGCCTTCGCCGAGGGCATCATCGCGACCGAGGAACTGGTCAGGGCGGGAATCCCGGACACCCTGCACATCAGCACCATCCAGATCGCCGGGCAGTTCCTGCTGATGGTGGGCACCGACGAGCAGAAACGCCGCTACCTGCCCGGGATGGCCCGCGGCGAGGATTACGTCAGCGTGCTGTTCACCGAGCCTGACGTCGGCTCCGACCTCGGCTCGCTCGCCGCGGCGGCCGAGCCCGACGGTGCTGGCTACCTGATCAGCGGCACGAAGGTGTTCAGCCTGAAGACCCAGATGGCCAGCTACGGGCTGTGCCCGGCGCGGACCGCTCCGGCCGGCACCAAGTACGGCGGCATCAGCCTGTTCATGCTGGACATGACGGCCCCGGGTATCCGGGTCACGCCCATCCCGAGCATCTTCGACGAGCCGTTCTACCGGGTGGAGCTGGACCGGGCCAGGGTGTGCCGGGGCGACATGCTCGGCGCCGAGGGTGAGGGCTGGTCACTGCTGAGCAAGGTGCTCGCGGTCGAGCGGACCGGGATCGACTACTACCTCAAGGCCGAGCGCTGGCTCGGCGCGGCGCTCGCCTGCGTGGCCGGGCGGCCCGCCGTGACCCGCGACGACGGCGGGCTGCTCGAGGAGATCGGCCGGCACGTGGCCGGCCTGCACGCCAGCCGCCTGCTGGCCTGGGAAATGCTCGGCGGCATCATGACCGGCCAGGCCGACGAGATCGGCGGCGCGGTGGCCAAGTACTACACCAGCGAACTGGCCAGCGCGATCGGCCGGTGGGCCGGGGGGATAGCCAGCGCCGCCGACCGGGTCGCCGGCCCGGCCACGACCGTGCTGGACGAGGGCTATCTCGAGGCGCCGGGCCTGACCCTTTCCGGCGGCGCGTCGGAGCTGATGCTCCAGCTCGTCGCGGCCGCCATCGACACGAGCGGACGGGAGCCTGCCTGACGTGGACCTCAGCCCTGACCCCCTGCTGGCGCAGCTGCGCCGCGCCCTGCGGGCCGGCCTGGCCGGCGCCGCTTCCCGGCCCGCCGTGCGCGGCGTCCCGGTCAGCGACGGACCGGACAGCCCCGCCCGCGACGTGCTCGCCGACCTGGGCATGCCCCGCTGTGAGCTGCCGTTAGCCGCGGGCGGCCTCGACCTCGGGCTGGCGGTCGGCGTCACGGTCAGCGAGGAGCTCGGCCGGGCCGCCTGCGGGAACCCCTACCGTGCCGCCGCGTTCACCGCGGACGCCGCGCTCGCCTGCGGCCGGGCCGACGTGCTCGGCCGGCTGCTGGCCGGCGCGACGGTGGCCGCGGCCGGGCTGGAGGCGCTGCCTCCGGGCTCCGCGGTCGCGGCCCGCCGGGCCGAAGCGGGCTGGACGCTGTCGGGCACCGTCACCGTGGACGCGCCCGGCGCCGACCTGGCCGCGGTGCTCACCCGGATCCGCGGCGGCCCGGCGCTGGCCCTGCTGCCGGGCCGGTCGGCCGGCCTCACCTGGCACCCGGGCCGCTGGCCGCACGTGCTCGAACTGGCCGGCGTCCCGGCCGGCAAGCCGGAACTGCTGCGCCGGATCGAGCCCCCCGGCGGCGGGGCGCTCACCCGGGCCCAGGTCCGCCAGGCCGCCTACCTGCTGGGCCTGGCCGCTGGCATGCACGACGCGGCGGTCAGGTACACCGGCACCAGGCGGCAGTTCGGCGGTCCGCTGCGCGACCTGCAGGCGGTATCGTTCCCGCTGGCCAGGGCCGTCGTGGCGCTCCGCGCGACCCGGATGCTGGTGTACCGGGCGGCGTGGTTCGCCGACACCGGCAGGCCCTCAACCGCGCCCGCCGAGGCGCTGGCCGCCGCCGCGGAGGCGCTGGCCGACATCGCCCGGCTGTGCATGCAGGCCTGCGGCAGCCGCTCGATGACCTCGCAACTGCCGCTGCACCGCTACTACCGGCTCGCGGCCGCCGAGCTGGTCAGGTACGGCCGGCCCGCGGCGCTGTGGCGGCTGGTCGGCGCGACCGCGGTGGCCGGGTGCGGGGCCGGCACCGCCCTGGCCGGCACCGCCCTGGCCGGCACCGCCCTGGCCGGCTAGCTCAGGCCACCTGCATGAGACCCGACCGGTAGGCGAAGGAGACCAGCTGGGCCTTGTCCCTGGCGCCGAGCTTGCAGCGCAGCCGGTAGACATGGGTGCGCACGGTCGCGACGCCGATGGTCAGCTCGTCGGCGATCTCGTCGGTGGAGAAGCCGCGGGCGACCAGCATCATCACCTGGCGCTCGCGCGGGGTCAGCGAGGACACCATCGGCGCCAGCAGCACCTCCGACGGGCTCCGGCGCTCGCAGAACCAGCTCACCAGCCGCTTGGCCAGCACCGGCGCGAGCGTGGTCTGGCCGCGCGCCGCGAGCCTGACCGCGGAGATGAGGTCTTCCGGGCTGGCGTCCTTGCCGAGCAGCCCGCTCGCCCCGGCGTGCAGGACCTCGCTCATGATCTGGTCATCGTCGCTGAGCGCGAAGACGACCACGGCGGGGACCGGATCGAGATCCTCCTTCCTGAGGCGGCGGATCATCTCCAGGCCCTGCATCCCCTCCAGCCTGAGGTCGGTGACGACCACGTCGGGCCGCAGGCTGCGGCTGAGCACGATAGCTTCCATCCCGTTGCCGGTGGTGTTGACCACCTCAATGTCGGCGGCGCAGTCGAGCAATGAGCGCAGGCCGTCCCTGACCACCGGTAGCTCGTCGCAGATAAGCACCCGCACGGGCATATCGCCTCCATGAACGTCTGCCACTTCCTGAACTGAGTGCGCGGCCGCCACGCTGGCCGCGGCAGTTCCCGCCTGCCCCGGGCCACCTGGCCCGGGCGGGCAAGCTGACCGGGCTCGCGGCCGGTCATGTCCGCAGGCCGGCCTGGCCGGCGTCGCGGGCGGCGCCGGCGCCCGCCGCCCCCGGGGGCAGCTCGGCCTCATGGCCGGGTGCCGGGAGCTCGCGCACCCGCGGCAGCCGCGACACGGCCATCCAGATGATCGTGCCCTGGATCCCGATCGCGCCGATGAGCAAGCCAGGCCGCAGGCCCAGTACCTGGCCGGCGATGCCGCCGCACAGCGCGCCGAGCGCGACGACGCCGTACCCGACGAACTGGAATGCGGCGGTCATCCGGCCGATCAGGCCCGGCGGGGTCACGGCCTGCCGGACGCTCGTGCCGATGATGCCCGACACTGTCGAGCCAAGGCCGTTGATGAACAGCACGGCCGCGATCAGCACGGCCGCCAGCAGATGATGGCCGGCCGGGACCAGCGGCGCGCCGAGCATCACCAGGCACTCGCAGACGACCGACCACATGAACGCGGGGCCGATGCCGAACCTGCGGCTGGCCGGGCTGGACAGGAACGACCCGGCCAGCGCGCCAGCCGACTGGCAGCTCACCATCAGGCCGATGGCGGCCGTGCGCAGCCCGAGATCATGCACCATGAACAGGACGAACAAGGTGTTCATCCACTGGATGAACAGGTTGAAGAACCCCGAGGTGCCCATCAGCGCCCGCAGCAGCGGGCTGGCGAACACCACCGAGAGGCCGGCCCCGATCTGGGCCCGGAGGGTCGCCGCGGCGGCCGGCCGGGCCGCCGGGGGCTCGGTCTGCCCGATCCACAGCAGGCTGGCCGCTGACACCAGCCACGACGCCACGTCGGCGACCAGCGCCACCGGCGCGGTCAGCGTCTCGACCAGCAGCGCGCCCAGGCCGGGCCCGGCGACGGCTGCGAACGAGGCGCTGGCCTGCAGCCGGGAGTTGGCCGGGACGAGCAGGTCACGTCCGGCGATGAAGGGCACGTAGGCGCTGTAGCTGAGGTTGAAGAACACGGTGAGGGTGCCCAGGCAGAACACCGCGCCGAACATGACCGGCAGCGTCAGCAGCCGGGCGGCGGCCAGCGCGACGATCGCGCCGAGGACGAGTGCCTGCCCGATGTCCGCGCCGATCATCGCCGGGCGCCTGCGGTGCCGGTCGCTCCACGCGCCGGCCCACAGCGAGACCAGTATCCAGGGCAGCCACTGCAGCGTCTTCATGATGCCGACCTGCGCGGCGCCGGCGTGCAGGGTGTAGATCGCGGTCAGCGGCAGGGCCAGGGTCGTGACCGAGGACCCGAGCAGGGACACCGACTGGCCGGCCCAGAGCTTTGCGAAGCCGGGCTTACGCCATAATGACGACGGCTGGCCGGGGCAGCCGGGGTCTGCTTCCGCCCCGGTGCTCGGTCCCGGACCGTCGTCCCGGGGTTTCTCGGTCACTTTGATACTCCCTGGTCACCGCCCCCCGCCGTCGAGCTAGCTATTTATTTGTGGTCCTTTCAGTAAGCACATTCCTGACGCACTCTAACTCCAGACCAGAACCACGGGAAGAGTCCGGTGTGACCTATTTTTTATTCATCAAAATGATGTAAGCGCTGTGATTATCATGCTCGCGCGGCACCGTCCGCCCGCGGCACGCTCCAGCATAGCGGCCGGCGGCAGAGCAGGCGGGAGGCTGCCGGGCACGGCGGGCGGGAGGCCGGGCCCGCGGAACAGATTGCGCCCGCGGCGTCTCCGGCGGGCCAGTGTCACCCGTGCCACCCAGAGCCGGCCGGCCGGTAATCACGATGCGTGACAAAGTCGCGCCGGACAATTACCGGCCCGGGGCGGCGCGGGCCCGGCGCGGTGCCGCGGGCTCAGCGTGTCAATTACCTAATCACGATGATTGACACGATGATTACGAGCGGTATTGTTAATGGTGATCAACTGGCTTTTACCTAAAGCGGGAATGCGCGAGGCGTAATGCTATCCAGGCAGCTGGCCGGCGAGAAAGTCGGCGTGTGCGTATCGGGCGGCCTGTCCAGCCTGACGGTCGCCGCGTGGCTGGCCGCGTCCTCGGTGCCGGTGACGGCGTTCGTCGCGGACCTGGGCCAGGGGACCGGTGACGACGTCCGCGCGCTGGCCCGTGCGCTGCAGGCGGCCGGGGTGGCCGCGGTCGTCACCGACCTGCGGGACGAGATCGCGCAACTCGCCTTTGACCTGGTGCGATACCAGGCCCAGTACGACGGCGGCTACTGGAACACGACCAGCGGGTCCCGGCTGGTGCTGGTCGCCGGGCTGGCGGAGGCGATGCGCCGGGCTGGCTGCACGGTCCTCGCCCACGGCTGCGTCGGCGGCGGCAATGACCAGCGGCGGTTTGAGCGATATGTCGCGGCGCTCGCGCCTGATCTGCGGGCCCTCTCGCCCTGGACAGATCCTGATTTGCTCAGCCGCTTTCCCGGCCGCGCGGATATGACGCGGTACCTGCGTGACCGCGGCCTGGCCGCCGATCAGCGGAGCACGGCGGACTACTCGGCGGACGGCAGCCTCGCGGGCTTCGCGCACGACGGGACCGCGCTGGAATGCCTGCAGACTCCCGACGACGCGGCCTGGCGGGCGCTGACCGTCGCGCCCAGGCAGGCGCCCGATGACCCGGAGGCGGTCCCGGTGGCGATCGCGGGCGGGCGGCCGGTCCGGGTCGGGAACGCGCCGGGTACCGCGCGGGAACTGCTCGGGCACGCCAACGCGGTGGCCGGGCGGCACGGGGTCGGCCTGCGCAGCGTGGTGGAGAACCGGGTCAACGGGACCAAGTGCCGGGGCGTCTACGAGTCGCCCGGGCTCGACCTGCTCGGATTCTGCGTCGCCCGGGTGTACCAGGTGGCGATGGATCCCGAGGCGCTGCGGCTGATGCACGGCCTGTCCGGGCAGATCGGCCGCGGCGTGTACGAGGGCAGGTACCTGGACCCGGCGATCCGCGCCGCGCGGGCCGCGGCCGACGTGCTGATCGAGTCGGCCGGCGCGACCGCCGAGGTCACCGCCGAGCTCTATAAGGGCGCCATCTCGTTCCAGGGCCTGACCCATGACGCTGATGAGCGGGTCGCGCCCCGGCAGACCCGGTTCACCGGCGGCGGCCAGCACTGGCAGATCGTGGCCTGACCCGCTGGCGCCGGTCAGCCGCCCGGGGTGACCTCCCGGCAGGGCAGGTCCGCCAGCTCGGCCAGCGCGGACGACAGCACCGCGATCGACCGGAAGAAGTCGTCGAGCACGATGTGCTCGTCGTCGGCGTGGTCGAGCCTGCTCTCACCCGGGCCGTAGGACGCCATCGGCAGGTCCCACGTCTCGGCCAGCGTGTTCATGTCCGACGTGGCCGTCTTGACCAGCAGCCGGGGCTGCGCAGACTGCCGCCTGATCCCGGCCGTCAGCGCCCTGACCACCGGGTTGCGGCGGTCGGCGACGCATGGCGACCGGGCGCCGAGCACCGTGAGGGTGCCAGCGTCCAGCCGGGCCCGGAGCCTGGCCAGCAGCGCGCCCGCGTCGAAGCCGGGCGGCGTGCGGACGCCTATCTTGGCGCTCGCCCGCGCGGTGTCGCCGGAGAAGGACTCGAGCGTCACGCCCGGCAGGCCGAACACGCCGTGGTCGGCCGGGCCGATGATCTCTTTCAGCGCCGCCCAGCAGTCCGCCACCAGCTCGGATGCCTTCGGTCCCGGGCTGGTCGGATGGGCCGGGGGACACGCCGCGGTGTAGCGCAGGTCCAGCTTTCCCTTGTAGCCGAGCACCACGGCGGTCGCGCCGCTCGGCTCGCCGATGATGCAGGCGTCCGGGCACGGGTACGACTCGCGGACCGCGACCGCGCCGCGCGCGCTGGGCACCTCCTCCTCCACGGCGCCGATGACGCAGACCCGGCCGGGGAACCAGGCCGCCCCGGCCGCCGCGCAGATCATCGCGGCCAGCGGTCCCTTCGCGTCGGACGCGCCGCGGCCGTAGAGCCGCCCGGCGGCGGCGCGGACCGGGAGCTGGCTGCCGGCCGTGTCGAGGTGGCTGAGCAGCATGATGCGCGGGCCCTGGCCCTGCCCGGTCTCGCCCGCCACGTTGCCGGCCTGGTCCACCCGGGCGGCCAGGCCGAGGCTGGTCATCGCCCCGGCCAGGTACGCCGCGAGCTCCCCCTCCTCGCCGGACGGCGACGGGATCTCCAGCATCTCCCGCAGCAGCCCGGCGGCGGCGTCCGGGCCGGGCCCGGGGCCGCGGGCCGCGCTCACGCCCGGGCTCCCGCGGCCGGGCCCAGCGCCACGGCGGTGCCCGCCCCGGCCAGCGCCCGGCACACCGGCCGCGGCCCTGCCCCGCTCGCGATGAGCACCGCCGGGACCCCGGCCGCCAGCGCGTCCCTGGCCGCGAGCAGCTTGACGCCGATGCCCCCGCCCCGCTGCGGCGGCTGGCCGTCGCGCGGCACCAGGCAGGCCGGCAGCACCGACCGCGGGTCGGCCGGGTCGGCCAGCACCCCCGGCGCCCCGGTCAGCAGCAGCAGCGAGCTGGCCCCGGCCGCGATGGCGATCGCGGCCGCGACCCGGTCGGCGTCGGCGTTCAGCACCGACCCGTCGGCGCCCAGCACCGGCGGCGACACCACCGGCACGAAGCCGGCGTCAAGCAGGCAGCCCAGCAGCGCGGTGTTCACGCTGGCGATCCGCCCGCTCCGGTCGCCGCGGACGATGACCTGCCGCCCCCCGGCCAGCGCGCGCTGCGCGCGCCGCCGCCTGGCCCGCAGCAGCGCCCCGTCCACCCCGGTCAGCCCGACCGCCGCCACCCCGGCCGCCTGCAGCGCGGTCACCAGCCGCGGCTGCACGATCCCGGCCAGCGCCATCGAGACCACTTCAAGGGTGGCCTCGTCGGTGAACCGGGCGGTCAGGCCGTCGGGTGAGGTCAGGCGGCGCAGCGGCACGCTGAGCCTGGCGGCGAGCCGCTCGATGTCGGCCGACCCGCCGCCGACCAGCACCACCCGGCGCCCGGCGGCGGCTAGCTCCGCGACGTCGGCGCAGACCGCGTCCTGGTCCACGGCGGCGCTGCCGCCGCACTTGACCACGATGATGCCGGGTGCTGTCACCGGAGGGCCCCTTCAGTTCGGGTGCAGGCCGGGGAACTCGAGACCGAGCCGCTCGGGCCAGCCGAGCCGGATGTTCATGCACTGCACGGCGTTACCCGCTCCCCCTTTGACCAGGTTGTCCAGGGCCGCGATCACGGTCGCCTGGGCCGCTGGCCGGTCCAGCGCGAAGCCCACGTCGCAGAAGTTCGAGCCGGCCAGGATCTTCGGCTCGGGGTACCGGAACGTGCCGCGGTGGCGGGCGACGATCCGGACGAACGGCTCGCCCTGGTAAGCGCTCCGGTAGGCAGCCCGGATCGCGGGCTCGCCAGTGCCGTCGGCCAGCTGCGCCCGGCACAGCACCTGGACGCCGCGCACCGCCTCGACCGCGGTGGCTGACATCCGCACCGTCAGGCCCGTTGCCTGCGCGATCTCCGCCTCATGCCGGTGCGAGACCGGGGCGAAGACCCGCATCGCCCCGCTGCGCTCGGCGTGGGTGTTGGCCGGGCTCGCGGCGGCGCCGGCGCCGCTGGACCCGCACCGGGCGTCGACGTGGACCGGGCCGCGCAGCAGCCCGGCCAGCGGGGCCAGGGCCAGGATCGCGGCGGTGGCCATGCAGCCGGGCACGGCGATGCGGTCAGCGCCCTGGATCTGCGCGCGGTACAGCTCGGGCAGCCCGGTGACGAACGAGCCGAGCAGGCCGGGCGCGGTATGGGTGACCCCGTAGTACTTCGCGTACGCGGCCGGGCTGTGCAGCCTGAAGTCGCCGGACAGGTCGATGACGTGCCTGGCCTGGCCGAGCAGTTCCGGCATGACCGGCATGACCTGCCGGTGCGGCCCGGCCAGCAGCAGCACGTCGGGCTCGCCCAGGTCGGCCGGGCCGGTGAAGCGCAGGCCGGTCAGGCCGCGCAGGTTCGGGTGCGCCTCGTCCACCGGCCGGCCCGCCAGCCGGCCCGAGGTGACCGCGGCGATCTGGGCGCGCGGATGGCCGAGCAGCAGCCGGATCAGCTCACCGCCGATGTAGCCGGAGCCGCCCATGACGGTGACCCTCACCACCGCTGCGCCCTCGCGCTCAGATAGCCGGCGATCCGGCCGGCCACGTCGACCCGTTCGCCCATGGCGGCCTGGAACCCGGAGAACTCCACCCGGTGATTGACCTCCAGCACCAGGATCCGCCCGGACGGGTCCTCGACCAGGTCCACCGCGGCGATATCCGCGGCGACGGCCGCGGCGGCGGCGGTCGCGAGCTTGGCGATCACGGCCGTGTCCTTGCACCGCTGGGTGCGCGCGCCGCGGGCCACGTTGGCCCGGGTGCCGGGGGCGATCCGGAACACCGCGCCGATGAACTCACCGCCGATCACGATGGCCCGGATGTCGCGGCCCGGCGTCGTGATGAGTTCCTGGAGGTAGCACAGGTGGGACTGGGGGCCGGGCAGCGCCCGGACGTACTCCAGTACTTCCTCGGCCTGGCCCGGGTCGCGCAGCCGGGCGATCAGCCGTCCCCACGAGCCGGCCAGCGGCTTGATCAGCGCCGGGTAACCGATGTCGGCCAGCGCGCTGAGCGCGGCCTCGGGTGTCAGCGCCAGCGCGGTGCGCGGGACCGGCAGGCCGGCCCCGGCCAGGGCCAGCGAGGTCCGCCACTTGTCGCCGCACACCTCGGCCGCCGCCGCGTCGTTGATCACCGGCACCCCGGACCACTCCAGCGTCCGGGCCGCGTGCACGGCGCGGGCCAGGCTGATCTCCCGGTTCAGCGCGCCCCGCCAGCGCCGCGCTCGCCCGTCGAGCGTGCTCCACAGCGTCCTGGTGTCGACGTGCTCGCTGGCGATGCCCTGGCGCTCGATGGCTTCGAGCAGCCGTTTCTCGTCCGCCCTGAGCTGCGAAGCGAGAACAGCGACAGCGGGCAGGCCGCGCTGGCGGCTCACTCCCCCCAGTCCTCCTCAACCTCGGGGGCGAGCGCGAGCATGACCGGGTCGAGCGCGACGACCTCGAGCTCGCTCCGGCAGTCCGAGCACTCAAGGACCTCGCTCAGCCGGGAGGAGTCCGGTGTGTCGATCGGGGTTTCGCAGACAGGGCAGGGGGTCATAGTGTGCTCCTCGCAGGCAGGTCGCCATCCAGTGCAGCGCGGACGCGGGCGGCCACCTGGCCCGCGTCAAGACCGTGGAGTTCCAGGATGTGCTCGGGGCTCCCGCACCCGGGGACCAGCGATTCGGGCAGGCCGAGCCGCAGCAGCCGCCGGGGCAGGCACTCGGTGAGCACCTCGGCCACCACGCCGCCCAGCCCGCCGGTGACCCGGTGCTCCTCGACCGTGACGACGAGCGCCGCGGCCGCCGCGCGGCTCAGCAGCGTGTCCCGGTCGAACGGCTTGATCGTGTGCGCGTTCAGCACCGCCGCCTCGATCCCGGCCCGGCTCAGCAGCGTGGCCGCCGCGAGCGAGGCCAGCACCGGATGCGGGCCGCAGCTGACGATCACCACGTCGGCGCCCTCCCGCAGCGGCTGGATCTGGCCGATGCTGGGCGGCCGCGGATCGCCGGGCAGCCCGGGCGTGGGCTTGCGGCCGAGCCGGAGGTAGACCGGGCCGTCGAGGCCCGCGGCCTGTCCGGCCAGGCTGGCGGCCGAGCGGGCGTCCGCGGGAACCAGCACGGTCATGTGCGGGAGCGCGCGCATGACCGCCAGGTCCTCCAGGGCGTGGTGGGTCGGCCCGAGGTGCCCGGCCGCGACCCCGCCGTGGGTGGCCGCGATCCGCACCGGCAGCGCGTTCTGCGCGATATTGACCTTGACCGCCTCCAGCGCGCGGGTGCTCGCGAACGTCGCCATCGTGTTGACGAACGGGATCCAGCCCGACGCGGCCAGCGCGGCCGCGGCGCCCATCGCCGTGTGCTCGGCGATCCCCAGGTCGATGTACCTGTCCCCGGCCGCGGCGGCGTCGGCCGCGGTGAACAGGCCGGTGTCGGTGTCCACGCAGATCACCCGCGGGTCGGCGGCCATCAGCGTCATCAGGCGGTCGTGGTAGGCCTGCCTGGTGGCGGCGGGCTCGGTCACGACGGCCGCCTGCGCAGGAACGAGGCAAGCGCGGCGCTGGCCCTGGCGTGCAGCCGCTCGTCCAGCCGGGCGTAGTGACAGGCAGGCCGGCCGGCGATGAACGGGACGCCGTGGCCCTTCTGGGTCCGGGCGAGCAGCACGCTCGGCCGGCCGGGCCGCCAGGGCGCGGAGCTGAGCGCGGCCGCCACGGCGGCCGGGTCGTGCCCGTCGGCCTCCCGCACGCTCCAGCCGAAAGCGCGCCACCGGTCAGCCAGCGGCTCCAGCGGGCCGATGTCCTCGGTGCGGCCGGTGAGCTGCAGGCCGTTGCGGTCGACGATCGCGACCAGCCGGTCGGCTCGCTGGGCCGCCGCGCAGCCGGCCGCCTCCCAGCAGGAGCCTTCCTGCAGTTCGCCGTCCCCGGTCACCACGAAGGTGCGCCGCGTGCTGCCCGCCAGCCGGCCGGCCAGCGCGAAGCCGAGGCCGAGCGCGAGCCCGTGCCCGAGCGACCCGGTCGGCATCTCCACGCCAGGCACGGTCCGGACCGGATGACCAAGGAGCCGGCTGCCAGGCCGGCCGTAGCCCGCCAGCTCCGCCGGGTCCAGGAAACCCCGCTCGGCCAGCACCGCGTACAGCGCCAGCGCGCCGTGTCCCTTGCTCAGCACGAACACGTCGCGGCCGGGCCAGTCCGGCTGGCCGGGGTCGACCCGCAGCACCGCGAAGTACAAGGCGGTGAGGATGTCGGCGAGCGACAGCGAGCCGCCCAGGTGCCCGCCCTCATCCCCGGCGCACATGTCGACCACCCGCCGCCTGACCCGGTCAGCCACCTCGGTGAGCGCCGCGGTGCCGGACTCGGCGACCAGCGGCCCGGCGGTCACTGGCTGGCCCCGGCCAGGCGGGCGACCACGTCCAGGTGCCGCCACACCTTCTCGAACCCGTCGGCGTAGCGCTGCAGCGCCGGGCCTGCCTGCGGGTTGAGGTGCCGTTTCTGGATGGTCAGCGAGTCGTCGATGACCGCGTCGGCGACCGGGCAGCGGGGGGCGGGCCCTGGCTCGCCCGCCGCCCACGGGTAACCGGCCCCGAAGCCGGCCCGCTCGGTGAACACCCGCTGCCTGGGCAGCGTGGTGACCTGGTACCTGGACACCGGGACGCCCTCGGCGCGCAGCAGCCGGTGCACCGCGGCGCGCAGCCGTCCCGGCTGGAGGCCGGCCAGCCCGGCGGCGGCGGGGTCGAACCGGAACCGCAGCATGTACCAGGCGTGCTCGGTGCCCGGCGCCGCCGCGGGGACGACGATCCCCGGCAGCGCCGCCAGCCGGTCCAGGAACGCGGTCACGCTGGCCTTGCGCTGCCTGGCGTAGTCGTCGAACCGGTCGAGCTGAGACAGCGTGAAGGCGGCCTGGACACAGCTGAGCTTGGCGTTCCAGCCGAGCCGGCAGGAGATGTAGTCACGCGGCCTGCCCGCCTCGATGACCTCCCCGAACTCCCTGCTCATCCGGGCCGCGGCCGCGAGCTCGGCGTTGCTGGTGGTCAGCAGGCCGCCCTCGCCGCAGGTCGGCAGGTTCTTGGTGTACTGCAGGCTGAACGCGGTCATGTCCCCGATCGAGCCGATCGTGGCGCCGCGGTAGGTGGCGCCCTGCGCCTGCGCGCCGTCCTCGACCACCGCCAGGCCGTGGCGGGCCGCCAGCGCGCCGATGGCATCCATGTCGGCGGGCTGGCCGTGCAGGTGCACCGGCATGATCGCGGCCGTGCGCGGGGTGATGGCCGCGCGGACGGCGGCCGGGTCGAGCGTGAAGGTCACCGGGTCCACGTCCGCGAAGACCGGGATCGCCATGTGGTGCAGCGGCGCCAGGCCGCTGGCGATCATGGACAGGGCCGGCACGATCACCTCGTCGCCGGGGCCGATGCCGAGTGCCGCGATGCACAGCGCGAGTGACGCGGTGCCGTTGCACGTCGCCACGCAGTACTCCGCGCCGCACCGCCGCGCCCAGCGGTCTTCCAGCTCGCTGACCGGGGTGGTGCTGTCGGTGTCGGACACCAGCGGCCCCATCAGCGCCGCGCTGACCGCGGCCCGGTCAGCGTCGGTGATGACCGGCCAGTGGGTATGCGGCTGCTTGCCTGGCACCGCGGGCGTCCCGCCGAAGGCAGCCAGCCGGGCTAAGCCCATCGCAGCTCCTTAACTGCCCGGCGGCCGCAGGAGTTTCGCGCGCCGCGATCCCGGTGATCAGCTCTGATCGCCGTCAGATGGACGCTAAGGCTGGCGGGCAGCCCCGTCATCCGCAGGGCGCGGACTTCCCCCGGGTGCATTTCGCTGAGTTTGCCCGCGGGCGGCCATCGTGGTTATTAGGCCGCTGAGCGCGGTTGCCGCATGGCGCTTACCTGCCGGCCAGAGGGCTATTTCCGGGCCGGGAACGCGCATACAGTGGCCGCATCCCCGGCCATTCCGCACGAAGATCGCCAGGTGAGCCAGATGCGAGACCAGGCAGGTCCGGGCGGCCGGCCAGCCATCGTGGCGCTGTGGAGCGCGCCCAGATGCCGGTCGACCGCGTTCGCCCGGATGATGGCCGAGCGGGGCGACTACACGATGCTGCACGAGCCGTTCTCGCACCTGGTGAACTTCGGCGAGGCCGACGTCGGCGGGCAGCTGGTGCGGTCCGAGCCGGAGCTGATACCGGCCCTGTGGCGGCTGGCCGAGGACGGCCCGGTGTTCTTCAAGGACACCACCGACTTTCACTACCCGTGGCTGCTGCGCGACCGTGACTTCCTGGCCGGGCCGGTGCACACGTTCCTGATCCGCCACCCGGCGGAGGCGATCGCCTCGCACTTCGAGATGCATCCCCGGCTGAACCGGGACGAGGTCGGCTTCGCCTGGCTGGCCGAGATCTACGACGCCGTGGCCGCCGCTGGCGGCACGCCACCGGCCGTGATCGACGCGGCGGACTTAGTGGCCTCGCCGGAGCAGACGGTACGGGCGTACTGCCGCGCGGCGGGCATCCCGTTCCTGCCCGCGGCGCTGTCCTGGCGGCCGGGAATGCACCAGGCCTGGCAGCGGACCAGCAAGTGGCACGAGACCGCCAGCCAGACCACCGGGTTCGTCCGCACCGGGCGCCGCAGCCTGGACGCGGTCGCGGCGAACCCGCTGCTCGCCGGCTACCTGGACTATCACCTGCCGCACTATGAGCGGCTCAAGGCCGTCGCGCTCCGGGTCTGACCGGGCCTGACCGGATGACCCGGGACACCCCGCGCTGGGCGGGGCGGCGTGCCGGGGGTAATCAGCACGCGCACGACGGCGGCGGCGGCTCGTCAGCGTGGCGACGGATGCCGGCCGGGGAGTCAGCGAAATGGGGGGCCGGAGGTTCCATCTGTGGCGGATGCCCGCGCGGCCAGGCCGTCCTAGTGTCCAAGCCAGCGCCGCGGGTAACCGACGCAGGCCGCCGGCCTGGCGCGCGGGCGCGCCGAGGAGGGCGGGTATGGGCACTGCCGGTGAGCTGGCACCCCGACAGCCCACGGGGGCACGATGACAGCCGGCCGGCCCGCGCCGGACACCCCCGCCAGGAAGTGGCTGGCCGGGATCGGCCCGGCCCGGCTCGCCCGCGCCGACGTGTTCCCGCTGTCCTTCGCCCAGCAGCGGCTGTGGCTGGCCGACCAGGCCAGGCCCGGGCTGCCCGCCTACCACCTGACCCGCGTCATCGACATCGACGGGCCGCTCGACCCCGGCGCGCTGCGCGCCGCGCTCAGCGAGATCGTGTCCAGGCACGAGGCGCTGCGCACCTGCTTACTGGTCGTGTCCGGCCAGCCGCTGCAGCGGGTCTCGGCTGCCGCCCCGGCCGGGCTGCCGGTGACCGCCGCGACCGAGGCCACCGCGGGGGAGCTGGCGACGGCCGCGGCCAGCCGGCCGCTGGACCCGGCCGGCCCGCTGTGGCGGGCGGAGCTGTACCGGCTGGGGCCCGGCCGGCACCGCCTGGTCCTGGTCTGGCACCACGTCATCGCCGACGCCGAGACGATCAGCCTGCTGCTGTCCGAGCTGGCCGCCGCCTACCGGGCGCTGCGCGCCGGGCAGTCCCCGGACCTGCCGCCCGCGCCGGGCTACCGGGAGTACGTCCGGTGGGAGCGGTCCTTCGCCGCAGACCCCGAGCACGACCGGCAATGCCGCTACTGGGATGGCCAGCTGGCCGGGTGCGAGCCGCTCACCCTGCCCGCGGACCGGCCCCGGCCCGCCACCCCGCGCCAGCCCGCGGGCAGGGTCCCGGTGCGCATTCCCGCCGCTGCGGCGCAGGCACTGCGCGCGGTAGCCCGCGCGAACGGCGCCACCATGGCCCAGCTGCTGCTGGCCGGCTACGCGATCGCGCTGCACCGGTTCAGCGGCCGCGACGACTTCCCCATCGGCGTGCCGGTCAGCCTGCGCCGGGAGCAGCGGTGGACACACAGCGCGGGGCTGTACGTCTGCACCCTCCCGGTCCGCGTCCGGATCGCCGGCAATCCGCCGTTCAGCACCGTGCTGCGCCAGGTCCACGCGACGATGCTGGCCGCGCTCGGCGCCGCCAGCGTGCCGCCGCGACGGCCAGGCTCCGCCGACCTGCCGCTGGACGTGGGCTTCGGGCTGGTCCCGCGGGCCGAGCCCCGGCTGGACCTGCCGGAGCTGACCACCCGGGTCGGGCGCGTCTTCACCGGGCGGGCCAAGTTCGACCTGTACCTGGAGCTCGCGGACGGGGGCCCGGGCAGTGACCTGGATGGCGTCCTGGAGTACGACGCCGAGCTGCTGACCGCGCAGACGGCCGGCCTGCTGGCCGGCGGCACCGCCGCCGTGCTCGCCGCGGCCGGCGCTGACCCGGGCCAGCGGGCCGGCCACATCCCGCTGTGGGCCGGCCAGCCGGGCAGGCAGGGCGCGCTCCCCGCGGCGGGCGGCCCCGCGGGAGCTGACCAGGCTGCTCAAGCCGCGCGGATCGACGCGCTGTTCGGCGAGGTGGCGCGGGCGCGGCCGGACGTGCTGGCGGTGCTGGACGCCGACAGCGGGGCTGAACTGACCTACCGGGAACTGGCCGCGCGGGCGGCCGGGCTGGCCAGCGAGCTGGCCGGGCGGGGCGTGCGGCGCGGCGACTTCGTCGGGGTGACGCTGCCGCGGTCGGCGGAGCTGGTGGTGGCGGTGCTCGGCGTGCTGATGGCGGGCGGGGCATACGTGCCGCTGGATGCGCAGTACCCGGCGGCCCGGCTGGCCGAGATGACCGCCAGGGCCGGGGTGAAGCTGGTGGTCGGCGAGCCGCTGCCCGGGCAGCCGGGGCCGGCGGTCAGCCTGCCCGCGGTCACCGGCCCGGCCGGCCCCGCCGCGGCCGGTGCCGGGGTGGCGGGGGATGGCGGCGACCCCGCCTACGTGATGTTCACCTCGGGTTCGACGGGAACGCCCAAAGCGGTGGTCGTCCCGCACCGGGCGGTGACCCGGCTGGTGCGGGGCGCGGACTTCGCCTCGATGTCGGCCGGCGAACGGTGGCTGCACGCCGCCGCGCCGGCCTTCGACGCCTCGACGCTGGAGTTGTGGGCGCCGCTGCTGAACGGCGGGGTGCTGGTGGTAGCGGGTGGCGTCGTCGACGTGGCGCGGCTGGGCGCGGTGATCCGGGATCACCGGGTGACCTCAGCGTTCCTGACCACAGGGCTGTTCAACCTGGTGGCGGACACCGATGTGGGGGTGCTGGCGCCGCTGCGGGAGCTGCTGATCGGCGGCGAGGCGGCCTCGGCCGGGCACGTGCGGCGGGCGCTGGGGGCGGTGCCGGCCGTGGTGAACGGGTACGGGCCGACGGAGAACACCACGTTCACCACGTGCCACCGGATGACAGACCCGGACGGGGTGCCGGACGTGGTGCCGCTGGGCCGGGCGATTCACGGCACCAGCGTGGTGATCGCGGACGGGTACGGGAACCTGGTGCCGGCCGGGGTGACCGGCGAGATCCTGGCGGGCGGGCGGGGGCTGGCCCTGGGGTACGCGGGGGCGCCGGGGCTGACCGCGGAGCGGTTCGTGCCCAGCCCGGACGGGCCGCCGGGGGCGCGGCTGTACCGCACGGGTGACTTCGGCCGGATTGGGCCGGACGGGCTGGTGCATTTCGCCGGGCGGCGGGACGACCAGGTGAAGGTCCGGGGGTACCGGATCGAGCTGGGCGCGGTCGAGCAGGCCCTCACCGCCCACCCGCGGGTCGCGCAGGCGGCCGTGACCGCGCGCACCGATCCGTCCGGCGACCGGCGCCTGATCGCCTACATCGTCCCCGTCCCCGTCCCCGCCGCCGCGGCCAGCCCCGTCCCCGTCCCCGCCGGTCCCGCTGGCGCCAGCGCCGGCCCGGGTGACGGCAGCGGGGCGGTGACCGGGCCGGCGCTGGCCCGGCACCTGGCTGAGATCCTGCCCGCGTACATGATCCCCGGCCAGTGGGTCACGCTGCCCGCCCTGCCGCTCGGGCCGACAGGAAAGGTCGACCGCGGCGCGCTGCCCGCGCCGCCGGCCGCCCTGGCCCGGCTGGCGCGGCCCCTCACCATCGCCGAGGAACTGCTGGCCGCCTGGTATGCCGAGCTGCTCGGCCTGCCCGCGGTCACCCCCGACACCAACTTCTTCACCGTCGGCGGGCACAGCCTGCTCGCCTCCCGCCTCGCCGCCCGGATCCGTGCCGTCCTGGCCGCTGACGTCCCGCTGGCCACCGTGTTCAGCCACCCCAGGCTCGCCGACCTGGCGGCGGCGATGACCGCGCTGGAACGGGCCGGGCTGCCGCCGCCCCGGGCACGCGGCGCGACCGGCTGGCAGCCGCTGTCCTACGCCCAGGAACAGGTATGGGCCCGGCAGCGCCGGCACCCCGCGAGCCCCCGGTACCACCTGACCATCGCGATCGACCTGGACGGCGACCTCGACCCGGCGGCCCTGCACCAGGCCATCCAGGCGGTGTCCGGGCGGCACCCGATGCTGCGCGCGGTCTTCGGCGAGCACGACGGCCAGCCGGGCCAGCGGATCCAGCCGGCCGACACCCCCGTCGCGCTGACCCGTGCCGACCTGACCGGCCTGGACCCCGCGCTGCGGCCGGACGCGCTGGCCCGGCTCCAGGCCGGCATCTGCGCCGAGCCGTTCAGCCTCAGCACCGCGCCGCCGCTGCGCGCCGCCCTGATCCGCGCCGCCCTGATCCGCACCGTCCTGATCCGCACCGCAGCCCGCGCGCACCGGCTGCTGCTGGTCGTCGACCAGCTCGCCGCCGACGAGTGGAGCCTGCCGGTCATCTGCCGCGACCTCGCTGCCGCCTACACCGCCCCGCTGCCGCCCGCCGCGGAGCTGACCTACCCCGACTACGCCGCCTGGCAGCGGGACACGCTGACCGGGCCGCCCGCCGGGCGGGTCGCCGGCTACTGGCCTGGCCAGCTCGCCGGCGCACCGCCCCGCCTCCAGCTCGGCCAGGACCTGGCCGGCCCGAGCGAAGCGCGGGACAGCCGCGCCGCCAGCCTGGTGGCACCGCTGCCGCCGGTACCCGCGGCCCTGGCCGGGCAGGTCAGGGAGAGGGCACGGGAGGCCAGGGCGACACCCTTCGCGGTGCTCCTCGCCGCCTTCACCGTCCTGCTCAGCCGCCACGCGCCGCAGCGGGACCTGGTCATCGGCATCCCGCTGGCGGGCCGGGAGGACGCCGCGCTGACCGACATGGTCGGGCTGTTCAGCAGCGTGCTGCCGGTGCGGGTCGACGTCTCTGGCGAGCCGGAGTTCACCGGCCTGATCCACCGGGTGCGTGACGCCGTCGTGGCCGGGCTGGAGCACGCCGCGCCGCCGTTCGAGCGGATCGCCGAGCTGGCCGGCCTGCCGCCGGCCGGTGACGGCCAGCCGCCCGTCCAGGCGCTGTTCTCGCTCCAGCCGGCCATCGCCGCCCGGTTCACCCTGGGCGGGGTGGCCGCCAGCCTGCGGCCAGCCCCGCGGCACGCGGGCAGCTGCCACCTCGCGATGTCGCTGTCCGGCGACGGGGACGGGTTCACCGGGTTCCTGGAGTACCGCAGCGACCAGGTCAGCCCCGGCTACGCGGCCGCGCTGGCCGCCGAGTTCACCGAGCTGCTGGCGGGCCTGACCGAGGAAGGAGCAGCAGTCCCATGGACGACGACAGCCAGCCTTACGCCGTAGTGGTCAACGACGAGGAGCAGTACTCGATCTGGCCGCTGGAGCGGGAGGTGCCGGCCGGGTGGCGCCCGGATGGTTTCACCGGCTCGCAGGAGGAGTGCCTGGCGTATATCGAGGAGACCTGGACCGATATGCGGCCGGCCTCGCTGCGCCGGTGGATGGCCGGGCAGCAGCAGGCGGGCCCGGGGTGAACCGGTTAGGGCCCGGCAGCGGGTCGCCCCGGGACTCCTTGCGGTTCCCCGCGGGCGCCGCCGGGTTCACCGGTGTCGGCGCCGGCTGGACGGCACGCCCGAGCGGGAGCTAGCGGAGGACTGTGGGTTATGGTGCTCGACGATGTGCGGGTCCGGGTCGGTCTGGCGCCGGATGCGATCGCGGTGCAGGACGGCAGCGTGCGGCTGACCTACCGGGAGCTGGCCGGGCACGCGGCGGTGGTGGCGGCCCGGCTGGCCAGCCGGGGGGTGGGGCGTGACCAGGTCGTGGCTGTCTACGCGGACCGGTCTGCTGAGCTGGTCGTCGCGGAGCTGGGGGTGCTGCTGGCCGGGGCGGCTTACCTGCCGCTGGACCCGGCGCACCCGGGCGCGCGGACCAGTGAGCTGCTGGCCCTGTCGGGCGCGGCGGCGCTGGTCAGCACCAGGGAGCTGGCCGGGCAGGCGGCGTCGCTGCGGCCGGATTGCCTGATCGTCGACCTGGCCGGGCCGCCGGTGCCGGTGCGGTGGCCGGAGGTTCATGGCGGGCTGCTGGCGTATGTGATCTATACCTCGGGGTCTACCGGGCGGCCTAAGGGGGTCGCGGTGACCCATGCCAGCCTGGCGAACCTGCTGGCCTGGCACCGGCGGGTTTACCGGCTGACCCCGGCTGACCGTACGACGCTGCTGGTCAGTCCCGGGTTTGATGTGTCGGTGTGGGACACCTGGCCGGCCCTGGCCGCGGGGGCGGCGCTGGTCGTGCCGCCCGCGCCGGTGCGGGCCTCGCCCGCCGACCTGGTCGGCTGGCTGGTATCCGAGCAGATCACCGTGAGTTTCTTGCCGACGCCGCTGGGCGAGGCGGTGCTGGATCAGCCCTGGCCCGCTGACGTCCCGCTGCGGCTGTTGCATGTCGGCGGGTCGGCGATGCTGCGCGGCGTGCCGCCGGGTCTGCCCTTCACCGTGGTCAACGTGTACGGGCCCGCCGAGTGCACGGTGGGCACGGTGACCACCGCGGTGCTGGCGGGCGGGCCGGTGCCGCCGCCGATCGGGGTGCCCATCGACCAGGTGCGCTGTTATGTGCTCGACGGCCTGGACCCGGTGGCTGACGGGCAGCCCGGTGAGCTGTGCCTGGCCGGGGAGTGCGTGGCCCGCGGTTACCTGGGCGACCCGGCGCTCACCGCCGGGTCGTTCGTGCCCGACCTCGGCGCCACCGGACGGCGGATGTACCGGACCGGGGACAAGGTCCGCCGCCGGGCCGACGGGGTATTCGAGTACCTGGGGCGGCTCGATGACCAGGTCAAGATCCGTGGCTTCCGGATCGAGCCCGGCGAGGTCGCCGCGGTGCTGCGCGCGCACCCTGGTGTCCGCGGCTCCTACGTCACCGCGCAGCACTCCGGCCAGCCCGGCGCGCGGCTGATCGGCTACGTGACCGGGCAGGTGTCCCCGGCCGAGCTGATCGAGTTCACCGCGATCCGGCTGCCCGGGTACATGGTGCCCTCGGCGGTCGTGGTGCTGCCCGCCCTGCCGGTGACCCCCAACGGCAAGGTCGACCGCGCCGCGCTGCCGGTCCCGGGCCGGGAAGAAGCCGGGCTGGCGGCCGCGGCCGCGCCCGCGCGCACCCCCACCCAGGCCGCGCTGGCGCAGATCGTGGCCGGGCTGCTGGGCGGCGCCCCGGCCGGCGCGGACGACGACTTCTTCGCCCTCGGCGGCACCTCCCTGATGGCCGGCCGGCTCGCCGCCCAGATCGCCGCCGGGCTGCCCGCCCCGGTGACCCTCGCCGAGCTGTTCCGCGCCCGCACCATCACGGCCATCGCCGCCATCATCGACCAGCGCGCCGCCGCCGCGAGCACGCCCGCCGCCACCGCACGCACCGCCACCGCGCCCGCCGCCGGCGCGCAGCCCGGCGTTGTGGCCGTTCCGGCCCGGCCGCCGCTGCGCCGGGCCCGCCGGGACCGGCCGATCCCGCTGTCGCTGCAGCAGCAGCGGGTGTGGTTCTTCGAGCAGCTCTCACCAGGCAACCTGGCCTACAACTTCCAGGCGACGGTGTCGCTGCACGGCCAGGTCAACACCGAGGCGCTGCGCGCCGCCCTCGATGAGATCGTCCGCAGGCACGAGATCCTGCGGACCGCGTTCGTCACCGTCGACGGCGCCGGGCAGCAGCGGCCCATGGCCTCGGCGCGCGCGCCGCTGCGGGTGCTGGACGTGCCGGCCGGGCACGCGGAGAAGGTCATCGCCGCGCAGCTGCGCAAGCCGTTCGACCTGACCAGGCCGCCGCTGGCGCGCTGGCTGCTGCTGCGGCACGGCCCGCAGGACAGCACGTTCGTGCACGTGGAGCACCACTTCGTGCACGACGGCTGGTCGCTGGCGGTGCTGCTGTCGGAGCTGAGCGTCTTGTACCCGGCGTTCGCGGACGGCCGGCCCTCGCCGCTGCCCGAGCTCGCGATCCAGTACGCGGACTACACCCTCTGGCAGCGCGACTGGATGCGCGGCGAGACGCTGCGGGCGCACGTGAACCACTGGACCGCCCGGCTGGCCGGCGCGCCCGACATCATGGAACTGCCCGCCGACCACCCGCGCCCGCCGGTCATGACCTTCCGCGGCGCGGCGCCCCGGATCCAGGTTCCCGGCCAGCTGGCCCGGGACCTGCGCTCGTTCAGCCGCGAGCATCAGGTGACGCTGTTCTCGGTCATGTTCGCGGCCTTCGCGGCGCTGCTGCACCGCTACACCGGGCAGCGCGACCTGCTGGTGGGCACCGGGGCGGCCAGCCGGAGCAGGCCCGAGCTCGAACCGCTGCTCGGCATGTTCGTCAACACGCTGGTCCTGCGCGCCGCGGTGTCGGGCGGGCAGCGCTTCACCGACCTGCTCGGTCAGGTGCAGCAGACGGTGGCGCAGACGCTGGACTGGTCGGACACCCCGGTGGACGCGGTCATCGACGCGCTCGGCCCGGCCAGGGACCCCTCCCGCACCCCGCTGTTCCAGGTGATGTTCAGCTTCCACGACTCCGCCGTGCCCGACCTGGACTTCGGCGGGCTGACGGGCAGCA
The DNA here is from genome assembly GCA_036558005.1 of Streptosporangiaceae bacterium. Lineage (GTDB taxonomy): Bacteria > Actinomycetota > Actinomycetes > Streptosporangiales > Streptosporangiaceae > DATBGO01. The sequence goes on along the minus strand of DATBGO010000037.1, from coordinate 41,130 downwards.
TCACCGAACGCTCGAACGGCACGGCCAAGGCCGACCTGAACGTGATCGTGATCCCGCGCGGCGCGCAGCGGCTGGGCCGGGCAGCCCGCCCCGAGGACGATGACATGGCGGTGATCTGGGAGTACTCGACCGACCTGTTCGACGAGGAAACCATGACCGCGATGGCCGGGCATTACCTGACCCTGCTGGCCGGCGCGATCGCCAGGCCCGCGACCAGGATCGGGGAGCTCAGCCTGCTCACCGGCGCGCAGGCGGAGCTGCTGGATTCCTGGCGGGCCGGACCGGAGGTGACCGGCGCCAGGCCGGTGACCGAGCTGATCGCCGGGCAGATCCGGCGCACCCCCGACGCGGTCGCGGTCACCGACCCGTGGACCCAGCTGACCTACCGTGAGCTCGGCCGACGGGCCAGCCTGCTGGCCGGGCAGCTGGTTGCCGCCGGAGCCGGCCCGGAGTCGGTGGTGGCGGTGTGCGCGCCGCGGTCGGCGCTGCTGGTGACCGGGGAGCTGGCCGTGCTGCTGGCCGGCGCGGCGTTCATGCCGCTGGACCCCGATCACCCGGCGCAGCGGGTCAACGACCTGATTACCCGTTCGGGTGCGTGCGCGCTGCTCACCACCGCGGAGCTGGCAAGCCGGCTGCACCTGGCCGCCGGGCCGACCCTGCTGCTCGACCAGGCCGCGGGCGGTCAGCCCGGCGGCCCGCCGGACCCGGACCCGGACCCGGTGCCGGTGCCGGTGCGGGCCGCCAGCCTGGCGTACGTGATCTACACATCGGGATCGACCGGGGCGCCCAAGGGGGTGCAGGGCACGCACGGCGGGCTGGCCAGCCTGACCGGCTGGCTGCGGGAGGCCTACCAGCTGGGGCCGGGGGAGCGGTCGACGATGGTGGCCAGCCCGGCGTTCGACGGGTCGGTGTGGGAAATCTGGCCGGCCCTGGCGACCGGCGGCACGCTGGTCGTGCCGCCCGACGACGTCCGGGTCACCCCGCCCGCCCTGGTGCGGTGGCTGGCCGGCCAGCGGATCACCTGGTCGTTCCTGCCGACACCGCTGGCGCAGGAGGTGCTCGAGCAGGACTGGCCTGAGCACGCGGCGCTGCGCTGGCTGGTGACCGGGGGAGACGCGCTGCGGCGAGGGCACCGGGCCGGGGCCGGGTTCGGGTTCGTCAACCACTACGGGCCGACCGAGACCACCGTGCTGGTGACCGGCGCGCCGGTGCCGCCCGGCGGCGCCGGCCGGCCGCCGATCGGGCGGCCTGCCGGGGGAGCGCGGGCGTACGTGCTGGCCGGGCTCGACGAGGTGCCGCCGGGGGTGGCGGGAGAACTGTGCATCGGCGGGGCGGGGGTGACCCGCGGCTACCTGGATGCCCCGGCGGCGACGGCGGCGCTGTTCGTCCCCGATCCCTGGCACGCCGGGCAGCGGATGTACCGGACCGGGGACCGGGCGCGATGGCTGCCCGACGGGCAGCTGGAGTTCCTGGGCCGGATCGATGAGCAGGTCAAGATCCGGGGCTACCGGATCGAGCCGGGAGAGATCGCCGCGGCCCTGCGCCAGCACCCGCAGGTCAGCGACGCCGTGGTGGTCGCCCGCCCGGGCCAGGCCGGGCAGCCGCGGCTGGCCGGGTACGCCGCCGCCGGCTCCGCCGCCGTGACCGCGGCCCAGCTGCGGGCCTTCCTCGCTGACCGGCTGCCTTCCTACCTGGTGCCCGACGACCTGATCACGCTCGCCGCGCTGCCCCGCAACTCGGGCGGCAAAGTGGACAAGGCCGCGCTGCCCGCCCCCGAACCCGGCCCGGACCGCGCGGGGCAGCACGAGCGGGCGCCGGCCCGCGCTGGCAGGGAGCAGCGGATCGCCGCGCTGTGGCAGGACCTGCTCGGCGTGCCCGCGGTCGGCGCGGACGACGACTTCTTCGCCCTCGGCGGCCATTCGCTCCTGGTCGCCAGGATGCTCGCCCAGGTCGAGGAGACCTGCGGCGCTACCGTGCCGCTGTCGGTGTTCCTCACCGCGCCGACCACGGCCGGCCTGGCCCGGGCCATGAGCGAGCCGCGGCCGGCCGGGCCATCGCGCACCGGGCCCGGGGAACCGGCGGCCCGGCTGGCCATCGAAGCGCTGTCCGACGCCGAGGCGGCGGCGCTGATGGCTGTCCTCGCCGATGACGGCGAGAGCGGATGACCGGGCCGGCCGTCCCGCCGTCCCCCCGGGCCGGCCCTGGCCGGCCCGTGCCCGGTCACCTGGCGCCGCTGGGGCAGACCGGGTGGAGCCTGTGGCGGGAGGGGGCGCTGCGGAGCACCGGGTTCCCCGCCGCGTGGCTGCTGGCGGTGTGCGACGAGGACCTGGCCAGGGCGGCGGACGCGGCGGGCGAGGATGGCGGCGGCGCGGGGCTGCGCGCGGCCCACGAGGCCGCGGCCGCCAGGGTGAGCGCGGCGGTCGCCCGGCTGGCCGGGGACGCGGCCTTCCGTGCGGCGGTGGCCTGGCAGAACCCGGGCCTGCTCGGATCGTGCCTGGACAAGCTGGTGCGGGGCGAGCGGCGGAACGTGCGCGGCCGGCTGCACGAGTCGGTGGTGGTGCGGTACCTGCAGCGGTACGCGCTGAAGAACGACACGATCGGGTTCTTCGGCCCGGTGGGGTGGGTGACCCTCGCCCCGGAAGAGCCGGGCCTGACGGTGACCGCCGGGCAGGCGCTGGTCCGGGCCCGGACCACGCACTTTGAGGTGTGGGCCATCGACGAGCTGGCCAGGGCGCTGGCAAGCCGCCCGGACCTGGCGGGCTGGCTGGTGCCCCGGCCGGCCCTGGCGGTGACGGTGCGCGCCGGAGTGTTGAACCGGCCGCTGGGACCGCCGGTGGCGCTGACCGGCGCTGAGGCGGCGGTATTCGCCCAGTGTGACGGGCGCCGGACGGTGCGGGAGGTGACCGGGACCCCGGCTGGCGGGGACGGGCCAGGTGAGCTGGCCGCCATGGCCTGCCGGGGCGAGCTGGCTGACCAGGACACCCCGCCCGGGCAGGCTGCCGGGGTCGGGGACCAGGCGGCCGGGCGGCTGCGGGCGCTGGCCCGGCTGGTGCGGCTGGGCGCGGTCCAGGCCGGCCTGGAGGGACCGGTGGACTCGTGGCCGGAACGGGCGCTGCGGCGCAGCCTGGAGGCGGTCGGAGACGAGGCAGCCAGGGACCGGGCGCTGGCCGACGTGGACACGCTGATCGCGGCCAGGGACGCGGTCGCCGCGGCCCGGACCGCGGACGAGATGGCGTGCCGGGCCGGGCAGCTGGCCAGCGTCTTCCGGCTGGTCACCGGGGCCGAGCCGGCCCGGCGTCACGGTGAGGCCTACGCCGGGCGGACGCTGGTGTACCAGGACACCAGGCGGGACGCCGAGGTCAGGGCCGGCCGGGCGGTGCTGGACGAGCTGGCCGCGCCGCTGGGGCTGGTCCTGGACAGCGCCCGCTGGCTGGCCGCCCGGGCCGGCGCCGGATACCGCGCCCTGTTCCTGGCTCTCTACCAGGACGAGGCCGCCCGCGGCGGGTCGGCGGACGTGCCGCTTGGGCACCTGATCGCGCGGGCCGCGCCCAGCCTGACCGCATCCGGGCGCGACCTGCCCGCCCCGGTGCGGGCCGCGGCGGGGGAGTTCCAGCGGCGCTGGCGGCGGATCCTGGACTGGCCGGCCGGGGCGAGCAGGCACGGCGTGAGCTGCGCCGCGGTGGCCGCGGGGGTGGCGCGGGAGTTCGGCGGCGCGGCCCCGCGCTGGCGCGCCGCGGTGCACCACTCACCCGACATCATGATCGCCGCGGCGAGCCCGGAGGCGGTCCGGCGGGGCGAGTTCCTGCTGGTGCTCGGCGAGCTGCACCTGGCGGTCAACAGCCTGGACAACCGGTTCTTCGTGCAGCACCACGACGACCCGGGCCGGCTGCTGGCCGCGGCCGAGGCCGACTTCGGCGGGCAGCGGGTCTACGCGGCCCCGCCGAAGAACTCCCCGTTCGTGTCGTCGCGGGTCTGGCCGCCGATCACCCTGCTGTCCCCGCAGTACACCTACTGGACGTGGTCAGCCGGGCGGTGCTCGGTCGACCCGCCCGGGCCGGTGCTGCCCGCGGCCGCCCTGGTCGCCCGCGAGGTCAGTGGCGCGCTCCGGGTGGCCTGCCTGGACACCGGAGCGGACTATGACCTGCTGGAGGTCATCGGCGAGATCCTCACCACCGCGGTGGTGAATTCGTTCCGGCCGGTCGCGCCCGCCGCGCACGCGCCCCGGGTCACCATCGGCCGCCTGGTGATCGCCCGCGAGTCCTGGCAGTTCGACGCGGCCGGCACCAGCTGGGCGTTCATCAAGGACGAGGCCGCCAGGTACGCCGCCGCCCGGGCCTGGCGGGCCCGGCACCGCCTGCCCGAGCGGGTGTTCGCGGTGCTCCCCGCCGAGCGCAAGCCGCTCGCCGCCGATTTCACCAGCCTGCCGCTGGTCAACATCCTGGCCAAGGAGATCCGCCGCACCACCACCGAGACCACCGTGCCGGACTTCACCCTCACCGAGATGCTCCCGGACCTGCCCCAGATGTGGCTGCCCGACAACGCCGGGCAGACCTACGCGTGCGAGTTCCGGCTCGTCGCCGTCGACGGGCACGCCGCTTCCTGAGCCGGCCCGCCAGGCAGATCCCCGCCCGCCGGTAGCGCGCCCGGCGGCCGCGGCTTGACCAGGCACAGGACAATCGTCCGGTTGCGCGGCATACTGACCATGTTGACCAGCCTGGGACCTGAACGTCACGGGGGCGCAATGCCGCAGCCGCGCCCGAGCGGGAGCCGGGAATCACCCAGCAGCGGGCCCGCGGCCAGCCCCGGCGGCGGGCTGGGAGCGCTGCTGCGCGCCCGCAGGCTCGCGGCCGGGCTGACCCAGGCCGAGCTCGCCCGCCGGGCCGGGGCCGGGCTGGGCACGGTGCGGGACCTGGAGCAGGGCCGCACCCGCTCGCCCGCCGCCGGGCTGGCCGCCCGGCTGGCCCGGGCGCTGGACCTGGATCCGGCGGCGGCGGCCGGGTTCATGGCGGCAGCGCGGGCCCGGGCTGGCGCGGTGCCCGCCGGCGGCGAGCACCGCCCGGGCCCGGCCGCGCCCGGCGGGCTGTGGCTGCGGGTGCTCGGCCCGCTGGAAGCCTGGCGGGCGGGTGAGCTGGTCGGGCTCGGCGCGCCCAAGCACCGGGTCGTGCTCGGGATGCTGGCGATGACGGCCGACCTGCCGGTCCGCAGGGACGCGCTGGTCGACGCCGTGTGGGGCGAGGCGCCTCCGGCGACCGCACGTCACCTCGTGCAGTCCTACGTGAGCTGCCTGCGCGGCGTCCTGGACCCCGGCCGGTCCCCGCGCGACCCGGCCGGGCTGCTGGTCTCGGCCGGTACCAGCTACCGGCTGCGGGCCAGCGCGGCCCAGCTGGACCTGCTGGCCTTCGGGGATCTGGCCGACCGCGCCCGCGCCGCCCGGGCGGCCGGGGAGCCGGCCTCCGCCTGCGCGCTGTATGAGCAGGCGCTCGCGCTGTGGCGGGGCCAGCCGCTTGACGATCTCGACGAGCTGCGCAGCCACCCGGCGGTCGTCGCGGTCCGGCAGCGGCGGATGGCGGCGGTCTGCGGGTACGCGGACGCGGCCGACGAAGCGGGCACCCCCGAGCGGGCCCTGCCGCAGCTGCGGGAGGCGGCCGGGCGGGAGCCGCTGGACGAGCAGCTGCACGGCCGGCTGATGATCGCGCTGGCCGCGGCCGGGCAGCAGGCGGCGGCGCTCAGGGAGTTCGCCGGGCTGCGGGGCCGGCTGGATCACGAGCTGGGGGTGCGCCCCGGACCGTACCTGGCCCTCGTGCACACCCGGCTGCTGCGCGAGGACATGCCGGTCACGGCCGGCTCGCGGCCGGCCCGGCTGAGCCATCCCGGCCAGCCCGGGACCGGCCGCGGCGGCGGGCCGGCCATCCCGCGGCAGCTCCCCGGGGCGGTGCCGCACTTCACCGGCAGGGAAGCCGAGCTGGCGGCGCTCACCGGGCTGCTGGGCAGCGCGGGAGCCATGGTGATCTCGGCGATCGGGGGGACCGCGGGAGTCGGCAAGACGGCGCTGGCGGTGCACTGGGCGCACCAGGTCGCCGGGCAGTTCCCGGACGGTCAGCTGTACGTGAACCTGCGTGGCTATGACCCGGACCAGCCGGCTGCGCCCGCCGACGCGCTGGCCGGGTTCCTGCGGGCGCTGGGCGTGAGCAGCCAGGACATCCCGGCCGAGCCCGGCGAGCGCGCCGCCAGGTACCGCAGCCTGATGGCCGGGCGGCGGATGCTGGTGCTGCTGGACAACGCCAGCACCGCCGAGCAGGTCCGGCCGCTGCTGCCCGGCGGGCCGGCCTGCGTGGTGCTGGTGACCAGCCGCGACGCGCTGGCCGGCCTGGTCGCCAGGGACGGCGCGCGCCGGGTCGACCTCGGCCTGCTGCCGATCGGTGACGCGGTCAGCCTGCTGCGGGCGCTGATCGGCGGGCGGGTCGCCGACGACCCGCAGGCGGCGTCCGCGCTGGCGGTCCAGTGCTCGCGGCTGCCGCTGGCACTGCGGGTGGCGGCCGAGCTCGCCGTCGCCCGCCCGGCCATGCCGCTCACCGACCTGGCCGGCGAGCTAGCCGGCCAGCACCGGCGGCTGGACCTGCTGGAGACCGGCGAGGACGACCGCAGCGCGGTGCGGGCGGTGTTCTCCTGGTCCTGCCGGCACCTGCAGCCCGGTGCCGCCAGGGCGTTCCGGCTGCTCGGGCTGCACCCGGGCCCTGACTTCGACCACTACGCCCTCGCCGCGCTCACCGGCGGCAGCCAGGACGCGGCCAGGCGGCTGGCCGGCCAGCTGGCCCGCGCGCACCTGATCTACGCCAGCGGGCCGCACCGCTACGGGATGCACGACCTGCTGCGTGACTACGCCCGCGAGCTCGCCGCCGCGGACGAGGGCGCGGCCGCGCGGCGGGCGGCGCTGACCCGGCTGTTCGACTACTACCAGGCGGCCGCGGCCGCCGCGGCCGGCGCGTACCTGCCCTCCCAGCCGATCCCCTCTCCCGGCCAGGCCGCAGCCCCGATCCCGCCGCTGGCCGGCCCGACCGCGGCGCGGGCCTGGCTGGACGCCGAGCGCGCGACGCTGGTGACCGCGACCGAGCACGCCGCGACCCACGGCTGGCCCGGCCACGCGATCAGGCTGGCGGCGACCCTGTTCGGCTACCTCGACGTCGACGGGCACTGCTCCGACGCCCGCAGCGTGCACACCCAGGCCCTGCACGCGGCCAGCCGGACCGGCGACCAGGCCGCGCAGGCGCACGCGCTGGTGAGCCTCGCGGGCGTCGACTGGCGGCAGGGCCAGGACCGGCAGGCGGCCAGGTTGCTGGAGCAGGCGCTGGGCATCTTCCGCGCGGCCGGCGACCGCAGCGGGCAGGCGCGGACGCTGCGCAACATGGGCATCCTGCTGTGCCGGCCTGGCCGCTACCCGCGCGCCGACGATTACTTCCGGCGCGCGCTGGCGCTCAGCAGGCAGGCCGGTGACCGGATCAGCGAGGCCCGCACCCTGGACTTGCTTGGCGTCCTGGCCGTCCAGCAGGGCCGGCATGAGGACGCGGCGAGCTGTCACCGGCAGGCGCTGGCGACCTTCCGCGAGATGGGTGACCTGAGCCGGGCGGCCAGCGTGCTGGACAACCTCGGCGCCGCGCTGTGCCGGCAGGGACGGTACCGCCAGGCAGACAGCTGCCTGCGGGAAGCACTGGCGTTGTTCCGCGGCCTGGGCGGGCGGATCGGTGAGGCTAGCGTTCTGGATAATCTCGGCGCGCTTTCCCGGTGCCAGGGCCAGTATCAGCAGGCCGCCGCCTATCACCAGCAGACGCTGGCCATCTACCGGCAGATCGGTGACAAGGCGGGCCAGACCAGGGCGCTCAACGGCCTCGGCGAGGTCTTCCTGGCGACCGGCCAGGCCGAGCACGGGCGGGTCCAGCACGCCGCCGCGCTCAGCCTGGGCAGCCAGCTCGGCGACAACTACCAGCAGGCCCGCGCGCACACCGGCCTGGCCCGCGCGTGCGCCGCGGCCGGCGATCCCGCGCTCGCCCGCCACCACCGGCAGCGGGCCCTCAGCATCTACGCCAGGCTCGGCGTCCCCGAGGCGCGCGAGCTCAGCGCCCAGCCCGCCACCCCGTAGCCGGCGGCCAGCCCGGGCCGGCCAGCCCCGGCGGGCGGCCGGCCCGGACAGCCGCGATCAGGCGAGGTCGAACCGGTCCAGGTTCATCACCTTGTCCCAGGCCGCGACGAAGTCGGTCACGAACTTCTGCTTCGCGTCATCGCTGGCGTAGACCTCGGCGACCGCGCGCAGCTCGGAGTTCGACCCGAAGACCAGGTCGACCCGGCTGCCGGTCCACTTGACCTGGCCGGTGGCGGCGTCGCGGCCCTCGAAGGCGCTCGCGTCGGCGGCGGCGGTGTGCCAGGTCGTGCCCAGATCGAGCAGGTTGGCGAAGAAGTCGTTGGTCAGCACCCCGGGGGTCGCGGTGAAGACGCCGAGCGGCGACTGCCGGTGGTTCGCGCCCAGCACCCGCAGCCCGCCGACCAGGACCGTCATCTCCGGCGCGCTCAGGGTCAGCAGGTTCGCCCGGTCGATCAGCAGGTACTCGGCCGACAGCCTGCTGCCCTTCCCGAGGTAGTTGCGGAACCCGTCGGCGGCCGGCTCCAGCGCGGCGAACGACTCGGTGTCGGTCTGCTCCTGGCGGGCGTCCGCCCGGCCCGGCCGGAACGGGACCGTGACCTCGAACCCGGCGTCCCTGGCCGCCTGCTCGACGGCCGCGCCGCCCGCGAGCACGATCAGGTCGGCGAGCGAGACCTGCTTGCCGCCGGCCTGGGCGGAGTTGAAGGACCGCTGGATCCCCTCCAGGGCGCGCAGCACCGTCGCCAGCTGGTCGGGGTCGTTGACCTCCCAGCCGCGCTGCGGCTCCAGCCGGATGCGGCCGCCGTTGGCGCCGCCGCGCTTGTCGCTGCCGCGGAACGACGAGGCCGCCGCCCACGCGGCGGACACCAGCTGGGACACCGTCAGGCCCGAGGCCAGGACCTGGTCCTTGAGCGCGGCGATGTCGCCGTCATCGACCAGCTCGTGGGTCACCGCGGGGACGGGGTCCTGCCACAGCAGTTCCTCGGCGGGGACCTCCGGGCCGAGGTAGCGCGCGATCGGGCCCATGTCCCGGTGGGTCAGCTTGAACCACGCCCGGGCGAACGCGTCCGCGAACTCGTCCGGGTTCTGCAGGAAGCGCCGGGTGATCTGCTCATAGACCGGGTCCATCCGCAGCGCGAGGTCGGTCGTCAGCATCGTCGGGGCGTGGCTCTTCGACGGGTCGTGCGGGTCCGGGACGGTACCCGCCCCCGCGCCGTCCTTCGGCTGCCACTGGTAGGCGCCCGCCGGGCTCTTGGTCAGCTCCCACTCGTAGCCGTAGAGGATCTCGAGGTAGCTGTTGTCCCACGTCACCGGGGTGGTGGTCCAGATGCCCTCCAGGCCGCTGGTGATCGCGTCGTCGCCCGTGCCGGTGCCGTAGGCGTTCCGCCAGCCAAGGCCCTGCTCCTCCAGCGGGGCGGCCTCGGGCGCGGGCCCGACGTTGGACTCCAGGGCCGCGCCGTGGGTCTTGCCGAAGGTGTGGCCGCCCGCGATCAGCGCGACGGTCTCCTCGTCGTTCATCGCCATCCGGCGGAACGTCTCGCGGATGTCACGAGCCGAGGCGAGCGGGTCCGGGTTGCCGTTCGGGCCCTGCGGGTTCACGTAGATGAGGCCCATCTGGACCGCGGCCAGCGGGTTCTCCAGCTCCCTGTCGCCGGTGTAGCGCTCGTCGCCGAGCCAGGTGGACTCCGGGCCCCAGTAGACGTCCTCGTCCGGCTCCCAGACGTCCGGGCGGCCGCCGGCGAAACCGAAGGTCTTGAAGCCCATCGTCTCCAGCGCGACGTTGCCGGCCAGGATCATCAGGTCGGCCCAGGACAGGTTCTGGCCGTACTTCTTCTTGACCGGCCAGAGCAGGCGGCGCGCCTTGTCCAGGTTGGCGTTGTCCGGCCAGCTGTTGAGCGGCGCGAACCGCTGCTGGCCGGCCCCGGCGCCGCCGCGGCCGTCGCGGATCCGGTAGGTGCCCGCGCTGTGCCAGGCCATCCGGATGATGAACGGGCCGTAGTGACCGAAGTCAGCCGGCCACCAGTCCTGCGAGGTGGTGAGGACCTCCGCGATGTCCCGCTTCACCGCCGGGAGGTCAAGGGTATTGAACGCCATCGCGTAGTTGAACGCCGCGCCCAGCGGGTTGGCCACGGCCGGGTTCTTCGCGAGGATCTTCAGGTTCAGCCGGTCGGGCCACCACTGGCGGTTCCCGCCGCCCTGAGTCGGGTGCGGGGCGCGCCCGGGCATGACCGGGCAGCCGCCGGCGCCGTCGGCCTGCGCGCCGGTGACGATCTCATCGTGATGCTCAGACATGGGAATCCTTTCGGACTAGGCGGTTCAGGTGCTCAGGAACTGCGGGCGGTGGAACAGTCGGCGCACAAGCCCCAGTAGGTGACCTCGGCCTCGCCGATCGAGAAGCCCTGGTCGTCGGAGGCGGTCAGGCATGGCGCCGCGCCGACCGCGCAGTCGACGTCAGCGACGACGCCGCACGACCGGCATACGACATGGTGGTGGTTGTCCCCGACGCGCCCCTCGAACCGGGCCGGGCTGCCGGCCGGCTCGATGCGGCGGATCAGCCCGGCCGCGGTGAGCGCGTGCAGGGCGTCATACACGGCCTGCAGGGAGACGTGGCCGACCCGCTCGCGCACCCCGTCGGCGATCGCCTCGACACCGAGGTGGTCACCCTCCCGGACGGTCTTGAGCAGCGCGACGCGGGCCGCTGTCACCCGCAGCCCGGCGCCGCGCAGCTCCTCGGCGATGGTGGCAGGCTGGGGCGCGGTCATGCAGCCGACCCTACCGGCCTAAACCCGAACAGTCCAAGATAACTAATAGTTCAAGTCTGAGAAGGGCACGAGGTGTCATGCAGGAACGCCGCGATTGAGGCTGGCCACAGCAGCTGGCAGAGCGCGCTCTGGCCGTCTTCGGCTTGCTGGCCTGACTGCCACAGCAGGGCTTGCTGCCACTGCGGCAGGTCGGCCGCCGCCGCGGTGGTGCACGGCGGCCGGTGCGAGTGCCGCCAGCCCAGGTGGCGTCCGTGGCCAGGACAGCTGGCGGGCGGCTGGGTCGCGGGCGTGGTGGCCGGCGGGTCGGTGCTGGCCGACGGCGCCGGGGAGGCCGGGGCGGTCGTGGCCTGCGGCGGCGGCGAGTCCTGCTGCGTGCCGGCGCCGCTACCCGAACCCGTGCTGCTGCCCGAGCCCGCGCCCGAGCCGCCCTGCGCGCCCGTACCGCCCTGCGGGCCGGCGTTGTTCCGCGAGCCCGCGCTGCCTTGTGAGCCGCTGGCCTGGGTGCCCGCGTCACTGTTCAGGCCCGCGCTGCCGCCCCGGCTCGCGCGGCCCGGGGCCGCCGGGCCGCCGGGGACCTTCGCGTCGTCCCTGGTCCCGGTGCGGCGAGGGGCCGCGCCGCCGCGGCGGGCCGCGTCGGTGTCCGGGGTCGCCGCAGCGCCCCGGGCTGGCGGTGCCGCGGGCCCGAGCGCGAGCGGCTGCTGATGGCCGCGGGGAGCCGGGGAGAGCGAGACAACCAGTTGCGTGATCGCCAGCACCACCGTGGCCATGGCGGCGGCGACCAGGAACGGGATGAGCCGCCGCCGGGCCTGCCAGGGCCGGCCAGGCCGCTGGGCGGGCGGCCGGGCTGAGTGCTGAGCTGGCTGTCGCCGCGGCGCGGACGCGGGGGCAGGCGGATTTCTCCGGACCGGAAGAGGCGGCGCGCCAGCCGGCGCGGACCGTATCTGAGCAGGCTGTGCTTTCGCGGACAGTGCTTTCGCGGACAGTGCTTTCGCGGACAGTGCTTGCGCGGACAGTGCCTGCGCGGAGAGTGCCTGCGCGGAGAGTGCTTCAGCAGGCTGTGCCTGCGCAGGCTGTGCCTCAGCAGACCATGCCCCGGCCGGCGGCGCCGCGAGCAGGGGCGGCGCCGCCCGGCCGGCGGCGGCGCGGTCCTGCCTGGCCTGGGCGATTTCGTGCAGCACCTGCGACATGCTCGCGCGCCGGGCCGAGAATTCCGGCAGCCACCGCAACATGTCCTCAGCCATCGCGGCCGTGGCGTCTAGGTCACCCCGTGCCCGCAGCCGGGCGCACACCAGCTCGGTCAGGTCGCAGGCCTTCTCGACGTCGCCTTCCGCGAGCAGCTGATGGCGCGCGTCCAGCAAGCCCTGGATTCCGGCAGGCTGATGTGGCCGCGCAGCGGCGAAGGTGCGCGATGACGTTAATGCGTAGCCGCTAGTGTCGCCGGGTTCCTCCGAAGCCGCGTGACCAGCGGCATGCATGTGCGTCCGGTGAGTCATCACCGTTCCCCCGAAGCTATGAAACTCCCCCAAGAATGGGTAATACATAGCACGGCGGTAAGCCGATTGTCAGTAGGTTGAGGAAATAGCTATTTCACCAGGGCACACTTTATCCATAATGTACTAATATTTGGCTTATCATTAATGTGCCCCGCGGCTGCCGAGGCTGCCGCCCGGCCGCGCGCCGGGCGCAGCGGGCGTGTGCCGCCGCGCCGGGCGTTATTCGCCTAGGCCGCGTGCCGCTCGGGCCGAGGGTGTGTTTCGTACATGCGCACCGCGGTGAGCACGCCGGACGCGGCGGTGAGGGCGGCGATGACCCAGATCGCGGCGGTCAGGTCCCAGGCGCTGGCGATCGCCCCGGCCAGCAGGGCGCCGATCGCGAACCCGCCGTCGCGCCACAGCCGGTAGACCCCGACGGCGCGGGCGCGCCAGGCCGGGTGAGCGACATCCCCGACGGCGGCCAGCAGCGTCGGGTACACCAGCGCGGTGCCGACGCCGAGCAGCAGCTGGGCAACGGCCCAGACGCCGAACGTGGTCCCGACGGCGACCAGGGCGATGGCCGCGGCCTGAATCAGCATCCCGGCGGTGATCAGGTGCTTGCGCCCGGCCCGGTCGGACCACCAGCCGGTGAACAGCTGCCCGAAGCCCCATACCGCCGGGTAGAGCGCGGCCAGCAGCCCGATCCGCGCGACCGGCAGGCCGTGGGCGGCGAACAGGAGGGGGAAGATGCCCCAGGCCAGCGCGTCGTTGAGGTTGTTGACCATGCCCGCCTGGCAGGCCGCCGACAGGGCCTTGTCACCGGCGCTGGTGATCCAGGCGACCTGGCCGGTGGTCAGCTCGCCGCGGTGATCCGGGTTCGCCGGGGCCGGGTGCCTGGCCGCCTCGGCCAGCGCGAACGGGCGGGTCTCCCGCACGGCCAGCACGGACAGGCCCAGGCCCACCGCGACGTACGCGGCGCCGAGCAGGAACGGGGCGGGACGCAGCCCGGCATGGGCGGCGATGGCGCCGGTGGCCACGGCGGTCGCGGCGAGCGCCAGGTAACCGGAGGCTTCGTTGAGGCCCATGGCCAGCCCGCGGCTCGCCGGGCCGACCAGGTCGATCTTCATGATGACGGTGGTGGACCAGGTCAGGCCCTGGTTGACGCCGAGCAGGACGTTGGCGAAGACGATCCAGCCCCAGGACGGCCCCCAGATCAGCAGCACCGGAACCGGCACCGCGGCGAGCCAGCCGGCCACCAGCACCGGCTTGCGCCCGTACCGCTCGGACAGGGTGCCGGCGAAGAAGTTGGTGACGGCCTTTGTGGCGCCGAACGCCAGGATGTAGGTCAGCGCAGAGATCGAGGCGGACAGGTGGAAGACGTCGCGGGCGAGCAGCGGAAGAACGGTGCGCTCCTGGCCGAGGGTCCCGCCGACCAGGGCGTTGACCGCGACCAGCAGGGTGAACTGGGCGAGGTTGACGCGCAGGCCGAGCCGCGGGCTGCCGGGCATGTAGCTACAATATTCCATGGATTAATGGAGGATGCCATGGGAGACCCCGCGCGCAAGGCCGCGATGTTCGAGGCCATCGCCGTCACCGGCAAGGCGCTGTCCAACGGCAAGCGGCTGGAACTGCTGGACCTGCTCGCCCAGGGCGAGCGCAGCGTCGACGCCCTGGCCAGGGCGGCCGGGCTGGGCCTGACCACCGCCTCGGCTCACCTGCAGTCGCTCAAGCACGCCGGGCTGGTCAGCACCCGGCGCGAGGGCACCCGCATCCACTACCGGCTGGCCGGGCAGGACATCGCCGCGCTGTACGCGCTGCTGCAGCAGGTCGCCCGCGAGCACCAGGCCGCTGCCGGGCAGGCACGCACGGCGTATCTCGGCCCCGATGACACCGACCACCTCAGCCGCGAGGAACTCCTTGAGCGGGTCAGGGCCGGTACCGCCACCGTGATCGACGTCCGCCCGGCGCAGGAGTACGCCGCCGGGCACATCCCCGGGGCGGTGTCGCTTCCGCTGGATGAACTCGAAGCCCGGCTCGCCGAGCTACCCGATGGCGGCGAGGTCGTCGCCTACTGCCGCGGCGCCAACTGCGTGCTGGCCCACGACGCCGTCCGGCTGCTCGCCGCCCGCGGCCGGACCGCCCGGCGCCTCGCCGACGGCCTGCTGGAATGGCGCCTGAACGGCCTCCCCGTCGCCGCCGGCCAGCCGGCCTGACCGGCCCCGGACCTGATCTGCCCTCGCGCGCTCTGGCCTGACCTGCCGTGGCGCGACCGGGCGGCCGGCGCGGCGGGATCCGACCTGCAACGACCACGTCCGCGGATCACCTGGGTGGTCGGGCAGATGCCCGCCTGGCTGAGGGTCGGTGTGAATGCGGGGCCGATCACGCCGATACCGCCGGACCGGGCGTCGGCTGGCGTTATGCGGGTATTCAGGTTTCGCATGGCAGTGAGTCAGGGCTATTGGTCAGGCGGCGCGGGATGAAGTCGCGCCAGAGGGTTATGGCCACGGGCCTGATCGCGCTGTACGGCGCGCCGTATCTGATTGGCCGCTCCTCGGCGCCCTCCGCGATACGGTCCCGCGGCCGGCGGGGAGGAACGCTGAGCCGGCAGTGGTGGCCGCGCAGCAGATGGTGAGGTACCACAGGGCCGCGCTGGCTGCGTGGGTGAAGGCGGACCCGGTGGGGCGGGGGCCGAGTACGGCGAAGAAGATGCCGCCGGCCGTGGCGATGGCGAGCACGCTGCCGAATTCGATCACGGTGTTGATGACGCCGGACGCCCCGGCGGACAGGCGCGCGGGAACCTGCCCGAGCACGATGCCGGCGAGCGTGCCGGAGACGATGCCGAAGGCGATGCCCGCGACGGTCAGGCTCGGTGCCAGCTGCCAGGCGTGCAGTCCGGTGCGGTAGTGCCCGATGAGGGCGGTCATGCTGGCGAGCGCGGCGGTCATGGCGAGCGTTCCGGCGCCGGCGGCGGCCCGCCCGAATCGCTGCCCGAGCGGGGCGGCGGTTGCCGAGCCGGCGATGATCCCGGCGGAGAACGGGATGAAGCTGAGGCCGGTTCGCAGCGGGGAGTAGCCCAGGCCGGACTGCAGGTAGAGGGTCAGGATGAAGAAGAAGCTGGTCGCGCCGAAGAAGATGAGCGCGACGGCCAGGCCGGTGCTGGTCGCCGGGGACCGGAAGAGGGCGAGGTCGACCATCGGCGGGCGGCCGCTGCGGGCCAGCCGGTGCTGCATCAGGGCGAACCCGGCCAGCAGCGGCACCGACATCCCGAGCATGACGAACGCCCAGGCGGGCCAGCCAAGGTCGCGGCCCTGGATGAGCGGATAGAACACGGCCACCAGCGCGAGCGTGAGCACGGCGACGCTGGGCGCGCTGACCTGGCGGGACAGGTCAGCGGGCGACGCCGGGATGTGCCGGATCCCGGCGGCGAAGGCGGCGGCGCCGACGGGCACGTTGATCAGGAAGATCGCGCGCCAGCCCAGCCCGGCGATGTTCGCGCTCAGCAGGATGCCGCCGAGCAGCGGCCCCGCGGCGCCGGCCAGGGCCAGCACCATCCCGTAGATCGCGAAGGCCTTGCCCTTAGCCTGCTCGCTGAACTCGGCCTGGACGAAGGTAAGGACCTGGGGAAGCATGAAGGCCGCCGCGCCGCCCTGGACCGCCCTGAACGCGATGAGCATCCCGCCGGACCGGGCCGCCCCCGCCGCGGCGGACGCGGCAACGAACGCGGCAAGCCCGGCCAGGAAGCAGCGCCGCCGCCCGGCACGGTCGCCGGCCCGGGCCCCGGTGATCAGGAGCAGCGCGAACGCCAGCGTGTAGACCGACACTACCCACTGCAGCGCGGCGTCGCCGAGGTGCAGATGACGCTGCATGCTGGGCAGCGCCACCTGCACGATCGTGGCGTCGAGCAGGTCCATGAAGGCCGCGGCCGCCATGATCACCAGCGCGGTCCAGGGAGCCCGGGCCGGCGGTGCGACGTGCCCGTTCGGGCGGGTGCTGGTCATAGGTTCCTCGGGCCGGCCAGGCAGGCCGGCAAGCAGTAGGTCGATTTATGAGTAGCTTCAAATATGAGCTACATACTTGTCAAGCTATATTTGACACATGACCGTTCCCGCGAAACCCGGTCCGGAGCCGGAGCGATCGCGCCGCGGCTCCGCGGGGAACAGCGGCCGGGAACCGCCGGTCCCTGGCCGCGACCAGCTCCTTGACGCGCTGAACTGGCAGAGCCGGCGCAGCTCGGTTCTGTTCGGCCTGCTGAACCGGTCAGTCGCCGCCCGGATCGGCCTCAATCCCACGGACGTGGAGGCGCTGGGCGTGCTCAGCGTGCTCGGCGTG
This sequence comes from Streptosporangiaceae bacterium, assembly GCA_036558005.1. Classification (GTDB taxonomy): domain Bacteria; phylum Actinomycetota; class Actinomycetes; order Streptosporangiales; family Streptosporangiaceae; genus DATBGO01. Next base: position 24,436 of record DATBGO010000037.1, on the reverse strand, counting down.
ACCACGCCTACCCGGCTCGCCGGGTTGCTCGCGATGGGCACCGGCGCCGTCACCCAGGTCATCGACCGGCTGGAGCAGGCAGGCTTCGCGCGCCGGGTCAGGGAAGCGAAGGACCGCCGCAGCGTCAGCATCGAGCTCGTGCCGGAGAAGGCCAGGCAGGCTGGCGCTTTCTATGCCGCGCTGCGGCAAGACGCGGCCGAGCTCACCGGCCGCTACGACGACCGCGACCTCGCGCTGATCGTTGATTACCTGACCCGGGCCAACGACATACTCGGCGATGCGGGCAGCGCGGTGGCCGCGGCCGGGGCGCCATCGAGGAGGTCCTCCGGGTTGCGCGCCGCGGATGACTAGCGGCAAGCATCGGCGGGCGGGGCCCGGGCCGTCGTCGGGCTAGCGTGCGGCGCTGTTCGCAACGCGTGCGGACATGCGGTACTCCGCCGGGGGCAGTCCGTGCACGGCGCGGAAGGCCCGGCTGAAGTCTCCCGGGCTCGAGAATCCCCACCTGGCCGCGATGGCGGCGACCGGCCGGGAGGCCAGCACCGGGTCGGAAAGCTCACGGCGGCAGCACTCCAGCCGCCGCCGCCGGATCCAGCCCGCCACGGTCAGGCCCTCATCGTGGAAGAGCTGGTGCAGCGAGCGCAGCGACATGTGGTGGGCAGCGGCGATCATGGCCGGCGACAGCCGGGGGTCGCCCAGGTGCCGCTGGATGAAAGCCTGAACTGTAGTGAGCTGTGCGTGCCGGCGGGTCTCCGGTGTGCCCCAGTCACGGACGTCCAGTTCGCGCGCCATCCGGGTCGCCAGCACCTCCAGCGCCGCGGTGGACAGCCGCGCCGCCTCGGCCGGGCTGTAGTGATCGATGTTGCGGGCCAGCTGGAGCAGGAACTGCGAGGTCAGGTCGCCTAGGCCGGCCCCGGGTTTGAACCGCACGCCGGCCAGCTGCCCGATCCGGTTCCTGGGCAGCGGCAGCAGCGACGGCGGGAACATGAAGGTCATCATCTGCAGCGGCCCGGTCCCGGAGACCCCGCAGTCGGCCACATAGGGCCGCCGGGTGTCATAGATGGCGAACTCGCCCGCCGACAGCGGGGCGACCCGGCCGTCCTGGGCAACCGTGCAGGTGTTGCCCCCGCACACCAGCACCAGCTTCAGCATGTCCGGATCGGCCTGAGAAATCAGCGGAGGTGTGCGGTGCACCGCCAGGGGCATGACCTCCATCACGACCACTTGCATGGCCCCGAGGCCGCTGACCCGGAACTCCCCCCGGATCTCGCCATGGCGCTCTGGGCGGCACTCCATCGGCACCCACGTCGTGGCCACCATGTCGTGCAGGAAGTCGAGGCGGTCGGCGGCGGGCACCTCGTCGGTCCGGATCAGCGCACTCACTGTTCACACCCCCGGGCAGCGCAACTCGCTGCAGCCAGACTAGGGCGGACGGCCATACCTGCCCCCTCCCCCGGTAGGGCCCCCAGCATAACTGAGTTTTAGAGCAGTAGTCTAGGCTGACTCTCTAGATCAGGTCCTAGTTACACTGGCCGTATCGATACCACTCGAAGATCAGGCAGCAGGTCCGCCACACGATGACAGAACCAGGACGGATAGCCGCGCCCGCCCCGCGGCGCCGCGGACCAGCCAGCACCGAAAACGGGCAGCGCAGCCGTCACCGGGTCCTGAAGGCGGCGGTGGAGCTGATCACCGAATCCGGCATCGACCAGGTGCGGGTCGCCGAGATCGCCCGGCGGGCCAGCATGAGTTCTGGCCAGGTGATGTACTACTTCACCAGCAAGGAGCACATCCTGCTGGAAACCCTGGCCTGGCAGGACTACCAGGACATCAAGCGGATCCGCGCCGCACTGGCCAAGGAAGCCGGCGCCTGGCGCCAGCTCGAACGCTTCATCGGCCTCTACCTGCCATCCAGCCCGGCCGACCCCAGCTGGATCCTGTGGATGGAGGCATGGGCCCGGGCACCCCACAACCGGCAAGTCAGCCAGTTCCTCGAAGAACTGACCACCTTCTGGCTCGACGACCTCGCTGGCATCGTCAATCGCGGCATCCAGGAAGGAGTATTCGTCCCGCCCGCCGCCATCGGCGACTTCACCCTCCGCTTCGCCGCCCTCCTCGACGGCCTGGCGATCCTCCGCCTCCGTCAGATGCACCAGCCGTCCCGCAGGCGCCTGGTCGAGCTCGCCATGGCCACCGCCCGCGCCGAACTGTCCCGGCCGGTGCCGCCGCGTCCCCGGCCTGACGGCCCTGCGCCGTAGCTGAACTGCGACCACGAGGGAGGCAGACGATGAGTGGCGCTTCCGCCGCGGCCCCGGGCGAGCCCGCGGGCGGCGCGGCACCGCCCAGGGTGTTCCGCACGGAGCTGAATCCTGTCGGCTTCCTGCACCGTGCGGCGTACCTGTACCCGGACAAGGTCGCGGTCGTAGACAGCGGGCGGCGGTACCGCTACCTGGAACTCGCGCAGCGGTCATGGCGGCTGGCCAACGCGCTCCGGTCGGCGGGCCTGCGCAAGGGGGACCGGGTCGCCACGCTGCTGTTCAACTCGGCGCCGATGCTCGAGGCACATTTCGGGGTTCCGGCGGCGGGCGGGATCCTGGTCGCGGTGAACCACCGCCTGGCCAGTGCCGAGGTCGGCTACATCCTGGCCCACAGCGGCGCGCGCTTCCTGCTGCTGGACACCGGACTGGATGCGCTCGTCGCGCCGCTCAAGCTAGACGGTGTCACCGTGATCCGCCGCGCGAGCACCGCAGCCGCGGACGATCCCTATGAGGCGCTGCTGGCCCGCGGGCCGGCGGTCAGGCCGGCCAGCTGGCTGGAACATGAGGAAGAGACGATATCGATCAACTACACCTCCGGGACCACGGGCCGGCCCAAGGGGGTCCAGTACACCTATCGCGGCGCGTACCTGAACGCGCTGGCCGAGGTGATCCACGGCGGCCTCAGCGCCGACTCGGTATATCTGTGGACGCTGCCGATGTTCCACTGCAACGGCTGGTGCTTCCCGTGGGCCGTCACCGCGGTCGCGGCGCGTCACGTGACCATGCGCGCGGTGGACCCCGGACTCGCCTGGGACCTCATCGACTCCGAGGGCGTGACCCACTACAACGGTGCACCCACCGTCCAGCTGATGATCCTCAACCATCCCCGGGCGCACCGCCTGGAGCGGCCGGTGACCGCGATGGTGGCCGCCGCGCCGCCCTCCCCGACGCTGTTCGCTCGGATGAGCGAGCTGAACTTCCGGGTCGTGCACGTCTACGGCCTGACTGAAACCTACGGCCCGATCACGGTGTGCCCCGAGCAGGAGGCGTGGCGCGAGCTCCCGCTGGCAGAGCGGGCCAGGTACCTCGCCCGCCAGGGGCAGGCCAATGTCTCGGCCGACCTGGTGCGCGTCGTCGACGCGCAGATGAACGACATCCGCCAGGACGGCCAGGCGATGGGGGAGGTGATCATGCGCGGCAACAACGTCATGAGCGGCTACTACCAGGACCCGGCCGCCACCAGCACGGCCTTCGCCGGAGGCTGGTTCCATTCCGGGGACCTGGCCGTGTGGCATCCCGACGGCACCATCGAGCTGCGCGACCGCAGCAAGGACGTCATCATCTCCGGCGGCGAGAACATCTCCAGCATCGAAGTCGAGCAGGCTATCGTCGCCCACCCGGCCGTGCTCGAATGCGCCGTCGTCGGCGTCCCCCACCCGCACTGGGGGGAGCGCCCTAAGGCATTCGTCACCCTCAACGACACCGCCGCTGTGACCGCTGCGGAGATCATCGCGTTCTGCCGCGAGCGTCTTGCCCACTACAAGTGCCCCGACATCGTCGAATTCGGGCCGCTGCCCAAGACCTCCACCGGCAAGGTCCAGAAGTTCGTCCTGCGCGAACGCGAATCGGCCAGCCGAGACGGCGGGATCGGCGGCGCGTAGCTGGCCTGCTCCCGGGCGTCGTGGCGAAAGGGTTCGCGCCGGGCTGAGAAAGTCGCCGAACGTAGGGAAATCCCTGATGCCCTGCCAGCCGGGCAGGCCCTAGCGTCCAGCCATGGCCGCGTGCGGCCCTGAAATCCGCTCGCGTATCGCGTTGAGGCACATCACCAGCTAGGAGCCGCAGATGAGGGGTAACCGACACGGGATCGCGCTGACCGGGGTGGTGGTAGCCATCGGTGCGCTGGCCACCGCCTGCAGTGGCGGGACAGCCACCACCACATCGGCATCCTCGCCCCCGGCCGCGGGCACGGCGACCTCGGCCCCGGCGGCGAGCACGGCCCCGGCGAGCACCGGGCCGGCAACCCCGGCACAGGCGGCCGGAACGGCGACATCCTGCACCGTGATCAGCGCAGCGCAAGCCGGCGCCGCGCTCGGCCAGTCCGTCTCGGCGCCGGTCATGGGGAAGGCCTTCGTCGAAGGCGGCCAGGCCTGCGTCTTCGACGGGCCCAATGCGCCGCCGGGTGCCGATCCCGATATCCCGTACGGGGACACTGTCCGCGTCGTGCTGGTCACCGGCCCGAAGGCGAAGACGTACTTCGATGACTACCGAAGCCATGTGAGCGCCCAGCCGATCTCCAGCCTGGGCGACGCCGCCTACTACGACGGATACGCGTCGATCAGCGTGCTGAAAGGCGATGCCTACGTCCGGATCGCGGTCGGAATCGTGAACAACCTCAGCGCGGAGAAGACACTCGCCGCCGACGCGCTGACCAACATGTGATCACGCCAGGGCAACGCCGCCGACTTGGCGACACCCTGATCGCCGAGTTGTCAAGTGGCAATTCTCATACCATTGTTTTTCTCGCGTCACATCCGGCTATCCCGCCACTCTCTTTTCCCGCTAGCCAGCGTCGATCTGCGGCAAAAAAAATAGTTCGTCAGCACATAGCCAGGCGGTCCCTTTTGTGAGATTCTCGGGTGGCCCCGTCCACACGCACAGGAGGAAACGTGCGCGGATCCCGCAGAATCATCGCCCGCCTCATCTCCCGACCATTAGCAGCTGCCTGCGTTATGGCCCTGACCGCCGGAGTGCTGGGCCTTGCTGGCATGCCGGCCCAGGCGGCTAGCACCGGGCTCCCGGCCGGGGGAGCCACGGCTGCGCACCAGGCCCCGGCGACCACCACTGGCCCCGCCGCCACCGTCGTCTGGGCCATGACGGCCTCCGGCGTCCGCGTCCCGCTGACCAAGCCGGTCTTCAAGTCGACCCCGGTGCACCGGGAGAAACTCAGCCATCCGGGTGCTGACTCCATGGGTGCTGTTACCGCAGCTCACGCGCCCTGGGGAAAGTCAAGGACCAGCGCGCCCGCCGTGGTCCCGGCCGCGGTGCCTCAGTTGCCCGGGATCGATGTCAGCAGTCACCAGGGCAACATCAACTGGGCCTCGGTGGCGCCCAGCATCGACTTCTCCTACGCCAAGGCGACCGAGGGCACGTACTACACCAACCCGGACTTCAACAACCAGTACGAGGGCCCCTACAACCAGGGCGTGATCCGCGGCGCGTACCACTTCGCCATCCCTGACAACTCACAAGGCCAGGCCCAGGCCGATTACTTCATCAATCACGGCGGCGGGTGGTCAGCTGATGGCCTTACCCTGCCCGGCGCCCTGGATATTGAGTACAACCCGTACGGAGCTGAATGCTACGGGCTAACGCAAGCGCAGATGGTCACCTGGCTGCATAACTTCGTCAACGAGTACGCATTCCGCGAAGGTGCGTACCCGGTCATCTACAGCACCACGGACTGGTGGACCACTTGCACCGGTAACAATGGCGGCTTCGGTTCCAACGACCCGCTGTGGATCGCCAACTACTCGGCCAGCCACGGCGGCACCCTGCCGAGCGGGTGGGGCTTCTACACCTTCTGGCAGTACGCCGACTCAGGCTCGCTGCCCGGCGACCAGGACGTATTCAACGGCGCCCTGAGCCAGCTGAAGGCCATCGCGGACAACGGCTAATTCCGCGCTCCGTCTTCCGGTCCTTCCCTGGCGGACCGGAAGACGGAGTCCAGCCGCTACCACCGGAAAGTGCTATTCAGTGCCGCCGCTTTGGGGCCGACTTTAGGCTACGTCAGCTCGCAGCCGAAGCCGTGGCAATCGCAGGATCAGCCTACGAACGCATGCTCCGCGCCGCGCTCGGATCGTCGCACCCGGCTGACGCCGTACTCGCCTGGGCGGACCTCGCGGCCAGTCAGCTGGAGGCAAGTGGCTGGGTGGACGGCTGCCCGGTGGCGACCGTCGCCCTTGAGGAGGCCGCCAGCTCAGATACGCTCGCGGCCGCTTGCGCGAAAGCGCTCACCGGGTGGCGCGACACGCTCACCGAGGCGATCGCCGCCCATGGCGCCACGACGCCGGACGCAGCCTCACTCGCCACCCTGATTCTTGCCGGAATGGAAGGCGCGCTCCTGCTCTCCCGCGCTACCCGAGACCCTGAGCCGCTGCGCACAGTCGGATCGGAACTCGCAACGGCCCTGCGTGCGCGGCTGCAACCGTTTCAGCCTCGTGAATCCCAGAACGAAGGCGAAGTGCGTCGCCGGGCGGATCAGCCCAGCTGACCTGACCGGCGGCCACAGAGCCGAGATACGGCAGGCTCGCGGAACCTGTCCGGTATGTGTTGGCTGATGCGGACAGCGCGGTGGGCGGGCTTCAGTTCCGGGATGGCCACATCGTGATCAGCTCGCGGTCCAAGCCGGGCACCACGCGGATGCTGATAGCCGGCTGAATGTTGTGCGTGGGCCTGCCCTGAAAAGCGAACTTTCATTTCGCACGGGTAAGGGTTCCGGTACGCTTGCCGGCCGTGGCACGTTCGCATCAGACCCTCTGGCTCACGGCGTGCGCGGCATTGATAAGCGCTGGAACGTTATTTGGGGGCTTCGCTCTTGCGCTCTACGGCGCTCGCCCGCATTACGCTGTTTGGTCCGGCACTCCCATGATCGGCGCCTACGCGGCGTTTGCCGTTGCGATGGCCTGCTTCGGATGCGCTGTCCGCGAGAAGCACTTCCCCTTCGCCAAAGAGCAAGCCCGCGAGCACCGCCTGTCCGCTTCGCACGGCCAGGCTGAGCAGGCCTGGGAGGCCGGGAATGCCGTCCCGGACAAGCCCGCCGAGGCCGGAGCGGGTGCGGGGCAGCCGGACGGCCCGGCGTTCACCGGACGGTGGCGCTATGCCGTCGGCGATTTGGAGGATTCGCCGCGCGCAGACATAGACAGTGCGGCGATGCCTGGCTCCACGGAGGTACTGGGCCAGCCGCCCTTCGTACGCGTCGGGGTGTGGGTGGCCTGTGATCCGCTGCTAGCGGAGACCAGCGACTCGCAGACCGGGGCGAAGTTCGTGGCTTTCCTGAGCAGCGCGCCGGTCGCCGGGTTTGTTTCGGCGCTGACCGGCGATGGCGAGACGATGACTTGGACACCGCTGCCCGGCGGCGACGGGCTGCGACTTGAAGCCATGCTCGGCGACGGGGGGAAAGACGGCAGGCCGTGCGGGTTGGCGGTGCTGGCGCCGCCGGCCCCCGGGCTGCGGACCGGCGGGCGCGGCGATGGCATCGCCTGCTTGTGGCTGCAGGTCGGGCCGCGCGCGCAGGCGGGCTCTGCCCAGCTCGCCGCCGGACTCGCGCAATGGCATGAGCGGCTGGTCTGGGCGGTATCGGTGGGTACCGGGTTCGCGGAGTTCCTAGCCAGGGAGATGGGGCTGCGAGCACGACCCGGCCCGGCCACGCGGGTGGGGGTGATGCTCCAGGCGCCAGACTCGATAGCTGAAATGCTGGATGCGGGGAACCGATGCGTGTTGCCCGGCGCGAGCCAGCCAAGCCTGTTCCTGGGGTACGCCATCGCCGACCCTGCGGGGAAGCCCGCCCGCGAAGTCGCCGACGCCATGCTCGCGCAACTCTGCGACCGCACCATGCACCGAAACGGCTTCCCGTCCGCGTTCGCGCCGCCAGGGCGGTTGCTCCGGGCTGGGAGCAGCATCTTCCGCCGCGGGTATGGCATTAGGCGCCGCCCGATGATCATCGCTGCCGGAGTTGGCATCCTGGTCATCGGCCTGCTCCTCGCGGTCGACCTCCCCTCCGGGCCGTCCCGGGTTCCTGGCTCCTCTGATGAGACCCCCCGCGCACCAGCCTGGACGTATGAGACCGCAGGCCCGGTCCACTGCAATCCCCTGGTGGTCGGCGGCACGGTCTACGTCGGCAGTGATGACCACACGGTGTACGCCCTGAACGCCGCGAACAGCCACCTCCGCTGGCGCTATACCACCAGAGGCCAAGTCCAGTCCCGTCCCGCGGTCGCTCGCGGCACGGTCTACGTCGGCAGTGATGACCACGCGGTGTACGCCCTGAACGCCGCGAACGGCCACCTCCGCTGGCGCTTTAAAACCGAAGGCTCCGTCGTCTCCAGCCCCGCGGTCGCTCGTGGCACGGTCTACGTCGGCAGCAGGGATGACAAGGTGTACGCCCTGAACGCTGCGAATGGCGACGTCCGCTGGGTTCGGCGCACCAGCTACTACATCGTCTCCAGTCCCGCCGTAGCCGGCCATACCGTCTACATCGGCAGCGGCGACAATAAGCTGTACGCCCTGAACACTGCCAACGGCCGCATCCGCTGGGCCCATCAAACCGGAGCGTTCATCTTCTCCAGCCCCGTGGTGGCAGGTGGCACCGTCTACGTCGGCAGCAGTGATGACAAGGTGTACGCCCTGAACGCCGCCAACGGCGACGTCCGCTGGGCCCACCTCACCAGAGGGTGGGTCTGGTCTAGTCCCGTGGTGGTCGGCGGCATCGTCTATGTCGGCAGCAAGGACGGCAAGTTGTATGCCCTGAACGCCGCGAACGGCCACCTCCGCTGGGCCCAAGCAACAGGATGGGTCGAAACCGCCCCGTCGGTGGCTAACGGCACCGTCTACGCCGGCAGCAGGGATGGCAAGGTGTACGCCCTGAATACTGTCAGCGGCCGCGTCCGCTGGACCTACGCCACAGAAGGGGCAGTCGAATCCAGTCCGGCGGTGGCTAACGGCACCATCTACTTCGGCAGCGACAACAGCAAGGTGTACGCAGTGAACACCGCAGGACCCTGAGCATCGTGGCCCACAAGGTCGGTGCCCAGCCATGCGCCACCTGGTCCCAGGAAGGCCCGGACGAGGCCGTGCTGCGGGCGCTCGCTGAGCGCCGGCTGGGTGACATTGCCCGGCTGGCGCCATCACCACATGCCGAGCGGGAGCAGTTGGCGGAGGAACTGGGTGCGGCGCTTAACCGCCTGCGCGCGGTGCATGCCTGCTACTGGGATCATGATTGGCGGCGCGAGCATCGCGGGTTCGGCCGTTATCCCGAGCATCACCTGTGGGAAGCCGTCCAGGGCTATCTGGATCTGTATGACGCCGCCCACGACGGTGGCCCCTGAATGGGACAGCCAGATGTTCCTCGATCACGACGTGGAAGCTGGCGAACTGCTCGTACTCGCGGGTGCTGGCTTCGTGACGCCCGGCGGGCTGAGGCGGCGAAGCTGATCGTCGATTTCAGTTGCGCGGGGGTCGCCGAGGTCGGTGAAGATGCCGTGTGCCGAACTGAGGGCCGTGCGGGCCTGGTCATGGCAGCCCGCGGCGGCCAGGGTGGTGCCGAGCAGGCCGAGGGTGCTGGCTTCCCCCCAGCGGTCGCCGATTCTGCGGCGGATCGCGAGAGCGTGGTGGAGCTGGTTGACGGCGGTGCTGAAGTCGCCCGTCTGCTGATGCGCGGCGGCCAGGTCGTGCCGTATCCACGCGGCCCCGTACTCGTCGCCGATGCCGGTTCGTATCCGCAGCGCTTCGCGCAGTTCGGTGATCGCCTGCCCGGATCGGCGCGTGCAGAGGTGGGTTTCGCCGAGGTATTGCAGCGCGATGGCCTGGCCCCAGCGGTCGCCGGCGCCGCGCCAGATGACCAGAGCCTGATGCAGGTAGCCGATGGCCTGGGCGTAGAGCTTCAGGTCGCGGTGCGCCGCGCCGAGGATCACCAGGATGATGGCCTCGCCGCCGGGATGCCCGAGTTCCCGCACGAGCGGGAGTGCCTGGCTGAGGTGGTCGATGGCGGATTCGGGCCGCAGCAACTCGGCATGCGCGATGCCCAGGCTGGTGCGGGTGGCGGCCTGGCCTAGCGGATCGCCGGCGCGGCGGGCGGCGGCAAGGCCGGTCTCGGTGGCGGCAAGCCAGGTGGTCCAGGGTTTCCTGAGGTAGAAGTAGCCGAACAGGGCGACGGGCAACTGCCACGCGGGGGCATGCAGGCCGGTATCGGCGGCGTGGCGGGTGACCGGGAGGATATTGTCACGCTCGGCATCACACCAGTCGAGCGCGCTGGCGTAGGAGCCGAATCGCATCGGCCGGAATTCCTGCCCGGGCGGCTCAAGCGGGATGCGCGGCCGCCGTGGGTCCAGGATGAAATCGGCGGCATCGGCCGTGTGCAGGTACCACCCGGCTAGCCTGCGCATGCCGCCGGCTAGCCGGCCTGGCGGCAGGCCGGCGGCCTGCTCGGCGGCATAACTGCGGATCAGGTCGTGGAACTGGTAGCGGCCCGCGGCGTCCTCCTCGATCAGGTGACTGCGCGCGAGCTCGCCGAGCAGCGCACCCGCACGGTCTGGCGCGACGCCGAGCAGCGCGGCGGCCGCGGGCGCTGTGATGTCCGGCCCGGGATGCGCGCCGAGCATGCGGAAGGCCTCGGCGACATCTGGCGGCAGGGCGCGATAAGACCAGTTGAACGCGACCCGGACCGAGGTCAGGTCGTCGGCGGCGAGCAGGTCGAGACGCCCGCGTTCGCGGGACAGCTCGCCAGCCAGGTCGGCGAGGGTGCCGCCAGGGCGGGCCGAGGCGCGCTGCGCGGCGATACGCAGAGCCAGCGGCAGGTACCCGCACAGCCGGGCCAGGTCCGCGGCGGCGCCGGGTTCAGCGGCGACCTGGCCGTCCCGGCAGAATCGCCGCAGCAGCGCGGTCGCCTCGGCCGGGCTGAGCACGCCCAGGGCGATGCGGTGCGCGCCATCACTGGCGACCAGGCCATCCAGCCGGTTGCGGCTGGTGATGAGCACCAGGCACGGGCCGGTTCCGGGCAATAGCGGGCGGACCTGTTCGGCGGAGTTTGCGTTGTCCAGCACGATCAGCACGCGCCGGCGCGCTGTCAGGGTGCGGTACATCGCGATCTGGTGATCGGGGTCGGCCGGGATGTGCTGCGGGTCGGTGCCGAGCCCGGACAGCAGGTAACTGAGCGCCTCATCGGCGCTGACCGGGTCGGAGCGCGGGGTGAATCCGCGCAGGTCCGCGAACAGCTGCCCGCCCGGGAAGGACGCCGCGACCCGGTGCGCGAGGTGCAGCGCCAGTGCCGTCTTACCCACCCCGGCGGCCCCGTCGATCAGCAGGATCACTACCGGCCCAGGTTGCGCGGGCCCGCCGTCGCCGCTCGCTGGCCAGGGCACCAGGGCGAACATCCGGCTCAGCTCGGCCTCGCGGCCGGTGAAGCCTTCGACGTCATGGGGCAGCTGGGCCGGCGGCATCGCCGGTGGCCTCGGCGGAGCCGGTGGCACCGGCCGCGGCTTGATTGGCTGAACCGTCTCCACGGTCCGGCTGGCCTGCTTCGGGATCAGCGCGTCATCAGCAGCCAGAATTCGCTGGTGCAAGCGCTGGAGCGCGGTTCCTGGCTCGATGCCCAGCTCCCCGACCAGCAACCGCCGGGCGTCACGGAAGACTGCCAGCGCCTCGGCCCGCCGCCCGGAGCGGTACAGCGACAGCATCAGCAAGCCGTGCAGCCGCTCCCGAAGTGGCTGGTCCCGCACCTGCCCGACCAGCTCGGCGGTCAGGTCGGCGGCGCGCCCGGATGACAGGAGAGCGTCCGCGCGGTCCTCGACCGCGGTCCAGTACTGCTCGGCCAGCCGTGCTCGCTCCGCTTCCGCGAACGGACCGGGGATGCCAGGCAGGGGCGTTGCCGGCCACAGCGCGAGCGCGCGATCGAACGACGCGGCGGCTGTGTCCAGGTGACCAGCCGCGTGCGCCTCGCGTGCCGCGCGCAGGAAGCGGGCGAACAGCGCGGCATCGACCTGTCCCGGGTCCAGCCGCAGCAGGTACCCCGACGATGCCGCGGTCAGCACCCGGCCCGGCGCCCGGTGCCCGCGGCCGGGTTCGAGTACACCGCGGAGCGCGGCGACGTAGTGGTGCACGCTGTTGGCGGCGCTGGCCGGCGGGGCCTCGCCCCACAGCGCGTCGATCAGTTCACTGCGGGTAGCCAGCTGGCCCGGCTGCATCCCTAGCCTGGCAAGCAGCGCACGCTGCATCGGCGGCCCGAGTGCTAGCTCGGCCTCGCCGAGCCAGGCCCGCACCGGGCCCAGGACCTCAAGCCGCAGTGACTCCGCGCCGGCGATATGGCCCCACCTCCCCGCGCCATCCAGACGGCGTCCAGACAGCATCCAGTGACGCTCCCCGAGAATCAAGTGCGGGCCGCGAAGAACACGAGAAAGACAAGGACCTGACCATGCGCATTGCACATCATGGAAGCTGACTGCCCGCGGGAGCGGGGTCTGGCGGACCTGATGCGGCTGGTGTCGCCGTTTGGCGTGGTCAGCCAGCTGCGCAGCACCACGCCGGTACGTGGCCTGCCGGCCTTGGTGCTGAGTCACGCGGCCCTGGGCCCGGCAACGTGGAACTCGGAGGGCCGCGCCGGGTACGGGTGCGCTTTCAGCGCCGAATCCGCCAGGACCATTGCGCTGGCGGAAGCCGCTGAAAGGTACGCCGGCATTACGTATGAGATGCATAACGCCGCGCATATCGCAGGCGCGGGCGGGGCAACGCCAGAAGGGTGGACCTGGGGCAGGGCCGCGGAACTGGACGGCAACGTTCTTGATCTCGCCCAATTGCCGCGATGCAGCGAAACGGAGTATGCCGCCCCCGGTTGCCCGCTTGTCCCGTTCAGCTCCGACGCCACGATCCGCTGGGCGCGGGGCATCGACCTCTGTTCTGGCGCACCGACCTGGGTGCCGGCTGTCATGGCATGTTATGGCATCGCCGACCGGGTTCCCGGCGAGCATTTCTGGCACGCGATCTCCACCGGGTATGCGGTGCACACCGATCCCCGGCGCGCGCTTCTTTCCGCGATCTGCGAGGTGATCGAGCGAGACATCATCGAGGTGCTCTGGTCACAGATGCTTCCCCTGCCGCCGGTGCCGGGCACGGAGCTCACAGGCACCTCGCGTGAGCTCCTCACCTGGTATGCCGATCATTTCGTCAACGCCCTGGTATTCGACGCGACCAGCGACCTGGGGGTGCCGACGGCTTACTGCCTGACCGTCGCCGAGCACGATCCGGTCCTGCGGCAGGCGGTGTCGTGCGCCACCGGAGTGACACTCGCGGAGGCCACCGAGAAGGTGCTCACAGACTCCGCCCGCTTTCGCCGGGGCGTCTCGCCAGCCGACCCGGCCAGGACCGCCCCCGTCAAGAGCGACGTCGCTGACTTCACCGCTCTTGCGGACGGGATGCGGTACATGGGCTTGCCCGAGCACGCCCAGGGGTTCGCCTTCCTCGTGCAGGGCGCGGCGGATCGCATCCCGCGGGACCGAGAGCCGCTGCCCGCCGATCCCGGCGATCGCCTGGACAAGCTGGTCGATGTGCTGGCCGGCGCGGGCATGCAGACGGTCGCGGTGGACCGGACCACCCCCGAACTCCGCGACGCGGGACTGACCGCTTTTTGCGCCGTTATCCCTGGCCTGCAGCCGATGACGACCCGCCCGCTCGCTCGTTTCCTGGCCCATCCGCGACTGTATTCGGCGCCCGCCCGGATGGGCTACCGGGTGCTGCCCGAGGAGGAGCTGAATCCGTGGCCCCAGCCATTCGCGTAAGGGAACTGCCGATGACCCAGTCTCCTGGTACCCCGAGGCGGGAACCGCCGGACGACCGTCCGGCGGTCGTCGCGGTGGGTGAGTTCGGTGAGCGGGTGGCCGGGTTCATGGCGGATCTGGCCACGCCCGGCGCTCCACCGCGGGGTCAGGCCCCGGCGCAGCCCGCGATGGCCGTCCATGTTACGGCGGCAGCCGGTCCCGGCGCGGTCCTGACCAAGCTGAAGGCCGCGTTCGCCGGTGCATCCGGCCCGGTCGTAGTCGGGCTGTGGCGGCCCTGGCCGGCCTTGTGCGGCACGGCCGACGAACTGGCCTTCGAGTACCGGCGCCCGTGGCTTCCGATCGTCATGGATCACCCGCATCTGCGGGTGGGCCCGCTGGTCGTGCCGGGTCGCGGCGCCTGCTTCAGCTGTTTCGCGGCCTGGCAGGCGCAGCATGACGACCAGCGGACGGCATCCGCGGCCGTCCTGCACGCCTATGACCTTGACGGCCGGCTCGGGCCGCGGGGCTACCTCTGCCATCACGCCCGGCTTGCCGCCGCGCTGGCGCATGTCGTGCTCGGGCGCCTTGCGGCGACGCCAGGGAGCGTGACCGGCCAGGTTGTGTCCGTCAACGTTCTCGGGCCCGGATTGCGGGCACACCGAGTGGCTGCCCGGCCCGGCTGTACCCGCTGCGGGCGCCCGCGCCGTCGTGGTGACAGCGACGTGCTCGCCGCGCTGGCCGCCGCCATCACGGCCGGCCGGAAAACGATGACCGGTACGGCAAGGCCCGGACCGCACGGTGCTGTCCGCCATGGCGGGTAACCGCGCGCTCCCCGGTGGCGCGGTCGGCCCGGTTGCCGGGGCCGCGCTCGCCGGCGGCGGAACTATTGACGCCGGCACGTATGTCCGGCTCTGCCGTGAACATGCGGTCGTCACGGACGAGGACAGTCTCATCGTGGTGGGTGGCCGTCAGCGGCAAAGGCTCACCGGCGCGGCGGGGGAGCTGATCCCCCGGCTGCTCCCGCTGCTCGACGGCGGCCGGAAGGTCGCTGACATCGCCGGGCTTCTCGGCATGGGCGCAGCGGAGCTGGCGCGGGCCCTGTCCGTGCTCCGGGAAGCGGGCCTGGTCGAGCACGGCGGCGCGCCGCTCAACGCCGTTTGCCGCGACGCTCCAGAACATGCCGCGGCGTTCTTGTCCAGGGTCGTGCACGCGACCAGCCGGTACCGGAACTCGCAGGAGCAGTCGGAAGCGCTCTCGGCTTCCGCCGTGCTGGTCGTGGGACATGGCCCGGTGGCGGATGCGGTTCGCGCTGACCTGCGCTGCTGCGGAGCCGGCCGGGTCATCGGATGGGAGCCGGACAACCTGGCCGCGATCGCCGCAGCGGTGCAGGAGCTGTCCGGGGCCGCGCGCCCGCTCGTGGTGCTGGCCGGCGATGACCCTGCCGGGAGCATGCTGGGGGCTGCCGAGACCGCATGCAGGCGCTACGGCGTTCCGCTGCTGCGCGGGGCTAGGCAAGCCGCCTCGATCGAAGTCGGTCCTCTGTTCTACCGGGATCACACCGCATGCGCCAGCTGCTGGAGCCGCGGCAGAGCCGGGTTGCCTGAAGCCGGGACAGGCGCCTCAGCGGAGCATGCGGGGCTGGGCGGCATCGCGGAGATGGCTGCGGATCAGGTGCTCGCCGCGATGCTGGCGGACGAGGCGGTTGCCGCGATCGGTTGCGTCAGGGCGGTCAGCTCGCTCGGCACGGTGCTCATCGCGTCGCTGACCGGCGCCACCGAGCAGAAGCTGCTGGCGCTCCCGTACCCCGATTGCACCCGGTGCGGGGATCTGCTCGCCTCGTCAGACCCGGCCGATGCGGCCGCCGCGTACGAGTGGAGTGTCCAGCACCCGCCGTCCGGGCTGATGCCCCCGAGCCCGGAAACAGCCAGTTATCGCCGGTTCCTCGCCGAACTCGCCACCCAGCGGCCGTCCTTCCTGCCCGGCCCGTCATATTCGCTGCCCGCGGCCGCCATGGCCGACGGCGGCGGCGGCGACGGCCCGGCTGGCTCGCGGCTGGGGATGCCCGCCCTCGCGACGCTGCTAGCCCGGGTCGCCGGCCGCCGGGCGCCCGCCGACCCCGCGGATCTGTCCCGGTGGGCGCCGACGGGAGGGAACCTGGCATCGGTGCGGCTTTACCTGGCAGCTTCCGGGGAGGGTTTCGGCGCTGTCGCGGGGAAGCTGACGACCTACGACGACCTGACCCACCGGCTGCTGGCGGTGCGTGCCCGGCCGGCCGATGCGGCGCTACTGCTGGCCGGAACCGGCCTCCGGCCCCGGCAGCACTGTCTTGTGCTCGTGTTCGCCGCCGACGTGGCTCGCATCGGCCGCAAATACGGCAGCTTCGGCTACCGTCTCGCGCACCTGGACGCCGGCGTCGCCGCCGCCCAGCTCACCGTCGTGGCCAGCCAGCTGGGTTTGCGTGTCGACTTCGCGCCGGACTGGGACAGCGGCCTTCCTGCCGTGCTCGAACTCAGACCGGACGACGAGATCCCGACCGCCGTGGCCCTGGTAACCGAGGAGGAATCCGCTGATGGTCCTGATGACTGAACAAGCGGCACTGCGCCGATTGTGGCAGGCGGCCGGCAGCTCGGTGGCGCACGCGGACGTCAGGCCAGCAGGGCCGCGCCCGCAGGCACCACCAGCGCTGGCGCGGACGCTGGCCGGACGGCGCTCGGTCCGGGAGTTCGCGTCCAGGCCCGTTCCAGTCGACCTGCTCGAGTTCGCCTGCCAGGCCGGAATCGAGGCGGAACGGGCCACCTGGCCCACCCCGCAGCATGGCGATTGCGGCATCGGGATCGCGGTCGCCGGGTGGGATGTCACCGGCCTGCCGCGAGGGATATTCCGGTACCTTCCGGCGGACCGACGATTTGTCCCGGTGGCGGGGGACGGGCTTCGTAGCGACTTGCGTTCCAGTTATGCGTCCTCACCCGCGCTGCTGCTCATCCACGGGAGCCTCGACAAGGCCCGCGCCCGCAGCCCCCAGCACGGCTATCAGCGGCTGCTGGTCAGAGCCGGGACACTCGGCTACGCGGCAATGCTGGCCGCTCTCTCCACCGGGCTGTCCGGGTGCCTGTTCGGCCGGGCCAGCAGCAGTATCAGCCGGTCGCTCCGCACGGGCGATGACCGCCTGGCCCATTTGTTCACCGCTGCCATCGGCTGGCCGCCTGGCGGTGACGGGCAGAGCTGATTCCGCACATATCAAGCGTGGCCCACCGGCCATGACCGGCACAAAGGGAAGGAAGTGCAATGCCAGGAACTATGCAGGGTCTTCTCGACGTCGAGGCGTTCGAGGTAAGCGCGACCGCGAGGGAAGATGTCGCCCGCGATTTGCTCACCGAGAACCCCGACACCATCGCACCCGTGTTCGGCTTCATCGATCCGCTCCCGGACGTGAATATCTCGTCTGCCGACAACGGCTGCGGCTGCGGCTGCGGGTGTGACTGCGGCTGCGTGAACCCGCCCCCTCACTAAACACGCACCGCGGCTAAGTCAGCTGAACTGCACCCCGACCGCCACTGGTCGCCCGGGCCAGGCCACGGGCCTGGCCCGGGCCGCCAGGACATCCTCGCAATCCACGACCCCAGAACGAATGGCGGCAATGATCTCGGACTCGCTAACCGGAGCTTCCGGCACCAGACCCGGCCAGCCCGGCGGTTCACCCGATCCGGTGTTCCTGCTCGCGCCTGCGCGCTCGTACTCCACGGTTTCGATCGCGCTGCTGGCCGGGCACCCGTCGCTTTACGGCCTGCCCGAGACCAGCCTGTTCACCAGCCAGGCCCTCGGCGAGCGGATCGCAGCGGCAAACCGGCCAGGGGTGAAGAACGGGTGGGTGCAGCTCACCGGCCTGGCCCGGGCGGTCGCGCAACTTCACGAGGGGCGTCAGGATCCGGCCGCCCTCAGCCGCGCGGCCGAATGGATCCGGGAACGATCGGCGCAATCCCCGAAACAGGTCATGGACCATTTGCTCGGGCTGATCAGCCCGCTGACCGGGGTAGAAAAATCGCCGCTCACCGTCGGATCGGCCCAGGCGCTCAGCACGTGCATGCGCGCGTACCCGAACGCACGGTACCTGCATCTGGTCAGGCATCCGGTCAGCACCCTGCGGTCCATGCTCTCGCTGTATGACACGTTCCTCTTCCCGCCGCAGATGACCTACCAGGAGCGGGTCCGGCGGTGCCTGCTGGACTGGTACGCATGCCACCTGCGGATCGTGCAGGCCCTGCGGGGATTGCCGGAGTGGCAGTGGATGCGCGTCCGCGCGGAAGACCTGATCGGCCGGCCACGCGGCTGGCTTCCGCACGTTCTGTGCTGGCTTGGCCTCGACCACGACGAGGCGATCATCGGCCGGATGATCCAGACGGAGCGGTGGGAATTCGCCAGCTGGGGCAAGGAGGCTGGGTTCGGCGGCGGTGACCCTAAGTTCCTGAACGACCCAGTCCTGCGCCCGGTCCCCCCGCCCGCCCATGACGTCATCAGCCCCGGGTGCCAGATCAGCGACGGCGCCAGGGAAAGGATCACTGTGCTGGCCCGCCACCTTGGCTATTGAGCCGTCCGGCCGCATGGTGCGAGAGGAGCGCGAAGTGACCTCAGCCGGCGTACGGGCGCGGGGTGCGGTGGCGCAGGCCCCGCGGGGCGCCCGGGTCTCGATCCGGACTGACGGCCTGCGGAAGACCTACAAGACCTCGCGCGGTGACGTGCCCGCCGTGCGCGGCATCGACCTGGCCGTGCGCGGCGGTGAGGTCTTCGGCCTGCTCGGGCCCAACGGGGCGGGCAAGTCCACCGCGATCGGCATGCTGACGACGCTGGTGCTGCCGACCGGCGGCCGGGCCCTGGTGGCCGGCGTCGATGTGGTGGCCGACCCGGTCGGGGTGAAGCGCCGGATCGGGGTGGCGACTCAGAGAAACACCCTGGACATGCAGCTCACGGTGGCCGAGAACCTGGAGTTCCGGGGCCGGTTCTTCGGGCTGGGGCGGCGGCAGGCCGTTCGCCGGGCGACCCAGCTGGTCGAGGCGTTCGGGCTTGGCGACCGGCGTAAGGCGATGGCGACCGACCTGTCGGGCGGGCAGGCCAGGCGGCTGCTGATCGCCCGGGCGCTGGTGCACCGCCCGGAGGTGCTGTTCCTGGACGAGCCCACGGCCGGCCTGGACCCGCAGACCCGGGTGAACCTGTGGGACATCCTGCGGGTGCTGCGCCAGGAAGGCCAGACGATCCTGCTCACCACCCACTACATGGAGGAAGCCGAGGAGCATTGCGACCGGGTCGCGATCATCGATCACGGCGAGGTGCTGGCGGCGGGAACGGTCCGGGACCTGAAATCTGACGCCGGGGCGGACACGGTGATCACGGTCAACTACGAGGAGCCGGTGCCCGGCGACCTCGCCTTGGCGGCCGGCCTGCCGGGCCGGCCCGGCGTCACCAGGGCTGAGGCCGATCACGGCCGGGTCCGGGTCTTCACCTCCGAGCCCGGCGGCGTGCTCGGCGAACTGATCGCGGCGGGAGCCCGGGCCGGGCTCACCGTGCGCGACGCCACCCAGCTCAGGCCGAGCCTGGAGACAGTCTTCCTGACCCTGACCGGACGGGAGTACCGGGAATGACCTCAGTCACCCCGGCGACGCCACGGCCAGAACTGGCGGCCGGGCAGGCCGCCGCGCGCTCCGCCGCCGCGCCGTCCGCCGCCGGGCAGCCCGGCCGCGCGGCGCCCGGCGTCGGCGCCCTGATCGCTGCCGCGCCCGCGCCGCGGCCAACCCTGTGGAAGACGTTCGCCGCGATGATGGCGCGTGAGTTCCGGGTGCTGCGCCGCAAGGCCATCGTCATATTCGCCCGCGCGGTCGTGCAGCCGTTGCTGTTTGTCTTCGTGTTCACCTACGTGATGCCCAAGATCGGCGGCGGGGTGCGGCCCGGAGGGCCTGCCGCCAGGCAAGGCGGGATCACGTTCGCGACAATCCTGGTGCCGGGCCTGATGGCGTCCATGCTGCTCATTCAAGGGATCATGGCGGTGACCTTCCAGCTGGTGATGGAGTTCTCGTGGCAGCGCACGATCGAAGACCGGGCGCTCGCCCCGGTGCCCGTCAGCCTGCTCGGGGTACAGAAGATCATCGCCGGGGCGATCCAGTCGTTCATCGGCGCGCTGATCGTGTTCCCGATCGTGCTGCTGGTGCACACCGCCGGACAGGCACCGCACGTGCACGTCACCAGCTGGCCGCTGCTGGCCGTCATCCTGGTCACCGGCTCGCTGCTGGCCGCCTCGCTCGGGCTGCTGCTTGGCACGATCATGGATCCCCGGAAGACGCAGATGCTGTTCGCGGCGATCCTGCTGCCCGCGACGATGCTGGCGTGCGTCTACTATCCCTGGTCGGCGCTGCATCACATCCGCTGGCTGCAGATCGCGGTCCTGGCCAACCCCATGGTCTACATGGCCGAGGGGCTGCGGTCCGTGCTCACACCCGGGGTCGGGCACCTGCCGATGTGGGCGATCCTCTCGGTGCTGTCCGGCGGGACGGCAGTCTTCGGTTACCTAGGCATCAGAACATTCACCAAGCGCGTGCTCAGCTGACCAGGCCGTGCTCTGAGTCCCGGTACCCGGCTGCGGCCGATCCGCGGCACGGGCCGCCTTCGCGTATTTCTCCTGTAGCTGATTCGAGGTGAGTTCGAGGATGCGCAAGAACTCGCGTGTCGCCGGCGGCTGCGTCAGGCCGCGCACGGTCGCGGCGTAGATCGCCCGCCTGCGGGCGTCCTGTCCGCGCAAACCCACAAGCGTGATGTCGGGCCGGACCGCTGCTGCTGCTAGCGCTGGCACCAGCGTGATGCCGAGCCCGGCCGCGACCAGGCCGAGTTTCGCCGTCCACTCGCGCACCACGAAGCCTGGCCGCGGCGAAGGCGCGAGCGGCAGTTGCCCGGGGCCCAGGAGGCGGTCGTCGTCGCTGGTGTCTGCGCCGATCCAGCGCTCACCGGCGAGCTCGTCCAGGCGAAGCGAGCGCCGGCCTGATAGCGGGTGGTCCCGCGGAACGCCGATCAGCATCGCGTCGTCGAACAGGTGCGTGAGCTGAAACTGCCTCTCGTCGAGCGCCTGCCCGGGAAAGGCGCTGACGATGGCGACATCCGCCACGCCATCCAGCAAGCGGACGAGCTGGTGTCGGGTCGTGCCCTCGACCAGCGAGAGGGACACGGCGGGATGTGCCGCCTGGAAGGCTGCCATCGCGCGGGGGATCAGCACCGCGACGGCAGTCGGGAAGGCTCCTACCCGTAGCCGGCCCTGCTCGAGCTCGTCGAGGGCTTGCAGATCGCGGCGGGCCGCATCGAGCCTCTCAAGCAGCGCCTCGGCATGAGGGAGGAACGAGCGCCCGTGCTCGGTCAGGCTGACCCCTCGCGCGCGGCGGTCGAAAAGCTTCGCTCCGACCGTGGCCTCGAGCACGGTGAGCTGGCGCGACAGGGCTGACTGGGTATAGCCGAGCGCTTGCGCCGCAGCCGTTACCGAGCCCAGCCTCGCCGTCTCGCAGAAAGTCCGCAGCATCCTGGCATCCATGCGTATTACGCATCTTAGGGATGCAAGACAGTCGTTGGCGCTATCGCAGAGCTCTTCACTAACGTGGCGCCGTGAGCGGCCGAGATCCGGCGGCACGCAGAGAGGACGGTTAGATGGATGTCCGTGCCCCGGACAGCGCGGTCACCAGCGACGCGCGGCGTGCCGTGACGGCGGCCCGGCACTGGCCCGCCCGGTGAAGATCGGCCTGTTCGCCATCAATTACGGCACCTGCGGCCAGCCCGCGGCCGCGATTCGAGTGGCCCGGGCCGCGGAGGACGCCGGGTTCGAATCAGTGTGGACGGGCGAGCACATTGTCCTCCCCGACCCGATCGTCGCGGGTTCCCCGCTTCCCCCGCAGACCCCGCTGCTCGACACAGGTGTCGCGCTGACCTTGATCGCAGCACACACGCGGGAGTTGCGGATCGGGAGCGGGATAGTCGTCCTCCCGCAGCGGAATCCGCTCATACTCGCCAAGGAACTGGCCAGTGTCGACGTCGTCAGCGGGGGCCGGCTGATCGTCGGCGTCGGCACCGGGTACCTGGCGCCGGAGTTCGAAGCGCTCGGCATCCCGCTCCGCCGGCGGGGCGAGCGGATGGAGGACTACATCCGCGCGCTGCGCGCGATCTGGACCGGGAGCCCGGCCAGCCACCAAGGCGAGTTCGCGTCATTCGCCGGCGTCACGGCATACCCGCGCCCGGTTCAGCAGCCGTATCCGCCGATCGTCATCGGCGGTGAAAGCCCGCCCGCCTTGCGGCGCGCCGTGGCGATGGGCAACGGCTGGTACGGGTTCGGCCTGACACCCGGCGAAGCGAAGCAGTCGGTCGAAGCGCTCGGGCGCGCCGCCGGAATCCATGAACGTCCCGCAGAGCTGGGCAGCCTCGAGATCTCCGTGACCCCGGTCGGTCCCTTCGACGAGCGAAGCGTCGAGCAGTATGCGGCGCTTGGCGTGGACCGCCTGATCGTGCTCCCGCGACCTGACGCAACCGGACGGCAACGACATGCCCCCGTACCAGTCGAGGACATCCTGCGGAACATCGACTTCGTCAGCCAGACAGTCGCCAGCGCGATCGCGTGACGCTGATGTCCCCCGGCGGCCCGCCAGCGCAGCGATGATGCCGCGCCTGGGAGATGTGGATTTGGCCGCGAACCGACAGCACCCCGATCATCTCAGAACCCCCATGACCGTGATCTGCTGCCTTGGAGAAGCGCGCGGGCGGATCGGTGGGATCAGGCGGACGATGACCGGGTGCCTGGTACTGATCGGGGGACGGTTTCCTCGTTACCCCTCATCGCCCGGATTCCCGGTCGGCTACACGGCGGATCCGGAGCAGGAGCGTGGCGGACGGGGTTACCTTGCCGGAGGCATAGGTGGACAGCCGGGAGGCGGAGGTCCCGATCCGGGAGGCGAACGCCGCCCGGCTCAGTCCTGAGCGCTTAACGGCCTCGGTGATTTCCGCGGCGACCGCCGTGGGCTAAACAGAATGGGCAGCGGCCGTGAAACGGGTAAGCGTCAGCCTGGGCGTGGAACACCTGGTCGTCCGGCTGCCTGAATGCCGGTGCCCTGGACCGGTGTGCCGGCCGAGGGGATCGTGACCGTGACGGTCAGGCCGCCGTCATCGCGGGGGCGGGCGGTGGCGGTGCCGCCGTGGATCACGGCGATGGACGCGACGATGGCCAGGCCGAGTCCGTAGCCGTCATGGGAGGTGCGGTCGCCGAGCCGCTGGAACGGCTTGAAGATGTGTTCTATATCGTCCGGGCTGATGACCGGGCCGGTGCTGGCCACGGTCAGCTGGCTGCTGCCCGCCATGGTGCGGGTGCTGATCCAGATGTCGCCGTCGGCGTGGTTGTACCGGACCGCGTTGTCGACCAGGTTCGCGATGAGGCGTTCGGCCAGCACCGGATCGCCGGAGATGACGGCGGGCTCCAGCCTGGCGTGCACCCGCCGGCCACCCAGGCCGGCGGTGTCGAGGACGTCTTCGGCGGCCGTGGCCAGGTCGGTCTCCTCGCGGACGGTGAGCCCGCGCTCGTTGCGCGCGAGGAGGAGCAGCGCGCCGATGAGATGCTCGGCGTGATCGACCGCGGCGCGGATGTCGGCTGCCATGCCGCGCAGGTCGCCGGGCGTGGCATCGGGGTTGCCCAGCACGACGTCGACGGTGGCGCGCATGACGGCGAGCGGGGTGCGCAGTTCATGGGAGGCGTTGGCGATGAACCGCTGCTGGCCCTCGAACGCGGCCTGGAGCCTGCCGAGCATCTCGTCGAACGTCTCGGCCAGTTCGCGGAGCTCGTCGCGGGGACCTGTCGGCGCGACCCGCGCGGACAGGTTGTGTTCGGACGCGGCGCGGGCGGCCGTCGTGATCTGGTGCACCGGGCGCAGCGCCCGCCCGGAGAAGATCCAGCCAAGGACCGCGGCGAGGGCGATGACCACCGCTACCGTGATCAGCGAGTACTGCAGCAGGTGCGACAGGGTGAAGTCACGCTGGCCCTGCGCGCCCTGCTGCTGGAAGTACGCGGCGCACTTGGCAAGGACGCGCGCGTCGGGATGCGCGCTCAGTTCCTCGGACCGGCACCGTGCCGCGAACCTGGACAGATCACCGGCAGAAGGCTGCTGGCCATTCCCCTGGCCCTGCGCCCGCAGCCGCGCCACCAGGGTGTAGCTGACCGCCACGACGATCCCCCCGCACACGGCGAACAAGCCGGTATACAGCAGAATCAGCCGCGCCCGGACGGTCAGCCGCGGGCGGCTCACATCCGATACCCCTTACCCACCACGGTTTCGATCAGCGGCGGGTCGCCGAGCTTGCGCCGCAGCCGGGCCATCGTCACCGAGACGATGTTGCTGAACGGGTCGGCGTGGGCGTCCCACACGTGCTCGAGCAGGTCCTCCGCGCTGACCACGGCGCCGTCGGCGGCCAGCAGCATCTCCAGGAGCCCGAACTCCTTACGTGTCAGCGACAGCAGGCGGCCGCCGCGGCTGGCGCGGTGCCGGGCAAGGTCCACGGCCAGGTCCCCACGGCGCAGCACCGGCGGCACGGACGGCGCGCGGCGCGACAGCGCCCGCACCCGGGCCACGAGCTCGGCGAACGCGAACGGCTTGGGCA